>NZ_JADNGN010000004.1 GCF_015553355.1 Collinsella aerofaciens
GAGAACGTCCGCGACTGGATCCACACCGAGGACCACTCCTCGGCCGTCTGGGACATCCTCACCAAGGGCCGCATGGGCGAGACCTACCTCATCGGCGCAAATGGCGAGAAGAACAACATCACCGTGCTGCGCATGATCCTGGAGGCGATGGGAAAGGACCCCGAGGACTTCGACTGGGTCGCCGACCGCCCCGGCCACGACCGCCGATACGCCATCGACTCCACGAAGCTCCAGCGCGAGCTCGGCTGGAGGCCGGCACACACCGACTTCGCCGAGGGGCTGAAGGCCACCATCGACTGGTACGTCGCCAACGAGTCCTGGTGGCGCCCGGCCAAGGAGGCCACCGAGGCCCGCTACCGCGCGCAGGGGCAGTAGGCCGAACCCCGGCGAACCGCACCGCGGGGCGCCCGCGCGGGGCCGCAGGGCATGGGGATGATCCTGCGTCCCCGCGCGGGCGCCCCGGTTTCCCAACCTCTTCGATAGGAGCTTTTCCCACATGGCTGACATCGCATTCGAGAAGGACCTCTCCGTCGCCGAGACCGGCATCGAGGGCCTCAAGGTAGTCGACCTCGCCGTCCACGGCGACTCGCGCGGCTGGTTCAAGGAGAACTGGCAGCGCGCCAAGATGACCGCCCTGGGCATCCCCGACCTCAGGGTCGTCCAGAACAACATCTCCTACAACGACAGCCGCGGCGTCACCCGCGGCATCCACGCCGAGCCCTGGGACAAGTTCATCTCCGTCGCCCGCGGCTCGGTCTTCGGCGCCTGGGTGGACCTGCGCGAGGGCAGCGCCACCTACGGCAAGGTCTACACGACCGTGCTGGACCCCTCCAAGGCCATCTACGTCCCGCGCGGCGTGGGCAACTCCTTCCAGGCCCTGGAGGACGGCACCGCCTACACCTACCTGGTGGACGCCCACTGGTCGCTCGAGCTCAAGAGGACCTACACCTTCGTGAACCTCGCCGACCCCGAGCTCGCCATCGAGTGGCCGATCCCCCTCGACGAGGCCACCGTATCCGAGGCCGACCTCAACCACCCGTACCTCAAGGACGTCGTCCCCATGGCGCCGAAGCGCACCCTCGTTATCGGCTGCAACGGCCAGCTGGGCCATGCGGTCCGCGCGCTGGCGGAGGAGCGCGGCGTCGCCAAGGACTTCGACTTCTGCGACATCGACACCTTCGATATGTCAGACCCGGACGCCTACTCCAAATACGACTGGTCGCTCTACGGCACCGTGATCAACTGCGGCGCCTACACCGCCGTGGACAGGGCGGAGACCCCCGAGGGCCGTGTCATCGCCTGGAAGGCCAACGCGACCGGCCCGGCCCTGCTCGCCCGCACCTGCGCCGGGCACGGGATCACCCTCGTGCACGTGTCCTCCGACTACGTCTTCGACGGCACGGCCGAGGTCCATACCGAGGACGAGCCCCTCAGCCCGCTGTCCGTCTACGGCCAGACCAAGGCCGCGGGCGACATTGCCGTGGCCGGCTGCCCCCGCCACTACGTCATGCGCAGCTCCTGGGTCATCGGCGAGGGGCACAACTTCGTCAAGACGATGAAGGCGCTCTCCGACCGCGTCGCCGACCCGGACGACAAGCTGGACCAGGTCACCGTCGTGGACGACCAGCTGGGCCGCCTGACCTTCACGCGCGACATGGCGCGGGCCATCTTCCATGTGCTGGGGACGCACGCCCCCTACGGCACCTACGACTGCACCGGCTCCGGCGCCGTGAGGTCCTGGGCCGACATCGCCCGCGCCGTCTTCGAGGCCGCCAACGGCAACGGGGACAAGGTCGTGCCGGTCAGCACCGCCGACTACTACGGCGGCGCCGGGGGACCCGTCGCCCCGCGCCCGGTCCACTCCGCGCTCGACCTTTCCAGGCTCGAGTCGGTCGGGTTCCACATGCCCGACTGGGAGGAAGAGCTTGGGGAGTACCTCAAGACGCTCTAGCCGCTATCAACTTTTCGAGAGTAAAAGCCGCCGTTCTTTAACGGCGGCTTTTCTTGTTGATGGCTATCTGCGCAGTGGTGCCAATAGTATTTTGCGGAAGATCTTTCACTCGCTTGGCGTGGTGGCGGACCTGCCGGGCTGGTCATCGTAGGCGTATTTGCTGTACACGTTGACCTCCCACTGCTTTTTTTCGACCTTTGCCACGGAATCGAGGATGAAGCCGGTCGCAAGGCTCAGACCGCACAGGAACATAAACGACGCGGCGAGCATGGCGGTGGGGAAGCGCGGAACGAGGCCGGTCTGGAAATACTCGACAACGATGGGCGTGCCCAAGGCGAGGCCGATCACCGCAAGCAGAAGCGCGACGAGGCTGAAGAACTTCAGAGGGCGGTAGTCCTTGAACAGCGTGCCAATCATCGCAACGACTTTAATGCCGTCGCTTACGGTATTGAGCTTGGACTCGGAACCTTCCGGACGGTCGCGGTACTCGATGGGCACATCCTTGATGCGCCAGCGGTGGTCGACGGCGTGGATCGAGAGCTCGGTTTCGATCTGGAAGCCCTCGGAAAGCACAGGGAAGGTTTTAACGAACGGGCGGCTCATGGCACGGTAGCCGGTCATGACATCATCGAAGCTGTAGCCATAGATCCACTTGATCATGGCACGGACCAGATTGTTGCCAAAGCCGTGGAAGGCACGCTTGTTCTCCTCGGCATAGGTGCCGTTGGAAAGGCGATCGCCTACGGTCATGTCGGCCGTGCCGCTGAGGATAGGCTCGCAGAGGGCTTTGGCCGCCTCGGCGGGGTAGGTGTCGTCGCCGTCGACCATCAGGTAGCAATCGGCGTCGATGTCGCGAAACATCTGGCGGCACACGTTGCCCTTTCCCTGACGGGGCTCAAAGCGGACCGTGGCGCCGTGCTCGGTGGCGATGCGTGAGGTATCGTCCGACGAGTTGTTGTCATAGACATAGACCGTCGCTTGCGGAAGCTCGCGGTGAAAGTCGTCGATGACTTTGCCGATCGTGAGCGCTTCGTTGTAGCAGGGGATGATGACGGCGATAGATTCAGAATTCACTCAATGCTCCTTACACATTCAATCCTTGAAAGTATAGCCGTTTGGGCTTGGCATCCTTAGATGTGGGTTAGTTCTCCAGTTTTGTTGCGCGAATCGTTTGCAGGGCCGTCGGGTCTATACTGTTCGTTTGTCAACGATTACGAGTAAAGGAGTTGCATCCGTGTCGGATCAGACAAAGCAACAAGAAGCTCGCAGTCTGCCTGCGACGTTTGCTAAGAACGAATT
This sequence comes from Collinsella aerofaciens, assembly GCF_015553355.1. Lineage (GTDB taxonomy): Bacteria > Actinomycetota > Coriobacteriia > Coriobacteriales > Coriobacteriaceae > Collinsella > Collinsella aerofaciens_V. Next base: position 3,251 of record NZ_JADNGN010000004.1, read on the forward strand.
TGAGAAGGACGCGTTTATCCTTCGTCAGCTGGTTACCAAGGATTTTAAGATCAAGTATCGCCGTAGCGTTCTGGGCGTCGCATGGTCGGTGCTCAACCCGCTTCTGATGATGATCGTCATGGCCATCGTGTTCTCGACGATTTTTGCCCAGGGCCGCAATGGCTCGATTACGCCCGAGATGTACCCGCTGTACTTGATCGTGGGTAACGTTACCTTTGCCGTCATGTCCGAGTCTACGAACCAGGCCCTGACGTCGATCGTGGGTGCTGCCCCGCTGCTCAAGAAGGTTAAGGTGCACCGTTGGGTCTTCCCAGTACAGAAGGTGCTCTTCTCGCTGGTTAACTTTGCCTTCTCGCTGGTCGCCGTTGCCATCGTTATGCTGTGGTTCCATGTTATGCCTTCTTGGCACCTGATTCTGCTGCCGGTCTGCCTGCTGCTGCTTATGTGCTTCTGCATGGGCTTGGGCATGATGCTCTCGGCCCTCACGGTCTTTTTCCGCGACGTTATGCATCTGTGGAGTGTTGTCATCACGGCTTGGACCTATATCACGCCTATTTTCTGGACGACCGACTTTGTTGCTCAGATGCCGCATATCGTTCGGATCTTGGTGTATGCGAACCCCATGTACAACTACCTGCAGTTTATGCGTGATATCTTCCTGTTCCAGACTACGCCCTCGCTTTTGACGTTTGGTATGTGCGTCGCTTGGGCGGTCCTTGCGCTTGTTATTGGCTACACCGTGTTCCATAAGTCCGAGCGCAAGTTCATCCTCTACATCTAAGGAGTGCTGTGATGACTGAATCTGTTGTTGATTACAGCGAGCAGCCTCTGGCTGTCGAGGTCGACGACGTCACCATGATCTTTAACATGGCGTCCGAGTCGCTGACCAACCTCAAGGAGTACTTCATCAAGCTTGCCAAGCACGAGCTGTTCTTTGAGGAGTTTAGGGCGCTTAAGCACATCTCGTTCGATATTCATCGTGGCGAGGTCGTGGGTCTGGTCGGCACCAATGGCTCCGGCAAGTCTACGATGCTCAAGATTATCGCTGGCGTGCTTGAGCCTAGCGAGGGCAGTGTTAAGGTGCACGGTAACATCGCGCCGCTGATTGAGCTTGGTGCCGGCTTTGACCCCGAGCTGACTGCCCGCGAGAACATCTATCTGAACGGTGCCCTGCTCGGCTATACCAAGGAGTTCATCGACGCCAACTTTGACGGCATTATCGAGTTCGCTGAGCTGCAGAACTTTGTCGATATGCCGCTTAAGAACTTCTCCTCGGGCATGGTGGCGCGTATCGCCTTTGCAATCGCGACGATTACCGAGCCCGATATTCTGATCGTTGACGAGACGTTGTCCGTCGGTGATGTGTTCTTCCAGCAGAAGTGCGAGGACCGTATCCAGCACTTTATCCAGAGCGGCGACGTGACGGTTCTGTTCGTTTCGCACTCTATGGAGCAGGTTGAGCGCATCTGCCAGCGTGCCGTTTGGATTGAGAAGGGTGACCTTCGCATGGACGGCCCGGTTGATGAGGTCTGCAAGGCGTATCGCGAGCAGTTCAACTAGGTTATAATTACTTGCGCCTGACAGGCTTGCGCTTGCTTGGGCGTGCGGCTATTTGCTCCATTAGCTCAGTTGGATAGAGCAGGGGACTTCTAATCCCAAGGTCGACGGTTCGAATCCGCCATGGAGCACCATCGTTTATTAAGCCCAGACCGCTTGTTGGTCTGGGCTTTTTCGTTTTGTATGCTGCTTGAGCCGAGTGCGAGCAAGCCGCTACTGTTCGTTGGGGTTGGCATTTTACTTTTCGAGACGTTCCCTCAGCAGCTCCAGCGCGTGGGCGTAGCCTTGCAGGCCCTCGCCGGTGATGGTGGCGAAGCAGGCTAGGCGGGCGTAGCTCACCTGGCGGAAGTCTTCGCGCGTCTCTACGGCGCTGATGTGTACCTCGACGGCAGGGATGGCGACGGCCTTGAGGGCGTCGAGGATCGCGACGCTCGTGTGCGTGTAAGCTGCCGGGTTGATGACGATGCCGTCGACCTTGCCGTAGGCCTCCTGGATCTTGTCGACGATGCTGCCCTCGTGGTTAGACTGGAAGACCTCGACCTCGTCGAAGCCCTGTGCGGCGCCCGCTTCCTGGCAAATCTGGACCAGGCGGTCGTAGTTGTCGCTGCCGTAGATGCCCGGCTCGCGAATGCCGAGCATGTTTAGATTGGGGCCGTTGATGACGAGTGCTTTCATGGTTGCTTCCTTTGCGGTTGAAAAACCACCACAAAGGTGCCTGTCCCCTTTGTGGTGGTTTTGGTTAGAGAGCGGGTGGGAGGGTGTCGAGGAGGGCATGGGCGGTGTTGGCGGCGCAGTCGCGTGAGTCGATGATGTAGTCGGCCCAGGCGCGGTAGCGCGGCATACGCTGCTCGGCCAGCTTGTCGATGCCGTCGCGCGCGGTGATGGGGCGGCCCTTGTGGGCGAGCTCGTCGAGCTTGCGGTTGAGCATCACGATCTGGCTGTTTTGGTGCAGCAGAGGGTAGTTCTCGTCGCGCGTAACCACGCCGCCGCCGGTGGAGAGCACCAAGCCGCTGCGCTTGGAGATGTCGGCCAGCGCTGCCGTCTCCTGCTCGCGGAAGGCCGCCTCGCCGCACTTGACGATAAAGTCGGCGCAGGGCATGCCCAGGCGCTCCTCGAGGGCGCGATCGAGGTCGATGTGCTCGCGGCCCGTGAGCTTAGCGATCTGCTCGCCCACGCGGGTCTTGCCCGAGCCCGGCATGCCAATCAGGGCGATGTTCTGCTCATGGCGCGACAGGCGCTCCGTTACGTCCAGGATGCGCTCGCGCGGGGTGACCTGGCCGGTATAGCGCTCGACGGCCTGTGCCGCCTGTGCCACGAGCATCAGCAGTCCGCCGATGTAGGGGATGCCGCGGCGCTCGGCCTCGAACATCAGACCCGTGCGGGCGGGGTTGTAGACAATGTCGATGACGCCTTCGAGCGCATCGAGTCCTTCGAGCGTGCAGGGGGCGTCGGGGCAGTGGGGGAACATGCCGGCAGGCGTGCAGTTGACGAGCAGCGCGGCATCGGATTGCTGCGCGATGTTGTCGTAATTGACCTCGCTTGTGCGACCCACGGGTACGACGATGGCGCCCAGGTCGTCGAGTACCATGCTGGCCGTAGTGCCGGCACCGCCGGTGGCGCCGAGCACGAGGGCCTTCTTACTGGCAACCTCTACGCCCAGCTCCTCGACCAGGCACTGAAAACCGAAGTAGTCGGTGTTATCGCCGCGCAGGCGGCCGTCGGGCAGGCGCGTGATGGTGTTGACGTTGCCCATGCGCTCGGCGAGCGGGCTCAGCTCGTCCAGGTACTCCATGACGGCGCGCTTGTAGGGGATGGTCACGTTGGTGCCCTCCCACTCGTCGCCCGTCATAAAGGCCGCGAGGTCCTCGGGCTCGCGCTCAAATCGCACGTAATCGAGCCCAGCGAGCTCTTTGTAGATGGTTGGGGTGTAGCTGTGGCCCAACACGCGGCCCAGCACTCCGTAGGGGCGGGTTGCGGCGGTATCGGTCATCTAGAGCACCTCCGTGTAGCTGCCAAAGTAGGTGAAGCTTTCGCACACGTCGTCGATGGAATCGAGCAGGTCGTCGAGGGCCTTGCTGCCAAAGGGGCAGTCCAGATCAAAGTAGAACATAAACTCAAAATCGCGGCCGGGGATGGGGCGGCTCTCGAGCTTGATGAGGTTGATGTTGAGTGCGTAGAAGCGCTCGAGCACGCGATAGAGGGCGCCCGGCTCGTTGGCCGTGGTGATCATGAGCGAGGTGCGATTAGCGCCGGGGTAGACGCGCGGCTCGCGGCTGATGACGACAAAGCGCGTGTAGTTGTTGTCCGAGTCTTGGATATTGGGCTCCAACACCTCGAGGCCATACAGCGTGGCACAGCTGCGCGATGCGATGGCGGCAACATCGGTGCGTTCGGAGTTGGCGACCATCTCAGCCGACATGGCCGTGTTGGGGTACTTGGTGGCGCGCAGGCCGTGGTTCTCGATAAAGCCGGCGCACTGGGCAATGGCTTGGCCGTGGCTGTAGACCTCGCGCACGTCGGCGAGCTTGGTGCCGGGCTTGACGAGCAAGTTGTGGTCGATCTTGAGGCGAAGCGAGCGCACGATGTGGAAGTCGAACTGGGCGAGCAGGTCGTAGACGGCGTTGACCGAGCCGGCGGTGGAGTTCTCGATGGGCAGCACGCCAAACTCGCAGAAGCCGTCGCGCACAGCGCGCATAACGCCTTCGAAGGTCTCGAAAAACGCGATGTCGGGCACGTCGAAGAGCTTGCACGCGGCGATTTGACTGTAAGCGCCCTCAACGCCCTGGCAAGCGACGGTGGCAGTTTGAGGGAAGGGCGTGTCGGAGGCTGCAGCCGTGGCGTGGGCCTTTTGCGAGACAGTGATGCCCTTGAGTTCGTTGATGTAGCGCTGCTGCTCGGCCTTGCTCATGCTCATGAGGAGACGGAACAGGGTGATGGTCTGCGCCTCGTAGCGCTCGGGCGCGCGGCTGGCGAGGTTGTTGAGCTTGGAGCGCTCGCGGGCGGGGTCGAAGACGGCCTTGCCCATCTCGATTTTTGACTTGGCGACTTCGGTGGCAATGTCCATGCGCTCGATAAAGCTGTTGAGGAGCGTGGTGTCGATGCCATCGATGGCCTGGCGGATGTCAGCAAGGTCCATAGGGACCCCTTTCGTGAATCATTGCCCGGGGTGGGCTGGTTAGCGCTGGGCGGCGTCCTCGAGGAGGGCGTCCCAGATGGCGAGCGCCGCGGCTGCCTCGGCTACGGGGACGGCTCGGGGGACGATGCAGGGATCGTGACGGCCGTGGACCGAGAGCTCGGCATTTTCCATGGCGTCCATGTCTACGGTCTGCTGCTCGCGGCCAATTGAGGGCGTCGGCTTTACGGCCATGCGCCACATGACGGGCGCGCCGGTCGAAATACCGCCCAGGATGCCGCCGGCGTTATTGGACTCGACTTCGATCTCGCCGGTCTCGGCATCGATGCGATACGGATCGTTGTTCTCGCTGCCGCGCATGGCGGCCACGGCAAAGCCCATGCCAAACTCCACGCCCTTTACGGCGGGAATGCCAAACGCGATTTGCGCGATGCGGTTCTCGATGCCGTCGAACATGGGGTCGCCGATGCCCGTGGGAAGCCCGTAAATGCCGCACTCCACGATGCCGCCGATGCTGTCGAGTTCATCGCGCGCGGCCAGAATCTCCTCGCGCATGCGGCCGGCTGCGGCGGCGTCAATGCACGGCAGGTCGTTCGTAAGGATCGCCTTGCGGTCGGCCTCTCGATAGACCATATCGTCCATCGGCAGGTCGGAGATGCCGCCGATCTGCGCGACGTGCGCCATGACCTGAATGCCGCGGGCCTCGAGTGCCTGTAGCGCAATGCCGCCGGCGATGCATAAGGGTGCCGTTAGGCGGCCGGAAAAATGCCCGCCACCAGCAACATCGTGCATGTTGTGATACTTCACGCGCGCGGGGAAGTCCGCATGTCCGGGACGGGGCTTGCAGCGCAGCTCGGAGTAATCATTGGAGCGCGTGTTGGTGTTCTCGATAATCGCGGCAATGGGCGCGCCGGTGGTATGTCCATCGACCACGCCGGCAATGATATGCGCGGCGTCGGCCTCGTGGCGCTTGGTTGCGGTCTCGTCGCGACCGGGGGCACGACGGTCCAAAAAGGCCTGCAGCTGCTCCTGGTCAACGGCGATACCTGCCGGAATGCCGTCGAGTGAGCAGCCGATAGCGGGGGAGTGCGACTGGCCAAAGATACTCAGATGCAAGACGTTGCCAAAGGTCGAGGACATGCTATTCCTCCTCGAGCGTGACCTTGCCGCCCAGCAGGCGGTAGTGGTCAAAGAAATCGGGATAGGACTTGTTGACGGCCTCGGCGCCGTGGATCACAACTTCGCCAGTGGCGCGGCTCGCAGCGATGGCAGCCATCATGGCGATGCGGTGGTCGTTGTGCGAATCGACCTCGCCGCCAGTAAAGGCGTTGACACCCTTGATGATGAGGTCGTCGCCGGCAATGCGCACCTGTGCGCCCAGCGCGGTGAGCTCGCGGGTGGTAGTGGCCAGACGGTCGGATTCCTTGATGCGCAGGCGGGCGCAATCGCGGATGAACGTGCGGCCCTGCGCCAACGATGCCACGGCCGAGATAACGGGCACCAGGTCGGGGATGTCGTGGGCGCTCATCTCAAAGCCGGCGAGCTTGTCGGACTGCACGGTGGCGGCGTTGGTGGAGCGCACGATGCGGGCGCCAAAGCGCGAAAGCGCGGCAAGCACGTTGCGGTCGCCCTGCGCGGAGCTCAGCGACACGCCCTCCACGGTGATGGGGTCGGTGCCGATGGCGCCAGCGCACAACCAAAAGGCGGCGTTGGACCAGTCGCCCTCGACGGCCACGCTGCCGGGCGTGCGGTACGAGCCACTGCTCACGCGGAAGTTCGTGACCTCGGGCTGACCGTCCTTGGCGGGAATGCGCTCGACGTTGACCTCAACGCCAAAGGCCTTCATGGCCTGGATCGTTAGGTTGATGTAGGGGCGGCTCTCGATGAGGCCGGTCACCTGCACGCAGGAGGGCTGGACCAGCAGCGGAGCCGCCAGCAGCAGGCCCGAGATGTACTGCGAGCTCACGTTGCCCGGCAGCACAAAGGTGCCCGGGCGCATGCGGCCGCTCGTCTTGAGCGGAAAACCGCCCAGACCCTGCAGGTCGCAGCCGGCGGCGATGATTTCGTCCGAGAGCGGGGAGAGCGGGCGGGCGCCTAGGCGACCTTGGCCCACAAAGGTGGCCTCCGCACCCAGCGCACAGGCGACAGGCAGCATAAAACGCAGCGTGGAGCCGCTCTCGCCGCAGTCGAGCGTGCCACCGGTAAGGGCCTTGAGCAGGCCAAACTCAACGCTCTTCATAGTGGGGTGGACCTGGAAGCCGTCCTCGGCGGTCTCGATGCGGGCGCCGAGCGCCGTGAGGCAACGCACCGTGGCCTCGATGTCGGCGCAGGTGGTGTTGCAGGTAACGTGCGTCTCGCCGTTGGCAAGCGCAGCGCAGATGATCAGGCGATGCGCCATCGACTTGGACGCGATGGCGGGAACGGTGCCCTTGAGCGGGGACGGGGTAATGCGGGCTAACATGCGGAAGCGTCTCCCTTCTGGCCGAGGCCCTCGGCAATCAAATCGTGGAAGGTGGAAAGCGGCATGCGGTCGATGCTGCAGCGGCCAATGCCGTGCGGAATCACCAGGTCGATGGTGTCGCCCGCGCGCTTCTTGTCGTGGAGCGCCTCGGCAAAGACGGCATCGGCATCTAGGTCGCAGCGGGTCTTGAGGCCATGGCGGGCGCAGAGTTCCTCAATACGATCGGGCAGTGCAGCATCGCAAATGCCGTGCAGGGCCGCGGCGCGCGTGATGATGCCCATGCCGATCGAAACGCAGTTGCCGTGTCCGAGCTCAAAGTGCTCGCAGGCCTCGACGGCGTGTCCGGCGCTGTGTCCAAAATTGAGGAGCTTGCGCTGGTTGGTTTCGCGCTCGTCGGCGACGACCACGGCGCGCTTGATGTCGATATTGCGGGCGATGATGAGCGCTACGCGGGCCACATCGCGGTTGAGCAGCTCCAGCGTGAGCGGGGTCTTCTCCAGCTCGGCGAAAAGCTCCGGGTCGGCGATCACGGCGTGTTTCACAACCTCGCCGCAGCCGTCGGCGAACTGCTCGGGCGTGAGGGTGGCCAGGCACCCCACGTCGGCGATAACCACGCTCGGCTGCCAAAAGGCGCCGGCCAAGTTCTTGCCGGCAGCCAGGTCGATGGCGGTCTTGCCGCCCACCGACGAATCCACCATGGCGAGCAGGCTCGTCGGGATCTGCACAAACTTGCAGCCGCGCATGTAGGTCGCGGCCACAAAGCCCGCCACATCGCCCACGACGCCGCCCCCGAGTGCCACGATCACGTCGGAGCGCGAAAGCTCGTGCTCGGCCACAAACTCCAAAATGGCAACATAGGTTTCGGCGCGCTTATGGGCCTCGCCGGCCTCGAAGGTGCAGATGCTCACCTCGTAGCCTGATGCCTCCAGGCTCTGCTTAACGGGCATCTGGTAGAGCGGGCCTACGTTGGTGTCCGTCACGATGACGGCCTTGGTGCCGCCGGCAGTGGCGCGCACGAGCGGTCCCGCCTGCTCCAGCAAAAAAGTGCCAACATGCACCTGGTAGGGGCGTGCGGTGTCGATATCGATGGTAATCGCCATAAGCTTCGGTCCTTTCGACCTGGCGTGATAGGTGGTCTAGTGGGAGGCCTCGTCGTCGAGTGCGCGCTTAATGCGGTCGCCCTCGGCAAGGAGATTCTCCAGATAGCGCTGGTCGCGGTTCTTGAGCGCACGGCTGTAGGCGCCAAGCGACTCGATCAGATGGTCGATCTCGAAGGCGAGCGCGTCGGCGTCGTCGATCATGAGCTCGGACCACATTTGCGGGTTGAGGTGCGCCACGCGGGTGAGATCGCGGTAGCTACCGGCCGAAAAGCCGTGGTGGACCTGGGCGGTGGGGCTTTTGACGTAGGCGTTGGATACCACGTGCGCAAGCTGGCTCGTGAAGGCGATGACGCGGTCGTGCTCGGCGGCGCTGGTCACGCTGAACTTGCCAAAGCCCAAGGGGCGCACCATCTCGCGCACCTGGCCCAAAAGCTCCAGCTTGAGCGCATCGTCTACCGCGGGCGGTACGAGCACCAGCGGGGCGCCCTGGAACAGGTCGGCACGAGAGTTAGCGTAGCCCGAGAACTGGGTGCCCGCCATGGGGTGCGCGCCCACAAAGTAAAAGCCGTGCTCGCGGGCAAGCTCAAAGGCACGTTCGCACACGATGCCCTTGACGCCCACCGTGTCGATCACCACGGGGCCCATGATGGCGTCGGTGTCGGTGGCGTCGGCGAGCGCCTTGGCGTGCGTCTCGAGCCACTCGATGCATGCCTCGGGGTAGCAAGCCAGGACGATGATGTCGCATTCGCCGAGTGTCTTGTCGTTGAGCTCTCCGGCGACAGTGCCCATGCTGGCGGCCGTCATGACATCGTCATCGGGGTCCCAGGCCAGCACGCGGACGCCCGCCTGTGCATAGCCGCGGGCAAAGCTACCGCCGATGAGGCCAAGGCCGACGATGCCGGCGCACTTGGGGCCGCCCTGGTTAACGCGCGCGTTTCTCACCGTACCCATGGGCTACTCCATGGTCTCTTGGCAGACAACCTCGCGGATGGCTCGGATGCGGCGCATGGTGTCGTCGAACTGATCGGGGGTGAGGGCCTGGGCGCCGTCGGACCAGGCGCGGCTCGGCTCGTCGTGGACCTCGATCTCCAGGCCGTTGGCACCGCAGGCGGTCGCGGCGAGCGCCATGGGCTCGACGTAGCGGGTGTAGCCGGTGGCGTGGCTGGGGTCGGCGACGACGGGCAGGTGCGACAGGTGGTGCAGCACCGGCACGGCGTTAAGGTCGAAGGTGTTGCGGGTGCGGGTCTCGAAGGTGCGGATACCGCGCTCGCACAGGATGACGTTGTCGTTGCCCTCGCTCATGATGTACTCGGCTGCCATAAGCAGCTCGTCGATCGTGCCGGACATGCCGCGCTTGAGCAGAATCGGGGTCTGGGTCTTGCCGACCTCCTTGAGCAGGGGGAAGTTCTGGGCGTTGCGGGCGCCGATCTGCATGACGTCAATCTTCTTGTCAAGGAAGACCTGCACGTCGCGCGGGTCCATGATCTCGGTGACGATCGGCATGTCGAGCTCGGCAGACGCCTCGCACAGCAGGTCGAGGCCGGCGGGGCCCATGCCCTGGTAGGCGTAGGGGGAGGTGCGGGGCTTGTAGGCACCGCCGCGCAGCATCGTGGCGCCGGCGGCCTTTACGCGGCGTGCGATGCGAATGAGGTTCTCGCCCTCGACGGAGCAGGGGCCGGCGATGACTTGGAACTGGTCGCCGCCGATCTTGACGCCGTGGCCGCAGTCGATGACGGAGTCCTCGGGGTGGAACTTGCGGTTGGCACGCTTAAAAGGCTCGGAGACGCGCTGCACGCGCTCGACGACATCCATGGACTCGAGCAGGAACGGGTCGATCTTGGTCGTATCGCCCACCAGGCCGATGATGGTCTCGTTCTCGCCGCGCGAGACATCGGTCTTCAGGCCTTTTTTCTCAATCCAGCTGACGATATGGCCGACGGCCTCGTCGCTGGCGCTTTGCTTTAGAATTGCAATCATGGTGTGCCTCTCACCTCGATGGATAACCCTTGCAAAAACGGCCCGCATCGCGAGCCGTGTATATATGGTGCATGAGAGTTTATACTATCTGACTCGCTTTTGCCTTCTAAAGTGGGCCGTTGCACCGCGTCTTCCTCGGAATTGCAAAGCTTTTTCTTTTTTTTTGATAGCCCGTGGCGCACTTGGGTATAATGCCAAACGTTGGCCCTATTAGCTCAGGGGATTAGAGCGTCTGCCTCCGGAGCAGAAGGCCGTTGGTTCGAATCCAACATGGGGCACCATCGAACGTAAGACCGTCCGAACCTCGCATGGTCCGGGCGGTTTTTCTTATACCGACGCGACGTGATGGGACGTGGTATGGCAGCAACGGATATCGAGCGCGGACTCTCAACCGCCGAGGTCGAGGAGCGCATCGCCGCCGGTAAGATCAACCGCAACATGGAGCTCAAGACCAAGTCGGTCAAAGAGCTCATCATCGAGAACCTCTGCACGCTGTTCAATTTGATCAACGTGATCTTGGCGTTCCTGGTCATTTTGACCGGTTCGTTTAAGAATCTGACGTTCCTGTTCGTGGTGTTCCTCAATACCGCTATTGGCGTCATTCAGTCCATGCGTTCCAAGAAGATGGTCGATAAGCTCACGCTGCTGACCTCCAAGAAGGCCATCGCGGTGCGCGACGGCGTCGAGGTGGAGCTCGACTTGGACCAGATCGTGCTCGACGACATCATCCGCCTGGGGCGCGGCGACCAGATTCCCGCTGACGCCGTGGTGGTTTCGGGTGAGGCGCTCGTGAACGAGAGCCTGCTGACGGGCGAGAGCGACCTTATTAAGAAACAGCCCGGTTCTGAGCTCATGAGCGGCAGCTTTATCGACTCGGGCCTGCTGCGCGCCCGCGTGATTCATGTCGGCGCCGACAACTATGTGGCCAAAATTAATAACGAGGCCAAGTACGTCAAAAAGGTCAATTCCGAGATCATGAACGCGCTTAACGCCATCGTGCGCTTTGCGAGCATCATCATGATCCCGCTCGGTTTGGCGTTGTTTGCCTCGAGTGTGAGCGAGCTGTGGGATGCCGCGGGAACCCCGGGCGATAGCGCGCTTTCGTGGTGCTTCTCCGAGCTGTTGGCTGGCCATGTGCCTTCGTCGGCGCTTCTGTCCACGGTGGGCGCCCTGCTGGGCATGATTCCGCAAGGCTTGGTGCTGCTGACCTCGTCGGTGCTCGCCATCGCCACGGTTCGCCTGGCCCGCCGCAAGGTGCTGGCGCAGCAGCTCTACTGCATCGAGACGCTCGCTCGCGTCGACGTGCTGTGCCTGGACAAGACGGGCACCATCACGTCGGGCTGCATGGAGGTCGAGGGCACGTATCCGCTGCCGGTTGAGGGCGTTAGCCTAGGCGCCGGCTCGGACGAGGCGGTCGTTCCCGCCGATACCACGGTGCTCGATTTTGCGCTGGCTAACGTCGCGCGTGCGACTTCGGCCGATGCCAACGAGACCTGCCAGGCGCTGCTCAACTATTACGCCGATCGCCCGGTCGAGGTGTCTGAGCCGCTGTCGGTCATTCCGTTCTCGTCCTCCAAAAAGTGGAGCGGCGCGTCGTTTGCGCAGGGCTCCTATGTGATGGGTGCGGCGCAGTTTGTGCTCTCTGATCGTGTGTTTCCGCAGGTCGAGAACCGTGTCGCCGAGCTTGCCGATACCTGCCGCGTGCTCGTGGTGGCGCGCGTGGACGGCTTTACGCCCGATGGCGATATGGTGGGCGAGGCCGAGCCCGTGGGCTTTGTGACCATCCGCGACGAGATTCGTACCTCGGCGGCCGAGACCATCGGCTACTTTAACGAGCAGGGTGTGACCCTCAACGTGATCAGTGGCGACGACCCGCGTACGGTGTCGTCGATCGCGCGCGTGGTGGGCGTGCCGGGGGCGGACGCTTATGTGGACGCCACGACGCTCGATACGCCTGCCAAGCTCGATGCCGCAGTGGACCGCTACCATGTCTTTGGTCGTGTGACCCCGCAGCAGAAGCGCGAGCTCGTGCAGGCGCTCAAGCGCCGCGAGCACACCGTGGCCATGACGGGCGACGGCGTCAACGACGTGCTGGCGCTCAAGGAGGCCGACTGCTCCGTCGCCATGGCGGCCGGCTCCGATGCCGCGCGTAATGTGGCCGAGATCGTACTCGTCGACAACGACTTTGCCTCGATGCCCGCCGTGGTGGCCGAGGGCCGTCGCTCCATCAACAACCTGCAGCGTTCGGCCTCGCTGTTCCTGACCAAGACGCTGTTCTCGATGGGGCTGGCGGCGCTGTGCATTGCGCTGCCGCCGTACCCCTTCGAGCCCATCCAGATGACACTCATCAACTTCTTTTGCATCGGCGCGCCGGGCTTTGTGTTGGGCCTGGAGCCCAACAATGCTCGCATGAAGGGTGCGTTTTTGACGAATGTACTCAAGCGTGCACTGCCGGCGTCGATTGCGGTCATTCTGGCTGCGGCGCTCGATATCTTTGTGGCGCGCGTGTTTGGCTTTAGCCAGCTCACGCTGTCTACGATGTGCCTGCTTACGTCGTGCGCGGCGAGCGTCAGCCTGATCTGGCGCATCTCGCAGCCTCTCACGCCCCTACGTGTGGTGCTTTTTGTGTTTGTAGTAGCCGGCATCCTGGTGGGCGTTATCGGATTCCCGGAGCTGCTGTCTATTGCCAACCTGTCGATGGGCCAGATGGTTATCTTGGCTGTCATCGTGGTCTTTACCTGCTCGGTGTTCTTTAAGCTCGCCACGATGATGGATTCGCTCAAGCCGCGTCGTCGTCGTGCCGCAACTGGTTTTGGCCGCGGTGTGCGCGTCCGCCTGGGTCGCGGTGGCGGCAAGGTGAGCTCGACGGGCTCGACGGCCGAACGTTTTGCCAAGCGCGTCGCCGCCGACATGGCGCAGCGCCGCGAAGATCGCACCGCTCGCGAGGCCGAGGCCCGTGCACTCGAGGGCGTGGCTCAGGCCCAGCCCAAGAAAAAGAAGGGTACCGGAGCCAAGCGCTCTCGCGTGACCAAGTCCGCCCAAGGCATCAAAGTCTCGATGCCAAGCAAAAAGAAGAAGTAGCTACGCGCCCTGCCGATGTTGAATTGGTGCCTTGTTCCTGTGGGGCCGTGGCGATGTTATGCTCTAACCTCGATTGTTTGAATTGCTTCGAAAAGAGGATGCCGTGATCTGCCCGCATTGCCTTAAGACTATCGAGGACGGCGCCTCGTTTTGCCCCTACTGCAACGCCTATGTGGGTCCGGGCGATGGTCCCGAGCACACCGAGTTCGTGTTCTGTGAGGGCTGCGGTGCCCGTCTTTCTCCGCATGATCGCACGTGCCCAAAATGCGGACGCCCTGCTCCGGGTATCCTCTCCGAGGACGCGGCCGCATCCGACCTGGCAGCGGGCCGCACAGCGGGCTTTCCGCGCCTAACGCAAGAGCAGATCGATACCGAGGTGCCTCATGCGCCCGCCTCGGCTGCCGCGGTTCTTTCGGACGCCGCCGATCCTAACGAGACCTGCGTGCTGCCGGCTTTCGATAAGGATTTCGGTATCCCCAAGGTCGATATTCCCACGCCCGTTTCCCTGCATGACGATGCTCAAAAACCCAAGCGCAAGGTGCATCCCGACGAGGACGCCTATCACAAGCACAAGCGTCATATCCCCAAGCCGCTCATCGTCATCGCGGTCCTTGCCGTCGTTTGCGGCGGTGCCTATTGGTTCGTGACGGCCGATCCCATGGGTGTCATGCCTGCCTTCTACGACCAGTTTGGCCAGGCTGCGCAGACGACCTTCCCCACGCGCCAAAAGGGCGAGGCGACTGAGGACGATACCAAGCAAGACGATTCTGCCGAGGTGGTCCAGGAAGAAACCGTGCTGACCGATGATCGGCTCTATACCAGGCTCGACGGTCTGTATCAGACCATCGTGTCCTACGGTGACGAGGACCAGATCGGCGAGGTCATCGATTCCTTTAACAACGGTTATCTCCGAACGCCGCTGTCCACCCGTCAGGAGCTGTCGCAGAGTGCCTACGCCCTGCGCGACCAGATCAAAAAGACGCAAGATGAGCTCAACAACCTTAAGTATCAGGACGATACGGTCTATGCGGACGACATCGCCCACTTAAAGCAGCTTGCCGAGTGGATGTACGAGCGTGTCGACGTGATCTGCCAGAGCTGGGATATCTCGCTGGCCATTCCTGATGGTGAGTCGATGAGTTCCCACCAAAGCGAGATCCTGGCGCCCATCGCGCAGAGCGGCAACAGCGCGCTGAACCAGTACGACGCCAATGTGGGCTCCTGGAAGCCGCAGCAGCGTTCCTAAAATTAGTTCGCCATAGTCGGCATAACCTACGTGCGCAATTGATGTAAGCGCATGCTTATTGCTACAATTCGTACAAATATGCTTTAAACGCACGAGGAAGGAACCACATGTTTGGTTTTAAGAAAGAGCTCTACACGCCCGAGTATCAGCTTGCCGGCGACGAGTGCGCCGTTATCGAGACGTCGAAGGGTACCATCAAGGTCAAGTTTGACGGTGAGGGCGCTCCCATTCATGTCGCGAACTTCTGCGAGCTTTCCACGATGGGTTTCTATGATGGCCTTAAGTTCCATCGCTATGTGCCCGGCTTTGTCATTCAGGGCGGCGACCCCAATACCCGCGATATGTCCGGCGCCGACGTCGCTGCCGGTCTTGAGGGCCCTGACGGCATGCCCGGTACCGGTGGTCCCGGCTACTGCATCAAGGGCGAGTTTGCCACCAATCCGCGCAACAGCCATGTCGATGGTGCCCTTGCCATGGCACGCTCCATGGACCCCGATTCCGCGGGTTCGCAGTTCTACTTCTGCCTGGGTGCCCAGCATAACCTCGATTCCGGTTACACCGTCTTTGGTACCACGGTCGAGGGTCTCGATGTGATTTCGCAGCTGCGTGCCGGCGACGAGATCGTCCATGTCGAGATCGTTCACGAGTAAAGGGGACTTCCTTGAATAGCCAGCTGATCCAACAGGGCCGCGCCGCTTACCGCGCGGGTGATTTTTCCGCTGCAGCCCAGATGCTTGGGGCGGCAAAAACTCCCGATGAGATTATGGGCGAGGCCGATCACCTTCGTGGCAACGCCTTGATGCACCTGGGCATGTATGCCGAGGCCGCCGAGGCCTACGCCGCTGCCCTCAATGACGGCACCTACGGCAAGCGCGGCGCGCTGCTCACCAACCGCGGCAAGGCACTCGCCGCCGTGGGCGACTACACGACGGCCGCCCAGGCGTTCTCTGCTGCTACGCAGGATGCTTCCTATGCCACGCCGTTCAAGGCCTATCTGGGCCTGGGTAACGCGCTGTTCCAGTCGGGCGACTATGCCAACGCGGGTACTGCCTTCCGTCAGGCTGCCATCGACGGCGCCAATCCGGCTCCTGCCGCCGCACTGGGCGAGCTTGGTCGTTGCTTCATTAAGCTTGGCCGTCCGGCGGATGCCGTGGAGACCTACCGCACGGCTATCGACTTTGCCGGCCCCCGCGACGACACGCGTGCGCTCAACGCCGGCATGGGTCAGGCGCTTTCTGCCGCCGGCCGTCCCTCCGACGCACTCGACGCCTTTAACGCCGCTACTGCAGATGGCATCTACCAGCTCACCTCCGAGCAGGCCGATGAGCTTGCCCGCGTGCACGATTCGCTTGCCGCGCTGTCTGCCCAGACGGCTATGGCCACGGCTCCGACGCCCGCGATGGACGCTCCTGCCGTCGATCCGCTCGATCCTACGGGCGCGACCGGTCAGTTTATGCCCGATCCCTCGGACACCGGCTTCTTTACGCTGTCCGAGTCCGAGATGGTCCAGCAGGACCGTCAGGATCGTAAGCAGGCCAAGGTCCGTCGTCGCCATCGCCACACGGGTCTCAAAGTCTTCATCGTGCTGCTTCTGCTCATTTTGATCGCCGCGGGCGGTCTGGGCTTTGCCTACACGCGCGGCTTTGGCTTCCCGTCTCAGGAGTCTGTCGTTTCCGATCTGTTCCAGGCTGCCGGGGACGGTGACACCGCAAAGGCCGAGTCTTGCCTGGCCTCGAGTCTGTCCGAGGACGCCAAGTCGATGATCATCTCTTCGATTCCGCAGGGCGCCACCGTGTCCGTCGAGGGCATGGATCAGTCCATGACCGAGACGACCGCTAAGGTGAAGGCATCGCTGTCCAAGGGCGGCGAGCAGGAGTACACCGTCAAATTCGTGCGCTCCGACAACCATATCGGCTGGGCCGTTTCCTCGCTCGATATGGATTTCTCGGCTGCTGACAACCAGTAGTGACCTTATGAGATTTAGCTTTGCCCGGCGCTTCACCGCAAGTGAGGTGCCGGGCTTGCGCTAGTATGATGAGCTAGTAGTTTTCCAGCAATCATCCAACACATCAGGAGTTGCGTTGTTTTCTTTGATGGATATGTTCTTCGGTAGCTATGCGGGCGATCTTGCCATCGACCTCGGCACCGCAAATACGCTTGTCTCCGTGCGCGGCAAGGGCATCGTCATTCGTGAGCCCTCCGTCGTCGCCATCGACAAGAACGACGAGCGCATCCTGGCGGTCGGTATCGAGGCAAAGCGCATGCTTGGCCGTACGCCCGGCAACATCGTGGCCGTTCGTCCCCTGAAGGACGGCGTCATCGCCGACTTCGATGTTACCGAAGCCATGCTTCGCTACTTTATCGACAAGGCTTCCGAGAAGCGCTATCCGTGGACCCCGCGTCCGCGCGTTGTCGTCTGCGTTCCCTCCGGCGTCACGTCGGTCGAGAAGCGTGCCGTCTTTGAGGCCACGATCCAGGCCGGCGCTCGCCAGGCCTATCTGATCGAAGAGCCTATGGCCGCCGCTATCGGCGCCGATCTGCCCGTCGAGGAACCCACCGGCTCCATGGTCATCGACATCGGTGGCGGTACCACCGAGGTTGCCGTTATCGCCATGGGAGGCATCGTCGTCTCGCAGTCCATCCGTATTGCCGGTGACGAGTTCGATCAGGCCATCCTCACGCACGTTCGCGATGCCTATAACCTGGCCATCGGCGAGCGTACGGCAGAGGACATCAAGATCAAGGTCGGCTCCGCCGTGCCGCTCAAGGACGAGCTCGACGTCGAGGTCAACGGCCGCGACGTGATCACCGGTCTGCCCAAGACTGTGCGCATCGAGAGCGAGGAGATCCGTCGCGCGCTCAACAAGCCGCTCGACGAGATGGCCAAGGCCGTCAAGGACGCCCTCGACGCTACGCCTCCCGATCTTGCCTCTGACCTTATGTACTACGGCATTTTGCTGACCGGTGGTGGCGCTCTGCTACGCGGTCTCGACGTACGCCTGCGCGATGAGACCGGTGTTTCGGTCAACGTCAGCCCCACGGCGCTCGATAACGTCGTTAACGGCTGTGCCCGCGTGCTCGAGGCCAATGCGTTTGATGGTGGCTTCGTCCAGACCAATGCTTAATTTCCAAAAGGTGGATTCCATTTGGCACGATCTTCGGGTTTCTCCACAAATCTGAATACCAAGCGACAATCAACGGGTATGCGCCCGTTGATTGTTTTCAGCCTGATTTCGGTGTTGCTGCTCACGTTTTACATCCGCGAGGGCGAGGCGGGACCGATTCATGCCGTGCGTTCGGGCGTAACGACGATTACCTCGCCGGTGCGCTTTGTGGGTTCGGCTGTGGCGGCTCCTTTCAATGTCATTGGCAACGTGTTCTCTAACCTTACGGCGTCGCAGGACACGCTCGACGAGCTCAAGAAGCAAAACGAGGAGCTGACCTCTAAGGTTGCTGAGCTCTCCGAGGCTCAAAAGACCGCCGAGCGTCTGGAGGGGCTGGTCGGGCTGCAGTCGACCTACAACCTCAAATCGACCGCTGCTCGTATCGTTGGTGCCTCGGGCGATGCCTGGACCTCGACCGTAACCATCGACAAGGGCTCTGCCGACGGCCTTACCATCAACATGCCTGTGACGAGTTCGGCCGGTGTTATCGGCCAGATCATCGAAGTCTCGGCCAAGACGTCCACCGTGCGCCTGATTGGCGACGAGAACTCGGGCGTGTCCGCTATGGTGCAGGACACGCGCGCCCAGGGCATGCTGCAGGGTCAGGCTGACGGCACGCTGCGTCTTGAATACGTGAGCGTCGACTCCGATGTTAAGGTTGGCGATATCATCGTGACCTCTGGCATCGGTGGCGTGTTCCCCAAGGGCCTTCCGCTTGGCACCGTCTCGTCGGTTGAGAAATCGGCAAACGACGTGTACTACACCATTGTGGTGCGCGCTCAGACCACGGCCGAGAACAACGAGGAAGTGCTGGTCATCACCTCGCTGACCGACGAACAGTCGGCCTCGGATGAGGACGTGAGCACGGCCAACAGCACGCCGCAGGGAACGTCGCGCGATGCTGCGACCAAGACGAAGGACGAGAGCTCGGATGACAGTTCCGACACGTCCGAGACGACCGATTCTGGCTCGAGCGAATAGGGGGCATGTCCATGGATCTACACGAGCAGGGGATGAGCTCCCGCACGTTTGTAATCGCCGCCATTGTGTGTGTGCTGCTGCAGGCAGGCCTGGCACCGCAGATCTCCATTGCGGGAGGTCGCGTCAACTTCATGATTATCCTGGTGTGCCTAAGCGTGTTCTCGGGCGACCCGACCCGTGCCGTCGTGTGCGGTTTTTGCAGCGGCTTGTTTTATGACCTGTCCGCTGCCGTGCCGGTGGGCGTTATGTCGCTCCTGCTGACCGTGGGTTCTTTTGCCCTGGTGCACAGCGCCGTCGGTCAGACGGGCGGTACCCCGAGTGCGCGCGGCGTCACCGTGGGCGCCTTTGCGCTCGTCATTAATGTGATCTACAGCATCATCTTGCTGTTTATGGGTTTGGAGACGAGCTTTGTCGTGGCGATCTTCGGCCATGCGCTGCCGTCCTCGATCCTGACGGGTCTGGTTGCCATTCCGTTTTTGATGTCCGGCGTCGTGCCGCAGTCCGGCTATGGATTCTCCGCACGTGGCGGACGCCAGACGGGTATGCGCTTTAAGCCCAAGACCCGCAAGCTCAAATAGGGGAGGCCCGTAGATGTCTTCCCAGATGACGGTTATTATCGCCGGTATCGTGCTGGTTGTGGCCATCGTGGTCGCGCTGGTCATCATGCGTCGAGGCGATTCCCGTTTTACCTACGATACACAGCATGGAACGGCCCCGCGCGCCACCGAGGGCGAGGGCAATACCGCGGCGACCGCCTTTAAGGGCCGCTTTTCCATCCTCACCACGGGTGTGGGCGCGATGTTTGCGGCACTTGCCGTCAAGCTGTGGGGCATGCAGATGGTCTCGTCGGACTATTACGAGAAGCAGGCCAATAGTAATCAGACTCGCACCGTTACCACACCCGCTGTGCGCGGCCGCATCCTCGACCGCAATGGCGTGGCGCTTGTCCAGAACCGTCCCTCACTTGCTGTCGTGGCCTACCGCGACCTTGCCGAGGATGAGGTTCTGGTTCGCCATCTTGCCAACGTGCTTGGAATGCCTTATGTGGCGGTCCTTCGCAATATTCAGGACAATACAGAGGGCGCTCAGAGCCTGCATACCATCGCGACGGACGTCCGTCGCTCCACGGTTGCCTATATCAAGGAACACGCCGGCGAGTTCCCGGGCGTCAAGATTGCCGAGCGTACCGAGCGCCAGTATCCATACGGCGAGACGGCATGCCATATCTTGGGCTATACCGGCACGATTACCTCCGAGCAGCTCGAGGCCCAGAATAAGAAAACCTCTGGCGATGATGATGCTTCTGCTGGCAAGATTACGTACCAGTCGGGCGATATCGTGGGCCAGGCGGGCGTTGAGAGCTACTACGAAAACCTGCTGCAGGGTATTCGTGGCGAGCAGACCGTCAAGGTCGATGCCTCGGGCAATGTGACCGGTCAGGCCGGCGCCGTGCCCGCGAAGGCCGGCTCCGACATTAAGCTCACGCTCGACCTTAAGATCCAACAGGCCTGTGAGACGGCGCTGGCGAGCGCTATCGAGCTTGCCAAGACCACTGGCTACAGCAATGCCGGCAACGGCGCTGTGGTGTGTCTCGATCCCAACAATGGCGAGATCCTGGGCATGGCGAGCCAGCCCAAGTTCGATCCGTCCGTCTTTATCGGCGGCGTCTCAAATGACGTGTGGACCGAGCTCAATGATGACAAGGGTTCGCACCCGCTGCTCAACCGCGCCATTAGCGGACAGTACATGTCGGCCTCGACCATCAAGCCGCTCTCGGCACTGGCCGGTCTTGAGTTTGGAACCTACACTTCAACGCAGACAACCAACTGCACGGGTTATTGGACGGGTCTGGGCAAGGCTTGGGGCAAGCGCTGCTGGCTGACGTCTGGCCACGGCACCATGACGCTGCAGTCGGGTATCGCCAACTCGTGCGACCCCGTCTTCTACGACATGGGTAAGGCGTTCTTTTATGACGAGCAACATCCCGAGGGCTTGCAGGAGGTCTTTCGTCGCTGGGGCCTAGGCAAGACCTGCGGTATCGATCTGCCGAGTGAGGGCGCGGGCCGTATTCCCGATGCCGAGTGGAAAGAGTCGTACTTCACCGACGCCTCTGCCGAGGACCGCAAGTGGAATGCCGGCGATATGACCAACATCGCCATCGGCCAGGGCGATATCCTGGTGACGCCCCTGCAGATGGCGTGCGCCTATATGGGTCTTGCCAACGGCGGCAAACAGTACGTGCCTCACGTGTTTTTGTCTGCCGTGTCGCGCGATGGCGACGGCGATGCCTATAAGTACAACGGCAAGGGCAAGAAGAAGCGCCTGGAGGCCAAGATCAACAGCGATTCGGATTTGGCTCTTGTTCGCAACGGTATGCACGACGTGATTTACACGGCATCGACGTCCCTGGCGGCGCACTTTGGCACCCTGACGCCGCAGGTATACGGCAAGTCGGGCACGGGCGAGAAAAGTGGCGAGGACGAATACGCGTGGTTCTGCGCCTATGCGCCGGCCGATGACCCCAAGTATGTCATCGCTACTGTCCTGGAGCAGGGCGGCGGCGGCTCAGATACCGCGATGCATGTCGTGCGCGACGTGCTCGGCGTGATTTATGACGAGCCCGATACCTCTTCGGCCTCGGGCGATTCTTCGGTTCGATAGGAGGTTGCGATGGATTTTTCTCCGGCGGATCTGTTCCGTTCAACCAAGACCGGCTCTCGCAGCAGCCTGGACCGCGTCAACAAGCAACTTTCGGCCTCGCGCGGCACGTTTCGCCAAAAGGTGCATATCGGTGTGCTCGTGGCTACTGTGGCGCTCGTCGCCTACGGTGCCATCATCATCTGGTCGGCTTCGCAGTTTAAGGCCGATGCCTCGTTCTCACGCCATCTGCTGGGAATCGGCATCGGGGCGGTGCTGGCGGTGTTGGTCTGGCGTACCGACTTGCGCGGTATTTCCAATTTCTCGACGGCGTTGCTCGTCATCGACCTGATCGTGATCTTCTCGCCCAAGATTCCGGGCCTGTCCTATACGGGCGGTCTGGGCATGACGGGCTGGATCAAGATTCCCGGTATCGGCTTGACATTCCAGCCGGTTGAGCTTGCCAAGCTCATCACCATCTTCTTTATTGCTACGCTTGGCTCGCAATATAACGGTCGCATCGATACCGTTCGCGACTACGTCAAGCTCTGCGGCATGCTGTCCATTCCGTTTTTGGCCGTCGTTGCCATGGGCGACCTGGGCTCGGGCCTGGTCGTGCTTGTTTCGGGCGCCATCGTCATCTGCATGAGCGGTGCACGCCGCGAATGGGTGCTGTCGACTCTGGCCCTGCTCGTGGGCTTGGTGGCCCTCGTTCTGGCGCTCGATTCGGTCTTTGATTCGTTGCTCGGCCACGATGTGCTCATCAAGCAGTATCAGATGAACCGTCTGACGGTCTTTATCGACCCCGATAATGCCGATTCGGACGATGCCTACAACCTGCAGCAGTCGCTTATCGCCGTTGGCTCGGGCGGCTTCTTTGGTAAGGGTTTGGGCCATGCGACGCAGTCGGCCGGCGGCTTTCTGCCTGAGTTCCACACCGACTTCGTCTTCGCCTTCCTGTCCGAGACCTTTGGTTTTTGCGGTTCTTTTTTGCTCCTGTGCCTCTACGTGCTGCTGATCTTTTCGACGATTCGCGTCGCCTTTAAGTGTGAGTCGCTGTTTTTGCGTCTTTCGTGTGTGGGCATCGTTGGCATGTGGGCGTTCCAGACCTTCGAAAACATCGGCATGTGCATCGGCGTGATGCCGATTACCGGTATTCCGCTCCCATTTATTAGCTTCGGTTCGTCTTCGATGATGATTCAGCTGCTGACGGTGGGTATCGTACAATCCATATGGCGGCATCGTTCGGGCGCCGCGTAACCGCTGGAGGGGTTTGCCATGAAAATTCCCGTAGATAAGCTGACCCGCGCTTTTAAGATGGGCGCGTCCGTTAAGAAGGATTCCGATACACCTGTGCGCGTCTCGGTCTATCTGGATTCGTCCGCCTCGCGCTTTCTGGCCGAGACGGTGCGTGACGCCTTTGTGCCGCAGACGACCTCGGGCATTGTGCGCGTCGAGCGTCTGGGGGAGGAGCGAATTGCTCCAAAGACCGATACCGATGTGGTGCTGGTGCTCTCGTGTGGTTCCGACCGCTTGGAGAGTGCCGTGCAGGAGCTCGTGATCGCCGGCGCGCCCGTGTGCGTGCTTGCCGAGTCTGCTGTGGAGGTGCCGTTTATCGAGGAGTCTACGCCCATGCTCGGCGTGGTAGCGGCAACCGATAAGACGTATCTGCTCGAGACGCTTGCCCGCTGGATTCTCGATCGCACCGACAAGGAAACGGCTTTTGCGGCGAACTTTGCCTTCATGCGCATCGCTGCGGCCAATCGTATCATCACCTCGTGCGCGCTCACCAATATGGCGACCGGTGCGCTGGTGTTTTTGCCGGGCGCCGATTATCCCGTTATGGCGCTGGCGCAGGTGGGCATGCTCTTTGAGCTCGCTGCCGTCTTTGGACGCGGCATTAAGCCTGAGCGCGGCTACGAGGTCGCGGGCGTGCTTGCCGGCGGTCTTGTGATCCGAGCGGTCACCCGCGCACTTGTCAAGCAGACGCCGCATATTGGGTTTGCCGTCAAGGCGCTCACTGCTGCCGCGGGCACCTATGGCATGGGCCGTGCGCTCGTTTCGCTCTACGAGCGCGATGTCGACTACAGCCGTGCCAACGAGGTGGTCACTGCCACGTTCTCCCGCGTTCGCGATCTGGTGACCACGGTCGCGGGCGCTACCCGTCCTATGGCGTCCTATCAGGACGCATCAGATCTCGCTGCTTAGGGGTTTTCCGTTGCGCGTTGCATACCAAGACTGTTTTCATTTAATTGAGCCGTTGCTCGCCAAGGTCGAGAAGCCGAGTCGCTATATCGATCACGAGTGGGGCACGCTTTCCAAGGCCGATGCCGACTACCGTTGCTGCCTGATCTATCCGGATGTGTACGAGGTCGGTCTGCCCAACCAGGGTATCGCCATCCTCTACAACATCCTTAACCAGGCCGAGGGCATCTCCTGCGAGCGTGGCTATGTGCCGTGGCCCGATATGGGTGACG
The DNA here is from genome assembly GCF_015553355.1 of Collinsella aerofaciens. GTDB lineage: Bacteria > Actinomycetota > Coriobacteriia > Coriobacteriales > Coriobacteriaceae > Collinsella > Collinsella aerofaciens_V. Next base: position 27,065 of record NZ_JADNGN010000004.1, read on the forward strand.
CCATGCGCGAGGCAGGCATTCCGCTGCTCTCGCTCGAGGGTGCTGCCCCCGTCGCTTCGTTTGATATCGTCGGTCTCCATGTGCCGCACGAGATGGCGGTGACGAACTTCCTCGAGGCACTCGACCTCGCTGGCATTCCACTGTTGGCGGCCGACCGAGGCGAAGACGACCCTATCATCATCGCCGGCGGCCCCTCGGTGTACAACCCCGAGCCGTACGCGGCCTTCTTCGATGCCATCCTCATCGGTGAGGGCGAGGAATCGCTGCTCGAGACCTGCCAGCTGCATCGCCGCCTGCGTGACGAAGGGGTCCCGCGCGCGCAGATTGTCGAGCAGCTTGCATCCATTGCCGGCAACTACGTGCCATCGCTCTATGAGGTTCGTCACGACGAGCCCTGCTCGCCGCATGGCTACACCGTGCCGCGTGAAGGCAAGGATGCGCCGACCGTGGTCTACAAGCGCGTCGTCGAGGATTTCGGCGCCACGAATCCGCTGTCGCAGTCGTGCGTGCCCTATGCGCAGCTGGTTCACGACCGCCTGTCTATCGAGATCCTGCGCGGCTGCGCCCGCGGCTGTCGTTTTTGCCAGGCTGGCATGACGTATCGTCCGGTGCGCGAGCGCTCGGCCGACCAGATCGTCTCGTCGGTGATTCAGGGTCTGGAAAAGACCGGCTATGACGAGGTGTCGCTGACCTCGCTCTCCACGACCGACCACTCCTGCATTCGCGACGTGCTCGGCAGGCTCAACCGTCGCCTGGAGGATACGGGTATTCGCGTGTCTATTCCGTCGCAGCGCCTGGATTCGTTTGGCGTGGATATGGCCGAGTCGGTTGCCGGCGAAAAGAAGGGCGGCCTGACGTTCGCGCCCGAGGCCGGTAGCCAGCGCATGCGCGACATCATTAACAAGAACGTGACCGAGGAGGACCTGGACCGTGCGGCCAAGGCGGCCTTCGAGGCCGGCTGGAACCGCATGAAGCTCTACTTTATGATGGGCCTTCCCGGCGAGCGCGACGAGGACATCGTGGCCATCGCCAATCTGGCCGATCACGTGCTGGAGCTCGGTCGTTCCGTGGTGCCCAAGGCTCGTCGCGGCTCGATCTCGGTGTCGATCTCGGTTTCGGTCTTTATCCCTAAGGCTGCCACGCCGTTCCAGTGGTGCCCGCAGCTCGACTACGACGACGTCAAGCGTCGCCAGAAGCTGCTCATCACGAGCGTTCGCAACCGTGCCGTCCGCGTTCATTACCACGATGCCGAGACCTCGCTCATCGAGGCTGCGCTGTCCCGCGCCGGTCGTGACATGACGCCCGTCATCATCGACGCTTGGCGCTCGGGCTCTCGCTTTGACGCCTGGGTAGAGCATTTCTCGCTCGATAACTGGAAGGAAGCTGCTGCCAAAAACGGCATCGACCTCAATGAGCTCGTGCACCTGCCCTACGAGTTGGATTGGCGCCTGCCGTGGGAGCATGTGAGCCCTGGCTGTACGCGCGGCTTCCTCGAGCGCGAGTACCGTCGCTCGCTCGAGGGCGTCACGACTCCCGACTGCACCCGCACGTCGTGCACCGGCTGCGGGATCTGCCCCACGCTCCACGCCAAGAATGTATTGATGGGTGATCGCGCATGAGTGAGCGCCTGACCGACAACCCCTCGCTCTTTAGACTTCGTGTTCGCTATTGCAAGCGCGATCGCCTTAAGTACCTGGGCCATCTCGAAGTGATCCATACCATTGAGCGCATCGTGCGCCGTGCGGGACTTCCCTATGCCGTCACGCAGGGCTTTTCTCCGCACATGCGCGTGGGCTTCTCTTCGGCGCTACCGGTGGGTACGTCGTCGACCTGCGAGTGGTATGACCTGTTTATGACCGAGTTCGTGGCGCTCGACGAGGCGTTTGGGCGCCTGGCTGCGGCGTCTCCGGCCGATCTGGCGCCCATCGAGGCGGCGTACATCGACGTGCGCACGCCGGCGTTGACGGCGCAGCTCACGCGCCTGTCGTATCGCATCGACCTGCACTTGGATCCCGAGGCGCCCGTAAGCGCCGACGAGGTGCGTCGTGCGCTCGACACGCTGCGCGCGGACCATGGCATCGACTACGCGCGCGGAAAAAAGAGCAAGCGCTTGGATTTGGATCACACGCTCGTGGGCTATGAGCTCACGGCGGGGGAGCATGAGGACCATCTGGTCCTCATGCTCGACACCCATGCCGACAACGAGGGCTCCATGCGTCCGGACATTTTGCTTTCCGCTGCTGATGTTTTGTTGCAGGGCTTGACCCCGGGCGTGGATGCACCTATTGTTTCCACCGGTATGCAAGACCTCGTGACCATCTGCTCCTACGATGTCGAGCGTCAGAATCAAGCATGCGAGGACGACGAGGGCCGACTCGTCAGCCCCATACCTGTGCGAACTTGTGGATTTGCTCCACATACTCGTTGACGGGGGTATTTTCGCCTGCTACTATATTCGGCTGTTGCACTAACTGATGCATGAAGGGCAAGTAAACATGTACGCAATCGTTAACACGGGCGGCAAGCAGTACAAGGTCGCCACCGACGATGTCATCACCGTCGAGAAGATCGAGGGCAATGAGGGCGACAAGGTCACCCTGCCGGTTATCTTCCTCAACGATGGTAAGAAGATCGTCACCGATCCCGACAAGCTGGCCAAGGCCAAGGTTACCGCTCAGATCGTTGAGCAGTTCAAGGGCGAGAAGCAGCTGGTCTTCAAGTTCCACAAGCGCAAGCGCTATCGTCGTCTGAAGGGTCACCGTCAGCAGCTCACCAAGCTGAAGATCGTGAAGGTTCAGGCTACCTCCCGCGCCAAGAAGGCTGTCAAGGCAGAGGCTGAGGCTGTTGCCGAGGCTCCCGTCGCCGAGTAGATTACACTCGTAACGAAAGAGTAGGTATACACAATGGCACACAAAAAAGGACTCGGTTCCTCCCGTAATGGCCGTGACTCCCGCGGTCAGCGCCTTGGCACGAAGCGCTATGCCGGCCAGACGGTAACCACGGGCACGATTCTCGTCCGTCAGCACGGCACGCACATCCACCCGGGTGAGAACGTTGGCCGTGGTAAGGACGACACGCTGTTCGCGCTGGTCGACGGTACCGTTGAGTTCCACAAGGGTATCAAGCACAGGGTCAGCGTACGCCCGCTCGCGAACGCGTAATTCACCCTTCATAGAGCACATATGTGGGAGGCACTTGAGTTTTAGGATTCAAGGGTCTCCCTCTTTTTTGTAGGAGGCGATTCTGTTGTCACAGTTCACCGATATCAGCCGCATTAACGTGTGCGGCGGCGACGGCGGAGCCGGATGCATGTCGTTTAGGCGCGAGGCATTTGTCCCCAAGGGCGGCCCCGATGGCGGCGACGGCGGTCGTGGCGGCAATGTCGTCATCCAGGCCGATGCTCAGCTGTCTTCGCTGATCGATTACCGCTTTAAGCATCACTTTCGCGCCGAGCGCGGCACGCACGGGCAGGGTGCCCGTCGTAACGGCAAGAGCGGCGAGGACCTGATTCTCAAGGTCCCTATGGGTACCGTGGTGCGCGAGCTCGATCCCGAGACGCAGACCCCGATGTTTGAGATTGCCGACCTGGTGCACGACGGCGAGCGCGTCGTCGTGGCACCCGGCGGTGCCGGCGGTCTGGGCAACACGCACTTTGTGACGTCGGTGCGTCGCGCTCCGGCCTTTGCCCAGTTGGGCGAACCGGCCGAGGAGCACTGGATCGAGCTCGAGATGAAGCTTATGGCCGATGCCGCGCTCGTGGGCTTTCCCTCCGTGGGTAAGTCATCGCTCATCGCGCGCATGAGTGCCGCCCGTCCCAAGATTGCTGACTACCCGTTTACCACGCTCGTGCCGAACCTCGGCATGGTGCGTGCCGGCGAATATTCTTACGTCGTTGCCGACGTCCCCGGTCTCATCGAGGGCGCGAGCGAGGGCAAGGGCCTGGGTCACCAGTTCCTGCGCCACATTGAGCGTACGGCCCTAATCATGCATGTCGTCGACATGACGGGTGGTTTTGAGGATCGCGATCCGGTCGAGGACTATCGCATCATCAACCGCGAGCTCGAGCAGTATGGCGCCGAGCTTTCGGAGCGTCCGCAGATCGTTGTTGCCAACAAGTGCGACGCGCCGGGCACGGCCGATAAGATTGCCGACCTCAAGCGCGCAGCGCTCGACGATGGACATATGTTCTTTGCCGTGTCTGCCGTGACGGGCGCCGGCCTCAACACGCTGATGCTTGCCGTGGGCGAGCAGGTGGCTAAGCTGCGCGCCGAGTTGGCTGTCTCCGATGAGCCGGTCGTTCTGCGCGACGATGAATGGGAGCGCCGCCGCCTGCAGCGCGAGAAGCGTTTCCGCATTGTCCAGGAAGAGCCCGGTGCCTTCCGCGTGGTCGGTCGTGCCATCGAGCGCATGGTCATCCAGACCGACTGGGAAAACGAGGAAGCCGTCATTTACCTGCAGCATAAGTTTGCGCGTATGGGTGTTGACGATGCCCTCGAGAAGGCCGGTTGCCGTGCGGGCGACGAGGTCCGCATTTGCCAGCGCGCCTTTGACTTTGAGGGTGCCGAGGACTTCTCGGAATACGAGGAGCTCGAGGATGCTGGCGAGGACGTTGCCGTTGAAGCCATTGACGTGGCCGATGCTGCGGATGAGGGCGTCGAGGTTGTCGATGCGGCGGATGCCGCGGGCGATGCCGAGACCTCGGAGGGCGAGTAAGCCATGTCGCTGCGCGGTGGAATCGGTCTGCCCGAGCTTCCTCTAGAGGACGGGCGGGAGTTTAGGCTCGGCATTATGGGCGGCACATTCGACCCGATTCATTACGGGCACTTGGTGACTGCCGAGCAGGCACGCGAGTCGCTCGACTTGGACGCTGTGCTCTTTATGCCGGCGGGCTCTCCTGCCTTTAAGCTTGACAAGCCGGTGACGCCTGCCGAGGACCGTTATGCCATGACGGTCCTCGCCACCGCCGCGAACCCGGCCTTTTTGGCGAGCCGGTTCGAGATCGACCGTCCGGGCGTAACCTATACGGCCGATACGCTTCATGCCCTTCGCGACTTTTACCCGCCGCAGGTAAAGCTCTACTTTATTACGGGCGCCGACGCGATTATCGATATTGTGACCTGGCATGATGCCGAACGAATTGCTGAGCTTGCTACCTTTATTGCGGCGACGCGACCGGGCTTTGATATCGATACGGCGCGTGCCCGAATCAAAGAGTCGGGGCTGCCGTTCGACGTGCGCTATATTCAGATTCCGGCGCTGGCGATCAGCTCGACGAACATTCGCAAGCGTGTTGCCCGCGGTATGAGCGTGCGCTATCTTACGAGCGAGTCCGTGCTCGGCTACATTCGCAAACGCAGGCTATATGCCGATTTGGGCCAAGAAGATTTTGAGTGATGGGGGTCTACGTTGTCGGTAGAGGATCAGTTTGAGGGCGATGAGCGCGCGCTGCTCAAGCGCATTCAAGAGCTGCTCGATGTTCGCATGAAGGATAAGCGCAAGCGCTATGTGCATTCGCTGGGTGTTGCCGAGACCGCACTTCATCTGGCCGAGGTCTACGGCGTCGACCGCTTTGATGCCGCTGCCGCCGGTCTGATCCATGACTGGGACAAAGTGCTCTCCGACGACGAGCTGGTCACGCGCGCTCTGCATTACGGCATTAAGATTGCCGGCTCTCCGTCTGCCGCGACGCCGCTTTTGCATGGCCCGGTTGCCGCCTATGAGCTTCCGCAGCTTTTTCCCGAGCTGTCGCCGGCGGTCTTTCAGGCTGTCGACCGTCACACCGTGGGCGCCTGCGACATGACGCCGCTCGATATGGTGGTCTTTGTGGCCGATGCCATCGAGCCCAACCGCCACGGCGACTATGCGCATGCGCTGCGTAAGATGGTGGGGGAGTCGACGCTAGATGAGTTGTTCTTCTCCTGTTTTGCGCAGGGTCTGGTCTATGTGATCCAGTCCGGGCGCTATCTTTATCCCACGGCTATTACGATTTACAACCATTACGCCCAGCTGCGCTAGCTCGGGCTGTCTAGAAAGAGGTATTCCATGGCCGACGAGACCATGACCGACGAGCAGATTCTTGAAGGTGTGGAGCACAAGAGCTTCGCCGCCACGTCCGACCGCACTGCCGCCTCGCTGTCCGCGAGCGGTGTCGCCGCCGAGGATGTCGCCCGCGCCGCCGCGCAGGCCGCCTACGACAAGAAGGGCGAGGACGTTCAGGTGCTCGACCTGACCGAGCTTTCCGACGTATGCGACTACTTTGTGCTTGCCACCGGTACCAACAACCGCCAGGTCGATTCTATCGTCGACGAGATCGAGGAGAAGGTCGCCGAGGCTTGCGGCGAGCACCCGTTCTCCATCGAGGGTCGCGAGCAGAAGACCTGGATGCTCATGGACTACGGTTCGGTTGTCGTCCACGTCTTCACTCCCGAAGCCCGCGACTTCTACCGCCTAGAAAAGCTCTGGGGCGACGCCCCCCAGCTCCCCCTCAACCTCCTCTAGTAGCTCATTTGGGACGGGGCTTTTTAGCTACCTTCTACCGTTCGCCGGGCAGTTGCATCACTCGCAGCTGCCCGGCTTTCTTTTTGCCTTAGGGACTAATCGTTGAAGCGGGATTGGCGGCCGAAGGATAGGGCGGTGTCGCCGAATTTGTCTCGGACGGCGTCGATGGCGACGGAGAGGTCGCGTCGGTCGCTGGATTGGGCCCCGCGGTCATCGACTTCGCAGAACAGGTCAGTCTGGATGCCGCCCTGATGGTCAAAGTCGCTCATGCCGATGCCTGCTAAGCGCACGTGCATTCCTTCCTGCCAGATGTTGTCGAGCAGTTCGAGTGCAACCGCCACGAAGATGTTCTCATCGTCGGTCGGATGAGGCAGCCGGCGCTGTGCCGAGCGACCGTTTCCATACGAATACTTGAGCTTGAGCGTCACCGTGGCGCCCGTCAGCCCCTGACGGCGCAGGCGGCGTCCCACTGACTCTCCCAACAGCGCAATCGCCGCCTCAATATCCCCGCGCTCAGTCAAATCTTTTGCAAAGGTGCGCTCATTGCTGACCGACTTGACCTCGCGCTCTTCATCGAGACTCGTGACTTCGGAAATTTCGAGTCCCAGCGCACGCTGGCGCATGCGTTCGCCGTTGACGCCAAAAATAGAGGCCAAGGTGGATTCCGGTGCACGTGATAGCTCGCCGAGGGTGTAGATGCGCATGCGGCGCAGTCGCTCCTCGGCCGAGCGCCCGATGCCGCTCATGGCAGATACCGGCAGCGCGGCCAAAAAGCGCTGCTCGGTTCCGGGGCGCACGATGGTCAGCCCAAACGGCTTATCCCGCTCGCTTGCGATCTTTGCGACCGTCTTGTTGCAGCCCACGCCAATGGAGCAGGTCACTCCCAGCGCTGCCACGCGGTCGCTTATACGCCGCGCAACCAGCAGCGGGTCTTCGGGCGCAAAGCGACCCGGTGTGATATCGATAAAGGCTTCGTCGATGGATACGCGCTCAACGCGCGGGGTCTCGTCGGCGAGAATCGCCATGACCTGCGCGCTCACCTCGCGGTAGCGATCAAAGTGCCCGTGCGTCCAAATGGCTTGCGGGCACAAGCGCCGCGCCTCGGCCGAGGCCATGGCAGAGTGCACGCCAAAGCGACGCGCCTCATACGAACACGTGGACACGACGCCGCGCGAATCGGCGTCTCCACCTACGATGAGCGGCTTTCCGCGCCATTCGGGATGATCGAGCATCTCCACGCTCGCAAAAAACGCATCGAGGTCCATGAGGCCCACCGCCGGACCCGTCCAGGGAGGCGGCGTGACGCCCATGGCATCCTCATAACCGTATGTATGTTCGCGTCTTTCCATGTCATGAGTATACCGCGCAGCTCATGTGGGGTGCGTGTATGTGCTTGCAAATCCCGAATTCTTGTCTAAGATATGGATTTGCCCTCGACTACACCGAAGAAGTTGGTCTCACGGACTTCACCTGCCCGCGTCGATGGCGTATTATGTTCAACTGTTTGTTTGTAGTTGCAGCCTAAAGCTGCTTGGTTGGAGGAGTTTCCTTTGGCAGTCAAGATTCGCCTTGCTCGTCACGGCGCTAAGAAGCGTCCGTACTACCGTGTCGTCGTCGCCGATTCCCGCGCCCCGCGTGACGGTCGTATCATCGAGGAGGTTGGCCGCTACAACCCGATGACCGCCCCCAAGACCATCAACCTCGACCTCGAGAAGATCGCCGACTGGCAGTCCAAGGGCGCTCAGCTCACCGACGCCGTCGCCGCTCTGGTCAAGGCCGCCAACGAGGGCGAGAAGACCGAGACCGTCGTCAAGAAGTCCAAGAAGCAGCTCGCCAAAGAGGCCGAGGCCGCTAAGGCTGCCGCTGAGGCCGCTGAGGGCGCCGAGGAGTAAATCGTGCCTGAGGTTGACGCTGCACAGCTCGAGGGTGAGGCAATGCTCTCAGATCGCATCGCCGATCTCGTCGAATATCTCGTTGTTCAGATCGTCGACGACCCGGATTCCGTGAGCCTTGAGGTCATCGATGGTGACGACGCCTCTACGATTGAGGTTTCGGTCGCCGAGGATGACGTCGCTAAGGTCATCGGCCGTCGTGGTCGTACCATCAAGGCCATTCGCACGCTCGCCCGTGCACTGGCCGCTCGCCTCGACACTGCTGTCGAGGTAGAGGTTCTGGGCTAGGACCTTGAGGTCCCAGTACAAAAACATTGCCCGTGTGGTCAAGCCGCACGGAAGGAAGGGGGAGGTCCTCGCGCAGCCGCTGCGGGGGCTTCCTTCTGTATTAGAGCCGGGTATGCGCGTCGCCCTGACGCCGCCGGCGCTCAAGCGCGACCGCTTCTGCACGGTCGTGTCCGTCACCGATACGGGCGATGGCGATCTGGTCTCGTTTGAGGGCATTGACGACTTGACGGCCGCCGAGGGCATCACGGGATGCTACGTGCTGGCAAATCGTGACGACTTTGAGCTCGATTCGCTCGACGCCGCCTATACCGACCTGATGGGTCGCGAGGTGGTCGACGAGCGCTTCGGTTCGCTCGGCACGATCGTCGAGATCATGTCGACGCCCGCTAACGATGTTTGGGTTGTCGAGGGCGATCGGTACGGCGAGGTACTGATTCCCGTGATCGAGCAGGTTGTGCTCGATCTTCCCGACACAGGAACAATTTCCGTCCACGTTATGGACGGCTTGATCGATATGGACAAGTAGGGAGGACAACATGCTGATTGAGACCCTTTCGGTCTTTCCCGAGATGTTTGAGCCCGTCATGTCCACATCGATTTTGGGCCGCGCCCGCAAGGCCGGCCTTTTTGATTTTAAGGCGTATAACCTGCGCGACTGGACGCACGACCGCCATCGCACCGTCGATGACGAGCCGTACGGCGGCGGACAGGGCATGCTCATGAAGGTCGAGCCTATTGCCGAGGCCATCGAGGCCATTAGCGCAGAGGGTCCCAAGCCCACTGTGGTGTTCTTTACCCCCTGTGGCGAGCCCTTTACGCAGCATGTGGCTGAGCGCCTGCTCAAAAGCGAGCGCCTGCTGTTTGTGTGCAGCCGTTACGAGGGCGTCGACGAGCGCGCGTATGCGTATGCCGACGAGCGTCTGTCGATCGGCGACTACGTGCTTACGGGCGGTGAACTTCCCGCTATGGTCGTTGCCGATGCCGTCGTGCGCCTCATTCCCGGCGCCCTTGGTGACGAGATGAGCAACGTCGACGAGTCGTTCTCGACCGCCGAGGACGGAGGCCTGCTCGAGTACGCGCAGTACACCCGCCCCGCCGAGTTCAACGGCGAGGGCGTGCCGCCGGTGCTCGTGAGTGGCGATCACGCCAAGGTTGACGCTTGGCGCCGCAAGAACGCCATCGAGCGCACCTGTCGCTGGCGTCCCGACTTGATCGAGACAGCGCGGCTCACGCCCGAGGAGCGCGCTTACGCGCAGGAGATTTTGGACGCTTCGTATTCGCAGAGCGAGGAGTGAGAATGGTTCCATCGCAGCATTCCGCGTTGAGGGGCGCTTTTGAGTGGATCGCGGTCATCGCGATCGCATTGGTCGCCACCTTCTTGATTCGCTCGTTTGTGGTCGAGCCCTTTGTGGTGCCCACCGGCTCCATGGAGTCCACGATCGAGATTGGCGACCAGATCTTGGCGCAAAAGGTGAGCCTCGAGCTCGGCCAGCCTGTCAGCCAAGGCGATATCGTGGTGTTCCACAACCCCGATGGCACCTCCGAGCATGATGTTCTTGTCAAGCGTGTTATTGCCACGGCCGGCCAGACGGTCGACCTGCAGGATGGCAAGGTGGTCGTTGACGGCCAAGCGCTCGACGAGGACTATACGACGGGCATGAGCTGGCCACTTTCGGTCCAAGCACCCGGCACTCAGGTAAGCTATCCCTACACCGTTCCCGACGGGTGCGTGTGGGTGATGGGCGACAACCGCGAAAACTCTGCCGACTCACGCTACTTTGGTCCCGTCGATCGCTCTGATTTGATTGCTGTGGCACTCGTTCGCTACTGGCCGCTCAACCGCATCGGCGCTATCGACTAAAAACCGCTATAGTACAGTACCTAACCGTGTAATCGTTTCGACGAGGGGATATTAGAGGCATGAACGCTTCATCGCTTTCCTTCCAAGACATCATCCTGCGCCTCCAGCAGTACTGGGGCGAGCAGGGCTGCGTCATTATGCAGCCCTATGACTCCGAGGTCGGTGCCGGTACCTTCCATACCGCGACCACGCTGCGCTCGCTCGGTCCCGCCGAGTGGCGCACCTGCTATGCGCAGCCTTGCCGCCGTCCCGCCGACGGCCGCTACGGCGAGAACCCCAACCGCATGCAGCACTACTATCAGTTCCAGGTGCTCATCAAGCCGTCGCCGGTCAACGCCCAGGAGCTCTACCTGGGGTCTCTTGCCGCCATTGGCCTGGACCCCAACGACCATGACGTCCGCTTTGTCGAGGACGACTGGGAGAGCCCGACGCTCGGCGCCTGGGGCCTTGGCTGGGAGGTCTGGCTCAACGGCATGGAGGTCACGCAGTTTACGTACTTCCAGCAGGTGGGCGGCATCGAGGTCGACCCCGTGCCCGTCGAGATCACCTATGGCCTGGAGCGTATCGCCATGTACGCTCAGGGCGTCAACTCCGTTTACGACCTGGTGTGGAGCTATCTGCCCGACGGAACGCCCATGACCTATGGCGACGTGTTCCTCGAGAACGAGCGCGAGTTCAGTGCCTATAACTTTGAGGTCGCCAACGTCGAGATGATGCGTCAGAAGTTTGACGACTACGAGGCCGAGTGCCACTCCTGCCTGGAGCGCAAGCTGCCGCTGCCGGCGTACGACTGTGTCATGAAGTGCAGCCACGCCTTCAACCTGCTCGATGCCCGCGGCGCCCTGTCCGCAGTCGAGCGTGCCAACTACATCCTGCGCGTCCGCGCCGTCGCCAAGGCGTGCTGCGAGGCCTATATGGCCGAGGTCGCCGGAGTCAACGAGAATGCCGACCAGGAAGGCGAGGTGGCGTAAGCCATGGCAGACGCTAAGGATTTCCTGTTTGAGATCGGTACGGAGGAAATGCCCTCTGCACCGCTGAACAATGCCGTCAAGCAGCTTGGCACCATGATCGCCAAGGGTCTCGACGAGGCCGGTCTGGCCCACGGCGAGGTCCGCGTGATCTCGAGCCCGCGCCGCCTGGCTGCGCTCGTTGCCGACGTCGCCACCGCGACCGACGAGGTTCACGAGGTCAAGCGCGGCCCCGCGGCAAACATTGCCTTTGATGCCGACGGTAACGCCACCAAGGCCGCCCAGGGCTTTGCCCGCAAGTGCGGTGTGGCTGCCGAGGACCTGGTCCGTCGCGAGGACACCGACGGCCGCGAGTACGTGTTCGCCGAGAAGAACATTCCCTCCGCTCCGGCTACGCCGATCCTGACGTCTCTGTGCGAGAAGACTATCGCCGGCCTGCAGTGGCCCAACTACCGCAGCCAGCGCTGGGGCCACGAGCACGCTACGTTTGTTCGTCCGGTCCGTTGGATCTGCTGCCTTTTGGGTGAGGACGTCGTGCCCGTGTCGTTTGCCGATGTGACGAGTAGCAATACCACGCGCGGACATCGCGTTCTGGGCCCCGGTGACCATGTGGTCGCCAGCCCCGCCGTCTACGAGCAGGTGCTCGAGGACGCCGGCGTGCTCTCTGCCGAGCGTCGTCGCGAGGCCATCCTTGCCGGTATCGCCGAGGTCGAGGCTGCGCGCCCCGGCTGCCATGTCGACACGCCTAAGAAGGTCTTTGAGGAGGTCATTAACCTCTGCGAGTGGCCGACGGTGCTTGTCGGTACCTTCGATGAGGAGTTCCTCAAGGTCCCGCACGAGATCATCTGCGAGTCCATGCTCACCAACCAGCGCTACTTCCCGATTTATGACGGCGAGGGCAAGCTCACGCGTGAGTTCGTAGTCGTCTCCAACAGCAAGTCCGAGAATGCCGAGCGCGTGATCGACGGCAACGAGCGCGTCGTGCGCGCCCGTCTGGACGACGCAAAGTTCTTCTACGAGGAGGACCTGAAGATCTCCCTTGATGAGTTCCGCGAGCGTCTGGCCAAGGTCGCCTTCCAGGAGAAGCTCGGTAGCGTGCTCGCCAAGTCCGAGCGTATTGAGCAGCTCGCGCTCGCCATCGCCCGCGAGGCTCACCTGGGTGCCCATCTGGCCGCCGATGCGGCTCGCGCCGCTCACCTGTGCAAGGCCGACCTGGTGTCTAACGCCGTCGTCGAGTTCACGAGCCAGCAGGGCGTGATGGGCGGTTACTACGCCATCGCGATGGGGGAGAACGACGAGGTCGCCCATGCTATCCGCGATCATTATCGTCCCCGCTTTGCCGGCGATGATCTGCCCGAGGGCACCGCTGGCTGCATCGTGGCCTGTGCTGACAAGCTCGATACCATTGCCGGTATCTTTGCCATCGGCGAGCCCCCGACCGGCTCCTCCGACCCCTATGCGCTGCGTCGTGCCGCTATCGGCATCATCAACATCCTGCGCGACCGCCTGCCGATCGACCCCACGTCGCTCATCGACTTTGCGCTCGAGCTCTATAGTGAGCAGGGCATTGAGTTTGACGCCGCCGAAGTCGCCCAGCAGGTTCGCGACTTCTTCCATGGCCGCCTGGTGAGCATGGCCCGCGACGAGAAGATCCCGGCCGATACCGTTGCCGCCGTCTCTGCGGTGCACATCATCGCCCCGTCCGTCTTCTTCGCCCGCTGCGCCGCCCTCGACGAGGCTCGCAAGAACGACGCCGAGACCTTTGACAACCTGGCGACGGCCTATGCCCGTGCCGCGCATATCTCCAAGCCCGAGCTGGGCGCGGAGTACGACCGCGCCCTGATGGGCGAGGTCGAGCTCGCGCTTGCCGATGCCTCCGAGGCTGCTCAGACCGCTGTCGACGCCGCCCTTGCTGCCGAGGATTACCCGGCCGCATTTGCGGCCCTTGCCGCCCTGCGCGCCCCCATCGACCGCTTCTTCGATGAGGTTATGGTCATGGACAAGGACGAGCAGCTCCGCGATAATCGTCTTAAGCTGCTCAACCGCTTCGAGGCCGTTTTCTCCGGCATTGCCAACATCGGTGAGCTTGCCCGCAAAAAGTAAGCCAGCCTGTGCGTAAGCGCAAAAGGAGCCCCGCATGGATTGCCCGGTCACCGCTCGTCCCACCGTTATCGTTATCTCCGACTCGCTCGGTGATACCGCTTGTGAGGTGGTGCTTGCGGCGTCCGGGCAATTTGATGAAGGGGCTTTTTGTGTTTTGCGCCTGCCTAAGGTGACTTCTGTGGAGCAGGTCAAGTCATTTGTGGGGCCGCGCGTCGATGCCGACCATCGCGATATCGCCGTGTTCCATACCATCGTCGACCCGGCGCTACGTGCTCGTGTGCTCGATTACCTGGGCATGCTGCATATTCGCTCGGTCGACCTGATCGGCCCGACGCTCGCCGTGCTGTCGTCGCTCATCGGTGTGCCGCCCAAAGGCGTTGCGGGCGTGATTCACAGGACCGATGACCGCTATTTCCATCGTATCGAGGCCATGGAATATTTCGTTGAGCACGATGATGGACGCGGCTGCGACGACCTTTCGGGAGCCGATATCGTGCTGCTGGGCGTATCGCGCACGTCCAAGACGCCGCTGTCGATGTTTTTGGCCTTTCAAGGTTACAAGGTTGCCAATGTTCCGTTGGCCCATGGCATGGAGCCGCCCAAGTCAATTTACGAGGTCGACCCGATGCGTTTGTTTGGCCTGATTTCGACCGTCGACGTTATTTCCGAGATTCGCGATAGCCGCTTGGGCGATGACTACGCCCGTGCCGTTGCCGGCTCCTATGCCGAGCCCGAGAGCGTGCGCAGCGAGCTCGAGGAAGCTCGTGCCCTCATGAAGCGCCTAGGCTGCTTTGTGGTGCGTACCGACGGCAAGGCCATCGAGGAAAGCGCTGCCGAGATCATTAGCCACTTGGAGGAAATCCAAGAAGCCCGCGCCCGCCGCGCCGCCAGTCGAGTGCAGCAAAGTTAGCTCATTGGAGTAGTTAAAAAGCCCCGTCCTAAATAGACTACCTCAAAATAATGCACGATAATGATAAAGCGATTTAGCAAGAAACTTGCATCTGACCCGCATTTCTCTTGCAGTGGTATCTTCATAAGGTAACCACCTTTATCTACCGTTTACCGCCAGTTTTAGCACGTTTACCAAACCGCGCACCCTCTGCTCAAGCCTGCCCAAAACGCGCCGTATAGTTCCCTCACGGCCCGCATCCGGTGGGTCGATTCGTTACCACGGTCGTGCGCGTAAGTGCATGGAAGGGGAAGTATCGTGAGCGATTGCAAGAGGGTTTACCGTTTTGGAACCGACGCCCAGGGCACCTGTGTCACTGAGGGCGACAAGTCCATGAACTTCGTGCTTGGCGGCAAGGGCGCAAACCTTGCCGAGATGAGCCGCATCGGCCTGCCGGTTCCCGGTGGCTTTACCATTACCTGCCAGACTTGCGTCGAGTACTCCGGTGCCGGCAACGTGTGGCCCGGGGGCGCACTCGATGAGATCGTTGCTGCCGAGGCGGACCTCGAGACCCGCTGCGGCAAGAAGCTCGGCGACGCCTCCGATCCGCTGCTCGTGTCGGTTCGCTCGGGCGCTCCGTTCTCCATGCCCGGTATGATGGACACGGTCCTCAACTTGGGCCTCAATGACGATTCCGTCCAGGGCCTCATCGCGCAGACGCAGAACCCGCGTTTTGCCTGGGATAGCTACCGCCGCTTTATCCAGATGTTTTCCAATGTCGTCATGGGCGTTGACGCCGACCTGTTCGAGAACGCCCTGACCCAGGCCCGTCTGGTCGCCGGCGTTCGCGTCGATTCCGAGCTTTCGGCCGAGGACCTGCAGGAACTCGTCGAGACCTTTAAGGGCATCTTCTCCGAGAACGTCGATGCCTCCCTGTATCCCGAGCTCGAGGTCGCTGACGGCAAGCCCGTTTTCCCGCACGACCCGGAGCTTCAGCTACGCCTTGCAATCCAGGCCGTCTTTGGCAGCTGGATGAACGAGCGTGCCTGCATCTACCGCAAGCAGCATGGCATTTCCGACGACCTCGGCACCGCCGTCAACGTACAGGCCATGGCCTTTGGCAACAAGGGCGAGACCTCTGCGACGGGCGTCGCCTTTACGCGTAATCCGGCCGACGGCACCAAGGAGTTCTACGGTGACTTTTTGGTCAACGCCCAGGGCGAGGACGTCGTCGCCGGTATCCGCAACACCGAGCCCATCGCCGACCTCAAGGCCACCCCGGGCCTCGAGTCTGCAGGTGAGGAGCTCGAGCGCGTGTTCCTGACGCTCGAGGACCATTACCGCGATATGTGCGATATCGAGTTCACCATCGAGCAGGGCAAGCTCTGGATGCTCCAGACCCGCGTGGGCAAGCGCACTGCCACCGCCGCCCTGCGCATCGCCATCGAAATGGTCGAGGAAGGCCTGATCACCCGCGAAGAGGCCGTGAGCCGTATCGATCCCGCGCAACTCGACCAGCTCCTGCACCCGCAGTTTGACGCCTCCAAGAGGTACGAGGCGCTGGCCAGCGGTCTGAACGCCAGCCCCGGCGCCGCCGTGGGCGAGGTCGTGTTCTCGAGCGATGACGCCGTCGCGCGCGCAAACGAGGGTCATAAGGTTATCTTGGTCCGTTGGGAGACCAACCCCGACGACTTGAAGGGCATGGTCGCCGCCGAGGGCATCCTGACCAGCCACGGTGGCAAGACGAGCCATGCCGCTGTTATCGCCCGCGGTATGGGTACGCCCTGCGTCTGCGGCGTTGAGCGCTTCCACATCGATGCCGCCGAGAAGGTCGTGCGCATCGAGGGCAGCGACCGCGTGCTGCACGAGGGCGACATCATCTCCATCGACGGCACCCAGGGCATCGTCGTCGACGGTCCCGTCGACCTGGTCTCCGCCGAGCTCACTGGCGATCTGGACACCATCCTGTCCTGGGCCGACGAGATTCGCCTGGACGAGACCTGTGGCCACGCCAACCATGTGCGCGTCAACGCCGACAACCCTGAGGATGCCGAGCTCGCACTCGAGTTTGGCGCCGAGGCTATTGGCCTGTGCCGCACCGAGCACATGTTCCTGGGCGACCGTAAGAACATCATCCAGAGCTTTATACTGTCCGACGATGAGGCCGTGAAGCAGCGGGCCCTCGCCGATCTGCTCAAGGTTCAGACGGAGGACTTCCTGGCCATGTTCAAGACCATGTCCGGTCGCGATGTGGTCGTTCGTCTGCTC
Source organism: Collinsella aerofaciens (assembly GCF_015553355.1). Lineage (GTDB taxonomy): Bacteria > Actinomycetota > Coriobacteriia > Coriobacteriales > Coriobacteriaceae > Collinsella > Collinsella aerofaciens_V. The sequence goes on from NZ_JADNGN010000004.1 coordinate 43,832, forward strand.
GATCCGCCGCTTCATGAGTTCCTGGATAATCCTCGCGAGTTCGAGGTTGCCATCACCAAGAAGGAGGCCGCTGGCGCCAGCGAGGAAGAGCTTGCCGCCCTGCGCGCCCGCCTGCGTCGCATCGACGGCATGGTCGAGTCCAACCCGATGCTCGGCCTGCGCGGCGTGCGCCTATCCGTCGTCTTTAGCGATCTGCCGCTCATGCAGGTTCGCGCCGTCGCCACGGCTGCTGCCTGCCTTATCAAGGAGGGCGTCGACCCGCGTCCCGAGATCATGGTTCCGCTCGTCTCCATCACGGCCGAGCACGTCCAGACCCGCGAGGTCATCGAGCGCGTGATCGCCGAGGTTTCCGTCGAAGAAGGCGTCGAGCTCAATATTCCCGTGGGCACGATGCTCGAGCTGCCGCGCGCCTGCATGGTCGCTGACGAGATCGCCCACCATGCCGACTTCTTCTGCTTTGGCACCAACGACCTCACCCAGACGACCTTCGGTTTCTCGCGTGACGACGCCGAGGCTAAGTTCATCCCGCTGTACATGCATAAGAAGATTCTGAAGGACAACCCCTTCGAGACCATCGATACGGCAGTACTCGAGCTGGTGCGCATGGCCGTCGAGAAGGGCCGTGCCACCAACCCCGACATGCACTTTGGCGTGTGCGGTGAGCACGGCGGCGACCCCAAGTCCATCAAGGGCCTGTTTAACGTGGCCGACGTGGACTACGTGTCCTGCTCGCCCTACCGCGTGCCCCTCGCGCGCTTGGCTGCCGCCCAGGCCAAGCTCGAGGCCAAGCGTCCCGCCTAACGTTTTGGGCGTAGACGCCTAGTGTAGCCCCCCTTCATGCCGCCCGTCTCATTTGTGAGACGGGCGGTTATCATGTGCGGGTTTTGTCTTTTTGTCTGCGTAAAAAATTGTTCTTGCAGCAGAAACCCGCGCGTGTATACTCGAATACGTTTGTTCAACTACGTGCCGGCCATGGTGGTACGGCACCTCTAGAAGAGTAAGGAATTGCACATGGATTACATCCGCGCAATCGAGCGTCAGCAGATCCGCGAGGACATTCCTCAGGTTCGCGTCGCCGACAACGTCAAGGTTCACTACCGCATTAAGGAAGGCGACCGCGAGCGCATCCAGGTCTTCCAGGGCGACGTCATCCGCATGGCCGGCGCCGGTGCCCGCGAGACCTTCACCGTCCGCAAGATGTCCTTCGGTGTCGGTGTTGAGCGTACCTTCCCGCTTCACAGCCCCAAGATCGCCAAGCTCGAGGTCGTTCGTCATGGTCGCGTCCGTCGCGCCAAGCTGTACTACCTCCGCGACAAGGTGGGCAAGGCTGCTCGCATCCCCGAGAAGCGCTAAGAAGATCGCAGCGTCTGTCCACTCGTTTGGACGTAAGGGTCACCTTCGGGTGGCCCTTCTTTTTATCCGATTTGCATGCAAGGAGGGCCTGGTATGGCCAATATGACGAGCTCGGTTTCGGCATCGCAAGTTGCTGGCGAGCTGGCGAGCGCTACGTTTGAGGAGATTCCCGCCCTCGTGGAGCATTATCGCGAGGATCCGCGCCAGCAGGTGATCAAGGCTTGCGAACGCGCCCTCAAACGCCATGCCAAAGAGCTTGCCGAGCGCGAGCGCGTCAATGACATGTACGAGCTTATGCATGAGCTTGGCGGCGATGGGGTGGTCGTTGGTGTCGACGAGGTGGGTCGCGGATCGGTGGCCGGTCCTTTGACGGTATGCGCTGTCTGCCTTCCTATGGAGCCGCGCGTCTGGGGCATCAACGATTCCAAAAAGCTCACGCCGGCGCGCCGTGAGTTGCTCTCAGTGAAGATTGCCGAGGTGGCGACGGCGATCGGTTTTTGTCATATCGCGCCTAAGGATATCGATGAGATGGGCATGGCCCGTGCTATCCGTACCGCCGTTGCAGGCGCCGTGGCCGATACGGGGCTCGAGCCCGATTGCGTGCTTATGGATGGCAACCCCTTGGGCGCCGTTCCTAACGAGCGCGATGTGGTGAAGGGCGATGCCAAGATCGCCTGCATCGCCGCGGCGTCCATCATGGCCAAGGTCACGCGTGACGAGATGATGGTCGAGTACGACGCCGAGTACCCCGAGTACCATCTGGCCGAGTCGAAGGGCTATGCAAGCCCCGAGCATATCGAGGCCATTCGCAAACATGGACTTTGTCCGCTGCACCGCGTGAGCTTTTGCGGAAACTTTCTGCAGACTGAGCGCCTTTTCTAGGCCAATTGTGGAGACAGGGACCTCTGGGGTTTTATAAACCTGCTGGTAGCGGGCCGTATGCAACACCATTGCTGCGTACGGCCCGTTTTTTGAAGGCATTTGGTCAGCTTTTGGTTTGCTTCCGGTACTTACCCGCATGAAAGGTGCCCTCATCATCGGGGCAATGCAGTGTGCGGGAAAGGAGACCCCATGAGTGCCGCAAGCAAAAAGAGCAAGACGCAGCAGCTCAAGGAGCGTTGGGAAAACGGCGAGCTCGACTGCGGGGCGATGACGCCCGAGTTTATCAAGGGACTCAGTCCCCGCGAGCTGGGCATGCTGGGCGAGCTGATCACCATCGACTACTTTAACGAGCGCGGCTACACCTTGCTGGAGCAGGGTTATCGTTGCACCGAGGGCGAGGCCGATCTGGTGCTGCTCGATGAGCTCGACGATGTCGTGGTGATGGCCGAGGTCAAGACCAGACGCGTCGCACTGGATTGCAGCACGCGGGTCTTTCCCGAGGAGGCCGTGGACGCCCAAAAGCAACGCCGCTACCGCCGCATCGCAAGTTGCTATCTCATGGAGCATTATCCGCTCAAGGCGATTCGCTTCGATGCCGTGGGCGTCACCATTCGCGGCGGACATATCGCCGAGATCGAGCACCAGTACAACGCGTTCGATTGGCAGGTGTCGTGATGGCGTTCGAGACGTTTGCCGTTCACGCGGCCTGCATCCGCGGCGTCGAGGCGATTCACGTCACGGTCGAGGTCTCGCTTGCCGGTGGCGTTCCGGGCATCCAGATGCTCGGCATTCCGAGTATGGAGGTGATGGAGTCACGTGGTCGTATTCGCTGCGCGATGCGCTCCGCCGGGTTCGAGATCCCGCGCTCGGGCATTACCGTTAACCTGGCACCCGGCGATATCCGCAAGACCGGTAGCGGCTTTGACCTGCCCATCGCCATCGCGGTTCTAGCGGCCGATGGGCAGATTCCCCGTGACAACCTCGATCGCTGCCTTATCGCAGGTGAGCTTGGTCTGGACGGTACGGTGCTTCCCGTCAAGGGCGAGGTGGCGTTTCAGCTGCTGGCTCGCGACATGGGGCTGTCTTTTATCGCCGGCAGGTCCGACCAGCATGTGCCGCTTGCTGGCGTTGACTGCGGATTTATCGATCATTTGTCTCAGCTTGCTCATGGTATGGGCGATGCCGCGCGGCACTACCTGGATTCTGAGGGCGTCGAGGCGACCTTTGAGCCTGAGCTCGACTATGCCGACGTACTGGGGCAGGAAGTCGCTAAACGCGGCATGGCGCTTGCGGCGGCAGGAGAACTCGGCTTGCTCATGATCGGGTCCCCGGGATCGGGCAAGACGATGCTCGCGCGTCGTATGACCGGCATCCTGCCCGAGCTTTCCGTTGAGGATCAACAGGAGGCGCTGTGCATCCATTCGGTTTTGGGTGAGAACATTGATGGCTTGTTGGCGGGGCACCGGCCCTTCCGCAGTCCCCATCACAGTATTTCAACGGCGGGCCTCATTGGCGGAGGACGCCCGGTGCACCCAGGTGAGATCAGCCTTGCTCATGGCGGCGTGCTCTTTTTGGACGAGCTTGCCGAGTTTCCCACGGGTGTACTGCAGACGCTCAGACAGCCTATCGAGCGCGGCTACGTGAGGATCGTACGCGTCGATGGGGCTTTTACCTTCCCGTCGCGCTTTCAGCTGCTGGCTGCGAGCAATCCCTGCCCCTGCGGCTTTTTGGGCGATCGCGAGGTGCCGTGTCGCTGCTCGGCGGCGATGGTCGAGCGCTATCGGTCTAAACTGCGCGGTCCTTTGGCCGACCGTATCGACATGATGATCGATGTGACCCGTCCCGACCCTCAAGTGATTATCGAGGGCGCAGAGGGTATGTCGTCGGCCGAGTTACGTGACTACGTTGTGCGCGGTCGCGCTTTTCGCGCTTGGCGCGAGTCCCGTATGGACGATGCGGATGCCGAGGCCGAGGATGACGAGACGCGGTCCATTGACGGCGTCGTTTCGACCTTCGAGCTCGATGATGCTGCCAAGAAATGCGTACTCGGCCTATCCAAACGCACGCATCTCACGGGCCGCGGCATCGTACGCCTGGTGCGTATCGCGCGTACAATCGCTGACGTCGCCGAGAGCGAGCAAGTGACGCAGGACCACGTGCTCGAGGCGGCGATGTACCAGGGAAGGAGGGACCAATGATGGCCGAGGGGACCTTTGAGCTGCATCCAGGTGATGCATTGTATCCCGAGACCGTTTTGGAGCTTTCTGATGTACCCCAGACGCTCTATGTGTGTGGCAACCCCGAGGTGCTTTCGACGCCCGCGCTCTCCATCATCGGCGCGCGTAAGGCCTCGCCGTATGGTCTTGCCGTGGCAGAGCTTGCGGCAAAGGTGGCGGTCGAGGCGGGAGTGACGGTAGTTTCGGGCGGCGCGGTCGGTTGTGACCAGGCCTCGGGTTGGGCTGCGGTCAACGCCGGCGGCAAACACGTCGTGGTGCTGGGGACGGGCGCCGACGTGGTCTACCCGCGTTCGAGCGCGGGGCTTATTACGCGCACGCTCGATACGGGTGGCGCGGTCGTGTCGATCTCTCCGTGGGGCATGGGTCCGCGCAAGTTCGCCTTTCCGCGCCGCAATCGCGTGATCGCGGCCCTGTCGCAAGCCCTCTTTGTATCCGAGGCGGGTATGCCTTCTGGGACGTTTTCTACAGCCGAGGCTGCTATGGATTTGGGGCGCGAACTTCTTGCCGTGCCGGGGTCGATCCTATCGCCCGAGTCGCGTGGCACGAATTACCTCATTGCGAACGGTGCCTGCTGCATCATCGACGAGGAATCTATCGAGATGGCTATCTCACGCATCTACGGAACCCTGCGCTACTCGCGTCCCGATGCGCCCGGTATCGCCGATCTGGACCCCATGCAGCAGACCGTGATGCATGCGCTCATCGCCTCTCCGCTCAAGGTCGACGACATCGCGGCACTCGTGTCGCTCGATGCAGTCGGCGTACTCAAACTCTTGGGTTCGCTTGAACTCGAGGGCCTTATCGAGCGCATGATGGATGGAAGGTATGCGCCCTCCAAGTTTGCCCTTCACGCCCAGACGCCCTTCGGTCACAATGGAAAACGTGTCAATTAGAAAGGTGTTTGCAGATGCAGTTCGATCAGGTGACGGTTATCGGTGGCGGTCTGGCGGGTTCGGAGTGCGCGATCCAGCTGGCAGACCGCGGGTTTGCCGTAAAGCTGTGCGAGATGCGCCCCCAGGTGAGCTCCCCGGCCCACCATACCGATCACCTGGCAGAGCTCGTCTGCTCCAATTCGTTTAAGTCGACCCGTCCGGATTCTGCGGCTGGTTTGCTGAAGGCCGAGCTTGAGCGCATGGGTTCAGTCCTGCTCGATTGCGCCCATCGCGCCGCTGTTCCCGCCGGTGGTGCCTTGGCGGTCGACCGCGTCAAGTTTTCCGAGCTTGTCGAGGCCGAGGTTGCCGCCCGTTCCAATATCGAGATCATTCACGGCGAGGTCACGCAGATTCCCGAGGGTCACGTGGTCATTGCCGCCGGCCCCTTGTGCTCGCCGGCGCTGAGCGAAGAGGTCATGAAGCTCGTCGGTGGCGACGCCCTTGCGTTCTTCGATGCCGCGGCGCCGATCGTCGATGCCTCCACGCTCGATATGGACGTGCTGTTCTCGCAGTCGCGCTACGAGGAGCAGGGGAGCGGCGACTATCTCAACGCTCCGCTCAACAAGGAGGAGTACGAGGCCTTTATCGAGGCGCTTACCACGGCCGACCGCGTGGTGCTCAAGGATTTTGAGGGCGGCGATCTGTTCCAGGCCTGCCAGCCTGCCGAGGAGGTTGCACGCACCGGCAAGGACGCTATTCGCTTTGGCGCCATGAAGCCCGTCGGCCTCACCGACCCGCGTACCGGACGTCGCCCCTGGGCGGCGATTCAGCTGCGTGCCGAGAACAAGGAGAAGACCGCCTATAACCTGGTGGGCTTCCAGACCAACTTGACCTTTGGCGAGCAGAAGCGCATCTTCCATATGGTGCCGGGCCTGGAGAACGCTGAGTTCTTCCGCTACGGTGTCATGCACCGCAATACCTTTGTCGACGCCCCACACGTGCTTGATGGCACCTTTGCCGTGCCCGGTACCGGTGTGCGCCTGGCCGGTCAGATTACCGGCACCGAGGGGTACATGGAAGCCGTGGCGACCGGTCTACTCGCGGCGCTCAACACCTATGCCGATGCTATCGGTGCCGCGGGCGTCGAGTTGCCGCGTGTGGGCGCCCTGGGTGCGCTCGTGGGCTATGCGACCGATCCTGCCACCGTTGGCTATCAGCCCATGCATGTCAACTTTGGCCTGGTGCCGCCACTCGAGGATGGTAAGCGCCGCAGCAAGCGCGACCGCTACCAGGCCTATGCGGACCGTGCGCTCGAGGCCCTTGATGCCTATCTGGCCACTCGCCCCGATTTGTTTGGAGGCGACCGGTCATAGCCTTTGACCTGTACGACACCGTCGACTCGTTTATCGCCTATATCGCACGTGTCGAGGGGCTTTCTCCCAACACGGTGACTGCCTATGGCTCGAGACTGGAGCGCTTTGCTGCCTGGTGCGAGCGCGAGGATATCGATGCTTTCGCTGCCGACGTGCGCACCATTCGTCGCTATCTTGCCGAGCTTTCGCGTGAGCAGGTGGCTCCCCGAACGCTTGCGGCGCATCTGTCTTCCATTCGCTCGCTCTATCGCTGGATGGCTGCCGAGGGGATTGTCGAGGGCGATGCGGTCTCGGCGATCGCGTCGCCCAAGCTGCCGCGTGACCTGCCGGGCGTCCTTACGACCCAGCAGGTCGAGGCGCTGCTCAAGACGCCTGATACCTCAACGCCCGCGGGACTGCGCGATGCGGCGATGCTCGAGTTGCTCTATGCCTCGGGTGCCCGCATCTCAGAGCTTTCGGCGCTCAATGTGGAATCCATCTCATGGTCCGAGCGCACGCTGCGCCTGTGGGGCAAGGGAAGCAAGGAGCGCATCGTTCCTCTGTATCGTCGTGCGCTCGATGTGACGCGTCTCTATATTGAAGAGGGGAGGCCGGAGTTGCTCGCTCGGGCAAAGCGCCGCGACCTCGCTACCGGGCCGCATCCGCTGCTTATATCGGCGCGCGGCAATCGCATGAGCGCCGCGATGCTCCGGCGGCGGTTCCATACGCTGGCGACGTTTGCCGGCATTCCGGCTGACATCGCCCCGCATGCGATGCGCCATACCTTTGCGACCGACTTGCTCGAGGGCGGTGCGGACCTGCGCTCGGTTCAAGAGCTGCTAGGTCATGCGAGCCTGTCCACGACGCAGATCTACACGCATCTCACACCCGATCGGCTTAAGCGGGCTGTGGCTCAAGCCCATCCCCGCGGCGAATAGTGGCTGGGACGTCCCGCGCCGCACTCAGGTGTGTGGTTTTGATTGCGGGTTGGCAGGAAGAGGCATTCCTGCTATCATTCATCGGGTTGCTTCACGGCAACATGTTTTTATCACGCACGCGCGGCTACTTCATACCGTGGTGCCCGGGCTTTGGTAGCACATGTCCGGGTTGGTTTTGGAGGATGACCCCGCGCGGAGGCAAACCACAGGAGGTTTAACATGGCTACCAAGATTAATATCCGCACCCTGCTCGAGGCCGGCTGCCACTTCGGTCACCAGACCCGTCGCTGGAACCCCAAGATGAAGCCGTTCATCTTCGGTGAGCGCAACGGCATCTACATCCTCGACCTCAAGCAGACCATCCTCGACGCCGACCAGGCCTACACCTTCGTCAAGAACGTCGCCAAGGGCGGCAACGTGCTGTTCGTCGGCACCAAGAAGCAGGCTCAGGAGGCCGTCAAGAACGCTGCTGAGCGCGCCAACATGCCTTACATCAACCAGCGTTGGCTCGGCGGCATGCTGACCAACTTCGTCACCATCCGCTCCCGCATCAACCGCATGGAGGAGCTCGAGGCCATGGTCGAGGACGGACGCATGGCTGTTCTGCCCAAGAAGGAGCAGGCTGTTCTCGGCAAGGAGCTCACCAAGCTCCAGACCAACCTCGGTGGCGCCCGCGACATGAAGGGTCTGCCCCAGGCTCTCTTCGTCATCGACACCAAGCGCGAGGAGAACGCCATCAAGGAGGCCCAGCGCCTGAACATCCCCGTCGTCGCTCTGATCGACACCAACTCCGATCCCGACGAGGTCGAGTACAGCATCCCCTGCAACGATGACGCTATCTCCGCTGTCACCCTTATGTGCGAGCTCATGGCTGACGCCTGCCTCGCTGGCTCCGGCAAGGAGCAGGTCTCCGAGGCCGAGATGGCCGCTGAGCCCAAGGCCGAGTAAATCAGTCTTAGTTAATTCTTTTTCATCTCTTTGAAAGGAACCACAATGGCCCAGATTACCGCCGCTATGGTCAAGCAGCTCCGCGAGATGACCGACTCCCCGATGATGGAGTGCAAGAAGGCTCTCGTCGAGGCTGACGGCGACATGGACGCCGCTGTCGACGTTCTGCGTAAGAACGGCCTTGCCAAGGCTGCCAAGAAGGCTGGCCGTGAGACCAACGAGGGCGCTGTCGCCGCGTTCGTCTCCGAGGATGGCAAGACCGGCGCTCTGCTCGAGCTCTCCTGCGAGACCGACTTCGTTGGCTCCAACGCCAAGTTCACCGGCTTTGCTTCCAAGGTCGCTGAGGTTGTCGCTACCACCGAGCCTGCTGACGTCGACGCTCTGCTCGAGAAGCCGATGGGCGAGGAGACCGTTTCCTCCGAGCTCACCGAGATGATTCACATCATGGGCGAGAACATGAAGATCTCCCGCTTCGCTGCCCGCAAGGCTGAGAACGGCGCGCTCGCTTCTTACATCCACATGGGTGGTAAGATCGGCGTCCTCGTCGAGTTCGCTTTCGAGAAGGCCGAGACCGCTCAGGCTGAGTCCTTCAAGACCTTCGCTCACGACGTTGCCCTTCAGGTTGCCGCCGTCGCCCCGATCTGCGCTACCCGCGATCAGGTTCCGGCCGAGACCGTCGAGCACGAGAAGCAGATCTACATGGCCCAGGCTGCCGAGTCCGGCAAGCCCGAGGCTATCCAGGAGAAGATGGCTGTCGGCCGTCTGGAGAAGTTCTACAAGCAGTCCGTGCTCACCGAGCAGGAGTTCATCAAGGACAGCTCCCTCACCATCAAGAAGTACGCTGAGCAGGTCTCCAAGGAGCTCGGCGACACCATTACCGTCGTTGCCTTTGACCGTCTGGTCCGTGGCGAGTAAATAAGCTCTTGTAGCTGGTAATGAGCAGGCTGTGGGTTTTACTCACAGCCTGCTTTTTCATGGCTCTTATGAGAGCCTTTGATATCATATTGAGAGTCTAATTAAAGGAGGATCGCTTTGTCCGACATCCGATATAAACGCGTGCTTCTTAAGCTTTCCGGCGAAGCACTCATGGGCGACGGCCAATATGGCATCGACCCCAAGGTTACCGACCATCTTGCCAAGCAGGTCAAGGAGCTGCTCGTCGTTGGCCATGAGGTCGGCGTCGTTGTCGGCGGCGGTAATATTTTCCGCGGCATGGCCGGCGCTGCCGGTGGCATGGAGCGTGCTCAGGCCGACTACATGGGCATGCTGGCAACCGTTATGAACGCGCTCGCCCTGCAGGATGCCTTCGAGCACAACGATGTTCCCTGCCGCGTTATGAGCGCTATCCAGATGAACGAGATCTGCGAGCCCTATATTCGCCGTCGCGCCATCAACCACCTTTCCAAGGGCAACGTTGTTATTTTTGCCGCCGGTTCGGGCAATCCGTACTTTACGACCGACACCGCCGCGGCTCTTCGTGCGTGCGAGATCGGCGCCGAGATTCTGATTAAAGCCACCAAGGTTGACGGCATCTACGACAAGGATCCCGTCAAGTGCGCCGATGCCGTCCGTTTTGACAAGATTACCTATCACGAGGTTCTCGTCCGCGGTCTGCAGGTTATGGATTCCACGGCTACGGCACTGTGCCAGGATAACCGTATGCCGATTTTGGTCCTCAACATCGATGGCGAGGACACCGTCAAGCGCGCGCTCGCGGGTGAGCCCGTCGGCACGCTCGTCTATCAGGAGGATTAAGCATGGCAGAGAACATCACCGCCCATATGGACAAGTCGCTCGAGTCCCTCAAGCATAACTTCTCCAAGGTCCGTACCGGCCGCGCCAATGCCAACATTCTGTCCGACATCACCGTCGATTATTACGGTGTTCCCACGCCGGTCACGCAGGTTGCCGCCGTCAAGACCCCCGAGGCCCACATGCTGCTCATCGAGCCGTGGGACAAGGCACTCATCAATGCTATCGTCAAGGCCATCGGCGCTTCCGATCTGGGTATTACCCCCAACTCCGATGGCACCGTCGTTCGTCTTCCGTTCCCGGCTCCCACCGAGGAGCGCCGTCGCGAGCTCGTCAAGGAGTGCCGCGAGTACGCCGAGCAGGCCAAGGTGTCTATCCGTAACATCCGTCGCGACTTCAACAACAAGCTCGAGCGCGATGAGGAGCTCACCGAGGACGATGTCCGTCGCGAGCAGGCCAAGGTCCAGAAGCACACCGATGAGTATGTCGCCAAGGTCGAGGAGCTTCTGAAGGAAAAAGAAGCCGAGGTCATGGAGATCTAAGGTGCAATACGACGAGCATAAACTGGTCGAGTACTTTGCCGACGCCCCTGCGGGCGTCGGTTTTTCCGACCTTGACCTCAATAACATTCCGCACCATATCTCGTGCATCATGGACGGCAACGGTCGTTGGGCCACGTCGCGCGGTCTTGCACGCACTGAGGGCCACAAGGCGGGTATCGTCTCGCTGCGCGAGATCATTACCGCCTGCGTGCGCCTGGGCGTCGACGTGCTTTCGGCCTATGCGTTTTCTACCGAAAACTGGAACCGCCCGCAGCATGAGGTCAACGTCTTGATGCACCTGTTTGCCAAGACGTTCATCGACGAGTTGCCGCTTCTGAAGCGCGAAAACGTGCGCGTTGTCTTTTTGGGTGATATTTCCGCGCTGCCCAAGAAGACCCGCGACGTTTTTGAACGCGGTCTTGCCGAGTGCGCCGATCACACCGGTATGACGCTGGCGCTTGCCGTCAACTACGGCGCGCGTGCCGAGATTACCCGCGCTGTCCGTCAGATCGCACTCGACGTTGCCGCCGGTAAGATCGATCCTGCCGCAATTGATGACGACATGGTGGCTTCCCACCTCTATACCGCCGGTCTTCCCGATCCTGAGCTTGTGATTCGCACCTCTGGTGAGCTGCGCCTTTCGAACTATCTGCTGTGGCAGGTAGCTTATTCCGAGTTCTACGTCACCGATACCTATTGGCCCGACTTTGATCGTTGGGGCCTTGTCGACGCCATTTTGGCCTATCAGGGCCGTGACCGTAGGTTTGGTGGACTGAGCAAGACCGAGGAGGCTTAATCGTGTCCGATCGTCCCAAGGCATCTGCTCCCAAGACGCCTGCGCGTAAAGCTGCCACTGCGGGAGCGCCTGCAGCGAAGAGCGGTTCCGGTTCGTGGCTGGCGGGCTTTATTACCCGTGCCGCCGCCGGTATCGTCTACGCCGTTGTCTTTATCCTGTGCCTGGTTTTGGGTATCGTGCCCACGGCCATCTTTGTTTCCGTCATGAGCGGTCTGTGCTGCTATGAGTTTTTCCGTATGACAAGGCTCGATGGCAAGATGGCTAACGAGCGCATGGGTATCGCTGCCGCCGTGCTCTTTCCGCTGTCGGCGTTGGGCGATTCGATGCTGCTGAATGCCCTGCTTTTTGCCCTGATGCTCGCTGTGGGCATTTGGTATGTCTGGTCGCCGCGTACCCGCATATCCGATGTTGCCGTGACACTCATGGGTCCCATCTACACCGGTTTTATGCTGTCGGCTATCGTGCTGCTGCGCGATGCCGTGCCCGGTTTTGCCGGCGCCCTGCTTTCGGTGGGTGTTTGCGCGTCTCTCTGGGTCTCCGATTCGTTTGCCTATATCGTGGGTAGCCGTATCGGCAAACACAAGATGGTTCCCAAGATCTCTCCCAAAAAGAGCTGGGAGGGGTTTGTTGGCGGCATCCTGGGCTCGGTTTTGATTTGGCTCATCCTGTGGGCGACGCATTTCTTCAAGCTCAGCCTGCCCTATGCGCTGCTGTGCGGCGTGGTCGTGTCCATTCTGGGCGTTATCGGCGACCTTATCGAGTCGCGCATCAAGCGCGGTGTGGGCGTCAAGGATTCCGGCAACCTTATCCCGGGCCACGGCGGCATGCTCGATCGTAGCGATTCGCTTATCTTCGGCTGCATCACCGCGCAGCTGATGCTGATGATCGGAGGCGTGCTGTAATGTCATTCCAGACGACGTATGGCCCCGATGGACGCCTCCGTGTTGCCATCCTGGGTTGTACCGGCTCCATCGGCACCCAGGCGCTTGATGTGTGCCGCCAGCATGCCGATCGCCTGCAGGTGACGGCGCTGTCCGTTAACTCCAGCACCTCCGAGCTTGTTGCCGCTGCCCGCGAGTTCTCGGTTCCGGCGGTTGCCGTGGCCGATGTCGCTCATGGCGATGACGCCGTGCTGCAGGAGTTGCCCGAGGGAACGAAGCTTGGCCTTGGCGCGCAGGCGGTTTGCGAGCTCGCGCGTCGCGACGATGTCGACTGCGTACTCGTCGCTATTGTGGGTGCCGCCGGTCTCGAGGCGAGCCATGCGGCCTTGACCTCAAATAAGCGCCTTGCCCTTGCCAACAAGGAGTCCCTCGTCGTCGGTGGCGACTTGCTTATGCCGTTGGCGCAACCGGGCCAGCTTATTCCAGTCGACTCTGAGCACTCCGCCATCTTCCAGTGCTATCTGGGGGAGAACCCACGCGAGGCTCATCGTATTTGGCTCACCTGCTCGGGCGGTCCGTTTTTTGGCCGCACGCGCGACGAGCTCGACCGCGTGACGCGTGCCGATGCCCTCGCACACCCCACGTGGGCCATGGGCGCCAAGATCACCATCGACTCCGCCACCCTCATGAACAAGGGCCTGGAGCGCATTGAGGCCATGCATCTGTTTAACTGCGACCTCGATTTCATTAACGTGGTCGTGCAGCGTCAGTCCAAGATTCACTCTATGGTCGAGTTCTCCGACGGCTCCGTGATGGCGCATCTCGGTGCTTCCGACATGCGTATTCCCATCCAGTTCGCGTTCTCGTATCCCGAGCGTTGGGATACTCCGGCGCCTCGTATCGATTTTCGCGAGTTGGGGCAGCTCACGTTTGATGCTGCCGACATGGATACCTTCCGCTGTCTGGCACTGGCCGAGCGTGCCGGCAAGACGGGTGGCACCATGCCGTGCGTGCTCAATGCCGCCAACGAGGTCGCCGTCGATGCCTTCCTGCGCGATGGCTGCAGCTTTACCGATATCGATCGCATTGTGGAATCCTGCATGGATGCCCACGATGTGCAGGCGGTCGATTCGTTTGAGCAACTTCACGATATCGATGCGTGGGCGCGTGAAAAAGCTGCGCAGGTGCTCGCCGCAACCCGTTCCTAACCATAAGGATTGCTTTTTCGTTTTATGGATACTGTTCTGAGCGTTCTCTCATCGGTCTTTTGGGGCCTGCTGATGCTTTCCGTCCTCGTGTTTTTGCACGAGGGCGGCCACTTTTTGGCGGCGCGTGCCTGCGGCGTCCGTGTGACCGAGTTCTTTTTGGGCCTGCCGTGCCGCTTTGACATCCATTACACGTCGCGTCGCATTGGAACCAAGTTTGGCGTGACCCCGCTGCTGTTGGGTGGCTACGCTGCCATTTGCGGTATGGATCCGACCGACGTCTCGTGTGCCGACCGCGTGCTCGCGGCTATCTATCGTCATGGTCGCGTGACCGTGGCCGACCTTGCTGTCGAGCTCGAGCTATCCGAGGAGGTTGTGCTCGAGGCATGCGCCTTGCTCTTGGGTTGGGGCTCTATCGCGCCTTGGTATGAGGAAGGGGAGAAGCCCTCGCCGAGCTACTATCCCACCAAGTATCAGACGCTGCCGCGAGACGCGGCGGGTTTCACCACCTTTGACGGCCGCCGTTTCGATCGAGAGCATGCGACTACCGAGGGCGATGTGTGGGAGCTGCCGTGCGGCGAAGCCGAGTTCCTTGCGCAAGAGCGTTCGCATACCTATCTGGGCCAGGGTTTTCTCAAGCGCGCCTTTATGCTGCTCGCGGGCATTCTCGTCAATATCCTGACGGGCTTTTTGCTGCTTATGAGCATCTATTCTATTGCGGGTGTCACCGTGCCGATGGATACCAACGTGATCGGTCAGGTTGACGAGGGGTCTATTGCCGCCAAGGCGGGTATCGAGGGCGGCGACGCGATCCTTTCGGTTGACGGAGTATCGTGCTCTACCTGGATGGACGTTTACGATGCCATCGGCAAGGCCGCCGGTAAGGACGATATCGCCATTGAGTATGAGCGCGACGGCAAGCAGCATTCGACCTCGGTTGCGCTCAAAGAGGACGAGCGCCTAGGTGTGTATGCCTCTACGCAGGTGGTCCGTTTAGACCCCATCACGTCGGCTCGCCTTTCGTTCTCCTATGTCGTGCAGACAGCGGAGGGCGTGATGCGCCTGCTCCAGCCGCAGCATACGATGGAGATTCTCGATCAGTCTTCTTCGATTGTGGGCATTAGCGTTATGTCCTCACAGGCTGCTGCTGCCGGCCCTGCCACGTTCCTTTCGTTTGCCGCCCTCATTTCGTTCTCGCTTGGCTTTATGAACCTGCTGCCCATCCCACCACTCGATGGCGGCAAGCTGGTCATCGAGATCATTCAAAAGATTGCTGGCCGCGAGCTTCCGCTCAAGGTCCAGACGATTGTGAGCTATGTGGGCATCGCGCTCTTTGCGCTGCTGTTTGTCTATATGCTTCGTTCCGACGTCCTTCGATTTATCCTGTAGGGGAGTGTTTGGATTGTCTTTATCCCATCCTTTGCCTCGCGAGTTGACGCGCCCCGTGCATGTGGGCGGTGTGCAGATCGGTGGCGGTGCGCCGGTGGTGGTCCAATCCATGACCTGCACCGATACCGCTGACGCCCAGGCAACGCTTGCGCAAGTGTGCGCGTTGGCGCAGGCTGGCTGCGATATCGTGCGTGTGAGCGTGCCCACCGAGGCCGCGCTTGAGGGTTTCCGCACCATCTGTGCCGAGTCTCCGGTGCCGATCGTCGCCGATATTCACTTTAACCATAAGCTCGCCATCGGCGCCGTCGAGGCTGGTGCCGCCAAGCTTCGCATCAATCCCGGCAATATCGGCGATTGGGCTAAGGTCGATGCCGTGATCGATGCCGCGGGCGCCGCTGGGTGCGCGATTCGTATCGGCGTCAATGCCGGTTCGCTCGAGCAGGATATCGCCGAGCGCGACGACCTCACGCAGCCCGAAAAGCTCGTTATGTCGAGCGAGCGCTTCGTCAAGCACTTTGAGGACCGCGGTTTTACGAACATTGTGCTTTCGGCCAAGGCCCATAGCGTGCAAACGACGCTTGATACCTATCGAGCCCTGTCGCGTGAGATTCCCCACGTTCCGCTTCACCTGGGCGTGACGGAGGCGGGGACCAAGCTCCAGGGCACCATCAAGAGCTCTGTAGGCTTGGGTATCTTGCTTTCCGAAGGCATTGGCGACACCATGCGTGTGTCGCTCACAGCCGATCCGGTTGAGGAGCCGCCGGTTGCCTGGGGTATTCTGCAGTCGTTGGGCCTGCGTCGCCGTGGCCCCGAGATTGTCTCGTGCCCCACATGCGCCCGCTGCCAGGTTAACCTTATTCCCATTGCCGAGGAGGTTACCGAGCGGCTTAAGAACTACTCCGCTCCGCTTTCGATCGCTGTGATGGGATGTGCCGTTAATGGTCCCGGCGAGGCTTCTGATGCCGATCTGGGCGTTGCTTGCGGACGTGGTCAGGCCTTGCTCTTTTCGCATGGCCAGATCATTGGTAAAGTAGCTGAGGACCAAATTGTCGACGCGCTTATGGCCGAGGTCGACAAGCTTATTGAGGAGAAATAAATGACCCGAGCAATGTATATGTCTAAGCTTTATGCGCCGACGCTTAAAGAGGATCCGGCGGACGCTGAGCTCGCCAGCCACCGTCTGCTGCTCCGTGCCGGCATGATCCGCAAGGAGGCCGCCGGTCTCTATTCCTACCTGCCGCTTGCTTGGCGCTCGATTCGCAAGATCGAGAACATCGTGCGCGACGAGATGGACGCCGCCGGCGCCCAGGAGCTTATGATGCCTATCATGGTCGATGCCGAGTTGTGGCGTGAGTCCGGCCGCATCGACGCCTATGGCAAGGAGCTTGTGCGCTTTGACGACCGTCACGGTCGCGAGTTCGTCCTGGGCCCCACGCACGAGGAGACCGTCACGGCCCTGGTGCGCAATGAGCTGCGCTCCTACAAGCAGCTACCCGTTAACCTCTACCACATCCAGGATAAGTTCCGCGACGAGTTTCGCCCCCGCTTTGGCCTGATGCGCGGTCGCGAGTTCATCATGAAGGACGCCTACAGCTTCTCCGCCACGCAGGAGAGCCTGCAGGAGGAGTATGACAAGATGAAGCAGGCCTACGCTAACATCTGCGAGCGCTGCTATATCAAGGCCCTGCCCGTTGTTGCCGACTCCGGTGAGATCGGTGGCGATACCTCCGTCGAGTACATGGCTTTGGCCGACGCCGGCGAGGCTTCGCTCGTCTACTGCGACGATTGCGGCTTTGCTGCCGATGACGAGGCGGCAAGCACCAAGGTCGTCGTGACCGAGGGTCCTGGTGACGGTACGCTCACCAAGGTTGAGACTCCGGGCATGGGCACCATTGAGGCTGTTGCTAAGTTCTTTGGGTTCCCCGAGAACGGCACGCGCAAGTCGCTGGCACTCATCGACGCCGAGGGCAAGCCGGTCGTGGCCATTGTTCCGGGCGATCACGAGCTCAACGATTGCAAGGCCGAACATGTCTTTGGCAAGGGCTATCGCATGATGACCGACGAGGAGCTTCAGGCGAACGGTCTGCACAAGGGCTTTATCGGACCGGTTAACCTGCCCGAGGGCATTCGTCTGGTGTGCGACGAGAGCCTGCGCGAGTCCAAGCAGTGGGCCTGCGGTGCCAACGAGGTCGATTATCACTTTACCGGTGCCTGCCCCGAGCGCGACTTTACCGTCGATGAGTGGGCCGACCTGGTAACCGTCGTTGCCGGCGACCCCTGCCCGCACTGCGGCAAGCCGCTCTCCGCTGCCCGCGGCATCGAGGTCTCTCAGGTCTTCCAGCTGGGCACCAAGTATTCCGAGGCCATGGGTGCCACCTTTATGGACGAGGACGGCAAGGAGAAGCCGCTCATCATGGGTTGCTACGGCGTTGGTGTGTCCCGCTCGCTTGCTGCCGTCGTGGAGCAGCACAACGACGAGCATGGCATCGTCTGGCCGGTCTCCGTTGCCCCGTACGAGGTCGCGGTGATTCCGCTCGATCCCAAGAAGGAGGAGTGCGCTACCGTCTGCGAGCAGATCGTTGATGGCCTGTGTGCCGAGGGCATCGAGGTCGTCGTCGACGACCGCGACGAGCGTCCCGGCTTTAAGTTTGCCGACAACGACCTTATGGGCTTCCCGTATCAGGTGGTGCTCGGCAAGCGCGGCCTTAAGAATGGCACCATTGAGCTCAAGGACCGTGCCACGGGCGAGCGCGAGGATGTGGCGATCGACGAGATCGTCGCCAAGGTTGCCGAGCTTGTTAAGGCGGCCCGCCGTTAATCGACGATTGCGCTTGTAGTTCGATATGTGGGGCGGCCCCGCATTTCTCCAGATCGGGGAGATGCGGGGCCGTCCTATTATCTTGTGGCATCCTTGATATCAAAAAGAAAACCCCACAGCCCATATGAGCTGCAGGGTTTTCCTTGTGCCTCCGATGCGAAATAAATCGCTCAGATATTACTGATAATCGACGACGTCGATCCAGTTCTTCAGGAACTCATCGTTCACGTTGCGCTTACGAGCGAGCTCGGAAGCGGCGACGATGCTCGTCCACTGACGCACGACCTGCATGGGCATGTCGGCGCGGTCGCAGTAGAGCTCCAGGTAGGCCTCGGCCTGATCCTTGCTGTTGAGGGCGAAGAGCAGGTAGGTGGTGGCAACGTCGGCAGCAGGGGAGCCCTGGGTGGCGTGTGCCCAGTCGCACACATAGAGCTGGCCGTCGTCGCCGACGATGACGTTGGAGGGGTTGAAGTCGCCGTGGCAGACCTTGAACTCCTTGGTCATGCCGTCCAGACGCTCCTGAAGGTTGTAGCGCGTGGTGGCATTGAGCTGATCAAGGCTGTCGATCATGCGAGCGAACTTGTCGCGCTGACGGTTGAGCAGCGGGGAGGTGTAGCCGTGGATCTCGATCTGGAGGTCGACGAACATCTCGAGGTACTCACCAAAGCGCTGGGGCTCGGCAGTCATCTTCTCGGCAAGGGTGGTGCCCGGAACCTTCTCGGTCACGAGCGCCCAGCCGTTGGCGTTCTCGAGCTGGGAAACCTCGAGAGCCTTGGGGCTGCGGATGCCGCACTCATTGATGCGGGCAAGATTCAAAGCCTCGTTGAACACGTCGGAGACAGGCTTGGTCTCGTTAAAGACCTTGACAATCTTGTCGCCCAGGTCGTAAACGACCTTGTTGCCACGGCGGACGAGCTCGGTCTTGGAATCGGGTAGCAGCATGGTTGCATCCTTTCAACGATGCGATAGAAGCGACGGCGGGGGTGTGTGAAACACCCGTGCACCCCCGCCGTTAAAAACCGTGCTAAAACTAGCAGACGGCGTAATCCTGGGGCTCGCGGCCGTAGTAGGCGTCCAGGTAGAGCTCCTTGATCTCGCTCATGAGCGGGTAGCGCGGGTTGGCGCCGGTGCACTGGTCGTTGAATGCCTGCTCGGTCATCTCGTCGAGGGTGTCGAGGAAGTACTGCTCGTCAACACCGTAGTCGGCGATGGTCTTCTTGACACCGATGAAGTCCTTGAGCTCCTCGAGCTTCGTGATGAAGTTCTCGAAGACCTCCTTGTCGTCCTTGCCCTCGATGCCGCAGTACTTGGCCATCTCGGCGTAGTTGTGCAGCGCGTTGGGGTAAGGATACTGGGAGAAGGTACCCATCTTGACGGGAGCCTCGGCGGCGTTGTAGCGCATGACGCGGGTCAGGATGACGGCGTTAGCGATGCCGTGGGGCAGGTGATGGAAAGCGCCGAGCTTGTGAGCCATGGAGTGGTTGAGGCCCAGGAAGGCGTTGGCGAAGGCCATACCGGCCATGCAGGAGGCGTTGTGCATCTCCTCGCGGGCGTGCGGGTCCTTGGCGCCGTTCGTGAAGCTGGAGGGCAGGTTCTCAAAGACGAGCTTGGCAGCGCGCTCGGAGAGGCCCTTGGTGTAGTCGGAAGCCATGATGGAGACGTAGGACTCGATGGCGTGGGTCATGACGTCGATGCCGGAGGCAGCGGTCAGGCCGCGCGGGGCGGTCATGCAGTTGTCGGCGTCGACGATAGCCATGTTGGGGAGCAGCGCGTAGTCGGCGAGCGGCCACTTGATGCCGGTCTCCTTGTCGGTGATGATGGCGAACGGCGTGCACTCGGAGCCGGTACCCGAGGAGGTCGGGACGGCGACGAAGTAGGCCTTCTTGCCCATCTCGGGGAAGGTGAAAATACGCTTGCGGATGTCCATGAAGTCCATGGCCATGTCCTCAAACTTGCACTCGGGGTGCTCGTACATCATCCACATGATCTTGCCGGCGTCCATAGCGGAGCCACCGCCGACGGCGATGATGACGTCCGGCTCAAAGAGAGCCATCTGCTTGGCGCCGCGACGTGCGCACTGCAGCGACGGATCGGGCTCGACGTCGTAGAAGCAGTCGTGGGCGATGCCCATCTCGTCGAGCTTGGCCTCGATGGCGCGGGTGTTGCCATTCTTGAAGAGGAACTGGTCGGTGACGATGAAGGCGCGCTTCTTGCCCATGACGTTGCCAAGCTCGTCGAGGGCGACGGGCGTGGAACCCTTCTTGAAGTAGACCTTCTCGGGAGCGCGGAACCACAGCATGTTCTCACGGCGCTCGGCCACAGTCTTAACGTTGATCAAGTGCTTCACCCCAACGTTCTCGGAGACGGAGTTGCCGCCCCAGGAGCCGCAGCCCAGGGTCAGAGACGGCTTCATGCCAAAGTTGTACAGGTCACCGATGCCGCCGTGCGAGGACGGGGTGTTGATGACGATACGGCAGGCCTTCATGACGTGCTCGAACAGGCTGATCTTCTCGGCCTGGGCGGGGTGCACGTACAGAGAGGCGGTGTGGCCCGGGCCACCGGCGAGCACCAGGTGCTCGGCCTTGTCGACGGCTTCCTGGAAGTCCTTGGCGTGGTACATGGCCAGGACCGGGGAGAGCTTCTCGTGGGAGAACTCCTCCTTGGCGGGGTCGGTGGAGGTGACCTCAGCGATCAGGATCTTGGTCTTGGCGGGAACCTCGATGCCGGCGAGCTCGGCGATCTTGGCAGCGGCCATGCCGGGGATGCGGTGATCCAGGGCGCCGTTCTTGAACATGGCGGCACGCAGGGCCTCCATCTCGGCACCCTGCTTGACGAAGTAGCAGCCGCGCTTCTGGAACTCGGCCTTAACCTGGTCATAGATGCTGTCGATGACGGTCACGGACTGCTCGGAAGCGCAGATCATGCCGTTATCGAAGGTCTTGGAGTGGATGATGGAGTTGACGGCGAGCAGCACGTCGGCGGTGTCGTCGATGACGACCGGGGTGTTACCGGCGCCAACGCCCAGGGCGGGCTTGCCCGAGGAGTAAGCGGCCTTGACCATGCCCGGGCCACCGGTGGCGAGGATGATGTCGACGTCGCGCATGACCATGTTGGTCAGCTCGATGGAGGGGACATCGACCCAGCCGATGATGCCCTCGGGGGCGCCGGCCTTGACGGCGGCGTCAAGCACGAGCTTGGCGGCGGCGATGGTGCACTTGGCGGCTGCCGGGTGCGGGGAGATGATGATGGCGTTGCGGGTCTTCAGGCTGATCAGCGTCTTGAAGATCGCGGTGGAGGTGGGGTTGGTCGTCGGGATGACGGCGCCCACGATGCCGATGGGCTCGGCGATCTTGGTGATGCCGTAAGCCTCGTCGCGCTCCAGAACGCCACAGGTCTTGGTGTTCTTGTAAGCGTTGTAGATGTACTCTGCGGCGTAGTGGTTCTTGATGACCTTGTCCTCAAGAACGCCGCGGCCGGTCTCCTCGATGGCCATCTTCGCCAACGGGATACGAGCCTTGTTGGCGGCCATGGCGGCTTCATAGAAGATCTTGTCGACCTGCTCCTGCGTGTACGTAGCAAAAAGCGCCTGGGCCTCTCGCATCTGAGCGAGCTTAGCCTCAAGCGCCTCTACGTTGTCCACAATTGCGGGAGTAGTGTTTTCCGGTGACTTTTTCACCATTTGTGTCTCCTTGCGATCGGAGATTTACCCTACGCCTTGCATGATAGCAAGAAATTATTCGGCGAACGGTAAGATTCCTGTAAAAGGCACACTAAAACGCTTCAACCAAATGAAACGATTCAACTAAATCTATCTGCCCAATGCACCGTCCCACTCATTGAGGACAGACTTACATGAGTGCTTTCACTCATTTGGGACAGACATCGTTTTGCCATTTTGCCGTTCTGAACCAGTTTTTGCCGCTCATTGGATATAAATAGGTCACAGGCTCAGCATTTCGCGTTCCTTCTCTCCTTTTAGGTGTTGCCTGTTCGGTTTTGAAAGGAGAGATTATGCCTCGATGCGCCCGCGCCGTTTCGCTCACCGGCTATTACCACGTCTTTGACCGTGGCAACTCCAAACAAATTATTTTTGAAGATGATTCTGACCGATATCGTTTCTTATCGGACATCTCGGACAGGTTTGCACGCCATAAAGTGGCGGTGTTGGCTTGGTGCCTTATGGACAATCACTTCCATTTGATGATTGATGATCCATTTGACAATCTTTCAAAGGCAATGCAGTGTGCGTTGACAGCATATGCTAAGTATTTCAACGGGAAAACGGGGAGAACGGGGCATCTGTTTGATAATCGCTATTCGCGGGTCGCGGTTGAGTCGGACGTGCAGGCGGTGCAGCTGCTCGACTATATTCATCTCAATCCCGTGAAGGGTGCGCTTGACTCGCTCGAGGCGTACCGCTGGTCAAGCTATAAGGCGTATCAGCTGGGCTATGATCCCTTTGACATCTGTGATGCGGCCCCTATGCTCGATATTGTCGGAGGCTCCCGTTGCTATTGCGAGCATCTCGAGGAAGTTGCTGGGCGCATCTGGGCAATGGAGGTTCTTCCACGCCGGCGGATCTCCGATGAGGAGGCCCTTTCCGTTGCGCGCGAAGTTCTGCCGAGCATAGATCCTGCGCTGCTCAAGGCCCTGCCACGCCCCGAACGCGATGCCTGCCTGCTGAGGCTCAGACGGGCACATCTCACGGTTAAGCAAATTGCTCGTATCACCGGTATCGGCGCCACGAGCGTGACCAAGGCAACTGCAGGCTGGAAGGATGCAGCGTGAGGCAGGGGCCGGAGTCAGTCGGTGCGCCGCATACGTACGTCATGTCTGTCCCCAATGCGTGAAAACACTCATGTAAGTCTGTCCCCAATGAGTGCAAAAAAGCGCCCTCCGTAGGGGAGGGCGCCTTTGGTAAGTTCTATATGAACGCGAGGTCTTTGACCCGGAGAGTCCGAGGTACTTGTTGGTAAGACCTTATTTAGGAGCGCGCAACCTTGCCGGACTTGAGGCAGGTGGAGCAAACGTTCATCTTGCGACGGTGACCATCGACGACGACGTAGACGCGCTGGATGTTGGGGCGGAACTTACGGTTGGTGACGCGGTGAGAGTGGCTGATGGAGCGACCGGCAACGGGGTGCTTACCGCAAACTTCGCAAACTTTGGACATAACTGACCCTCCTTGGGCGACAAACGAACATGTCGCGTTAACAAACAAGCCTGAACTATAGCACAGAAGTCGCTCCCTGTGCGCAATCTACACAGAGATATTCCTCTTTTGGCGATAGTGCCCACGCTACGGCCCTGGACGTAGATCCGATTTGCGTGCAGCAGAGGGGATTATGCCAGCTCGTGCGTGTGTTTTCAAGCTCGTCCCACAAATATATATAGGTTTATGGAGCATTGGGCTCCGTTTACGGATTGCTCTGTATTTATGCTCGCAATTAAGCCCGAGGTTGGCTACACTATCCCTTGACCATTAAAGGGGTACGAGATGCCCACATGGAATTACATAGCTGCCAAAGAGCAGCCTTTCCTGTGGGTGTCTGGTCCGCTTTAAGCGGTCGGGCATCTATTTTTTTGACTGTGTCAGCAGTCAAGACATGTGAGGAAGGAGATCGATGGGCACGACTTCCCCCAAGGCGGTCATCATGGACGAGACCGCCGTCAATCGAGCGATGACCCGCATCGCGCACGAGATTCTCGAGCGCAACGAGGGCTGTGAAGACCTCGCTCTGGTCGGCATCGTCACGCGCGGCGACCTTCTGGCAAAGAAGCTCGCCGAGGAGATCAAGGAGATCGAGGGCGTCGACGTTCCGCTCGGCAGCCTCGACATCAGCTTCTACCGCGATGACTATGCGACCAATTTCGCTCCCGCGATCCACGCCACCAACATTCCCTTTAGCGTCGACGGCAAGCGCGTCGTGCTGGTGGACGACATCCTGTATACGGGCCGTACCATTCGCGCCGCTCTCGACGCCGTCATGGACCTGGGCCGTCCGAACCGCATTGAGCTGGCTGTCCTCGTTGACCGCGGCCACCGCGAGCTCCCCATCTCGCCGGACTTTGTCGGCAAGAACGTTCCCTCGTCGCATGAGGAGAACGTGCACCTATATATGAAGGAAGTCGACGGCCACACCGCCGTCGAGATTAACGACGTCGCGCCGGGTTCCCACGTGGGCTCCGCGCCGCTGGGAGGTGAGTAGTACCGTGGCGTTCAACCATAAGCACCTGATCGACATTACCGAGTACTCCGAAGAGGACATCAAGCTCATCCTCGAGACTGCCAAGGCGTTCTCCGAGGTTAACGAGCGTGCGATCAAGAAGGTCCCTACGCTCAAGGGCAAGACCATCGTCAACATGTTCAACGAGCCCTCGACGCGCACCCGTAGCTCCTTCGAGCTCGCCGAGAAGCGTCTTTCGGCCGACAGCCTCAACTTTGGCGGCTCCTCGACCTCCACGGTCAAGGGCGAGAGCCTCGTCGATACCGTCGAGACCCTCAACGCCTATAAGATCGACTGCATCGTTGTGCGCGACAAGCACGCCGGCGCTCCCTACATCGTCACGCAGAACTCGCCCGCGAGCGTCATCTGCGCCGGTGACGGCAAGCACAACCACCCCACGCAGGCCCTGCTCGACCTGTACACCATCTGGGAGCACAAGGGTGACTTCCACGGTCTGAAGGTCGCCGTCGTCGGCGATATCGCGCATTCCCGCGTCTGCGGCTCGCTGATCCCCGCCCTTAAGATCATGGGCTGCGAGACCTACGCCGTCGCCCCCGGCACGCTGCTGCCGCCGTCGCCCGAGGTCCTGGGCTGCGACCACGTGACGAGCGATCTTGATTCCGTCCTGCCCGAGCTGGACGTCGTCTACATGCTGCGCGTTCAGCAGGAGCGCCTCGAGGGTGCCCCGTTCCCGACCATTCGCGAGTACCACAAGCTCTTCGGCCTGACCAAGGACCGCGAGAAGCTCATGAAGCCCGACGCGATCATCTGCCACCCGGGCCCCATCAACCGCGGCGTCGAGTTCGACTCCTATATGGCCGACCACCCGCAACGCTCCGTCATCCTGGAGCAGGTCTACGCCGGTATCTGCGTGCGTATGGCTATCCTGTATCTGCTGCTTGGAGGTGCCGATAATGGCCTTACTTCTTAAGAATGCCCACGTCGTCGACCCGTCCGTCGAGCTTGACGGTGTCGTTGACGTCCTGATTGACGGCGACAAGATCGCCGAGGTCGGCGAGAATCTCGCCGTCGATGGAGCCGAGGTCCGCGACCTTTCCGGCAAGTACCTCGTCCCTGGCCTGGTGGATATGCACGTTCACCTTCGCGAGCCCGGCTACGAGGTCAAAGAGGACATCGAGAGCGGCACCCGCGCAGCTGCCAAGGGCGGCTTTACCGGCGTGTGCGCCATGCCCAACACCGATCCCGTCACCGATAACGGCACCGTCGTGGAGTTCGTCAAGTCTCGCGCTGCCGAGGTCGGTCACTGCCGCGTCTATCCGTCGGGCGCCATGACCCGCGGTCTTAAGGGTGAGGCCATGTCCGAGATGGGCGATATGGTCGCCCACGGCGCCGTCGCCTTCACCGACGACGGTCGCGGCGTGCAGGGCGCGGGTATGCTCCGTCGCTGCATGGACTACGGCAAGATGTTCGGCAAGGTCTTTATGAGCCATTGCCAGGACGAGGACCTGGTCGGCCACGGCCAGATCAACGAGGGCAAGGTCTCGACCCGTCTGGCTCTCGAGGGCTGGCCGGCTGCCGGCGAGGAGCTCCAGATCGCCCGCGACATCGAGATCGCCAAGCTGACCGGTGCCAAGCTGCACATCCAGCACATCTCCACCGCTCACGGTCTCGAGCTCGTGCGTGCCGGTAAGGCCGCTGGCGTCCAGGTGACCTGCGAGGCCACCCCGCACCACATGTTTCTGACCGAGAACGACTTGGACGAGACCTACAACACCTCGCTCAAGGTCAATCCGCCGCTGCGCACCGAGGAGGATGCCGAGGCCATCCGTCAGGGCGTCATCGACGGCACCGTCGACGTTATCGTCACCGATCACGCTCCTCACACCCCGTGGGAGAAGGCCCGTGAGTTCGAGCTTGCGCCCTTTGGTATGATCGGCCTCGAGACCTCGCTGTCGCTCGTACTCACCGAGCTGGTCAACACGGGCAAGATGAGCATGGGCCGCATGGTCGAGCTCATGGCCATCAAGCCGCGTGAGATCCTGGGTCTCGACCAGGTTCAGGTCAAGGCGGGCTCCGTTGCCGACCTGACCGTGTTCGACGCGTCCGCCACCTGGACGGTTGGCGAGGACGGTTACGAGTCGCGCGCCGAGAACTCCGGTTTTGCCGGCCGCACGCTCACCGGTCGTGCCACCGATGTGTTTGTCGGCGGTAAGCAGACGCTTGCCGACGGCTGCATCTGCTAGCATAGCCTTATCGCTTTTGTGCGCGGCGCCCTTGCGGTGCCGCGCTTTCTGTTCGTTTGGACCATGCAACCGCATGGGGGATTGGAGCGTCTATGCCCACACCTTCCACTGCACGCATGCACGACTTCGAGGTCGTCTCGAACCGGGAGATTGCCGACGGCATCTTCTCGCTCGTCATCTCGGCCCCCAAGCTTGCAAGTGCGCTCAAGCCCGGTCAGTTTGTGAACATCGCCGTACCCGGCGATGCGTCCTCGCTGCTTCGCGTGCCCCTGAGCTACTACCGCGCCGACGCCGAGGCTGGCACCGTCGAGCTGTGGTACGCCGTCGTGGGCGACGATACCCGTCGTTTGTCCCAGATGGGCCCTGGCTCCACCTCTAACCTGCTGGGCCCCGGTGGCCGTGGCTGGATGGTACCCGAGGGCACCAGGAAGGCCCTGCTCGTCGCCGGTGGCATCGGTGTTCCGCCCGTGCTGTGCCTTGCCGACAAGCTTGCCGAGCAGGGTGTAGCCGTCGACGTGTGCCTGGGCTTTGGCACCGCGTCCAAGGCCGTGGGCGTCGATGAGTTCCGCGCGATGTGCGATACGGTTAACGTGTGCACCGATGATGGCACGCTGG
The DNA here is from genome assembly GCF_015553355.1 of Collinsella aerofaciens. Lineage (GTDB taxonomy): Bacteria > Actinomycetota > Coriobacteriia > Coriobacteriales > Coriobacteriaceae > Collinsella > Collinsella aerofaciens_V. Next base: position 70,843 of record NZ_JADNGN010000004.1, read on the forward strand.
GCACGCACGGTTTTTGCACCGACCCGGCAGCCGAGCTGCTCGGCGAGGGCGGCTACGACTATGTGGCCAGCTGCGGCCCCGCCGTCATGATGAAGAAGGTCGCCGCCGCTGCCGCCGAGGCCGGCGCGTACTGCGAGGTGTCGCTCGAGCGCATGATGAGCTGCGGCTTTGGCGCCTGCAACACCTGCAATGTCGAGACGGTCGACGGTATGAAGGGCGCCTGCATGTGCGGCCCCGTGTTCGATGCTTCCAAGGTGGTGGTCTTCTAGTGGGTACCGTGAACATGGCCGTCGATTTCGGCGGCGTCAAGATGCAAAACCCCATCAACACCGCAGCCGGTACCTTTGGCTACGGCTGGCAGTTCCAGAACTTCTTTGATGTCTCCCAGCTGGGTGCCATCACCACCAAGGGTTGCGCTGCCGAGCCCTGGCCCGGCAATCCCGCGCCCCGCATGGCCGAGATTCCCGGCGGTATGATCAACTCCGTGGGCCTTCAGAACCCCGGCGTGGCCGCCTTTGCCCGCGAGTCCGGTCCGTGGCTCGAACAGCTGTCCAAGGACGGCTGCCAGGTCATCTGTCAGGTTGCCGGCCACTCCGTTGACGAGTTTGTCCGCGCACTCGAGATGTATGTCGAGCTGTGCCCCTGGGCTGCCGGCTACGAGATCAACGTGAGCTGCCCTAATATCGCCGCCGGCGGTGCCGCCATGGGCTCCACGCCCGAGGGCGCCTCTTCCGTTATGGCTGCCTGCCGCAAGGTGACCGATAAGCCGCTGTTCGTGAAGATGGCTCCGGTCAACGTCGCCGAGATCGCCAAGGCCCTCGAGGCTGCCGGCGCCGACGGCCTTTCAGTCATCAACTCCATTCAGGGCATGGCCATCGACGTCCATACCCGCAAGTCCCGCGTGGCCAAGCCCAAGGGCGGCCTTTCGGGCCCGCTGTGCCACCACATCGCCGTGCGCATGGTCTGGGAGGTTGCCCAGGCCGTCGATATCCCCATCAACGGTGTCGGCGGTGTCATGACCGGCGAGGATGCGGCTGAGTTTATCCTGGCCGGCGCCACCTGCGTGTCGGTCGGCATGGCCAACTTCGTCGATCCGTGCGCTTCGCTCAAGATCGCGCATGAGCTCGAGGCCTGGGCCGAGTCCCAGGGCGTGAAGGACATCAACGAGCTGGTAGGTGCTTTCGAATGCTAGAGACCGATGCCCGCGACCGCGTTATCGTCGCCCTCGACTGCGACCGTGAGCGTGCGCTCGAGCTCGCCCATGAGCTTTCGGGCCATGCCGCTTGGCTCAAAGTTGGCATGACGCTCTATTACGCTGAGGGCCCCGAGATCGTCAAGACCTTTAAGGACCTGGGCTTTAAGGTCTTCCTTGACCTTAAGTTCCATGATATTCCGCATCAGGTTCGCGGTGCCGCCCGTTCGGCCTCGCTTGCTGGTGCCGACCTGCTTTCGGTTCACGGCTTGGGTTCGGGCGCCATGCTCGCTGCCTGCCGCGAGGGTGCCGAGGAGGCGCGCGAGGACCGCGCCAAGCTCGTCGCCATCACCGTGCTCACGAGCATGAATCAGGATGCCTTGAGCGAGATTGGCGTCGAGTCGCCGGTGGCCGAGGAGGCCGCCCGCCTGGCAAAGCTCGCTCAGGCCAACGGCATCGATGGCATCGTGTGCTCGCCGATGGAGGCTCACGACATGCGTGAGCTGCTGGGTCCTGATGCCCTGATCGTGACTCCGGGTGTGCGTCCGGTAGGCGCCGCCCTTGGTGACCAGTCCCGCGTGGCGACGCCTTCCCAGGCTATCGAGCGTGGCGCCAGCCACATTGTGGTGGGCCGTCCCATCACCGGTGCCGACGATCCGGTTGCCGCCTTTGACGCTATCGTCGCCGAGCTGGTCGAAAACGTCGCGTAAAAGATTCCCCTAAGTCACCACTTTTGGGTCTCATTAGCACAAAATAGCCCCTGTGCCTGCGTAAACTTTCCCATCCTTTGTGTGGAATCGCAGGTCAGGGGCTTAACTTTGGGCGCAGTATATTGCACTTTTTGCGGGTATCGTCTAACCTATGGACCCGCAATTGGGCATTTTGTACGTTCTACGTGCTAAAATGCCAATTATTGAATCAGATATAACCCAACTATTTGGAGGTACGAATGGCACTCCCTCAGCTTACCGATGAGCAGCGTAAGCAGGCTCTTGAGAAGGCTGCTGCCGCACGTCACGCCCGCGCTGAGCTTCGCGAGCAGATCAAGAAGGGTGAGAAGTCCCTCGAGTCCGTGCTCAACTCCGATGACCCCATCGCTTCCCGCATGAAGGTTTCCACCCTCATCGAGTCTCTTCCTGGTTATGGCAAGGCCAAGGCCGCCAAGATCATGGAGGAGCTCGGCATCTCCGCTACCCGTCGCGTTCAGGGCCTTGGCGTCCGTCAGCGCGAGCAGCTCCTCGAGCAGCTGACCAAATAAGTGAGCGCTCAGGATTCAAAGCTCTTTGTGATTTCTGGACCGTCAGGCGCGGGCAAGGGCACGCTCGTCACTCGTGTGCGCGAGCGTCGCTCTAACCTGGGCCTGACGGTTTCGGCTACCACGCGAGCCCCACGCAAAGGCGAGGTCGATGGCGTCAATTACTTTTTCCTGACGCGTGAGGAGTTCGACCGCCGCGTGGCAAACGGTGAGTTTGTTGAGTGGGCCGAGGTCCACGGTAACTGCTACGGCACGTTGGTGAGCGAGGTTCAGTCCAAGCTCGCCTCTGGTTCGTCTCTCATCTTGGAGATCGATGTCCAGGGTGCCCTGCAGGTGAAGGAGCGTTTCCCCGAGGCCGTGCTGATCTTTATCAAGCCGCCTTCGCTTGAGGTACTCCGCGAGCGTCTAGTCGGTCGCGGTACCGAGACGCCCGAGACGATTGAGCTGCGTATGGCAAACGCTGCCGATGAGCTTGCCCTTGCCGACCGCTACGACGACGTAGTGGTTAATGACGATCTCGACCGCGCGACCGATGAGCTCGTTCGCGTTCTCGATATGCATGAAAGGATCTGAGGTCCGTGTCCGTTGTAAAGCCTTGCATTGACGATCTTCTGGAGAAGACCGATCACAACCGCTTCCTGCTCGCTTCGCTTGCTTCCAAGCGCGCCTGCGACATCAATAGCATGCTGCGTGGCCAGCACAACCGCGTGCTTGCCGTCCAGGATGTCGATGACATCACCATCGGGCTTTCCGGTGCCGATACCATCTCGATGGCTATGGACGAGATTGTCGACGGCGACATCTCTTACGACGAGGCCCGTTATGAGAAGGCGCTCGGCCACAAGGTTGCTGAAGCCTAAATGGCAGCTCGCGTCTGCCTGGTCCACTATCACGAGGTTGGACTGAAGGGCAAGAACCGCGCACATTTTGAGCATATCCTCATGGATAACATCAAGGCGGCCTTGGCCGCCTTTTCCGTGAATGCCGTGTCTCGAATTTCCGGTTATATCCTCGTGACCTTTAACGAGCATCAAGCCGACGAGGCGGCGCGTGTCATTCGCACTGTTCCCGGCGTTGCTCGTGTATCTTTGGCGTATCACACCAACCGCGACCCGCAGGAGTACTGCGCCGCTGCCGTGAAGGCGCTGCGCGAGTTTGGTTCCTTCGATTCGTTTAAGGTACACGCCAAGCGCTCCAATACCGACTACGAGCTCACCTCGATTGACATCAATCGTCAGGTGGGCGAGGTGCTGTGTGAGGCCTTCCCCGATAAAAAGGTTCAAATGCACGACCCCGATGCGATGGTGCACGTACTGGTGGTCCAGGGTAGCGTTTATGTGTACGCGCGCTCCGAGCGCGGCGTGGGCGGTCTGCCGGTTGGTTCTGCCGGCAAGGTCGTGACGCTGCTGTCGTCGGGTATCGATTCTCCGGTGGCGACCTGGATGCTCGCGCGTCGCGGCGCGGTGTGCGTGCCGGTGCATTTTTCCGGTCGTCCACAGACGCCCGATACGAGCGAGTATTTGGTGCAGGATATCATCCGTGCGCTTGAGCCGGGTGTCCAGATCGGCCGCCTGTACGTGGTACCGTTTGGCGACTGCCAGCGTGAGATTTCGGTCACCTGCCCCAGCAACCTGCGCGTGATCATGTATCGCCGCATTATGTATTCGGTTGCCGAGCGCATTGCACACATCGAGGGCGCCAAGGCCATCGTTACGGGCGAATCGCTTGGGCAGGTTGCCTCCCAAACGCTTGAGAATATCATGGCCGTCAACGAGGCCGTGAAGATCCCCGTGTTCCGTCCGCTCATCGGGTCCGACAAGCAGGAGATTATTGCGCGCGCTCAGGAGATCGGCACGTTCGATATTTCTACTGAGGCGGCGCCCGACTGTTGCACGCTGTTTATGCCGCGCCGTCCCGAGACGCACGCCAAACTCGATGCCGTGCACGAGGCCTGGGAGCTGTTCGACCACGAAGAGATGATCGAGCGCCTGCTTAAGCAGACCGAGTATATCGACTTCATGAGCAACACGTATAAGGCCCCTAAGACCTTAAAACGCAAACATTCCGAGCTCGCTCCACGTGAGATTTACCAAGATCACGAATAATGTTGTGTATAGACCGGCGGCGCATTTGCATCGTCGGTCTTTTTCTATCTGGGCATTAGGCGACAAACGGTTCATCTGTCGACGTGTACCTGAATAAATGGACACTTTTCCGCAAGGTTTTGGTCAGCTTCTGGTTTGACCGAGAAAACCGGTTTTGGGGCGTGGCTGTTGCGGAGTTCCTTTCCTGACACGATGGTGTTGGGAGGTTTTGCTATGGCGCAGCGCGAACAACACGAACGGGTCAAACGGATGGACCGCTTGGCGGACAAGCTGTTCGGTCATAAGGCGGTGGTCGTGGCGATACTGGTCGTCATTGCGATGGCGAGCGGCTTGGCGATGGCGAACCTTGGCGGCGGTGCTGGCGGCGTGTCGTTTGAGCGCACTGACGGTTCAGGCTCATTGGTGGAGCCGGGATCCGGCGATGCCTCGAGCGGAAAGACATCCGAAGGCTCTTCGCCTAAGGCGTCTGCCGCGGCAGAGGTTTATGTCGATGTTGATGGCGCCGTTGTGTCTCCCGGTGTATATCGCCTCAAGGATGGCGCGCGGGTGGCTCAGGCGATTGATGCCGCCGGCGGGCTGGCGCCCGAGGCAGACGTTACGGGGCTTAATCGGGCATCTAAGGTCGTCGATGGGCAGAAGATTCATGTTCCAACGGTAGGGGAACAGCAGACGTCCATTGCGGAAGCCGGTGTTGATGGTGGGACTTCCGCATCATCGGGCGTGAGTGGCGCAACAGGACTGGTAAACATCAATACGGCAAGCGCGGCAGAGCTGCAGACGCTCTCGGGTATCGGTCCCTCCATGGCACAGTCGATCATCGATGAGCGGACAAAGAACGGTGCTTTTGCCTCGGTTGACGATCTGATGCGTGTGTCGGGAATCGGCGAGAAGAAGCTTGCCAAAATCAAAGATTGCATCTGCGTATGAGTGCGACCGAGCGCGAGCATGTGATGCCTCCGCGGCCCCTGATACCGTGGACGATGGCCCTGTGTGCCGGCATGTGCATGAGCTGCGCCTTGGTGCTCAACGTGGCCGCTGATGCGCTGCTGAGGGAGCAGGCGCCGGCGGTCGGGCCGCTATGGGCCATTCCCGTTGCGGCGGCGGTATTCGTTGTGCTGGCGCAATCTTGTGCGCGGCTTGCCCCTTTGAAGCGGTGGCTGTATGCCGCGTCCGTGGGTCTCGTGGCGGGATCGGTCGTCTCGGCGTGGTGGGCTGTGGGCGCGCTCAGCGCCTCGAAGGCGCTCGACGGTCGAGCGGCAAGCAGCCTCGAGTTTGTCGTGCAGGGCGATCCATCCATAAACGACGACGTGTATTCCTATACCTGCGAGGCATGCGCGGACGGTAAGAACTTGGCAACGGTTCGCCTATCGTGTGACCGCGAGCTCAAGGTCGGGGCGCACGCGCGTGTTATCGGTCGCGTTTCACGTTTTGAGAACGATGCATATGGACGATCGCGCGTGCTCCGAGGCGAGGTGCGCAAGGTTAAAGCCGTTCGGATTGTGTCGGTCGATGAGGGCTCTCCGGGGCCGCTGCTTCGGCTGCGAAATGGGCTGCTTGCGTCCATCGCGCCTGCGACCGACCCGGCGCGTGCGCTCATAGCCGGTGTCGTCTGTGGTCGTTCGGCCGAGCTGCGCGCCCAGCCGGCGGGCGACTGGTTTTCGGTGACGGGAACGGCACATCTTATCGCCGTCTCGGGCAGCCATTTGGCTATAGTGGGGTTTGTAATCGAGGGTGTATTGCAAAAGACTCGGTGCTCACGTGGTCTTCAGCGGGCGATATTGGCGATAACGCTTGTGGGCTACGCTGCCTTTACGGGCGCGTCTCCCTCGGCCGTGCGCGCGTGCTGCATGGTGTTCGCTACGCTTGTTGTAAACGGCGCGGGGCGTCGCCGGCACGGCGCATCGGCACTCTTCGTAACCATGTCCATCTTTGTGCTACTGCGACCGACGGTGCTGTTCGAGATGGGCTTTCAGCTTTCATGTGCCAGCGTCTTAGCCATTCTGTGCTTTTGCCCCTATGCGACCTACGCTTTGGGTGAGCTGGGTGTGTCATCGGGCGTTGCCAGCATGCTTTCCGTCACGCTGTGCTCGCAACTGGCGACTCTTCCCATTACCATTCCCGCCTTCGGTACGTTCTCGCTCATTGCTCCGCTGGCAAATGCGGTCATCGGTCCGGTGGTGAGCGTGCTGCTTGCTGTGTCCATCGTGCTGGTTCCCTTTTCGCTCGTGGCGCCGTTGCGGACTTGGGCGCTCGTTGTGCCCATGATTGCCGCCCGTTGCGCGCTGTTCTTCGAGCAGCTGTTTGCCGCCGTGCCGGGTGCATCCGTGAGCGTGCCGCCCGATAGCATGTGTATTTACCTAGTGCCGTGTGTGCTGGCGGTTCTGCTGGTCTGGTGGCCGCGTCCCCGCGCACGTCCTATGGCGGTGGGGCTTGCATGCCTGGTGCTCTTGGCTGCGATTCCGTACGTCTACTGGGATCGATTCGCGCCGCCTTCGGTGACGGTGCTCGATGTGGGCCAGGCCGATGCGATTCTTATTCGCCAGGGCAGCGCAGTGGCACTCGTCGACTGCGGGCTCGACGAGCGCGTGGTGGCGGCGTTGGTTCGCAATAACGTGCACCATATCGATGCCGTCTTTGTTACGCATTGGGATGAGGACCACTGGGGTGGTCTGCCTGCCGTGCTCGAACAGTTTTCGGTCAGAACGATTGCCGTGGCGGCGGATGCGCTGGAGGATGCTCCTGCCGAGGTATTGAACCGACCTGGCGTGGAGTATCGGCAGGTGCGCCGTGGGGATACGGTCGACATCGGCTCATTTTGCGCCCGCGTGATGTGGCCATTCGAGTCCGTGGATGGCGAGGGAAATGAGGACTCGCTTGTCCTGCTGCTCTCTTATGTTCAGGAAGGCAAGGGCCTGCGTGTGCTCCTCACCGGTGATTCCGAGCTCGATCAAGAACGGGAATTCGTGCAGGAGGTGGGAGATATCGATGTACTTAAACTTGGGCATCACGGCTCTAAGGTTTCAGTCGATGGTGAGTTGCTGGACGTCCTGAAGCCCGAGCTTTCCCTCGCGAGCGCGGGCGAGGGGAATCGATACGGCCATCCGTCCGATGCCTGCATCGATGCCGTTAAGGAAGCGGGCGGCGTGTTCGCGTGCACCATCGAACACGGCGACATTACCGTCACGCCGACTGCGAATGGCTTTGCGATGCGATGCCAGCGACCGTGACGACGTCGTTGGCGTGTGGTGGGCCCCTGGGCTAGAATGGCACGGAACGAATACGAAGGCCTGCGGGAGGGGAGCGCAATGTCCGAAACCGGTCTGCTGCCGGCATATCTGATCGTCGGTACCGACGGAGTCAAGCGCGATCACGCCGTCTCGCGTATGAAAGCGCGTCTGGAAAAGTCGGGTATGGTCGAGTTCAACCTCGACGAGCGCGATATGACCAAAGACCCCGATATCGAGTCGATTATCGGATCGCTCAACACCTTTCCCATGGGCAGCGAGTTTCGCCTGGTAATCCTCGATGGCTGCTCTAAGCTCGCCAAGGCGGTCTCCGAGCCGCTTGTCGAGTATTTGGCGAGTCCCAGCCCCACAACGGTCTGTCTCATCATCGCCGACTCGCTTGCCAAGAACACGCGCCTGTATAAGGCGATCGCCAAGATCGACAAGAAGGCCGTGATCGACTGTTCAGGCACTAAGCGCTGGGAGCTGCCGCGTCGCGTGCAGCAGATGGCGACGCAGCACGGAAAGTCCATCTCGACGGCGGCTGCCGAGGAGCTCGTTTCGCGCTCGGGCGAGAACACCCGCATGCTCGATAATGACCTGGCAAAGCTCGCCCAGATGGTCGAGGCGCCCCAGATTGAGCTTGCCGACGTTGAGCGCTGGATTGTACGTACGGCCGAGGTTCAACCCTGGGACTTTCTCAATGCGGTCTCGGCACGTGACATGCGCCGCTCGCTCGAGCTCTTCAATCTACTGCCCTCCAAGAGCTACGTGTGGACTTACACATTGCTGTGCGGCCGCATTCGCGAACTGATCGTTGCCAAGGCGCTCGATGCGCGCGGGCAGGGGCGTGAGCTCGCTGCGACGCTCAAGCTCCAGTCCTGGCAGGTCAAGAATCACCTGACCTGGGCACGTCGCTTTTCGATGGCAGAGCTCGTCGCAGCGCTCGAGGGGGCAGTCGATGTGGAGCTCGCGCTCAAGGGTTCGGCCGATTCTCGGACCGCGCTTTTGCTCTGGATTACGAACATCTTGAGAAAATCGTGTTGATACCTGCCTTTTTGGCAAATTCGTTCTATCCCTTTGAGGGGGAGCGTGCTATAGTAGGCGCTTGCATGACCTCACCGTGTCTCAGAGGTGTCATACATTTTTTGCAAGGAACTCGAAAGGAACTCCAGAAGTGGCAAACATCAAGTCTCAGAAGAAGCGCATCCGCACCAATGAGGCAGCTCGCATGCGTAACAAGGCTGTCAAGTCCGAGCTCAAGACGCTGACCAAGCACGTCCAGTCCGCCGTCGCCGAGGGCGACGCCGAGAAGGCCCAGGCTGCCCTCAAGACCGTCACCAAGCGTCTCGACATGGCTGCCGCCAAGCATGTTATCCACAAGAACCAGGCTTCCAACCGCAAGTCCGGTCTTGCCAAGCTCGTGAACAGCATCAACGCCTAAGTTGTAAATTTCACACCACACAGATTACGCGCATAAATGGAGCCTGTTTTATGGAACAGGCTCCATTTTTTGTGCCGCTCGGGTAAGATAGTCCGCATGAATACTTCAATTGACATTTCCCACATCCGCAACTTCTCAATCGTTGCGCACATCGACCATGGCAAGTCCACGATCAGCGATCGCATCCTCGAGCTCACCCATACCGTCGATGAGCGCGACATGGAGTCGCAGCTGCTCGACACCATGGATATCGAGCGCGAGCGCGGCATCACGATCAAGTCCAATGCCGTTCGCGTGTCCTATGACGCCGACGATGGCGAGACGTATCAGTTCAATCTGATCGATACGCCGGGCCACGTGGACTTTACCTATGAGGTCTCGCGCTCGCTGGCAGCCTGTGAGGGCGCGGTGCTCGTCGTCGACGCCACGCAGGGCGTTGAGGCACAGACCGTCTCCAACGCGACGCTCGCCATGAACGCCAATCTGGACATTGTGCCGGCCATCAACAAGATCGACCTGCCCTCGGCTCATCCCGACGAGGTTAAGACCGAGATCGAGGATGACCTGGCGATCCCTGCCGATGATGCCGTGTGTGTCTCGGGCAAGACCGGCGAGGGCATCCACGATCTGCTGGAGTCCATTGTCTTTCTGATCTCTCCGCCCAAGGGCGATGCGAATGCGCCGCTCAAGGCACTCATCCTGGATTCATACTTCGACGAGTATCGTGGCGTCGTCGCCACGGTGCGCATCTTTGACGGCTCCATCAAAAAGGGCGATACCTTGCGCATGATGCAGGCAAAGGGCGACTTTTTGGTCGATGGCGTGGGCGTCAAGCGTCCCGCCGAGACGCCGGTCGACGCGCTGACGGTCGGCGAGGTCGGATACGTGGTCACGGGCCTGAAGGACCCCGAGGCCGTTCGCGTGGGCGACACCCTTACCTGGGCGTCGAACCCCTGCCCCGAGCCGCTTCCCGGCTACCGCGAGGCTAAGCCCATGGTCTATACGGGCCTGTTCCCGATCGATAACAAGGACTACGAGAACCTGCGTGACGCGCTCGATAAGCTGCATGTCAACGACCCGTCGTTGGTGTGGGAGCCCGAGACCTCGGTGGCGCTCGGCTTTGGCTTCCGCGTGGGCTTCTTGGGCCTACTGCACATGGAGGTCGTCAAGGAGCGCCTGGAGCGTGAGTTCAATCTTGACCTCATTGCCACGAGCCCCTCGGTGGACTATCACGTCTACAAGACCGACGGCGAAATGATCGATGTCCGCAGCCCGCAGGACCTTCCCGAGGCCACGCGCATTGAGCGTATCGAGGAACCCTACCTCAAGGCAAAGATCATCTGCCCGCCTGAGTACACGGGTGCCGTTATGCAGCTCGCCATCGAGCACCGCGGCGTTACGACCGACATGATCCACCTGACGAGCAAATCGGTCGAGATGCGCTTCGATATGCCGCTCGCCGAGCTCATCTTGGACTTCTTTGACCAGCTCAAGAGTCGTACCAAGGGCTATGCCTCGCTCGACTACGAGTTCAACGAGTACCGTCCCTCCGAGCTCGTTAAGCTCGATATCTTGCTTTCGGGCGACGAGGTGGACGCGCTGTCGTTTATCGTCCATAAGGACAAGGCCTATGGCCTGGCCCGTGGTCTGTGCGACAAACTTAAGGAGATCATCCCGCGTCAGCTGTTCGAGGTTCCCATCCAGGGTGCTATCGGCAACAAGATCATCGCCCGCTCCACCGTTAAGGCGCGCCGCAAGGACGTGCTGGCCAAGTGCTACGGCGGCGATATCTCGCGCAAGCGCAAGCTGCTCGAGAAGCAAAAAGAGGGCAAGAAGCGCATGAAGGCCATCGGCTCGGTCGAGGTTCCGCAGGAGGCCTTTATGGCGATTCTCAAGGTGGACGAGTAGGTCTATGGCGCTTTCTGAATACAGCAAGCGGCTGCTGGGCGCTTATGCCGAGCAGCCGTTCCTTATGGCTCCCATGGCGGGCGTAACCGACCCCGCCTATCGCATCATGTGCCGACGCCGCGGTGCCAACCTTGCCTACAGCGAGATGGTGAGCGTTGCAGGTCTTGCCTACGCCAGCAACAAGACGTGGCGCCTGGTGTTGCCGGCCGACGAGGAGCAGCAGATTTGCGTGCAGCTCTTTGGTTCCAAGCCCGATCAGTTTGCGAGTGCCGTCGCTGCCGTCGAGGAACGCGTGGGCGACCGCCTGTCATTGATTGATATCAACATGGCCTGTCCGGCTCGCAAGGTCGTTACCAAGGGCGAGGGCTCGGCGCTTATGCGCACGCCCGACCTGGCCGAAAGAATCGTCGAGGCAGCGGTGGGCGCGGCGCATGTTCCCGTGACCGTGAAGATCCGCAAGGGTTTTTATGCCGAGGATCGCAATGCCGCAACGTTTGCCCAGATGCTCGAAGGGGCGGGCGCCGCTGCAGTTGCCGTGCACGGTCGTTGCGCCACGCAGCTCTATACGGGCCAGGCCGATTGGTCTGTCGTCGATGAGGTTGCCGACGCTGTCGAGATTCCCGTGATTGGCTCGGGCGATGTGTTCTCGGCCGAGGACGCTGCCGAGCATCTGCAAGACTCGGGTGCCAGCGCGGTGTTTATCGCGCGCGGCATCTACGGCAATCCGTGGGTGTTCGGCGATGCACGGGCCCTTGCACTCGATGGCACGCCGGTTCCTTCTCGCTCCTCGGTCGAGCGCCTGGAGGCTCTGCGTGAGCACCTGACGCTCACGCACGAGCTTCTGCCGCTTATGTCGCGCGCTCGTACGTATGCAAGCTGGTACTTAAAGGGCATGCCCCATGCCGCCGCCTGGCGCGCTCAGGTGGTGCGCTGCTCCACGTACGAGGAGTTTATGGCGCTGGTCGATGATATCGAGCGCGACGTGGTGGTCTGCGAGGCCGCACTTGCCGCCGGCGAGTCGGTGCCTGCTCATCCGCTGGAGGCTTAAGGGTGGCCGTTACCGCGCTGTATGTGCACGTGCCGTTTTGCGCTCAAAAATGCCGCTATTGCGACTTTGACTCGCGCAGCGTGGCGCCGTGCGACCTGGAGGCTGCGCTCGATGCTTATTTTGAGCAACTGTATGCGCGGCTCGATGCCTTTGGCAACGCTGGGGCACTCAGACAGATCCGTACGGTCTACGTCGGCGGCGGCACACCGTCGCTGGCGGGGGAGCGTCTGGTGAAACTCGCCCGTCGTATCTCCATGTGGTGTAAGCCCGTTGAGTTTTCTTGCGAAGCCAATCCAGAGTCGCTGACCGCTGGGCTCGCCACCGCACTTGCCGAGGCGGGTGTCACGCGCATCTCTTTGGGTGTGCAAACCCTCGACAATACCGAGTTGGCTGTCATTGGCCGCATCCATAATGCCGAACGGGCGCTTGAGGCTATCGCGACGGTGAAGGATGTTGGGCTCGATGTGTCGTGCGACCTCATGTGTGGGCTTCCCGGACAGACTATGGCGAGCTGGCAGTACGCGCTTAATGGCGTGCTCGCGGGGGCCCCGCACCATGTGTCGGTCTATCCGCTCACACTCGAGGAGGGCACGCCGCTTTACCGCATGGCGTGCCGTGACGAGTCGCTTGAGCCCGATGAGGATTTCCAGGCCGCATGCATGGACGTCGCGCGCGAGCGGTTGAGTTCGGCGGGCTACCATCCGTATGAGGTGGCGAGCTACGCGCTCGATGGGCATGAATGCGCTCATAATATTGCCTACTGGACTGGTCAGGGCTATCTGGGTTTGGGTCGTTCTGCCGCGGGTATGCTCGATGCCGAGGATTTCGATCGCTTGGCCGGGCTGTTTCCCGGCGTGGCCCCCCGTGGTGGCTTTCACCGCGTGCGTCTGGTGCAACGCGACGATGGCGCGACGGCGTTTGAGGCCGAGTACCTGACGCCGCGCGAGGCTGCGGCCGAAGATCTGATGCTCGCCTGCCGCATGACGCGCGGCGTTGCTTCCGACCTGTTGGTTCGCGCGGCTCGTGTCGTCCCTGCCGATGAGCTGACAGCTGCTTGTGACCGCGCTCTTGAGCTTGGGCTTGCCACTTGGGTGCCCGAGCAGGGTGATGCCCATGTGGGGTCTATCGCCTCTGTCGATGTCATCGACGGCCACACCTGTGCCCGCCTGGCGCCGACCCACCTGGGTTGGCTCGATGGAAATGTGCTGTTCGAGCTGTTTTGGGGTCTAGCTTAGGCCGCTCGGGTAGAATGACCGCAAGATATACGCTGCTGTGAGCAGGAGGTTGCCGCGCATGGCGACGATGAACGAAAAAGATTACTACGAGATTTTGGGTGTCTCCAAGGATGCCACCTCTCGTGATATACAGAAGGCCTTCCAACAAAAGGCCCGCAAGCTCCATCCGGACGTCAACAAAGAGCCGGATGCCGAGGAGAAGTTTAAAGAGGTTTCCGAGGCCTACGCCGTGCTCTCTGACGAGCAGAAGCGTGCGCGTTACGACGCCATGCGGTCGGGCAATCCCTTTGCCGGTGCACCGACGGCTTCGCCCTATGGCTGCGGCTATGCCGGCAGCGCCGGTTACGGTAACCCCTTTGACGGCGGTTTCCCCTTCGGGGGCGCCTGGGGCCAGCCCCGTCGCGGCCAGGCGGCCTACAACCCCGAGAGTGGCGCCAACGTGGTTGTCGATATCAAGCTCGACGCCAAGGAGGCCAAGAGCGGTGCCCACAAGACCGTTCGCTACACCCGCTTTGACACTTGCGGACATTGTGGCGGATCGGGCTCCGTTTCGTCAGAGCATGCCCACACCTGTCCGAGCTGCGGTGGTCGCGGCCATATCGATGTCGACCTGTCCTTCCTGTTTGGTGCGGGCACGTTCCAGACGGTTTGTCCTGAGTGCGGCGGTTCCGGCAAGGTCGTTGCCGACCCGTGTCCCGATTGCGGTGGCAGCGGCCGTATCCGTGTGACCTCCGAGCAGACGATTGAGTTTCCCGCCGGCACGCATGATGGCGACGAGGTGCGAATCCCCAACATGGGTCACGCCGGCACGAACGGCGCTTCGGGCGGTGACCTGGTCGGTCGTGCGCACGTTGAGGCCGAGCGTCTGGAGGGTAAGGCTCGCACCGGCTTCTACCTCATGGGTATCATCGCGCCGTTTTTGGTACTGTCGGCCATCTCGGGCGTATTCTCCGCCTTTGCCATGATGTGCTTCATTCCGTTTGCCATGGGCCTGTTCATGGTGGTCTCGGACGGCGTGCTTCATCGCAGCCTGCTGTGGTGGAAGCGCGGTGCGATGCAGTTTGCCAATGGATTTGCCAACGGTTTTATGTTCGCGCTCGTGTCGGTTTGGTTCGCGAGCTGCTCACAGCGGGCCGTGCTTTCGCCGTACGGAGCTCAATAACATCAAACCCTCTGTTTGCGCCCGGCCCAGCTTGGGTATAGGACGCACTGTGACAATAATGAAAGTTGGAAGGATTCGGTCGTGTCGGAAAATAGGGATTACTACGAGGTACTTGGCGTTGACAAGGATGCCGACGCGCGAACGATTAAGCGCGCGTTTCTAAAGAAGGCCCGTACGGTACACCCGGATGTTTCGGACGACCCCGAGGCCGAGGCCAAGTTTAAAGAGCTCAACGAGGCCTATTCCGTTCTTTCCGACGAGCAGAAGCGCGCTAACTACGACCGTTACGGCACTGCGGACGGCCCCGGTGGTTCTGGCTATGTCGACATCAACGATATCTTTGGTGGCATGGGCATGGACGACCTGTTCTCGTCGTTCTTTGGCGGCGGCGCCGGCGGTGGCGCTCGCAGCCGTCGCGAGCGCCGTCGCGGTCGCGATATGGCCATCTCCCTTTCGGTGACGCTCGATGAGGCGGCGCTCGGCTGCAGAAAGACGATCAGCTACGACCGTCTTGCCCCTTGCGATGACTGCAATGGTACCGGCAAGGCCGAGGGCGCGACCGAAAAACAGTGCAGCCGTTGTCACGGCACAGGCTATGTGACGACGGTCCAGCGTTCTTTCCTTGGCCAGGTCCAGTCCTCTTCGCCCTGTCCCGACTGCCACGGCGAAGGCACGGTCATCGATCATCCCTGCGACACCTGTGATGGCCAGGGCCGCACGCCTTCTCACGAGAAGATTGACATCGATATTCCCGCCGGTGTTTCGACCGGTCGCCAGCTGCGCGTGAGTGGTTTTGGCGAGGCCGGCCTTCGCGGCGAGCCGTCGGGCGACCTGATCGTCAACGTGCATGTCGCTGACCACGAGCGTTTTAAGCGTAATGGCGATGACCTGTATCTGGTGAGCGATATCTCGATTGCGCAGGCCGCGCTCGGTTGCGAGATTGAGGTCGAGGGCATTATGCCTGACGAGGTCGTCAAGGTGTGCGTCCCCGCCGGCACACAGTACGGTGACACCGTGAGCGTCAACAATTACGGCATGCCGCGTATCGGCGGTGGCGGTTCGCGCGGTCGTCTGATCGTGCAGCTGCGCGTGGTCATCCCCACCAATCTCTCCAACAAGCAGCGCGAGCTGCTTCGCGCCTTTGCCGACGAGATGGGCGATGACGTCGCATCCGGTAAGAAGTCGGTGACCGACCGTATCAAGAGTGCCCTCGACGACATCCTCGATTAAGGAGCCCGTGTGCTCGCACCCCATATTTCCGTCGTCAACCTCGGTTGCCGTGTCAACCGGGTTGAGTCCGACCGTATCACTGCCGATCTTATGCGCCTGGGCTTTGCGATGGTGGAGGCACCGGACGCCGATCTGATCGTTATCAATACCTGCGCCGTGACGGGGGAGGCCGAGGCCAAGACCCGTAAGGCCGTCCGCCATGCGCTGGCCTATTCGGGCGAGCCTTACGTCGTCGTAACCGGCTGCGTCGTCAACTTGCATCCCGAGGAGCTGCTGGAGCTCTCCGATCGCGTGATCGCCGAACCGTCCAAGATTGACGTCGCCGCGCGCGTCTGCGAGGTGCTGGGTGTCGAATCCGATAGCGTGCCCGCCTGCAGCGATGGTGACGTGGTCGATGCGCTCGGTCGTTCGCGGCTGGGCGTGAAGATCCAGGACGGCTGCAACCACCGCTGCACCTATTGCATCGTGTGGAAGGCCCGCGGCCCCGAGCGTTCCGTGCCCGTCGAGTCCGTGCTCGAACAGGTGCGTGAGGCCCAGGAGGCCGGCGTGCCTGAGGTCGTGCTGACCGGCGTGAATCTGGGTGCCTATGACGGCAAGAGCGCGACCGACGAACATGTCGAGATCGATGAGCTGCTCCAGGCCATCATGGAGCGCACCGAGATCGCCCACGTGCGCATCTCCTCGGTGGAGCCCATGGACATTTCCGAGCGCCTACTCAAGGTGATGGCTCGTTATCCGAAGCGTATCGCGCCGTTTTTGCACCTGCCCGTGCAGTCTGGCTGCACGGCGACACTGCATCGCATGGGCCGTCCCTATAGCGCCGAGGCCTTTGAGGATACGGTGCGCATGATTCGCGCTAACCTGCCACAGGCTGCACTTTCGTGCGACGTCATCGTCGGTTTTCCTGGCGAGACGGACGAGGAGTTCGAGGAGTCGCTGGCCCTGTGCCGTCGCGTGGGCTTTTCGCGCATGCACGTGTTCCGCTATAGCAAGCGCCCCGGCACCCTCGCCGCCGACATGCCCGACCAGGTACCCCCTGAGGTCATGGCCGAGCGCAGCCGCCGCATGCGTGCGGCGGCTCAAGAGTTCGCGGTTGCCGATGCCCGCCGTCGCGTGGGCACCGTCGAGCGCGCCGTGCTTGAGTACGGTGACAATGTGACGCTCGGCTCGTTCCATCATGCCCGTCTTGATGATACCTGTGGACTCACAGCCCCGTGCCTGCTCGATGTTGCTATCATCGGAGTCGATGATTCCGGCTTGGTCCATGCACGCAGGGAGGTTCATGGAAGCCTCGAAGATTAGACTTACCGTTCCCGAGGGTATCGACCCCTCGCGCGTTTTGGGCGCCGGCGACGGCGTCCTTCGTGCACTCGAGAACTCGGTACGCGCCCATGTGGTTGCCCGCGGTGACAGCGTTGCCGTGAGCGGCGATCCGGACGAGGTTGAGCTGGTCGCGCGTTTTTTCGAGCATGCCTTTCGTGAGGCTGCTGCCGGGCGCACGCTTTCTGCCGATGATGTCTCGCGCTGTCTGGCCGTTCTGCGCGACGGCGAGCATGATGCCTCGTCGCTGCGCGATGACGTGCTGCTGTCGTATCGCGGTCGCGTCATTCGCCCCAAGACGCTCGGTCAAAAGCGCTATGTGGATGCCATTCGATCTTCTACCATCACGTTTGGCCTCGGTCCCGCCGGTACCGGTAAAACCTATCTAGCCATGGCGCTCGCCGTCGCCGCGCTCAAGCGCCATGAGGTAGGCCGCCTGATCCTGACGCGCCCGGTTGTCGAGGCGGGGGAGAACCTGGGCTTTTTGCCCGGCACCCTCGAGGAAAAGATCGACCCGTATATGCGCCCACTCTATGATGCCCTCTTTGACATGATGGATCGCGAACGCACCGATGAGCTTATGGAGCGTGGCGTGATCGAGATCGCTCCGCTCGCCTACATGCGCGGTCGAACGCTGAGTGATGCCTTTGTGGTGCTCGATGAGGCACAAAACACGACGCCCGAGCAGATGAAGATGTTCCTGACGCGTCTGGGTTTTAATTCCAAGTTCGTGATTACCGGCGACCTGAGCCAGCGTGACCTGGTGGGTCGTCGCGGCGGTCTTGCCGATATCGAAAGGATTCTGGGTCGCGTCGACGATGTGACGTTTTCTCACCTGGAGCGCGCCGACGTGGTGCGCCATGCCCTGGTGGGCCGCATCGTTGAGGCCTATGATGCATACGACGATGTGCGCGAGCAGCGCGCACGCGATCGAAAGGAGTCCCGTTGAGTGTATTGACCAGCAACGATGCCGAGCTCGATACGCTGCTCGATGCCCGGGAGGTGGAGCACATCTGCTCAGTTGTGCTTGTCGCCGAGGGTGTTGAGCGTGAGGTCGAGATTTCCCTTTCGTATGTCGATGAGGACGAGATGCACGAGCTCAACCTTGAGTGGCGCGGCATCGATCGCACGACCGACGTGCTCTCGTTTGAATGCGACTCGGCTTTTGACGAGGACATTCCCGCCGACGAGACGCTCGAACTCGGCGATATTATCCTGGCCCCGCAGGTTATTGCCCGCCAGGCCCCCGGCTTTGGCAACAGCCCCGCCGATGAGTGTCGACTGATGCTCGTGCACGGAATGCTGCACCTGCTGGGTTACGACCACATCGAAGACGATGAGGCCGAGGTCATGGAGGCGCGCGAGGATGCCATCCTGCGCGACCTGGCGCTTGAGCGCGGCGAGGACCCCAAACTCGTCCACGTCGGCCCCATAACCAATCATGCCCACGACTAGGAGCCGTCTATGATTCCCGGATCGAACAAGGACCATCCGTCCTTTTTAAAGTCGTTCTCATACGCTATGGAGGGCTTCGTCACCGCCGTCAAGACCGAGCGCAATATCAAGGTCATGCTCGTGGCGGGCGTGTGCACCGTCATTGCCGGCTGCATCGTGGGGCTCGATATTGCCGAGTGGGCCACGGTCATCATCTGCTGCGGCCTGGTGATTCACGGTGAGCTGTGCAATACCGCCATGGAGGCGATTGTCGACCTGGCGACCCAGGAGCTGCATCCGCTGGCCAAGCGCGCGAAGGATATCGCCGCTGCCTCTGTATACGTTCTTTCCATTACCGCCGCGATCGTGGGCTTGCTTGTCTTTGCCCACGCGCTCGACTTTATTTAGAAAGGGGTTCCCATGTCCGACAATATGCAGCCTACCGATGAAGTTTTGGATGACGTGGTCCTGGATGAGGCCGAAGGTGTCGATTCGTTTGACGAGGTCGAGGAGTTCGACCCGTTTGAGGGTATGAGCGACGAGGAACTCGATGCCCTGTGCGACGAGGATGAGGGCCTCGCGGGCTTTGGCGACGTGGAACCCGGTTTCCGCAGCGGCTTTGTGGCCCTGGTCGGTCGCCCTAACGCCGGCAAGTCCACGCTGCTCAACGCCTGTTACGGCAAGAAGGTCGCCATCACCTCTCCGGTGGCCCAAACGACCCGCCGCCGCATGCGCGCCGTGGTCAACCGCCCCGGCTATCAGCTGGTTTTCGTTGACACGCCGGGTATCCATAAGCCCAAGGACGGCCTGGGCTCCGAGCTCAACAAGAGCGCGTTGTTCGAACTGAACGATGTCGATGTCGTCGCGTTTCTGATCGACGCCACCAAACCGATCGGCAGGGGAGACGCTTGGGTTGCCGAGCGCGTCAAGAGCGCGCGTTCCAAGAAGGTCCTGGTGCTTACCAAGGCCGATGAGGCCGACCCCGCACAGGTCATGGAGCAGCTTAAGGCTGCTCACGAGCTCATGGAATACGACGATGAGATCGTGACGTCGTCGGTCAAGAACTTCAACGTCGATGCGTTTATCGAGACCGTCGCTCACTTTTTGCCCGAGGGCCCGCGCTGGTTCCCCGAGGACATGGGCACCGACGCGTCCGACGAGACCCTCGTGGCCGAGTTTGTGCGCGAGAAGGTCCTACGTCGCACCCGCGACGAGATCCCTCACTCCGTGGGCGTCATCTGTGACGCGCTCGAGCAGACTAAGAAGGTCCTGCGCGTGCACGCCACGATTTATGTCGAGCGCGAAGGGCAAAAGGGCATCATCATCGGCAAGGGCGGCGAGATGATCAAGCATATCGGCATCGATGCCCGTCGTGACCTTGAGCGCATCTTTGACACTCAGGTCTTTTTGGAGCTTGACGTGAAGGTCAAGGCCGGCTGGCGCGATGACGAGGCGCAAATCCGCCGCTTTGGCTACAATGCTGAAGATTAAGCCCCGGCGTTCATGGCAGCCTCTCGCACATATCGCACAAAGGTGCTCGTCCTCGACAAGACGAAGCTCAAGGAAACTGACCTGATCTTGACGATGCTCGACGAACGTGGGCGGCAGGTGCGTGCCGTGGCCAAAGGCGCACGTAAGCCTGGCGGTCGCCTTGCGGCCCGCTGCGAGCTCTTCTGCACCGTTGATATGCTGTTGGCGCATGGTCGCTCGCTCGACGTGGTTTCTCAGGCGGAGCTTGTGGAGGCGCCGCTCGGTGCTGCTCCTGACTACGAGACGACCTGTGCCGCCAGCGCGATTGCCGAGGTTGCGCGTGTGTGCTCGTTTGAGGATGCCGAGGATCCATTTACCTTTGCGATCACGCAGCGGGCGCTCACGCTTGTCGGCAGCGGGCTCGACTCGGCACATATGGACCTGCTCGTAGCGGCCTTTGTCTTTAAACTGCTGTCGCACGTTGGTTACCGACCCGATTTCTCGGCTTGCGTCTCGTGCGGCGATCCCATGCTGTCTTATTTTTCGCCTCAGGCGGGCGGTCTCATGTGCGGGTCGTGCGCGTCGAGCGTTCCGGGTGCCGAGCTGGTGTCGACCGGTGAGGTCGCATGGCTGCGCGCCCTTATGTCCATGACGTTCGATACCCTTATGGACGAGCAGATCGATCCGCATACGGCTGCGTTTTTGCTGGGGCTTTCGCATGTTTGGGCCGCCACGCACACCGATCAGCGGCTCCGTGCGATGGAATTCATGTTAGGTCGGTGATGATGCGCAGGCGCGTGCCGCTTGTGGTAATATACCGGCCTGTTGGTACCTCGACCTTGGATGCTCGCTCCACCGGCGGCCTCCCAGTCCGAGGCGAATAGAGTCGCCCACGGGCGACGCGAAACGAAAGGTGAAACAATGACTGTTTCCAAAGAGCGCAAGGCGGAGCTGACCGCCCAGTTCGGTAACTCCCCGGTCGACACCGGTAACCCCAAGGTTCAGGTCGCCATCCTGTCCGAGCGCATCAAGGAGCTGACCGAGCACATGAAGTCCCACCAGAAGGACTTCCACACCCGTCGTGGCCTGCTCATGCTCGTCGGCCGTCGTCGTCGTCTTCTCTCTTACATCAAGAAGAACGACATCGTCGAGTACCGTGAGCTCATCAAGGCTCTGGGCATCCGCGACAACATCCAGTAAGGATTTGTACATGCTAAGAGCGTCCTGCGCAGCGGGGCGCTCTTTTTGTGTAAGGGCGTGAACAATCACGCTCTGAAGCGTGGCGGGGGCAGGGGGCCCGCGTCACATGAGAAGCCCGCAGGCAAGGGGCCTGTGGGGTAAAGGAGAACAATGACACTCGTATCCAAGACCTTTGAGCTGTACGGCAAGACCTACACCTTCGAGTCCGGCGAGCTTGCCAAGCAGGCCACCGGCGCTTGTCTGGTCAAGCAGGGCGACACCACGATGCTCGACACCGTGGTCGTCTCCAAGGAGCGCAAGAATTACGACTTCTTCCCGCTGACCGTCGACTTCAATGAGAAGATGTACGCTGCCGGCCGTATCCCGGGTGGCTACCTCAAGCGCGAGGGCCGCCCCAGCGAGAAGGCCACGCTCACGGCTCGTATGATCGACCGTCCGATCCGCCCGAGCTTCCCGGACGGCTTCCGTAACGAGGTACACATCGTCGCCACCTCGCTCGTCGCCGACCAGGTTAACCCCTTCGACGTCATCAACGTCATGGGCGCCTCTTTGGCTATGACGCTCGGCGGCGTGCCCTTCGAGGGTCCGCTTGCCTGCGTGCGTATCGGCCGCAACGTGGAGACCGGCGAGTTTATCGTCAACCCCACCTATGAGGAGCGCGAGAACTCCGACCTGGACCTGGAGCTGGGCGGCTCTGCCGACTTCATCTCGATGGTCGAGGCCGGCGCCGAGGAGATCTCCGAGGACGACATGCTCGCCGCCATGAAGTTTGGTCAGGAGGCCCTCGCTGCCTTCTGCCAGGCCCAAGACGAGTTCGTCGCCGAGTGGGAGCAGGTCAACGGCGCTATCGTTAAGAAGGAGTACCCGCTCGACCAGCCCGTCGAGGAGGTCCAGGAGCGCATCTTCGCCCACTACGACGAGATGGCCACTGCCCTGCGCGACGCCGACAAGCTTTCCCGCATCGGTAAGGTCGAGGCTCTGAAGGAGTCCATCCGCGCCGAGTTCACCGACGAGGAGCAGGCCGCCTGGGAGCGCGAGATCCCCGTGGCGCTCAAGAAGCTCGAGAAGAAGGCCATGCGCACCATGGTCGTCGAGACCGGCGAGCGCGTCGACGGTCGCGCCGCCGACGAGATTCGTCCCATCATGGTGAAGGACAACTACCTGCCGCTCGTTCACGGCTCCGGCCTGTTCCAGCGTGGCCAGACCCAGGTGCTCTCCGTCCTGTCGCTTGGTATGCTCAACGAGGGCCAGCGTCTGGATACCATCGAGCCCACCGAGGGCAAGCGCTACATGCACCACTACAACTTCCCGCCGTTCTGCACCGGCGAGACTGGCCGCATGGGCAGCCCCAAGCGCCGCGAGATCGGTCACGGCAACCTGGCCGAGCGCGCTCTGCTCCCGGTGCTTCCCGACGAGAACGAGTTCCCCTACGCCATCCGTGTGGTCTCCGAGGTCATGGAGTCCAACGGCTCCTCTTCGATGGCTTCGACCTGCGGCTCTACGCTCGCCCTTATGGACGGCGGCGTGCCCATTAAGCGCCCGGTCTCCGGTATCGCCATGGGCCTGATCCAGGAGGAGGGCAAGACCGTGGTCCTGTCCGACATCCAGGGTCTCGAGGACTTCCTGGGCGACATGGACTTTAAGGTCACTGGCACCACCGAGGGCATCACTGCCCTGCAGATGGACAACAAGGCCACCGGCCTCACCTTCGACATCTTGGCCCGCGCCCTGCAGCAGGCCAAGGAGGGTCGCGCCTTCATCCTGCAGAAGATGCTCGACGTGATCCCCGATCCGCGTCATTCCACGCGCAGCACTGCTCCGCGCATCGTCTCCATCCAGGTTCCGACCGATAAGATCCGTGACGTCATCGGTTCCGGCGGCAAGGTCATCCGCGGCATCCAGGACGAGACCGGCGCTTCGGTCGACATCCAGGAGGACGGCACCGTCTTTGTCGGCGGCACCGGCGAGTCCGTCGATCAGGCCGTCGAGCGCATCAAGCTCATCATCAAGGTTCCCGAGCCGGGCGAGGAGTACACCGGTCGCGTTGTCTCTATCCAGCCGTTCGGCGCCTTCGTGAACCTGCTGCCCGGTAAGGACGGCCTGCTGCACATCTCCCGTGTCGCCAAGGGTCGTGTGGAGAAGGTCGAGGACGTCCTCAACGTGGGCGACGAGGTCAAGGTTGTCGTCATCGAGGTCGACGATCGCGGCAAGATCTCGCTCGATCGTCTCGACAAGCCCGAGGCCCCGGCTCGCGCCGAGGGTGCCTCCGAGGGTGACGGCGAGCACTTCCAGCGTCGTGAGCGTCCGCGTCGCGAGCGCTCCGAGCGCAGCGACCGTCCGCGCCGTCCCGGCGACAACGGAGGCCGCAAGCCCCGCCGTCACCACGACGCCGAGTAACAGCCGCACATAAGCAGCTCAACAAGGGCGACTCCGGACAGGGGTCGCCCTTTTGCTATTCCCGGCGGGGTCAGCGGGTAAAGTTTCCTGCTCTACAGTCCTGCTCACGACGGAGGCCACATTAAGTGGCCTCCTGTTCGTGCGGAACTCGCGATAA
>NZ_JADNGN010000050.1 GCF_015553355.1 Collinsella aerofaciens
CCCATCATCGCGGTCTATGGGGTCAACGATATGGCACCGTGGGGACACATGTATGTCAATCCTGGTCTAACAGAGCCTTACATTTTCGCGCCTGCTCGCGCGCCCACTGGCCCGATAGATAGCTGGGGTGTAAATCGCAGGCCAAGGCGGCGGGCGCCAAGTCAAAGAGATCTTCCAAGCGCGTGCGCGCGGCGTTCCAGGCATCGAAGGTCCCGCCGTTTTCAACATCGCCGATATGCTGCGACACAAAACAGGTTGCCTCGCCGTTCGTCCCTTCACGCGTGAGCGCAATCGTGGCCTTTTGTTGTGGCCCGCAGGCGAGCACGCAGGACGGAGCGCGGTCGAGCGCCGGCAACGGCAGCGGTTGGGGTGCATATCCGCGAGCGCGGCGTACGGGCATAACGGCGCCGTCAACCACGCGCACTACAGAGTCGTCGTAGCGCGAGAGAATCGCGCGATCGTTGCCGAGCAACGCGTCGGCGATGCCGGCGGCAACGAGGTGTTCCCAGGCAAGGTCGTCGTCGGTCTCGATGGGTTCTTCGCTCAGGTTTCCGCTGGTCATGACGAGCGCGTGCATACCGCAGGCTTCTGCCGCGGCAAGCAACAGATGTTGAAGCGGCGTATAGGGGAGCATGACGCCGAGCTCAGGAAGGTCGTGCGCGACAGATGGCGCGAGAGCGAGGATGTCGGGGGAACTGCCGTTGCCCTCGCCAACAGTGCGCCGGCGCAGCAGCACAATGGGGCGGATGCTGCTGGCGAGCAGATCGCGTTCAGCATCGTCGATATGACACAGGCGCTCGGTATCAGCAAGACTGCGCACCATGACGGCAAGCGGCTTATTGCTGCGACGCTTGCGACGGCGCAGCTCGGCCACCGCCTGCTCGTTGGCAGCGTCACAGGATAGATGGAATCCGCCCAGGCCCTTGATGGCGACGATGCCACCGCTGGCCAGCAGCTCAACGCAGCGCTCGATGATAGCGTCGCTGGCCTCGCGTGTGGTGCCGACGGCCGGTGTCGCGGACGAATTCCCGCACGCATCGCCGTTCACAGCCTCGCGCCACGTAATATGCGGCCCGCAATCAAAGCAGGCATCGGGCTGCGCGTGAAAACGCCGGTCGAGTGGGTCGGCATACTCCGCGGCGCACTTGGGGCACATGGGAAAACAATCCATCGACGTGGCCGCTCGGTCATAAGGCAACGATCGGATGATGGTAAAGCGTGGCCCGCAGTTAGTGCAGTTGATAAAGGGGTAGTGATAGCGTCGGTCGGCGGGATCGAACAATTCGCGCAAGCAATCGTTGCAGGTGGCGATATCGGGCGAGACGAGCGTCGTGTGCGCGGTCTGGTCCTGCGATGCTACGATGCGAAAGCCCTGTTCGTTGGTGGCATCCCAACCGTTGGCTGCCAAGTCCACAACCTCGACATGCTCTACGCGGGCTGCCGCAGGCGCATGCTCAGAAAGCGCGGCAACAAAAGCATCGAGCGCATCGGCCGGAGCGTGCGCCTCGATATGCACGCCGTCGCCCGCATTGAGCACCCATCCGCAAATGCCATGCGCCATGGCCTCGCGATACACAAACGGTCGCATGCCAACGCCCTGCACAATGCCCGTCACATGAATATGCACATGCCGCATGCGACCCTCCCTCATCAAAACGTACCAAAAAGGGACAGGTTTATTTTGGTAGGTAAAACTTCTAAACCTGCCAAAATAAACCTGTCCTTTTTTGGCAGGTGCGCTGCGGGAAATCCCGCTATAGCCCCAGGCTCTGCTTGGTGGCGGCGCACGTGAGCTCGCCGTGCTTAACGCCGCGCAGGCCCAGCAGGCGGTCGGCTAGTTCGTAGACGCGCTCGCCGCGACCCTTGAGCGCCAGAATCTCCAAGCAGTTGTGGTGATCCAGATGCACGTGCATGGTCGATACGATCTCGTTGGTGTAGTCGTGCTGCACCTCGTCCAGACGGCGCGTCAGATCGCCGGTATGGTGGTCATAGATCATGGTGAGCGACCCGATAACCTGCTCATCGGGCGTGCGCATCTGCTCCTTGGCGATCGAGGCGCGAATCAGGTCGCGCACGGCCTCGGAGCGGTTGGCCACGTCGCCGCGGCGCGCGATCTGCTCGTCAAAACGGCGCAACAGGTCGTCGGGCGCGGTAACCGAAAAACGGACCAGCTCGGAGCCGGAACCACTACAGTGGCAGCCCGCGTCACCGTCCGCCCCGTGCGGATGCTCGTGCTCGTACCCGCAGCTGTGCTCGTGTTCGGCCACCTTACACCAGCTTCACGGAGCCGACGGAGTTGTGGTCGGCCTCGATGGCTTCCTCGTAGCCCTCGAGTGCGTCGTGGGCCTCGTGCAGCGCGGCCATGGCGGCCTCGAGCTTGGCGCCGATGCGCTCCATGTCAAAATTCTCGGTCGCATGCAGCAGCTGATGGCTCCACTCGTGAGCAAGCTCGATGGTGTCGTCGACCTGCTTGACGCTCATGGCAAGCTGGCTCATATTCATTCCGACGTCATGCATGGAAAGTCTCCTTTTGTACGAGTCTATTCAGTGGTTCAGATTCTACTACGGAGGGCTCCTGCGCCCGCTGCTGTATGCCAGTTGTCCTACGGAGCCAGTGAAGCAAGCGGCGCGACTACGACACCGTCTTCCCGTCGGTAGGCAGTTGCGGTTCCAGTGAGAACGAGCAAGAAGGACGCTTCGCCTTGGTGTGCCGCATCGATTTTAGATGCGAGTTTCTTGAGATTGGCGGCAGCGGCGTCTATAGGTTTTGAGCCAAGCTTGACCTCAACCAGAGCGTACCTGCCGTCATCTAGCACGAGTACGGCATCGGCTTCAAGGTCGGTCTTGTCCCGATAGTGATAAACCTTGCCGCCAAGCAGGTCCATATAGGTGCGCAGGTCACGGATGCACATCGATTCAAACAGAAGCCCAAATGTTTCAAAATCCTCCAGGAGCTTTTGAGGCGTTGCCCCCAGGGCTGCGACCGCAAGCGATGGATCGCAGAAATGGCGCGTCGGACTCGTCCGTACGGCGGTTTTTGAGCGGAGCCGCGGGGCCCATGCCTCGAGATCTTCGAAAACGCAGGAGCGGGTCAAGGCGTCGACATATTCAGAAACGGTATTTCTTGAGGGAGGTTCTCCTTGCATGTCAGCGGCGATTGTGGCGAGCGATGCCTCTGTCGAGATGTTGCGAGCGTAGCTTCGAATAATCTGGGCCATCCAAGTCTTATTTCTCCGCAGTCCATCAATCTCGTCGATATCGGAATCAAGCAGTTCCGAGATGTAATCAGGGGCCATGGATAGCGCAATCCCATGGTTTGGCTCGGTAACCGCTTCAGGCCAACCTCCTCGGCAAAGTGAGTAGACGATACGTTCGATATCGAAGTCGACCATATCGGCAACATCGGTGTTTCCATCAAACAGACTTGCCAGCGAAACTGATCCTGTTGACTCGCGTGATTCAAAAAGTGACATCGGGCGCATGTTTATACGTGCTATGCGGCCGACTCCTGAGTGTGCCGGCATTTCGCTTGCCCGAGGCGTTGCGGAGCCGGTGAGGATAAACCTGCCTCGCCCTTTGCCACGGTCGATCGCGAACCTTACGGCGTCCCAAAGCTGCGGGGCCATTTGCCATTCATCGATGAGGCGTGGCTCATCTCCTTTGAGCAGGAGAGAGGGCTTCGAATCGGCAAGCTGGATGTAACTCGGACCGTTATCGGGGTCTTGCATGTAGATGCTGCTTGCGGCTGCCTGTTCAGCCGTTGCGGTCTTGCCGCACCATTTTGGCCCTTTGATTTGGACAGCCCCAGAAGATTTTAGTTTTCTGGCGAGCACTTTGTCCGCGACTCGTGGTAAATAACCGTGTTGAATTGAACCCATGTCACCCTCCTTGCTATCAGGGTATTATACCGTTGATTTGTGCAAGTTGGACGATTTAGATTGTGCAAGTTGGACGATTTAGATTGTGCAAGTTGGACATTATGTCTAGTAAACATTCATGATGCCAGAAGAGAAGCCCTAGAGTCTCCAGGCCTTTGTCGTATAACGCATGATGTCAAGAATGTCGGCCTTGATGTTTGGTGGCAGGGCTTTGAAGAGCGATAGATATTCGTCTTCCTGAGCAGTATAAAACGCAGGGCTTCCGTCTGGATCTTTGGTATAGCCAAGGATATCGTTGGGCGTGCATCCAAAGAGATCGCACAATGCAACAATGCGGTCCTCTCCTAGTTTTGCTCGACCTGTTTCCCATGCACTATATGTCGCCTTGCTAACGCCAAGACTGTCCGCAATTTGAAGCTGAGTAAGCCCTGACTTTTTGCGGATTCTGGCGAGTGCGGTATGTTTATTGGTCACATCCATGTCGCTCCCGTCTGATATCAAGAGCAACTTTGCATTTCGGTGCCGGTCAAATGTCTAACTGGATTGTCCTTAGGTGCAATAATTGACATAAAGTCTAATTTGAATAAACTCAAAACCAATATAAATAGACATCGAGGAATGGTGGCTATGGGGAGAGTTGTTGGAATCGATCTTGGGACGACCTATTCGGCTGTCGCTGTGTTGGGAGACGATGGACTTCCCGAAATACTGAAGAATGCGGACGGAGAACCGACTACACCTTCGGTTGTTTTATTCCAATCATTTGACGGAAAAGACGAGCCGCTTGTTGGAACGATGGCCAAGCATTCGGCGGCAGGTGATCCCGATAATGTTGTCCAGTTCGTTAAACGGCAGATGGGAAATCCGGATTGGAGATTCGACTCCGACTCGGGCGTTTCCTACTCTGCAGAAGAGGTTTCCTCCCTTATTATCAAAAAATTATTGCAAGATGCCGAGCAGGCACTTGGAGAAGAAGTATGCGGAGCCGTGATTACGGTTCCCGCATATTTTGATGATGCAAGAAGAACTGCGACAAAGCAGGCAGGTGTAATTGCGGGCACCAAAGTGCTTCGCGTGTTG
Source organism: Collinsella aerofaciens (assembly GCF_015553355.1). Lineage (GTDB taxonomy): Bacteria > Actinomycetota > Coriobacteriia > Coriobacteriales > Coriobacteriaceae > Collinsella > Collinsella aerofaciens_V. The sequence goes on from NZ_JADNGN010000050.1 coordinate 4,959, forward strand.
AATGAACCGACGGCCGCAGCCCTTTCCTTTGGTCTCGATACCGAGAAGAACGGCGTCACGCTTGTCTATGATCTGGGCGGCGGAACGTTCGACGTGACGCTTCTTAAGATAGAGGACGGTTGCTTTACGGTTATCGGAACCGATGGCGATAGGAACTTGGGCGGATTCGATTTCGATAACGCTCTAATGTCGTTCGTGGCAGAAGAGCTTTCGAAACAGGGCGCTGGTAATGTTCTCGAGGATTATCTGATAAGTGCCGAGCTTCGAGAGAAATGCGAAATGGTTAAGCGCACTCTTTCGAACGTGGCAAAAGCCAACCTTCACATTTCGAAAGACGGAAAGCCTTATCGTGTGGCTATTTCTCGCGAGGATTTCGAGCGGGCGAGTAGGTCACTCCTGAATCGAACGCAGGAGCTGGTCGAGGACGTGCTCGAGGACACCGGTTATTCATGGGGCCAGATCGATCATGTGGTCCTCGTTGGTGGCTCAACGCGTATGCCAATGGTACACAAGTTAATCGAAGATATTTCGGGGATGAAACCCGAGCTTGGGGTAAATCCCGATGAGGCTGTCGCCATGGGGGCTGCCGTTCAGGCCGCAATAGAAATGGAATCGAGCATTGACGTGGCGGGATCGGCGGAAAATAGTTTGCCGGATATGCCCCTCTTTACGGCTCCGAGCGTAGTCATTGCCGATGTTACCTCGCAACCTTTGGGGGTTGTGATGCTCGGGAAAGACGGCAAAGACTACAACAATGTCGTGATTCCGAGGAATTCACCCGTGCCGGGGAGTTATTCACAGGACGCAGCAACGGTGAGCGAGAACCAGTCGTACGTCGATGTTCAGGTGACACAAGGCGATGACCCAGACTTGAACTATGTGGTCATTATCGGTTCAAAGGAAATACCGCTTCCGCCCGGGTTGCCCAAGGGATCTCCCGTCCGCGTGGTTTACGAATACGACAAAGAACAGACGGTGCATATCCGTCTATATGACGGGGAGAGCGGACGATTGTACGGTGAGTTCGAAATCGACCGCGTGGCGAATATGGACGAGCGGCAACTTGATGCCGCCGTTAACAAGATGAAGAACATCGAAATTGGATAGGGGACACTGATGGAAGAATTTGTTGACTACTATGAAATTCTCGAACTGGAAAAGAATGCGCCGATTGAGGAGATTGAAGAGGCGATTAAGAAAACACGAAAGCGCTTCAGGCGCCTCGAAGGATCTCCGGATGCTATGCAAAGAGCAAACGCCGAAAGGATGATGCAGCTCTTAAATGAAGCAGATTCGTTGTTTCACAACAGTTCAAAACGCTTGGAATACGATGCCACATATGATAGCGGGAAGAGTGACAGCAAGAGGGACCTGGAAAAAGACGCCCGTGCTGCAACCGCCGAGAAAGACTGGACATCAGAAGCGAAAGATTATTTCAAAAACGGTCAGAGTGCCAACGCTTGTTTTGCCGCTAGGGAGGCAACAAGGAATTGCTCAACCGATGCGGAAGCATGGCTTGTGTGGGCTCTGGCAGCATATTCGATGGACAAGTATGACGAATCCATTTTTGCTGCATCTGAGTTGCTGAAGCTTGGCTCGAATCAGGCGACCGCTCATAGGCTGTTGGGCGACTCGTACATAATGATTGATAAATACGCAGACGCCGAGGCTGAGTTTCTGAAGGCCCAGCAGATTGATAAGAGCGACTATACGATTATGGCGCGCTTGGTTGATGCGCGTTATCTTCAGGGGAAATTTGACCAGGCCCTCACTATGGCGCGCAATCTTCATGAGGCACATCCGGATTATGGACCCGTCCTAAGCTCGTTATGCCGGTGTCTAGAGACGGATGTCGAGAACAAAATGAGCTCAAAGGATAATGCTGGCTATTTCACCAATATGAAACAAATCCAGCATGCTGAACTTGTCGTTAGTGAAATGCGCGCGTTGGGAAATATCGACAAGGCTGATGAGGAATGGATTGAGAAAATGGAGGGCCTTATCGACTGGGCGCGTAAAAGGCACTACATTGCACCGGCCCGATGGTTTTGGATTCTCTGCGGCTTGACCTTCTTATTTATGATAAGCGGGTCAAGTGGCGCTCTCTTGACGCTCGTTCTGTTCTTTGGGCTGCTCCTGTATGCATTCTTCTTTGTTGTACCGACCGGATGGATGATCAATGCCCGCAAATTAGGAGAGCCTGCAAAGAGGACGGGGCTCCAATAATGGACGTGCGCTGGGACCAAGCACTCGACAGCTTGGAGATGGATCGCCAAGCAATTATTGACTGTGCAGAACGGCTCAGAGCGTCTCTCGCTTCTCTCAAATCAGATTCAAGAAAAATCAAAGACCTGGCCACTGGCGAAGCTTATGCAGGATTATTCAGTGAGCTGCTGCTTGCTGTTGATAGAGTTAAGAATGAGCCGCTGTCAGAGGACTTGAGGTCTTCGATTGCGGATGAGATTATCGAGGTTTGTAGCCATTACGGGCTTGAGTCTGTTCTGTGCGACGAGACAGTTAACCTACATGAGCATGAAATCGTTGGATTGATTAAGACAGACGACGCCTTCAAAGATGGAAAGGTGGCTCGCGTAGAGCGAGACGGTTACAGGATTGGTGGAAGACTTCTCCGTCCAGCGCGAGTGGTTGTCTTTCGGCACGAAGAGGGCTGATGGCCAATATGTCGCTGGAAGAGACCTATGCCGAAATGAGGCAAGCGCTCAGCGAGGTCAAGGAATGCCAGGCTCATCTGCTGGGAGCTTGTGAATCCCAATCTGCCTCCGTTGACACGTGGTTGCAGATGACGCTGAAGGAGAGACAGGAGGCAAAAACACGAGCGCTCAATAAACTCAGCATCCGGGAGAAGCGCCGCAACGCCCTTTTGAAAAAGCGAGTGCAGGATACCGTTGACGAGTTGCTGGCGATCGAGGAAGGCTCGGCCCTCAATGCCGCCGAGTATATCCAGATTGGATCGATGTCGAAAACTTCAAAACGCGACGATTTGTTTACGGTGCCCTTTATCGTTCCGTTGCTTGGTCATGGCAATATCGTGATGTCGGTTTCAGACGAGGGCTGCATTTCAGACGGGGTAGTACGCGAGGTAGAGGCCAAGACGCTTTTATCGACTTCAGCGTCGCAAGTTGAAATCATTAGTTTTGACCCGGCACTCAAAAACATCGAGGCTCCTTTTTCGACGATTGGCTGGAACGGGCAAGGCGAGGCAGCGGTCAGGTATTTGCATTCGAGAGGCGAGCTCGATGCCTTGCTTAACGAGCTGACCGACCGTGTGACGCAAATCAACAACGAGTTGCTGTCAGACGATGAGAGCCTAGCGGTATATCACCAACGGGTCGGAATGCCGGTCGAGAAGTACCAGCTCGTTGTGATCCACGATATGCCGATGGGAATGGCTGCCGAGCAATACGACCGTATCTGCTCGCTGATGAAGGCGGCCCCAAAGGCAGGCACTTCTTTCCTAATGATACAACCCAAGATGGACGACTTGCCCAAATGGTATTGCGAGAAGAAACGTTCCTATCCTGTTTCGGAGCGTCTCGAACTATTCTCGGGCAGTCATGCCCGATGGCTGGGTCACGATGGCTACGATGTTGAGCTCTATGAGCTTGACACGATTGAATCGGCGCAAGCCGCCGAGCGGATGGCCCGATCAGCGGCAGAGCTGCGGTTGCCCGAAGTAAAGATCGAGTCGGTGCTTCCCTCGGAGTATTGGATGGAGACGAGCGAGGACGGAGTCACGTTCTCGCTGGGTCTGCGTGGAACCCAGACGGTTGATGTCACGATTGGCTCGAATGAGACTCAAAGACATAATGCACTGATAACCGGCGCGGTCGGACAGGGTAAATCGAATCTGTTGAAAGATATCATCTACGGTTTGTGCGCCAGGTATTCTCCCGACGAGTTGGAACTCTATCTGTTTGATTTCAAAGAGGGCGTTACCCTGTTTCCCATGGCTCCCACGCCGGATTCCCCCGAGTATCTACCGCAGGTAAAGGCATTTGGGCTTGAGGCCGATGAAGACTTTGCCATGGATGTGCTGAATTCCATAGCCGCCGAGGCCAAACGGAGGGCCGCTGCGATCAAGCCTTACGGAGATAATCTGCTCAAGTATCGGCGCAATAGCGGGAATAAGATGCCGCGTATCGTTGTGGTCATTGATGAGTTCCAGCTATTTCTAGAAGGCGCGAGAGGCAAGGAAGCCTGTGAACTTTTGGAACGCATCGTTCGCCTCTATCGTGCATACGGTATTCACGTGATATTGGCGTCACAAAGTATCGGCGGGATAACCAATCTTGCCATTTCCCAAGGCAAGTTCTTCGCACAGTTTCCTATCCGTATCGGACTGAAAAACTCGCCGGCGGAGTCGCGGGCGACTTTCGGACCCTTTAACGAGGCGGCTGCTAGTCTAAGGTTCAGGGGACAGGCGATTCTGAACGAAGATTACGGAAATCCGAGCGCAAATGTGACGGTGCTTACGCCGTTTGCTGAGGATGCCACGTTGGACAGTCTCAGGAACAAGTTCTATGCAATGCCAAAAGGGCACCTTGATGAACCGGTGGTTTTCGACGGAAGCACTCTGCCGGAGTTGACTGAGGCCCTCCTTGAGCAGAACGACATAGATTCAGGTAACGTGCCGAGCGCCTTGCTTGGCCGGGGTGTTTCTGCTGGGTTGGCACCGATATATTTCCCGTTTGAAAGAGCTGCGGGAAGCAATATCGCTCTTGTGGGCAGGGGAACGCTGCCAGGGCTCGGTGATCTTCCGAATTCTGTCGATCTTGCGGCGTGCGTTATGGAAACGCTTGTTTTATCGCTTGCGCGCTATGAGCGAGGCGCTGAGTTTGCTGTAGTGGAGGATGGCGCGCGCCATGTTTCTAATTCGACTCTGGAGATATGCGCTCGTGCGGGGGTTTCTCCGGAGGTCGTACCTTCGGACGAAGCGGCTGCATGGATTACCAATTGTCTTCAGAGAAATGATGTCGGGGAAGAATGTGGGCGGGAGCGGTTTGTGCTGGTGCCGAATGCGGACTCACTAGGATCTTTCGACTTTGGTGCTCAGCAGAAGATTCAAAAGGTATTCCGCGAGGCTCCTATGCACGGAATCCACTTTGTCTGCCATTGGCAAAACCCCGTAGCGCTTTCAGCGCAGTTGGGTTCATCGGGACTGTCGTCTTTTGACGGCGTGGCGTGTCTGTTTGGCTCGAATGTCGCAGCGAAGCAGTTGGATGGCCCGCTGTGCCAGTGGAACGGGCAAGAGAACCGGGTCCTTTACAAGGAGGCTTCTTCGGGACGTCCCTCAATGAAGCTCATGCCCTTTGTCGCAACGCGATTATGGAGGAGGGGCGACGATGAGCAGGGATGATTTGTACGAAAGGTATCTGTCCGAAGCAGAACGATTTCTGAAATCGGAGGCGTCGACCGCCCAGCTTGTTAAGCAGGAGTGCGATCGTTGTGATCGGGAGTCGATTTCTGCGAGGAACATGGCGGGCAAAAAGAAAGCGGAGATAGATCGCCTGGCGCATCAAGCACAGGAGGCTTTTTCGCAATTGTCTAAACGACTTGCGGGGAGTCACGCGAAGGACGTCGGCGCTGCGCTTCCGAACATGGTAAGACCGATTGCGTCTAATGAAGACGCTGCCGAGCTTGCCTCTTCGTTATCAGGGCTTATCAAGAAAATCGATGGCTCTGTTAGACCAGGATTGACATACATGTGTCCCCACGGTGCCATATCGTTGACCCCATAGACCGCGATGATGGG
>NZ_JADNGN010000051.1 GCF_015553355.1 Collinsella aerofaciens
GGAGGCCTCGCGGCCTCCCCCTTTTTTTGCGTTAACACTTCACAATGTAGTTGCATTTCACCTGTAACCCGATTGGGCTTATGGGTAATGAGCTTTTATTTAAAGACAATAAATCGAATCACAAGTGCAACTGCTATGACCACAATGATCAAAAGCAGGATTGTCAGTCGATGCTGCTTGCGTCGTTTACTTGACGAAACGAAGATTGATTTTCCCTGTTTTGGCGTTTCGAGATAACGAGCCGAATGCGTTAAGGTTTGCTTAGGTCGAGGACCTCTTTGCTGTCGAGTTTTGGGCGTTTTCGTCGGGTCGTCATTGATTGCGCTGTTTTTTGATAACGGTGCATCTTTTAGATATACGGGATCGCCCGATGCTACGCCCATATGCTTACGTCCCGTTTGGGCATCCTCGAGCGTTTGATAGCGATTTCTCGTCACATACTCGGGCTCTGCATCATTAATGGGCTCTTGCGAGATGTGGGGGCGATGGAACCGTGGCGGCTGCGTGGAAGTATCTCCCCCCTGCGTCGGCATAAACATATTGTTCTGGTTTTGGTCGTCCATGATGCCCTTTAGCTCGTTGCCAACAACGTGTACGCGCTCATTGTAAGCCCCTTGTTATTTGTAGCTGTGGACATACTCGTTATTTAAGCTCTGGTTCAAAGAACCTTAACCTTCCTAAAACCTGAGTCATACACACTTAGATATGCTTATAGTACTGGACTCAAAAAACTTTATAGTCGATGTATATATGAGCATCGGGTGGGCATATATAAGAGCGTCAAAAGAAGTCCCAGTCACCTAGAAGATGACTCGGCAGTCCTTTAAAGGAGTGGTAAACATGGCAAGCATGGTTCCTTATCGTTCGGTTTTTGGCGTTCGTCCCTCTGCAAGCTCGCTGTTCGATCTGTTTGATGATATGAGTGACCTAGCGAACGGCTCGATTGCCTCTAAGGCGTTCCCCGTTGACGTTGAGGATAAGGGCGATGGCTATGAGGTCAAGGCTTATCTTACCGGCGTCGCCAAGGACGATATCGATGTCGAGCTTAACGAGGGCCGTCTCTCCATTAGCGTGAATGTCGAGGAAGACGAGGAGAACGAGGGCAAGAACTTCCTGCAGAAGGAGTTCAGCTCGTACAGCGCGACGCGTGGTGTGTATCTCAAGGATGCTTCGAGCGAGGGTCTCTCGGCTAAGTACGCCGACGGCATCCTTACCGTTACGGTTCCCAAGATCGTCGAGAAGAAGAACGTTACGAAGATCTCCATCGACTAACTTCGTTGGTGTTCTGCGCTATTAAAAGACAGCAAAAGGGGCTGGGAAGCGATTCTCGGCCCCTTTTGCTGTCTGGGACAGTCTATTGAATGGTTGCTGGCCGATACTGGCTTGCGGGGCGTATCGAGAGATTTCGCGATCCTTGGAGAAGGGTTGCGGAGCTGCCGACCTCGTCATCCAGGGTTGCGGCTAGAGCTTTGGCATAGCTTTTGACGGTAAGGCTCGGACGATTGTTTTCTTGGCTGATATGCATGGCAATGAGCTGTTCGGTGCGATCGGTAACAAGTCCGCGCGCGGCTTCGGCGGCTTGGTCGTTGGAGAGGTGTCCCCTTGCAGACAGGATACGCTCCTGAAGAAAGCGGGGATATTCTCCCTCGCGCAGCATGGCCACATCGTGGTTGCTTTCGAGCGCGAGGACTCGACAATCTTTTAGGGTGTTCATGGCTTGGCTCGATAGCTCTCCGGTGTCGGTGGCAAAGCCGATGGAATCATCGAGAGCATTGAATCGATAGCCGACAGGATTGATGACATCGTGTGATGTTGAGTAGGTTTGCACGTGGATGCCGGCAATGGATAGGGTGTCACCGGGATCGAATTCCTCGACAGGCAGATGTGAAAGATTTTCTTTGTTCGAAAGTGTGCCCCTGCTGGCAAAGAGGGGGCCGTGCCAGTGCTTGCACCAGACATCGAGACCCTTGATGTGATCGCTATGCTCATGAGTAATGAGAAGAGCCGAGACGTTGTCTGCCGAGAGCCCCAGTTCTGCCATGCGCTTTAATGTCTCGCGGCGAGAAAGACCGTCGTCAATCATGATGAGCCCCCGGGGGCCTTCGATGAGCGCGCAGTTGCCTTTTGAGCCGCTGCCAAGGATATGAAGGTGCAGAGGAGACATAAGATTCCAAAGGATACAATGGGTGCGAACGAATAGAGGAGGAAGCAAATGCCAACGGTATCTCAGCATTATGGACACCATGCTGCATCGTGGGCTGATGATAAAGCTCTGGCAACGCGGCAGACGGCTGCCCCCGTGGTGCTCATGGTATCAGGTGGTGCGGACTCGACGGCTTTGCTCCTTATGGCGTGCACATCAAAGTTGGATATTCTGGATGGGCGTGGTGTAGCCCCCATCGCGCGCGAGCGACTGCACGTGCTGCATGTGAACCATCATCTGCGCGGCGAGGCATCCGATGGCGACGAGGCCTTTGTGCGTGGCCTATGCGCACAATATGGCTTGCCGCTGTGTGTTGAGCATGCCTATTTTGATGATGAATCGGGCAATATCGAGGCGGCTGCCCGCGAGGTGCGCTATGCCGCTGCACGGAGGTACGTCCGCGAGCTCTGCGCCCAGACGGGGGCACCGCGAACGGCGGCTCGTATCTGCACCGCGCACACGTCTTCGGATCGCGCGGAAACGTTTTTGATGAACGCGATTAAGGGTTCGGGGCCCGCTGGTCTATCGAGCATTCCTCGCCGGAGGAATATCGTGGTGCGTCCCTTGCTCGACCTGACTCATGATGAGCTCGTGGGCTATCTGCAGGTGCATGGTCAGCCGTGGCGAGAGGACGAGAGCAACGAGGACGTGTCGTACTTGCGTAACTACGTGCGCCATCGGGTGATGCCGGTGGTGGCGCAGCGCAACGCGAGCGTCTGTAAGACGATTGGCGCCGCCTGCGAGATCTTAGGCGATGAGGACGCCTTTCTTTCCCAGCTTTCCGCGCAGGCGTTTCGAAGCTGCCTGCGTAAGGAGGCGGCGGGTGCACTGGTCCTTGACGCTCGCCGACTGGCCGCGGCCGAGGTGGTGATTGCTCGACGCATGGTGCGACTGGCAATTAAGCGTATCGACCCCGACGCTCGCCCGGAGATGCGGCATGTGGAGCGCGTGCTCGCCTGTGTCGCCGAAGGCTCGGGTTCGGTCACGCTGCCGGCGGGAATCGATGCGCGCGTGGAGTTTGGCATGCTGTCATTCAAGGCCCCGGCGGCGCGCGAGGGGTTAGTTGCCGATTGGGTCACCATTCCCGGTCGATTGCCGCTGGGGGTGGGCCGCATCCTGGTGGCAGAGACGATGGCCGTCGAGCCGGGGTGCGATATTGTGCGCCGTGCCCGTGAACTCGCGGGTGCCGGAGGGGTGGCCGCTATGGTGGATGCCGCGACGCTGGGCTTTGCCGATCGCGATAGCGAACGGATGCTCGCCGGCTCGCGCGGGGAGATTCCCGCCGAGGCGCGTTTGGCGCGTCTGTGGGTAGACGGTCCCGTGCCGGGGGATGTGATGTGTCCGTTGGGCATGAGTGGGCGAAGTAAGAAGGTGTCCGACCTGCTCAACGAGGCTCGTATTCCCGTCTCTGAGCGCGCAGGCGTTCCTGTGGTGAGAACGGCTCCGGGAGGTGCCGTGGTATGGGTCGCAGGCGTTCGCACGGACGAGCGTTTTAAATGCACGGCCGCAACGCGCGTGGCGTATCTGCTTCGCGTAGTCGATGCGGAATAGCGTTCCACGTCAGCTATTCTGTGCGACGTTGACGGTATTCCCGCGCTGATGGCGTACGGGCTGGAAAATATACCCCGTGCGCTGCTAGAATGTGAAGTTCGCGTCCATACGGCGGTGTGTGGGCGATAAGCACAAGAAAGGGTTGTCATGGCTTCTCAACATCCGGATATCGAGAAGGTTCTGTTTACGCAGGAGGATATCGACGGTATCGTCTCTCGCCTAGGCGAGCAGATTACTCGCGACTACGCGGGTAAGGATCTGGTGCTGATTGCGGTCCTGCGCGGCGCCGTGGTCTTTATGGGCGACCTGATGCGCAAGATCGAGCTGCCGACCAACATCGATTTCATGGCTGTTTCGAGCTATGGCGACGGTGTGAAGTCCTCGGGTATCGTGCGTATCATTAAGGACCTGGATATCGACATCCGCGGTCGCGACGTGCTGATCGTCGAGGACATTCTGGACTCGGGCCTGACGCTCAAGTATCTGATGAAGAACCTCGAGAGCCGCAAGCCCGCTTCTCTGGAGGTCGCCGCCTTCCTGTGGAAGGACGTTGAGGACCGTACCTCGGCCATCACGCCCAAGTATGTTGGAACCCATTGCCCCGATGCCTTTGTGGTGGGCTACGGCCTCGACTATGCCGAGCGCTATCGTAACCTTCCGTATCTGGGCATTTTGAAACCGGAGGTTTATTCGTAAGATGCCCGACGACCGTAACGATAACAATTCCCAGACTCCCCGGGAGCCTAAGATCCCGGGGGTGCCCGGAGGCAAGAAGCCCACGCGTACGGGCTGGCTGTATTTTATTTTGGCTTGCGCGCTCCTGGGCTACGCCTTCTTTAACATGGGCTCCGGCTTTGCCAATTCCAGCAATACCGTTAAGCTCGCGACGAGCGAGATGGTGAGTGCCATCAAGCAGGATCGCGTCGAAGATCTGACCTATACGGTTCAAGACGGAAGCGTGACGGGTCATTACTGGAAGACGAAGAAGGACAAGGGCGATACGAGCGAGCTCAAGAGCTTCTCTTCGACCTATGTCGGCTCCGATTCGCTTGCCGAGCTCATGGCGGAGCACCCCGACACTAAGTACATCGTCAACACCAATGACCCCGATTTTTGGGGCGACTTGGCGATGAGCGTGCTTCCGACGATTGCCCTGATCGCCATCATGTTCTACTTTATGCGCCAGATGATGGGCGCCAACAACAGGAACATGCAGTTTGGCAAGACCAACGCCAAGACCAACGAGGCCACGCGCCCCAAGGTCAAGTTCGAGGACGTTGCCGGCGTGGACGAGGCAGTCGAGGAGCTCGAGGAGATCCGTGACTTTTTGAGCGATCCCGATCGCTATCGCAAGCTGGGTGCCAAGATCCCGCGTGGCGTGTTGCTGGTGGGCCCTCCGGGCACCGGTAAAACGTTGCTGGCCAAGGCCGTTGCCGGCGAGGCGGGCGTGCCGTTCTTTAGCATCTCGGGTTCCGACTTTGTCGAGATGTTCGTAGGTGTCGGCGCCAGCCGTGTGCGTGACCTCTTTAAGGAGGCCAAGTCCCAGGCCCCGTCGATCATCTTCATCGATGAGATCGATGCCGTGGGACGTCAGCGCGGAGCCGGCTTGGGCGGCGGCCACGACGAGCGCGAGCAGACGCTCAACCAGCTGCTGGTCGAGATGGACGGTTTTGAGGAGAGCGAGTCGGTCATCCTGATCGCTGCGACCAACCGTCCTGACATCCTGGATCCGGCGCTGCTGCGTCCCGGCCGTTTTGACCGTCAGGTTACGGTCGACCGTCCGGATGTGAAGGGTCGCGAGCAGATCTTGCGCGTGCATGCCGAGAACAAGCCGATGGACGAGGACGTTAAGTTTGAGAAGCTCGCCCAGATGACCGTTGGCTTCACTGGTGCCGATCTGGCAAATCTGCTCAACGAGTCTGCGCTGCTGGCCGCTCGCCGTCATCGTTCCGTGATCTCGATGGACGAGGTCGAGGAATCGATGGAGCGCGTGATTGCCGGACCGCAGCGCAAGGGTCGTGTGATGACCGAGGCCGAGCGCACCACGATTGCCTACCACGAGAGCGGTCACGCCCTGGTGGGCCACATCCTGGAGCACTCCGATCCGGTCCACAAGATCTCGATCGTCAGCCGCGGTCAGGCTCTGGGCTACACGCTGCAGCTTCCGCAGGAGGACCACTTCCTCAAGACCAAGAACGAGATGCTCGACGAGCTCGCCGTGTTCTTGGGCGGTCGCGTTGCCGAGGAGCTCATGTGCGATGACATTACGTCGGGCGCGAGCAACGATCTGGAGCGTGCGACCAAGATGGCGCGCGAGATGGTTACGCGCCTGGGCATGAGCGAGGAGCTTGGAACGCAGGTGTTTGGTGAGGCGCAGCATCAGGTATTCCTGGGCCGCGACTACGCCGATCACCAGGATTACTCCGAGGAGACGGCGCGCCGCATCGATATCGAGGTCCAGCGCATTATGCGCGAGGCCCATCGTCGTGCGGTCGAGATTTTGGATGCCCGTCGCGACCAGCTCGATTTGATGGCCAAGGTGTTGCTTGAGCGCGAGACCGTCGAAGGCGACGCCGTGAATGCCCTGCTCGACAACGAGTGGGACGCCTACCTTGAGCGCGAGGGCGATATCCTGGCGGCCAAGGAGGAGCGCAATGCCAAGGCGGCCGGCATGCCGACCAAGAAGCGTGCGCCTCGTATGAGCGAGGAGGAGCTGGCGGCCGATGCCGCGGCATTTGCGCAGGCGGCCATGCGGGAGGATGCCGAAGCCGATGATGCCGGCGATGACTGTGCCGTCAATGCCGGTGCCGACACCGACGCCGACAAATAGCCTTTGTGGCGAAAGCCTCTGCGGGGAAACCTGCGGAGGCTTTTTCTTTTTGTTGATTGGGGATGTTGATTGGGGACAGACTTAAATGAGCGTTTTCACGCATTTAAGTCTGTCCCCAATCAACATTGCTGCGGCACTTTGCTCGGCTAAAGCGTACAATAGCGCCTATGCGAAAGGGGAACAGATGATCAACGAAACTATGTATGCTCGCGGTGCGGAAAGCTCCATCATTCGCGAGATCTTTAGCTATGGTCTTGAGCGCAAGGCACAGATCGGTGCGGAGAACGTATTCGATTTTTCGCTGGGCAACCCGAGTGTTCCGGCGCCCGCTGCCGTGGCTGAGTCGATTAAGAAGGCCCTGGAGCTGCCGAGCGACCAGCTGCACGGCTACACGCCCGCACCGGGCCTGCCGCAATGTCGTGCCGCTGTGGCCGAATCGCTCAACCGCCGCTTTGGAACGAACTATGAGGGTAAGGACGTCTTTATGACGGTGGGTGCCGCGGCTTCGCTCACCTGCACGCTCAACGCCGTTACGAACCCGGGCGACGAGGTTATTGTTATCGCCCCGTACTTTCCGGAGTATCGCGTTTGGATTGAGAAGGTCGGCTGTACGTGTGTTGAGGCGCTCGCCGATGAAGATACGTTCCAGCTGAGCGTGGACAACGTGCTCAAGGCGATTACCGATAAGACGACTGCCGTCATCATCGACTCGCCCAACAATCCGACTGGTGCCGTATATACACGCAACACGCTGACGCGACTGGCCAATGTTCTGCGCGAGGCCAACGCTCAGCGCGATCCCGAGAATCCGATCATGCTCATCTCGGATGAGCCGTACCGCGAGATCGTGTACGGTGCCGAGGTGCCTTGGGTGCCCTCGATCTACGAGAACACCGTGGTGTGCTACTCGTATTCTAAGTCGCTGTCGCTGCCTGGTGAGCGCGTGGGCTGGATCTTGGTTCCCAACACCAATCCGCAGGCAGATCGTCTAATGCCCGCCGTTGCCGGTGCCGCCCGTACGCTGGGCTTCGTGTGCGCGCCGGCGCTCTTTCAGCGCGTAATTATCGACTGCATCGATGAGCCGAGTGACGTTGAGGCCTATGCACGCAACCGCACCGCGCTTACCGACGCACTAGCGGAGTATGGCTACACCTATGTTGAGCCGGATGGCGCGTTCTACCTATGGGTGAAAGCGTTGGAGCCCGATGCGAATGCGTTTTGCGAGCGCGCAAAGAAGTATGAGTTGCTTGCGGTTCCCTCGGACAGCTTTGGTATGCCGGGCTGGTTCCGCTTGGGCTACTGCGTGAGTTACGAGACGATTATCAATTCGCTACCCGCTTGGAAACAGTTGGCGGACGAGTATCGTTAAAAGTAAAGCGCTCTGCCTACAATGTTTTACGTGAAACGGGGTTTGGTGTTAAGCCGGACCCCGTTGTCATGGACGTTGTGTCTTTGGGATGGAGTGGTTTTACGACTATCGAAGGCTATGCGTACAATGAATATAAGCGACGGCCGTGCCAGATAAGGAGACCTGATGCCCTACCTGCTTTCTTGTGACATTCATACCCATACGATGTTCTCTGCTCATGCATATTCGACCATTGAGGAGAATGTGTACTGGGCGGCAGAGCGTGGTCTGCAGGTACTCGGATCTGCCGACCATTTGAGCTCTATGGTTACGCCTTGCCCCAATGACCTGCGCAGTTTCCAGTTCTTTATTAACCAGGATATCTGGCCGCGCATTTGGAGCGGCGTGCTGGTACTTCGCGGCGCCGAGGCCGATATCGTTTCGCTGGACGGAAGCCTGTTTGGCGAGGACACTCCTGTCACGCTCGATATTGCCGGCGATTCGTACAGCCGTCAGCATTCACTGTTCGATTTGGTTACGCGTAATTTGGATTATTTGGTTGCAAGCGTGCATAATCCGCAGATTGCTGAGGGCGCGACGCTGGCCCAGACGACCGAGATGTATATCAATGCCCTGGAGCACCCCAAGGTGTTCATGCTGGGCCACACAGGGCGTTCGGGCGTGCCGTTCGATATCGACGAGGTACTGTTGACAGCTAAGGCCAAGCACAAGATTATCGAGATCAACAACCATAGTCTTGAACACGGTGTCGACACTGAGCATTGGGCCGTATGCCGCAAGATCGCCGAGCGCTGCGCCGAGCTGGGCGTGGGCATTGGCGTGTCGACCGATGCCCACATTGGCATGGCCATTGGCAAGCTCGATCACGCGCGCAAGATGCTCGACGAGATTCACTTCCCGCTGGATTTGATCGTGACGCGCGACCGCGAGACGCTGCTGCGCGAGATGGCGGCAGCCGGCGTGTGCGATCTGCGCAATGGGATGTAGCGGAGTTTATAAACCAAGCGAAGGGGGCGGCCCAGGCGGGTCGCCCCCTTTCTTGTGCCGGTGGATTAGCGGCGTTCGAGGACCGCTACGGTTTCGGTGTGGTCGGTGTGAGGGAACATGTCGACGGGCGTGATCTTGAGCAGGCGATAGCCTCCGTCGAGAAGCTGATGCAGGTCGCGCTCTTGAGTCACGGGGTTGCAGCTGATATAGGTGATGCGGCGCGGTTTAAGTGCGCAGGCAGCTTCGAGGAACTCGGGCGTGGAGCCGGCGCGCGGCGGGTCGATGGAAAGAATGTCGACGCGTTCGTTGTTGTCGGCGGCATCGAGGATATAGTCGGTCGCATCGTCGGCCATAAACCAGGCGCTGCGGGTGAGGCCGTTGAGCTCGGCATTGCGGCGTGCGTCGGCAACGCCCGCCGGGTTGCGCTCCACGCCGAGCAGCATAATGCCGACGCCTCTGTCCTGGGCATCCTTCGCGGCGCACAGACCGATAGTTCCGCTACCGCAATAGGCATCCATGAGTACGTCGCCCTGCTGCAGGTCCATGCCGTCAATCGCGAGCTGATAGAGCAGCTCGGTCTGCTGCGGGTTGGTCTGGTAGAACGCGGTGGGGGAGATATCGAACTCGCAGCCGAGCAGCTGGTCGCGCATGCACTCGGCGCCATATACAATGCGGGTTTCCTCGCCGAGGATGGCGTTGCCGGGACGTCCGTTGATGTTTTGGGCGACGGTGACGATGTGCGGATTGAGTGCGGCGACAGCCTCAAAGAACTCCTGCGCATGCGGCAAGTCGCGCTGAGCGGTCACGAGCGTGACCATGACCTGGTCGGTACGCCAACCGCAGCGGATGACGGCATAGCGAAGTAAACCAAGATGCTTGTCCTCATTAAAGGCGGGAATATGCAGGCGCTCAGCTTCGCGTGCGATGCCGTTGAGAATCTGACGGGTGCCCGGTGCCTCGACGGGGCATTCGGGTACGGCAACGATCTTGTGCGTGCCGCGCTCAAAGAAACCGCAACGGACGGCGCCCTCCTTACCGGGAGCAAAGGGAGTGGCAGCCTTGTGACGAAAGCCACGCGGCGCAGGATATTTGCCCGGGTCGCCCAGGGTGACACCCATGCCACGAATAGGATCTACAGCAATGCCCTCACGCTCACAAAGCGAAGCAAAAAGCTCCTCCATAGCAGCCTGCTTGGCGGCGAGCTGCTTCTTATAAGGACGATTGAGCGCCGCGCACCCACCGCAAGCTTTCATGATGGAACAAGGAGACTTGGGGTCCACAGCCTTACGCGCAGACGAAACCGGATCTTTACGCGGACGCTTGGAGCGAGTCTGAGACGCTTTGTCTCCGCCTCGACGAGAGTCAGAACGCTTGGTCTTAGCCCTGCTCTTGGTCGATTTGCTTTTTGCAGCTTTAGAAGACTTGGATTTCGTAGAAGATTTCTCCTCCTTCGACCCCTCAACCGCCTCCACCAAAGCACGACGAGCCCTACGCTCCGCACGAGATTCTGCCATCAATAACTCCACTTATTCATGAATTAAAGCTGCAAGTATTGTACCGTGCCAAGCCAGCAGACGATATACAAGCGGTTTATTCGTGTCAGTGATAAGCCCAACGACGGTTGCCCGCCGCGTGAGGGGTGTGGGGGTTAAGTTTATCGCGAGTTCCGCACGAACAGGAGGCCACTTAATGTGGCCTCCGTCGTGAGCAGGACTGTAGAGCAGGAAACTT
>NZ_JADNGN010000052.1 GCF_015553355.1 Collinsella aerofaciens
GCCTTTAGACGCGAGCCCGGGGCCCGTGGGTTATACCCTAAGAGCAAACCACCCTTTTTAAGGGTGGTTCTGATTTTGGAGCATGGATTTTGGGCCCTGTGGACAAAAATGCCAAATATGAGTACTGTTGCAAAATAAGTGCCATATCTATCGGCCGGTTTTGAGCAAAAATGGACTCAAAATCAATTTATCTAACCCCCTTTAAAGGGCGTTTGACGGCTTTCAACCTCTTCGAATCGCTCAAAGTAGGCAATTTGCTCTCGATTTTGCTGCTACTAAATTGGTGACAGTACTCATATTTGCCACTTTTTGACCACGGGGTATCCAGAGGGGCTCTCGACAAGCATCTAACGCTACAATAACTACCACGTGGCTGGGTTTGCCGGCCGAATGTGCGATGCCGCGGGAGGGGACATGGTCGAGTTTACAAAGACGATTAAAGATCCGTTGGGATTACATGCCCGCCCGGTTGCGCTGCTCTATGACATCATTGCCAAGCACCGTAGTGACGTGTCAGTCAGTATCGGCGACCGCCACACGGATGGCCGCGATGTCATGGGGCTCATGGCCCTCTATGGTGAGTGCGGCGAAAACGTCGTCTTTCGTGTTTCGGGCGTGGATGAGGCCTCCTGCGTCACATCGATCAGAAATCTCTCGCTCTAGGCATGATAGGGCGTGGTAAAGGATGGTCCTTTGCCGCGCCCTTTTGTTTCGTATAGGAAACTTTTTCGAAAAACTGAACAGGACCCTTTCCAAAAAGTTAACCACGTGCTAGTTTACTATAGCGAACATAGACGTGGCTAACTTTTAACGCGTCGATGTTGAGGACGAACTGACGTTAGGAGCCACTCATGTCTTGCGGACCGCAGATGCCGGCCATGCCGCTTTCGATGGTAAAAGCGGGCGAAACCGTGCGCGTGTCGCGTGTAAAGGGCAATGAGGACATGAAACACCACCTCAAAGACC
This sequence comes from Collinsella aerofaciens, assembly GCF_015553355.1. Classification (GTDB taxonomy): domain Bacteria; phylum Actinomycetota; class Coriobacteriia; order Coriobacteriales; family Coriobacteriaceae; genus Collinsella; species Collinsella aerofaciens_V. The sequence goes on from NZ_JADNGN010000052.1 coordinate 967, forward strand.
TCGGCTTTGTCGAGGGCAACGAAATCCACGTGGTGAGCTCGAGTGGCGCCAATATCATCGTCACGGTGCTGGGCGCACGCTTTGGCATCGATTCCAAGGTTGCCATGCACATCATGACCGTCGGTTAGTCCGCAGCATTTCATAAAAACCGAAAGGGGGACAAGAGGATGAAGACGTTGGGTGACGTTAAGGTGGGCGAGAGCTCTACCATCGTCAAGCTTCACGGTGAGGGTGCGCTTCGCCGCCACCTTATGGACCTGGGGCTCATCAAGGGCACTTCGTTCAAGGTCGTGAAGGTCGCGCCGCTCGGTGATCCGGTCGAGATCAACGTGCGCGGCTACGAGCTTTCCATCCGCAAGGAGGAGGCGGCCGTCGTCGAGGTCCAGTAAGGGCTCGCGGCGTATATTTCTGCAGATAAAGTTAGGTATTTCTAACTTAATGCAGCATCTTTGAAGCACATTATCCAGCCTGCGCGGAGAAAGCAGCGCAGGCACACAAGGAAGAAGGATTGAATGGCGGATTCTCAGATCCATGTCGCGCTGGCGGGTAACCCCAACTGCGGCAAGACCACGCTTTTCAACCTGATCACCGGCGCCAACGGCTACGTTGGCAACTGGCCCGGCGTCACGGTTGAGAAAAAGGAAGCCAAGCTCCTAAGCGACAAGAACGTTACCATCACGGACCTCCCCGGCATCTACTCGCTTTCCCCCTACAGCCCCGAGGAGCAATGCTCGCGCGATTACCTCATGAGCGGCGAGCCCGATGTTGTCGTCCAAGTTGTCGATGCCACCAACCTCGAGCGTAACCTGTACCTGGCGCTTCAGGTTATCGAGACCGGCCTGCCCGTGGTTGTTGCCCTCAACATGGCCGACTTGGTCGAGAAGAACGGCGACAAGATCGACACGGACAAGCTCTCCAAGAAGCTCGGCTGCCCGGTTATGATGATCTCGGCTCTTAAGAACAAGGGCATCAAGGAGCTGTTCGAGCAGGTCAAAAAGTCCGCTGCTTCCAAGGGGCAGGTGCCGGAGCACAAGTTCGACTCCTCCATCGAGGACGTTCTGACGCACATCGAGAACAACCTTCCGGCGAGCGTTCCCGCTAACAAGCGTCGCTATTACGCCGTCAAGCTGTTTGAGCGTGACGCAGACGCCTGCAAACTCATCAACCTCACCAAGGAGAAGGCTGCTCGCGTGGAGCAACTGGTCGCCCAGTGCGAGCAGGATTGCGATGACGACGCCGAGTCCATCATCACCGGTGAGCGCTATGGCGTCATCGCGCACATCATCGATGAGTGCATGACCAAGGCTCCTGCCAAGATGAGCACCTCCGAGAAGATCGACCGCGTGGTTACCAACCGTATTCTGGGCCTGCCGATCTTTGTCGTCATCATGTTCTGCGTGTACTACATCGCCGTTTCCACCCTGGGCGGCACGGTGACGGACTTCACCAACGACCAGCTCTTCGGCACCGATGGTTGGTTCGTGCTGGGCCAGGGCCGCGATGCATATGACGAGGCTGCTGGCGAGTACACGCAGGCTCAGGCCGAAATCGCCGCGTTTATCGCCGCTGCCGACGCCAAGGGCATCGACGTTTCTGCTTATAACGATGCCGTCGACGCCGAGGACGGTGACGCTGCCGCCGACGCGCTCAAGACCATCGCAGCCGAGCCTGAGGCCGCGTCCGTGAAGGGCAAGGTCGAGGAGGACGAGGACGCCGGTACGACTGCCGCTACCGTCACTGCGTCTCAGGCGGTCAAGGACCTCGACGTCACCGAGCCCGACCCCGCCGACTACGGTCCGTTCGTCCCCGGCATCACCACCGCGGTGCATAACGCTCTTGTGGCGGGCGGCACCGAGGACGGAGGCCTGGTCGATTCGCTGGTCTGCGACGGCATCGTCGCCGGCCTGGGCGCCATCTTCGGCTTCGTCCCGCAGATGTTCCTGCTCTTTGTGATGCTGTCCTTCCTGGAGGACTGCGGCTATATGGCCCGCGTCGCCTTTATCATGGACCGCGTGTTCCGCCGCTTTGGCTTGTCCGGTAAGTCCTTTATCCCCATGCTTGTGTCCTCGGGTTGCGGCGTCCCCGGCGTCATGTCTACCAAGACCATCGAGAACGAGAAGGACCGCCGCATGACGGTCATGACCACCACGTTCATTCCCTGTGGCGCCAAGCTGCCGATCATCGCCCTGCTCATGGGCTCCATCATCGGCGATTCTTCCACCACCGCGAAGTGGATCAGCCCGCTCTTCTACTTCCTGGGCGTCTTTGCCGTCATCGCCTCGGGCCTCATGCTCAAGAAGACCAAGCTCTTTGCCGGTCGCCCGACGCCGTTCGTTATGGAGCTCCCTGCCTACCACTTCCCGGCGATCCGCTCTTGGGCGCTGCACGTGTGGGAGCGCTGCTGGGCCTTTATCAAGAAGGCGGGTACGGTCATCTTCGCATCCACCGTCGTCGTTTGGTTCCTCTCCAACTTTGGTAGCTATAACGGTGCCTTTGGCTTCCTGCCTGCGATGGACGGCATCCCCGAGGAGTATATGGACTACTCCGTGCTCGCCATGCTGGGCAACCTGGTTGCCTGGATCTTCGCCCCGCTCGGCTTTAGCACCTGGCAGGCAGCTGCGCTGACTTTCTCTGGCCTTGTCGCTAAGGAGAACGTCGTCGCCACCGCCGGCTCGCTGCTGTCCGTCGCCGACGCGGGCGAGACCGATCCGAGCCTGTGGACCGCGTTTGCCGGCATGTTCCCCACCATGGGCGCCTGCGTTGCCTTCGGCGCCTTTAACCTGCTGTGCGCTCCGTGCTTTGCCGCCATTGGCACCATCCGCAACCAGATGGACTCCGGCAAGTGGACCGCGATTGCCATCGGCTACGAGTGCGCCTTTGCTTGGGTGATCGGCCTGTTCATCAACCAGTTCTACAACCTGTTTGTTCTGGGGCAGTTTGGTATCTGGACGGTTGTGGCCATTGTGCTGCTGGCCGCGATGCTCTTCCAGATCTTCCGTCCCATGCCCAAACATGCATGGACTGACGAGGACGAGAGCAACACCGCTTCCGCCACAGTTTCCGCTTAAGTCAGAATAAGGATTAACCCCTTTCCACGAGCCCGAGTGTCCTAGCGACATTCGGGCTTTTTGGTGCATAGGGACAGGTCGGTACAAAAGTAATCTGTCCCCCATGCATCAATTAGTTGCGGTGAAATAGTTCCTGCCTGAGGGCGTTAGCGGCATTTTTAGGTACTATTTCACCGCAACTTTTTTGGTGAGGGGAATGTGGCGTTTCTGCAGATAAAACCGACCAAAATTAACCTGTCCCTTTTTGGTGGGTGGGAGTTGGAGTAAAGTAAGTGGTGGTTAACTAGAGGAGGCTTGCTATGGCACCTATCGATATTGTTGTCCTGGCCGTTATCGGTATTGCGTTTATCGCGGTATGCGTGCGCATCCACCGCAAGGGCACCTGCGCCGACTGCGCCCAGGGTGGCGTTTGTACGGGGCATTGCTCCAACAAAAAGACCTGCGCCGCACTGAAGGGCGTGGACAAAATCGCCGAAGACCTGGGTCGCGGCGTCAGGTAACCCGGTCGCCAGATTCCCGGCCAGTGGGGGCACCGCGTACTGTCCTTCCGGCGTGGCAACAAAATGTTGCCACCTCACGCGAAGGGCGGGGGTGTATAGCCGTGAGACCAAGCAGGATCTCCCGCGATCGTGTGGACTCACGTCTGGCTCGCCGCGGCGTGGACGATACGGGTCGTCGCGATGCGGAATTCATAACGACTTAGTCTGCCCTGCGCCCGCCCGGTCACGGTGCCCCCGATTGCCCCATAGTCTTCATTGCGGTGAAAGTCTCGCGTGCCGTGCTACCGGACACGTCCTCTCGTGCGGTGAGGGCCCGTTAGGTCATATAATTGGATCATTCCAGAGCCGATATCCAGAATGACAATAGAGGGGAATCGCGTGGCTATCCACATCGTTGAGGAGGCACATCGCTGCCTGGGCTGCAAGAAGGCGCTCTGCCAGCTTAAGGGCTGTCCAGTGCTAACGCCTATTCCGCAGGTCATCGACCTGTTCAAGCAGCGTCGTCTGGAAGAGGCGGGCGAGCTGCTGTTCCAGAACAATCCCATGAGCGCGGTCTGCTCCATGGTGTGCAACCATTCGGGCCAGTGCGAGGGCGCGTGTATCCAGGGCCGCAAGGGCGCGCCGGTGCATTTTTCGAGCATCGAGAACTATGTCTCGACAGCGTATTTGGACCGTAAGGAGTGGAAGCCCGCGCCGTCGTGCGGCAAGCAGATCGCCGTGGTCGGCTCCGGTCCTGCCGGCATTACCGTCGCCATTAAGATGGCTCAGCTGGGCTGCGCCGTCACGGTGTTTGAGCAGCGCCCCGAGATTGGCGGCGTGCTGGAGTACGGTATCCCCGAGTTCCGCCTGCCGCGCTCGCTGGTGCAAAAGTACCGCCATGTGATGTGCTCACTCGGCGTGCGCGTTCGCCCCTCGACCACTATCGGCGGTGCGCTGCATATCGACGACCTGCTGCGTGACGGCTACGACGCGGTCTTTGTGGGCACCGGTACCTGGCGTGCCCGCAAGCTGGGTATTCCCGGCGAGTCGCGCGGCAACGTGCTGTTTGGTATCGATTACCTGGTCGATCCCACGAGCGTGGCGATCGGGCAGAACGTGGCGGTTATCGGCGCCGGCAACGTGGCCATGGATGTTGCCCGTACGGCTCTGCGCTCGGGCGCTCGCAAGGTTACCGTGTATGCCCGATCGCGCCATATCTCGGCCATCGATGACGAGGTGGAGCTGACCGAGCTCGACGGTGCCGATATTGTGTGCGGTAAGGCGATCTGCGCCATCGACGATAACGGCCCGGTGTTCGAGACGGCTATCTTTGACGAGGACAACAACGTGGTGGGCTACGAGGAAGAGCTCGACCACGCGTCCGCCGACACGGTTGTGATCGCGGCTTCGCAGGTGCCCAAGGACAAGCTCGTGCTGACGACGGGCGGCCTGGAGACCGACCATCGCGGCCTTCTTTCGGTCGATGAGCATGGTATGACCACCGTGCCGGGCGTCTTTGCCGCCGGAGACGTGGTCAACGGTCCGCTCACCGTGGTCCATGCCGTGGCCGGTGCCAAGCTCGCCGTCGAAGGCATGACCACCTACCTGGGCCTCTAACCCAACCCACCCCTCAGTTGCGGTGAAATAGTTCCTGTTTGGTGCGCCAAGGGCCTCATTCAGGAACTATTTCACCGCAACTTTTTTGTGGGTCGAGCGGAAGCCGGGGGAGCGCGTGCGGTCGGGTGCTGCGCGGTTGCTGATACGATAGGTACATCAGCAACCGCCGCCGAGCGGCTCAAACGAAAGGAACCCTGTATGGAGTCCTCCGCCTACCCGATGCTCTTCAGCCCGATCAAGGTCGGTACGACCGAGGTCAAGAACCGCGTCTTTATGCCGCCGGTGTCCACTAACCTGGCCGACCATGGCTACGTGACCGAAGACCTGGTCGACCACTACCGTGCCCGCGCCAAGGGCGGCGTGGGCCTCATCATCACCGAGGTCGTGACGGTCGAGCCCACCTATACCTATCTGCCGGGCGACATGTGCTGCTACGACGACACGTTCATCCCCGGCTGGGAAAAGCTCGCCGCGGCCGTCCACGAGTACGGCTGCAAGATCATGCCGCAGCTCTTCCACCCCGCCTACATGGCCTTTAACATCCCGGGCACGCCGCGCCTGATCGCCCCGTCCTTCGTGGGCCCGTCCTATGCCCGCGAGGCGCCGCGCCCCATCACGGTCGACGAGATCCACGAGCTCACGCATCAGTTCGGCGACGCCGCCGTGCGCATGCAGAAGGCCGGCGTCGACGGCGTCGAGGTCCACGCGGCGCACGCCCACGGCATGCTCGGCGGCTTCTTGACCCCGCTCTACAACAAGCGCACCGACGAGTACGGCGGCTCGCTCGACGCTCGCATGCGGTTCTTGCTTGAGGTCATCGCCGAGATTCGCGAGCGCTGCGGCAGGGACTTCATCATCGACGTCCGTATCTCGGGCGATGAGTACACCGATGGCGGTCTGACCCTCAACGACATGATCTACGTCTCGCGTCGCCTGGAGAAGGCCGGCGTCGACATGATTCATGTGTCGGGCGGCACCACCATCAAGCGCGGGTCCGCCATTCCCGCCGCCGGCACGCAGCAGGCCTCGCACGCCGCCTGCTCGCGCGAGATCAAAAAGCACGTCAACATTCCCGTCGCCACGGTCGGCCGCATCAACGAGGCCTGGATCGCCGAGGAGCTGATCGAGGACGGCGCCGCCGACATCTGCATGATGGGCCGCGCCAACCTGTGCGATGCCGAGTTCTGCAACAAGGCGGCCGCCGGCAACGCCGACGGGATCCGCCCCTGCATCGGCTGCCTGCGCTGCCTGAACGGCATCATGTTCGGCAAGCGCATCTCCTGCACCGTCAACCCCGATGTTGAGCGCGACGAGGCCGGCTACGAGCCTGCCGCCGAGGCCAAGAACGTGCTCGTCGTGGGCGCCGGCCCCGCGGGCATGGAGGCTGCCTACATTGCCGCCAAGCGCGGCCACAACGTGGTGCTTGTGGATAAGCAGGACGAGCCGGGCGGCGAGATGCGCATCGCGTCCGTTCCGCCGGCAAAGCAGGAGCTCACCCGCGTGATCAAGTACCAGTACCGTCGTCTGGCCGAGGCCGGCGTTACGTGCGTCTTTGGTACCGAGCTGACCGCCGGGGACATCCAGCGCGACTACGCGGGCTACGAGGTCGTCCTGGCCTATGGCGCCGAGCCCATCGCTCCGGCCTCCATGCGGGGCTTTAAGCAGGTTATGACGGCCGACGACCTGCTGGGCGGCAGGGCTTTCCCGGGCAAGAAGATCGTCATCGTGGGCGGCGGCACCGTCGGCTGCGAGACGGCCGACTACCTGGCCCCGCTGGTCAACGACCTCTCGCCGGCAAACCGCGATGTCACCGTTATCGAGATGACCAAGACGCTCGCCGCCAACGAGGGCGGCGCCGGCCGCGCGGTGCTCATCACGCGCATGCTCTCCAAGGGCGTCCACGTGCTGACCGAGGCCAAGGTGACCGAGATCACGGAGGGCACCATCAGCTACGAGAAGGACGGCGAGGTCCACACCATCACCGGTGCCGATACGCTGGTGCTGGCCATGGGCTATCGTCCCAATACCAAGCTGGCTGACGACCTTGCAGCTGCGGGTGTCACCACCCACGTGCTGGGCGACGCCAACAAGTGCGGCAACATCCGCGACGCCATCGGCGATGGCTACAAGGTTGCCTGCGAGCTCTAGTCAACTCCTTTGCACCAATCGATTGCAAAAAGCGGCGGCTGCCCTGTGTGTTGGGCAGCCGCCGCCTGCGTTTTGCCAAAGAAAGATTATTGTCGGGCCCTAAATGCCTTTTGCTTCTGCTCCCTCCGCAATCATGTTGCGGTTATACACCAGGTGCAGATACATCGCGTCGTGCGCGGCGGTGGGATTGCGCGAGGCGATGGCGTCGGCCACATCGCGGTGCGTGCGGATAGTTTCCTCGACGAGCTTTTTGCCGGTCACGTCGATAAAGAGGGGAACGGACGCCTTGAGCACATCCATCAGGCGGGTAACGACGAGGTTGCCGCCATCCCAGGGCGGCTACATGGAGTAGCGCCCATGCGCATCGATTCCCTCTCATAGATGTGCGGCACAAAGAGCCTCGAGTTCATACGAGCTCGGGGTTCTTTTCGTCTGGATTGCAGACGTATCGTCGGACGAAAGCACGTTGCGTCTAGGGAAAAACGTACGAAAGCGCAATTTACGTCTTAATTCCGTACGCAAATCAAGACGAAAATCGTTTACGTCTGCTTTAAATCCGTACGAAAACGGTTTTCGTCTTGCAGGGCAGTTGCCGTTTCTACAGTTCAACTTCCAGTTCGGCTTTGTGCTCGTAGAGGTAGTCGCGCATGTAGGGGATGGCAAATGAGACCTTGCCGTACGAAGGAGCCTCGATAATCGATTCTCTTAACAGGCGGCTGCGGACGGAGCTCACCTGTTGAGGCGTTTTGTTTAGGGCATCGGCAACCATGCTGGTCGAGCTCGTCTGCCCCAAAGACGCCATGCTCAGCAGATAAGCGATGCACGTGGGCGGAATGCGCTGCAGCGCGGGCTCAATCACCATGGCGCAGAAGCGTTCGCGTGCCGTTGCAATGCCACGCTCGGCTTCTTCTTCTCCAATAATCGCTGTATGTGCACGTCTTGCTAGCTGCCATGCGTAGTATCCAACGAGTTGGATCATGAAAGGATAGCCTTGCGTTGCCTCGGCAAGTTGGCCGGCAATACCTGGCTGCAACTCCATGCCAGACGCTTCAATGGTTTCCTCGAGGGAGTACGACACTTCGGTTACTGCCACAGCCTTCAGATCAAAGGGGAGGGCACGACGCAAAAACGTAAGTGTCTTTCCGTTGATGATGCTTTCAATCATCGAAGGCAGCCCAGCAAAAACAAAGGCGATATCAAGGTCTTCGCCGATAACCTGCTGAATCGCAATGGAGAGCGTTCGGACCTCATCGAGCTCTGCGTCTTGAACCTCGTCGAGAGTGATGAGCAGGCCATTTCCATTCTTGGATATTGTCTGTCTCATGGCGTCGCGTAGCGATGGGCCGATTCGCTCAATATCTATGCTGCCGATGGATATGCCAGCTACGGTGGGCTCAAATCTGGCGTGTTTGGCCTGGAATTTGGGCTGCAGCTGTTCGAGAATGCGCTGGCAAAGTCCCTCGGTTGCGACCTCTTTTATGACCGTCCAGCCACGGCTTTGCGCCAAACGTGAGCACTCGTCAAGGAGGACCGTCTTGCCCGTTCCACGGACGCCGGCTATGCGCATTAGGCGCCCCGGGGCACCAGGCCCGTTGATGAGGCCTTCATTGAATTCTTCGAGTACATCTTCGCGGCCGATAATCGTGGGAGGTGTTTTACCTGCTGTGGGCTTAAAAGGGTTTGTTTGCATGTGAGCCACCTTTGCTCAAGATATAGCAAGATATAGCAAAGTATAGCAAGATATAGCAAAGTAAGCGCTACTCGCGGGTTTTGCGGTGGTGCTATTTTCCAAATGCCGCGCGGATAAAGCGCTGGGCGAACAGCTTGTTGGCAACTCACGAGGGCTCGGGGTGCCAATTTGGGGTGCAGTAGTGCTGCGCCACGAAAAGGGCCTATCTACTACGTTTAAGCCGCAGGGGTCAACCATAGTCGACTTTTTCGAAAATCGACAAGCTGTCTACCTGCGGTTTTGTTTTCACGGTTTTCGGTATGGCCGAGGCTATCCGTGTTAACGTAGTAGATGGGCCACTTTTGTGGCAAGGGGGCCGATCTGCGGGCCAGGGTAGCTAAAAGAGCCCCGTCCCAAAAAGAGGTTGATTTCCGATCTCAGCCGAACACATTAGGCGGACAGGCCGTTCCCGCAGCTAGCCGAACGCCCCCGAGGCCCC
>NZ_JADNGN010000053.1 GCF_015553355.1 Collinsella aerofaciens
GGACGAAGTCCGGGCCCGCGCCTTTAGACGCGAGCCCGGGGCCCGTGGGTTATACCCTAAGAGCAAACCACCCTTTTTAAGGGTGGTTCTGATTTTTTGCGCTGAGTGAGTGTCATGGTGAACGTTGCGTCGAAGTCCTATATACGGGACCGTTCATCCGTTTGGTTCGGTGATGATTGGCGGCGCGCGGCTCGTTTTGGGACCGTGGCTGATACTATGGATGCTCGCAAGCGATATGAATGAGGATGCTCATGGCATATGACGAAAGGGAGACGGGGCTGACGGTCGAGGACCGTGGCTCCAAGTTGGGTCTCCCTCAAAACCAAGATGCAGAGGCCAATGTACTGGCCGCCATGCTGCTGTCGCCCGAGGTGGTCGAGGAGGCCCAGGTCGAGCTGCAGCCCGATGACTTCTACCGACCCATTCATAAGACCATCTACACCGCGATGGTCGATATGTACAACAGCCGCATTCCCATCGACTCTATCTCGCTGATTGATTACCTGCGCAGCATCAACAAGCTTGATGCCGTGGGCGGCGAGGCCTACATTTTGGAGCTGATGGGTCAGACCCTGTCGCTCGTGAACTGGCAGCACCATGCCGCCATCGTCCGTCGCGACTCGATGCTGCGCGAGCTGATCGGTGCCACCAACGAGATCAACGCCCTGGCCTATAACGCCCCTACCGACACCAAAGAGGTCGTGGAGCTGGCCGAGAGCAAGCTGCTCAAGGTCACGGCGCGCGAGGTCAAGTCGAGCTATAAGACACTGACCGAGTTTATGGTCGAGGCCTATAACGAGGCCGAGGAAGTGTGTAAGGCCGGCGGACAGGCCGCGGGCGTGCCCACCGGCTTCCCGTCGCTCGACCGTATGCTTATGGGCTTCCGCGAGGGCCAGCTCATCATTATCGGCGCCCGCCCCGCCGTGGGTAAGACGTCGTTCGCTCTGAACCTGGCGCTCAACGCCGCCGCTGCGGGCTATACCGTCGGCTTCTTTTCGCTGGAGATGTCGGGCAAGGAAATTGCCCAGCGCCTGATTTGCGCCTACGCCATGATTTCAATCAGCGACTTCCGTACGGGCCGCATTAGCCCCGAACAGTGGGCCAATATCAACGAGGCCACGCAGACCTTGTCTAAGCTCGACATCCTGATTGACGATACGCCCGGCACCACGGTGACCGAGATTCGCGCCAAGAGCCGCCGCATGCTCCATAACAAGGAGAAGGCCATCATTATCCTGGACTACCTGCAGCTGGTGAGTCCTCCGCCGGGGCGTCGCTCCGAGAGCCGTACCGTCGAGGTCTCCGAGATGTCGCGTGGTTTAAAGATCATGGCCAAGGAGCTCAAGATTCCTTTGATCGCGCTGTCGCAGCTGTCGCGTCAGGTCGAGTCCCGTACCGGCAAGCGCCCGCAGCTGTCCGACCTGCGTGAATCGGGCTCCATCGAGCAGGACGCCGACATCGTTATGTTCTTGGACCGCTCCGCCGATGAGGCTGAGGCCTCGCGTGACGATCGACCCGACGAGGGCGTTACGCGTATCGTCGTGGCCAAGAACCGTTCGGGCCCGATCGGTGACGTCGACCTGATGTTCCTGCCGGCATCCACCAAGTTCTATGAGCTTGATGGGGCGCATACCGAGGAGTAGGACAGGCGCCCGTTGCACGGGTATACTGGGAATGTTTTGTGCTTCTGCGTGCCGGCGTGGCGCGTAGACAGTCCATGAATGTAAGGAGTAAACATGCCGTCAACCGTTTTGGTCGGTGCCCAGTGGGGCGATGAGGGCAAGGGTAAGATCTGCGACCTGGTCGCCGTCGACTTCGATGCCGTCGTGCGCTATTCGGGCGGTAATAACGCCGGCCATACCATCGTCGTCAACGGCAAGAAGTACGGCCTGCACCAGGTGCCCTCCGGCATCATGTATTCCGACCATGTGTCGGTGATCGGTAACGGCTGCGTCGTCAACCCCAAGGTTGTCCTTGAGGAGATTGACATGTTCGAGGCCGACGGCATCACCACCAAGAACCTCAAGATCAGTGGCAACGCGCACATCATCATGCCGTACCACATCGATCTGGATGGTGCTTTTGAGCAGAAGCTCGGCAAGAAGAACATCGGTACCACCAAGCGCGGCATCGGTCCGTGCTACCAGGACAAGATGGCCCGCATCGGCCTGCGCATGCAGGACATGCTGGACGAGGCGCTGTTCCGCGACAAGCTGGAGACCGCTCTTGCCCGCGTGAATCCCGAGCTCGAGCTCATTTACCACCTGCCCACCTACACCGTGGACCAGATCTGCGACGAGTACCTGCCCATGGCCGAGCGCCTGCGCCCCTACATCACCGAGACGAGCCTGCTGCTCAACAACATGATCGACGAGGGCAAGGACCTGCTGTTCGAGGGCGCCCAGGCGACGCTGCTCGACATCGACCACGGCACCTATCCGTACGTGACGTCTTCTAACTGCACCGCTGGCGGCGCCATCACCGGCTCCGGCGTCGGTATGAAGAATGTCGACCGCGTGTTGGGCGTCATGAAGGCCTATATCACCCGTGTCGGTTCGGGCCCCATGCCCACCGAGCTTTCCTATGAGTCCGAGGCCGGCCACACGCTGACCGAGGAGGGCCACGAGTACGGCGTGACTACCGGCCGTCGTCGTCGCTGCGGTTGGTTCGATGGCCCCATCGCCAACTATGCCTCGCGCGTCAACGGCCTCACCGACATCGCCATGACCAAGCTCGACGTGCTTTCGGTCTTCGACACCATTAAGGTATGCGTTGCCTACGACGTCGATGGCGAGCGTTACACGAGCGTGCCTGAGCACCAGGTGCGCTTTGAGCATGCCAAGCCCATCTACGAGGAGCTCCCGGGCTGGAAGTGCGATATCACCGGTTGCCGCAGCTTTGACGAGCTGCCGCAGGAGGCTCAGGACTACGTGGCGTTTATCGAGGATCTGGCACACACCCGCGTGACGTTCATTGGCGTCGGCGCCGGTCGCGAGCAGATCATCAACCGATTCTGGAAGTAATCGGCACTATTCGGTTATTGCGATATACCCCTTTGCAGCCCAGGCGGGCGGCCGAGGGGTATATTTGCTTTGTAATGGGTCCGCATGGTTGGCGGGCCGTTCATCCATAGAGGAGGCACCCTTGAAGGCGGACACTCAAACCATCGACATCCTGTTGTTGGGCAGCGGCGGCCGCGAGCATGCTCTGGCGGCAAAGCTCGCAGCATCACCGCGCGCCGGCAAGCTCTACATTGCGCCGGGTAACGGCGGCACCGCGAGCTGCGGCGAGAACGTGGTTCTCGACGATTGCGATCCTGCGGCCGTGGCGGCGTTTGCCCAGAGCCACGGATGCGGACTCGTGGTGATTGGCCCCGAGGCTCCGCTCGTGGCGGGCGTAGCCGATGCCGTGCGCGCGGCGGGCATTCCCTGCTTTGGCCCGGGTGCCGAGGGCGCTCAGATGGAGGGCTCCAAGCTGTTCTCCAAGCAACTCATGGAGCGTGCCGGCATTCCGACGGCAGCCTATGGCTCGTTTACCGACGAGGCTTCGGCTCTTGACTACGTGCGCGAGCAGGGCGCCCCGCTGGTCGTGAAGGCAGACGGCCTGGCCGCAGGCAAGGGCGTTATCGTGGCGACTGAGCTTGCGCAGGCCGAAGAGGCCGTGCGTGAGTGTTTTGGTGGCACCTTTGGTGATGCCGGTAATACCGTGGTCATCGAGGAGATGCTGACCGGCCCCGAGTGCTCGCTGCTGGCCTTTACCGACGGCAAGACCGTGCGCCCCATGGCCACTTCGCAGGACCACAAGCGTGCGCTCGAGGGCGACAAGGGCCCCAACACCGGTGGCATGGGCGTCTACAGCCCGGTACCCATCGTGACCGACGAAGAGCACGCCACGATGGTGAAGGTCATGGAACAGACCGTGGCCGAGCTTGCTGCCGAGGGCATCGACTACCGCGGCTGCCTGTATGGCGGCTTTATGCTCACCCCCGCCGGCCCCAAGGTGCTGGAGTTCAACGCCCGCTTTGGCGACCCCGAGACGCAGGTCGTGCTGCCGCGCCTCAAGAACGACCTGGTCGAGGTTATGCTCGCCTGCGCCAACTGCGAGCTTGATCAGATTGAGCTCGATTGGCGTGACGAGTGGGCCGTGGCTGTTGTCCTGACGAGCGCGGGCTACCCCGGCAGTTACGAGAAGGGCAAAGTCATCACCGGCATCGCCGACGCCGAGTCCATGGAGAACGTGACCGTGTACCATGCCGGCACCGCCGTGGTGGACGGTCAGCTCGTGACCAACGGCGGTCGTGTGCTTGCCGTGACCGCGCTGGGCGACACATTTGAGAACGCCCGCAACCTTGCCTACGAGGCTTGCGAGAAGATTGATTTTGAGGGCAAGACCCTGCGTCACGACATTGGCCTGCGCGCGCTGCGTGGCCGCGACGCCTGGGATGCCTAAAGTCCGAGAGGGATGAGACGGATGGACGAGAAGAACGAAGAGCTCGTGGACGCGCAGATCGTCGAAGAGGACAGCCGCATGTATGGGCACGCCGAGGGCGAGCCTGGTGGCGAGGTCGCTGACGAGCCGGCGCTGGTGCTGGGCGACGACGACCCGCACGATGCCGAGCTGCACGAGAAGATTCTTTCGGAGGAGTGCGCCTGGAAGGGCAAGATCCTCGACGTCCACCGTCTTGAGGTTGAACTGCCCAACGGTCACCGCAGCGCCCGCGATATCGTTCGCCATCCGGGTGCGGCGGCCGTTGTGGCACTGACCGAGAGCGGCAAGATCGTACTGGTGCGTCAGTACCGCACCGCCATCGACCGCGTGACGGTCGAGATTCCCGCCGGCAAGCTCGATCCAGGCGAGGACCCGCTCGATTGCGCCAAGCGTGAGCTGCATGAGGAGACGGGCTTTAGGGCCGGTCGCATTCGCTTTTTGACGTCGATTGTCACGTCCTGCGGCTTCTGTGACGAGATCATTCACATCTACCTGGCCACCAAGCTCGAGTTTGATGCGCCCAACCCCGATGATGACGAGTTTGTCAACGTGGATCTGGTGCCGCTGCACGAGCTGATCGACGCCGTGCTCGACGGCAAGATCGAAGATGCCAAGACCGTCGTGGGCGCCTTGGCCTGCGATAGCATCGCGCATCGCTTGGGCGGAGCCGAGCTCTAGGTTACGCGGTTTTACCAAACCGCGTAACGAGTCGACGCTGTAAACGCCCCTAAGCGGCAATCTGCCTTTCAATCGTCGCTCGCGTACCGAAGTACGCGTCGCTCCTCTTTCAAGGCACCTTGCTCGCTTAGGGACGTTTTCGCTGACGCTGCCAGAACATCGGCGTTATGTTTGTTGGGACGCTTTGTTTTCAGCCCGACCGGTTCAACCGGATTTCTCACGCTATTTATTTCTCTCCGAGGACTGCATGTTTAGAAGGTTTTTGTCTTATTACAAGCCCCAGATGGGGCTTTTTGTTGCCGATACTGTTTGCGCCCTGGTGCTTGCTGCCATTGACCTGGCGTTCCCCATTATCCTGCGTAATCTGACCGGCGGGCTCTTTACCCAGGGTCAGGCTGCTATTATGCAGGCGCTCGGTATGATCGCGGTCGGCTTGGTACTGATGTATGCCATCCGTTGCGCCTGCCGCTACTTTGTGAGCTATTGGGGCCACGTGATGGGCGCGCGCATGGAGTCCAAGATGCGCGAGGACCTGTTCGATCAGTACGAGCGCTTTAGCTTTGCGTACTTCGATCGCAACAGCTCGGGTGACATGATGAGCCGCGTGGTCAACGACCTATTTGATATCTGTGAGGCAGCGCATCACGTACCCGAGTGGATAATCATCTGCGGTATCGAGATTGTCGGCTCGTTTGTGATCCTCTTTACCATCGCTCCGGTGCTGGCGCTTGCCATGGTCGTGGTGACGGCGGTGTTTGCGGTCATTATGTTTTGGCAGAACATGCGTATGCGCGAGGTCTTCAGCGACAATCGCAAAAAGATCAGCGGTATTAATGCTCAACTGCAGGATTCGCTGGCCGGTATGCGCGTGGTCAAGAGTTTTGCGAACGAGGAAGCTGAGCGCTCCAAGTTCCGCGTCTCTAATGACCGCTATCTTTCGTCCAAGGAGAATATGTATCACGCCATGGGCGTCTACACTGCGACGTATGGCCTGCTCTCGGGTGTGCTGTACGTGATCGTGGTGCTGCTGGGTGGTTGGCTGGTGGCGCAAGGCCAACTGCAGCCGGTCGATATGGCGACCTTTGCGCTCTACATTTCGCTGTTCTGCACCCCGCTCGAGACGCTTGTGAACTCGGCTGAGACGTATCAGAAAGCCATCGCCGGCTTTAAGCGTATGGACGAGGTACTTTCGACCGCCCCGGATATCCAGGACAAGCCGGATGCCGCGGACCTGCAGGTGACGGCTGGCGCGGTTGAATATCGCGATGTGTGCTTTAGCTACGAGGACGTTGAGTTGGGCGAGGGCGGCGCCGACGGACGCCCTGTTATCGACCACATGGATCTGTCCATCAAGCCCGGACAGACCATTGCCCTGGTTGGCCCCTCGGGCGGTGGCAAGTCCACAACGTGTTCGCTGCTGCCGCGCTTTTATGACGTGGCTGAGGGATCCATCAGCATCGACGGGCAGGACGTGCGCGACGTGACGCAACAGAGTTTGCGCCGTGCTATTGGCCTGGTGCAACAGGATGTTTATTTGTTTGACGGTACGATTGGCGAGAACATCGCCTACGGCAAGCCAGGCGCCACGGCAGAAGAGGTCGCCGAGGCCGCCCGCCGCGCCAATATTGATGCCTTCATTGAGTCCCTGCCGCAGGGCTACGACACGGTCGTGGGCGAGCGCGGCAGCCGTCTTTCGGGCGGTCAGAAGCAGCGCGTAGCCATTGCACGCGTGTTTCTCAAGAACCCCAAGATTCTGATCCTGGACGAGGCGACGAGCGCCTTGGATAACGAGAGCGAGGAGGCGGTGCAGGAGTCGCTCGAGCGCCTGGCGCGCGGTCGCACCACGATCATCATCGCTCACCGTCTCTCGACCATTAAACATGCTGACGAGATTGCGACCGTCGAGCATGGTCGCGTTGTGGAACGTGGTACGCACGAGCAGCTTCTCGCCCGTGGCGGCACCTATGCCCGTTACTATCGAATGCAGTTCGAAGGTGCGCGTGCGTACGAGCTCGACTGATTGATATGACAGGAAGTATATGGCTGAGAAGAACCCTTTGACTCCGGAAGAAGTGACGGAGTTATTCTCCGAGATCGACGCATCCGGCGTTTTGGATCCGACGCTTGCCAAAAAGCGCACCGAGCGCATGCGCGAAAAAGAGGCAGCGGCCAAGCGCGGCGACAAGGCGGCGCTGGCGCAGCTTCGCAGCGAAGATCGCGCAAGCCAGACAAAACAGATCGACCCGCTGTCCGAGGACGACCCTTCGGGCTCGCAGGTGAGCCATACCATTACGAAGACCGCTATGGCTGTGGTCATCGGCATCCTTGTGCTGATCGTGGGCATGCAGATTGGCTACGGCGTGATGCGCCGCCTGAACACTGCCAACCTGTCCGAGAGTGTTTCGGTGGATACCGTTTCCACGGCACTGAAGGGCGGCCTTGAGTGGGGTAACGGCTTTACGCAGTTCCCGCTCGACTTTAGCGTCGACGAGGCGGACGAACGTACGGGCACGGTTGAGGTGACGGTGTTGGACACGTCGTCTGCCAACGAGCTCGAGCTGCTGTCCAACGGGCAGATCCAGGCCGCGGCGCTTGCGACCAACGCGCTGCTCAACGATAAGATTGACCGCGTGGTGTACAACGTGCACGCCTATATCGATGAGGACAGCAACATTCAGCACGATTCCTTCTTTGGCATGTTCCCCGCGAGGGGTCATCAGAGCGCCATTTTGACGTTTGTGTGGACCAAGAGCTCTTCGACCGCCACGAACATCGACTGGAAGATGCATATCGTGAGTATGGACGACACGATTTCCGAGCGCATTCAAAAGCAGGTGAACTCGGTGTCGTCGCTGATTGAGGACCCGTCGGTGAGCCAGACCAAGATTGACGAGGAAAAGGCCGAACGTGACCTGGAGCATCGCCTGCACGGTCGCGAGATCTTCCGCGGTGGCAAGCCCGACCGCACGCCGTCCGATCTGCTGGAGCAGGACAAATAAGACGCCATCATCCCGCGTGAGCCAAATGCCCGCGCGGGATGATTTTTCTGGGACGGGGATTAAATAAGGCTCTGTTAGACCAGGATTGACATACATGTGTCCCCACGGTGCCATATCGTTGACCCCATAGACCGCGATGATGGG
>NZ_JADNGN010000054.1 GCF_015553355.1 Collinsella aerofaciens
CGCGCTTTCCCAGAGGACCCCCCTTTGGGAAAGCGCGACCCGTTCTGGACGCAAATTCCGAGACGCAGTTTCCGCGACGCCCGGTCACCCCATGCCCTCACAATCTCGGCGTATAAAAAACGAGGGAAGACACACGTCCTTCCCTCGTTGCAAGCAATATGTAGTCGCTCGCCTACATCAGGCGCAGGCTGACGTCCTTGAGCTGGGCGCCGCTAACGGCACTCGGGGCACCCGACATGAGGTCGGAGCCGCTGGCCGTCTTGGGGAACGCCATGACGTCGCGGATGGAGTCGGAACCGGTAAGCAGCATGCACACGCGGTCCAGGCCCAGAGCGAAACCGCCCATCGGGGGCGCACCAAACTTGAGGGCCTCCATGAGGAAGCCAAACTGAGACTCGGCGCGCTCCTCGGTAAAGCCCAGGAGCTTGAGCATGGACATCTGCATCTCGGCGTTGTGGATACGCATACCGCCACCGCCGGCCTCAAAGCCGTCCATGACAAAGTCGTAGGTGCACGAACCGGCTGCCAGGGGATCGGCCTCGATCTTGGCGATGTCGGTCTCGGTCGGCAGGGTAAAGGGCTGGTGCTCGGCAGCATAGGCCTTGCGATCCTCGTCCCAATGGAACAGCGGGAAGTTGACGACCCACAGGAAGTCGTGACCCTCGCGCTTGATCTCGAGCGCGTTGGCCATGTGCGAACGCATGCCGCCCAGGATCTCGTCAGAGAGCAGGCGCGGGCCGGCGGCGAACATCACAAGGTCGCCGGGCTCGACGTCCATGCGCTCGCGCAGAGCCGCCATCTCCTCGTCCGAGAAGAACTTGACGATGGGGCTGTTGATGGAGCCATCCTCGCGGAAGGCGATCCATGCCAGGCCCTTGGCGCCAAACGTGGAAGCCACGCCGGCGAGCTTATCGATCTTGGCGCGTGCCCAGGCACCGGCGCCCTTGGCGTTGATGGCCTTGACGACAGAGCCCTCCTCGTTTGCGGCAGTCGCAAAGACCTTGAACTTGGAGTTGGCAAAGATGTCGGTCAGGTCGACCAGATGCATGCCATAGCGGGTATCGGGCTTGTCGGAGCCATAGGTGTCCATGGCCTCCCAGTAGTTCATGCGACGCAGCGGCGTGGGCATCTCGACACCCATGCGGCCGAAGGCATCGGCCAGGACCTCTTCGAGCGCGCTCATAACGTCGTTCTGGTCCACGAAGGACATCTCGATATCGACCTGAGTGAACTCGGGCTGACGGTCGGCACGCAGGTCCTCGTCGCGGAAGCACTTGGCAACCTGATAGTAGCGCTCGACGCCACCGACCATAAGCAGCTGCTTCAGGAGCTGCGGGGACTGCGGCAGGGCGTAGAAGTTGCCCGGCTGAATACGGCTGGGAACGATGAAGTCGCGGGCGCCCTCGGGCGTGGACTTAAACAGGGAGGGCGTCTCGACCTCCATGAACTCACGGTTGTGCAGCGCCTCGCGAATGGCAAAGGTAAAGTCGGAGCGCAGCTTGAGGTTGGCCATCATCTCGGGACGGCGGAGGTCCAGATAGCGATAGCGCAGGCGGGTGTCCTCGCTGGTCTCGATGCCGTCCTCGATCTGGAACGGCGGGGTGACGGACGTGTTGAGAACCTCGGCGTGGTCGGTCAGGACCTCGATCTCGCCGGTCGCGAGCTTGGTGTTGGTGGTCTCCTCGCCACGGGAGCGCACGACGCCGTGGATCTTGATGGGCCACTCGGGACGCATGGTCTCGGCGATCTTAAAGGCGTCGCCGTCGGAGTGCTCGGGGTCGAAGGTGAGCTGCGTGATGCCCTCGCGGTCGCGAAGATCGCAGAAGATAAGGCCGCCGTGGTCGCGGCGACGGCTCACCCAACCGGTGAGGGTGACCTCTTCGCCCACGTTCTCGCGGCGAAGCTCGCCGCAGGTACGGGTGTGCATGGAATGCTCGTCGATGGGACGGGTCTGGCTCATACCAGTGATCCTCCTTTATGGATCTGTGCCGCCCCGTGTCGTTCCGGGCGGCGTCGTACAGATTTGCCCAGCCTGCGTAAACCGCGCAGCCAGACATGGCGTTCTATCTTATCGCACCTGTGTCGATGTGCCGCGGAAAAGTAGCTCCTGCCCAAAGACTTGACGGAGACGAAACAATTGACGCACCGCGGCACCCGCCCGCGCTCGTCACGTGCGACAATATGCCCCAATAAAACAGCACTTGGAAAGGCCCGTCATGACTGCACGCCTCATTGTTATGGATATCGACTCCACGCTCATCAACCAGGAGGTCATCGATCTGTTGGGCGAGGAGGCAGGCGTGGGCGAGCAGGTGGCGCAGATCACCGAACGCGCCATGCGCGGCGAGCTGGACTTTAAGCAAGCGCTCGAGGAGCGCGTGGGGCTGCTTGCCGGCTTGGATGAGAGCGCGTTCGAGCGCACTTTTGAGCGCGTGACATTTACCCCCGGCGCGCTGGAGCTTGTGCGCTCGGCACACAGCAAGGGCTGGAAGGTCGGCGTGGTAAGCGGCGGCTTCCACGAGGTCGCTGACAAGATCGCAGCCGCCGCGGGCATCGATTTTTGCCTGGCCAACCGCCTAGAGGTCGTGGACGGCAAGCTTACCGGTAAGTTGGCTGCCGAGATTGTGACCAAGGAGTCCAAGCTCATCCAGCTGCTGGACTGGGCAGTTGAGTGCGGCGTCGACATGGCCCACACGGTCGCTATTGGCGACGGGGCAAACGACATCCCCATGATCCAGGCCGCGGGCACGGGCATCGCGTTTTGCGCCAAGCCCAAGACGCGCGAAGCCGCCCCGTTTGCCATCGACGAGCGCAACCTGATGCTCGCCATGGACATCATCCTGCGCGACTAGCCGATCCGTCTAACAATTGAATCAGTCCGTCCTATAGTTTCCGAACAATTTTGTCTTAGTGTTCGGAAACATACCCTTTGAGTGCTAGACTTTGCGCCGTCGAAGGGAACATATATGGATAAGCGAGATCTTGAGCAGCTGCTGAGCGATGTTGCCGGCGGATCAGTCACCCCTGCCGACGCCCTCACGCGCATCCAGACGGCTCCGACCGCCGATTTGGGCTTTGCACAGCTCGATCTTTCGCGCGGAGTGCGCCAGGGAGCCGGCGAGGTTGTCTACGGTGCCGGTAAAACCGCCGAGCAGATTGCCGCCATTATCGAAGCGCTGCGCGATGCCGGCCAGGAGCGCATCCTAGTCACACGCTTGGATGCCGAAAAAGCCGCGCGCACCGCTGAGCTTCTTGGCAACGACATCGACCTGGGATATGTCCCGGACGCCCAGCTCGCCCTGGTGGGTGGCAAGCCCTCCCCTACCGGCAACGGACGCATCGTCGTCGCCTGCGCCGGCACGAGCGACCTGCCCGTCGCCGAAGAGGCGGCACTGACGGCCGAGTTCTACGGCAACGAGGTCAATCGACTCTACGACGTAGGTGTCGCCGGCCTGCACCGCCTGCTCGCTCATGCTGAGGAACTTGCCCAGGCGCAGGTGGTCATCGCCATCGCCGGCATGGAAGGCGCCCTGGCGAGCGTTATCGGCGGCCTTGTGAGCTGTCCGGTCATCGCCGTCCCCACCAGCGTGGGCTATGGCGCGAGCTTTGGCGGCGTGGCCGCACTGCTCGCCATGCTCAACTCCTGCGCCAGCGGCGTTTCAGTCGTCAACATCGACAATGGCTTCGGCGCCGCCTACCAGGCAAGTCTTATCAATCATTTGAGCGCCGGCACGCCCTGCGCCCGTTAAGGAGCATTCTATGTCCAGCCATCAGCACACGCTTATCATCGACGGCACCTCGGGCATCAGCGGCGACATGACCGTCGCAGCCCTGCTCGACCTGGGCGCCAGCGAGGAGCACCTGCGCGAACAGCTCGCCACGCTGCCGGTCGGCGGCTTTGAGATTGCCGTCACCCGCGTAAACAAGCATGGCATCGACGCCTGCGACTTTGACGTTCAGCTGGCAGAGGAGCTCGAGAACCATGATCACGACATGGCCTGGCTCTACGGCAACGAAGCAGCTGGCGAGCACACACATGAGCATGAGCATCATGATCATGGCGAACACGAACACGAGCACCGCCATGAGCACGCACATGGCCACGGCCACGACCACGAGGGTCACCATCACGCCCACCACCATCACCACCGCTCTTTGGCCGATGTCACGACGATCATCGACGGCTCACAGCTAAGCGATGGCGCCGAGCGACGCGCGATCGCCATCTTTACCGCGCTCGCCGCCGCCGAGGCCAAGGCTCACGGCAAAACGCCCGAGACCGTCATGTTCCACGAGGTAGGCGCCATCGATTCCATCGTCGACGTCTGCTCGGTCGCCATCTGCCTCGATGACCTGGGTATCGAGGATATTGTTGTCGAGTCGCTCTCCGAGGGTCACGGCACCATCCACTGTGCCCACGGCTTTATGCCCATCCCGGTGCCCGCCGTCGTCAACCTATGCCAAGCAGGCAATATCGCCCTCACGCCCGCACCGGTCGCCGGCGAGCTCGTGACGCCCACGGGCGCCGCCATCGTCGCCGCACTGCGTACGTCCGAGCACCTGCCAGTCCGCTACCGCATCGAGGCCGTCGGCTACGGCGCCGGCAAGCGCCCCTACGAGGACTGCTCCGGCACGCTCCGCTGCCTGCTCGTTCACGCGGACGCATAGCCATGGACGCCCGCAAGGCAAAAAGCCGCGCCGCCATCGTTTCGGCATTCTCCGAATTGCTGTGCGAAGAAGACTACGGCAAGATCACCGTCGGCGACATCATCGCACGCGCTCACGTAGGCCGCGCGACATTCTACGGTCTCTTTAAGAGCAAAGACGACCTACTGTCCGAGCTCGTGAGCGACATCTGCACCCACGCCCTCGACGACGATGGCACACCACTCGACGACCCACTCGTGCAGGTCGAGCACATTCTCAACAACCTCTGGGCGCGCCGCCAGGGCGTTCGAGCCCTCGTAGCCGGCGCCGGCTCACGCGTCTTCGCCGACAGCCTACGCAAGACCATCATGTCACGAGCAGCCGAAACCGTCCCCACCGACCCAAACGGCCCCGCCGCCACCATGGACCGCAGCTTCCTACTACACCACATAGCCTCAAGCTTCGTAGGAATGGTCCAATGGTGGGCCTGGCACAACTTCGAAGCCCCAAAAGAGGACGTAGCCAAAGACTACCTCTCAGCCATCAAGCCCCTCTTCAACTAAGTAAGAAGCTCATCCCAAAGCATCGCCCCAACCCAGGCCGCCACGCATCCCAAAGTGTCACTCGCGCTTCAACGCCCCCAACAGCAACAAGCCCCTCCCATCCAAATTCAGATTTATATTTTGGATTGCTTGCTCAAGCGCAACAAAGATCCCGCAGCTGGCCGCATGGGGTAACTTCCCAGCGCATTCCGCAGGACGCAAAAAGGCTCGCCGCACGAAGTGCGCAGCGAGCCTTTTTGCATGTCCGAGGACGCGCTGGGAAGTTACCCCATGCGGCCAGCGAACAACTATGTAGCCTCAGACTAGAACATGCCCAAGAAACCATGCACAAACAGCGCGGCCAGAGCGGCACCGACAAACGGTGCGATGCCAGGAACAAGCAGGCCATACTTCCAGTTGTTGTCAGCCTTGTTCTTGATCGGCAGCACCTGATAGGCCATGCGAGGACCAAGGTCACGAGCCTGGTTCATGGCGAAGCCGGTGATACCGCCCATGCCCATGCCAACAGCCCAAACGATCAGACCGACGCAGATGGCGAGCATCAGAACGTTCTCGCCAGCGCGGCTAGCGGCAGCAAGGATGGCGCTGATGAACACGAAGGTGCAGATAGCCTCGCAGAAGAAGTTACGGGCATAGTTGGTGCCCTCGGTGGTGGGGTTGGTCGAGAAGATGTTGCGCTGAGCAATGGGATCGATGACACCATCGGAAGCCTTGAACTCATCGGCATACATCAACCACGCGATCACGGCACCCGCAAAGCCGCCGAGCATATCGGCAACCATGAAGGGGATGCAGCTGCTCCACGGCACCAGGCCGACGATGCACTGGGCAAGCACCATGGCGGGGTTCATGCACACGGCGCCGCCAAAGATAAACAAAGCGACCGAGATGCCAAAAGACCAAGTGGTGATGGCAAACATATGACCAGAGCCCTGATACTTGGTGCCCTTGAGCACGGTATCGCAGTGTACGCCCACGCCAAAGATGATCATGAGGGCCGTTGCGCCGAATTCGCAGAGGAGTTTGGTAAGCATAATACCTTATCTTTCTTGTCGGTTATAAACGATTCGTTTAGGCCGCGTACTAGTGCTGAGCGACGACAACGCCCAGGCCATCGGGAATGACGGCCACCTTGGCATCGGCACCCTTCATCTCAAAGGCGAGCTTGAGCGCCTCATCGAGGGTGTTGACCGGCGTCATGTGCATATCCTTGATCATCTGGTGATCGCACAGGTCGGTGACCATGATCACAGGGTGATGCGCCAGGATGCGGGCAAAGATCTGGCTCGTCCACTGGTCGGGCAGGGTCTCGTCCTTAGGACGATCGATGCAAGCGCGCTCAAACTCCGCCGGATCGTTGTCGGCGATGTTGTGATAGAAGCCCTCGCCACCGTGACCGTCGGCACAGCCGGCGACGTCGATGATCACACCGCCCTCGGGAAGCGTAGCCTCGGCAGAGCACATGCCCTTCACGGCCTGGTAGATGTTCTGGTCGAGCGGGTAGCCACCGTTGGTGGTGATGGCAATCTCACACTCAACGGGATCAACGCCGGCAAGACTCTTCACGAACTCGCAGCCAGCCTCGTGCGCCTTGTGGATATCGCCGGCAAAGGAGCCGATGACCTCGTGCTTGCCGTTGAGCACCACGTTGAGCACAAAGGCAAGGTGAGCCATCTCGGCAGCGGCAAACATGTCCTCGCTCACGTGATTGTGGCAAAGGTTGCCGGCACGCGAATGAGAATCGTTCACAAACTGGCCGTTGTGGTTGTACATGATGGTCTTGTAGCTGGCGATGCCAGGCAGGACGGACTTGCGGCTGCCGGAGAAACCAGCAAAGAAGTGCGGCTCAATAAAGCCCTCGGCAAGCAGCAGATCGCAATCGACGGCAATCTTATTGATGATGCACTCGCCACCAGAAGGCAGGGTGCCGATCTTTTTCATCATGCTGTCGTCAGTCGCGACGTGCATAACGATTTCCTCGTTGGCAACGATCTCCTCGCCGTACTTGTTGACGAGCTCCTCGTGCGTCGACGGACGATGCATACCCGTAGCAACCAGAATGCGAACGCGCGCTTCAGGCGCAGCAGAATGGATGTGATGCAGCAGAATAGGCATCGTCACACGCGAAGGAACGGGACGCGTATGGTCGGAGCTAATGATGACGATATCCTTCTTGCCAGCACAAAGTTCCTCGAGTGAAGGCGAGCCATAAGGGTTGGCAAGCGACTCCTCTACCAGCTCTTCCTGCGATTTCGTGGTCTTAAACTCGTTTTGATGACCCTCCATCACACCCGCGAAGTTCTTATCCTCGAGCTCCAGATGCAACGTCTTGTGGTCAAACGGCAGTTCACATTCAAACAATGACGAGCGCCCTCTTCCTTTCAACTGACACACTAGATAAACCGTTGGAAGGATACGCCGCTCACCGAAAAACACCACCGTCCACCGACTCATTAACACAACGTTCATATTTGACCCACAATCAGAACCACCCTTAAAAAGGGTGGTTTGCTCTTAGGGTATAACCCACGGGCCCCGGGCTCGCGTCTAAAGGCGCGGGCCCGGACTTCGTCC
>NZ_JADNGN010000055.1:0-1723 GCF_015553355.1 Collinsella aerofaciens
TGAGCTCGTCCCAGGTGCCGCCGACGCCCATCAGGAACACGGCGTCGTAGCCCTCGTCGGCGACCTTGTCGGCGAGCTCAATCATCTTCTTGCCGGTCTCGTAGACGTTCTTGCCGTCCTCGACGTAGCCCTCCTGGCTAAAGTGCATGATCTCGATCTTCTCGGTTTCCTTCATGGCTTTTCCTTTCTGTCCTGCACGCAACTCTATACATCGCGTTTCTTTTCGATACCAATTATAGACATACACCTAATGTGTTTTTAATACCACTTATCAATCTGCTCCAATCCTCGGTGAACGGTCGAAATTCTCTGGTGAGTGGTATTAAATTAGAATTGAATGTATAGCTAACGCCTCTGGCGCCTCCCTTGTGTGACAAAGAACAGCGTTCCTACCAGCGCAATAATGGTCGATGCCCCAAACAGTACCGTCTGGACACCCAAAGCCTCCGCCAAAAACGGAGCCGCCAGCAGCGGCAGCACGCCGGCGCTCATCAGGCCAAAACGCACAAAGCCGGTAATGCGCCCCAGGTATTTGATGTCAGCGCGCTCCTGAATCAAGATCATCTGCAGCGGTTCCAGGAATCCCCAGGCCAGACCGTTAATCGCCTGACCGATAATCGCGACCCCCAGCATATCGGTGCCCACGTACACCATGGACCCAATGCCCACGGCCATGAGCGCGCCGAGCAGCAATCGCAGGTTGACATGGCGGGCAGAAAGCTTGGTCAGGATGAACGCGCCCACCGAGGAAGTGAGGCCCACGACCGAGGACAGCCAGCCCAGCCAGACGATATCCACGTTGAGCACATCGCGATAGAACAACGACTCCAGCGAATCGAACGCGCCAAACGCAAAGAAGCCCAGAAAGCCCGAGATAAAGATAAGGCGCAGGTCGTGGTCGCGAAACGTAAGTCGCGCGCCCTCGGCCATGCCGCCCAGAATGCCGCCCTTCGGCTTCTCCCCTTTTGCGGGAGCAACACACTCGTGACAGCCCAAGGAGAGCACGGCCGCCACACCCATCATGCCCGCCATGAGCAGATAGACCGATTGCGTGGCAAAACAGCTCACGATGGCACCACCGAGCAGCGGGCCAGCGGTATAGGCGATATTGCTGTAGAACACCATGAGACCGTTCACGCGGGTACGGCCCTCGGTGGTCGACTCCAGGTATCCCGGAAACGCATGCGTGCAAGTGTTGATAAAGCCGCCCGCAAGCCCCAAGACGCACGCGGCAAACACAAGCCCGGGGACAGACAACGGCGCCAACCCCACGCCAAGCGATAGCACCGCCGTAATCACGCACGTCACAAACGACGTCCGACGCGGTCCAAAGCGGTCGATGACCGAGCCCGACACCATATTGCCCGCCGACGTCATAAGATTGCGCACGAGCGTAATGGCAGCAACCAAAAAGGCCGTGCCAGCCAGATCATACGTCGCCGCGCCGATAAGCCCTAAAAAGTACACCGCGTTGTTGGCGCACCATTGCAGGGACTCAATAAGAATCAGCCTGACTTCTGCCGGCGTCAGGCGCATTGCTTCGCGATCCTTCGCGAACATACGAACTCCCTCTATACAAGTAAGGGGATGGAGGGCATAGGCCCGCTCCATCCCCTTACCAGGTTGCAATGACAGTCTATGCAGCCGGGCCCTTACGCCAGCACGCCGAAGAACGCGCCGATGATGCCCACGACCATGGTGGCCACGATCAGCACCATGGGGT
>NZ_JADNGN010000055.1:1818-7747 GCF_015553355.1 Collinsella aerofaciens
CAGCCGGGCCCTTACGCCAGCACGCCGAAGAACGCGCCGATGATGCCCACGACCATGGTGGCCACGATCAGCACCATGGGGTTGATCTTCTTGGACAGCAGCCAGTAGTACAGCCAGAAGGCGATCATGCCGAGCATGCCGGGCATGATGCCGTCCAGGATGTCCTGGAGGGTCTGGGCGTCGTCGCCCGAGCCGATGGCCACCGTGATGCTGGCCCAGAACATGTCCTTGCACATGGCGCCCACGACCATGACGCCCACGATTCCCACGCAGGTCATGATCTTCTGCATGAGGCCGGTCCTCTGGGCCTCGTCCAGGAAGCCCACGCCCAGCTCGTAGCCCTTGACGGCGCCCCAGATGCGCAGCGCGAAGCCGGGGACGTTGTAGATGAGCAGGAAGGCGATGGGGCCGAAGGGGTTGCCGGCCTGGCACAGGCTGATGCCCACCGCGGCGGCGACCACGCGCAGCGTCGACAGGAAGATGGAGTCGCCGATGCCGGACAGCGGGCCCATGAGGGCGGCCTTGACGTCGTTGACGCTCTCGGGCTCGATCTCGCCGCGGGCGACCTTCTCCTCCATGGCCATCGCGATGCCGCCGACGAACGGGGCGAACTGGACGGTGATGTTGAAGAACGCGCAGTGGCGGTGCAGGGCCTCGGCGTAGTCGTCGGGGCGGCCGGCGTAGATCTTCTTGAGCATGTTGGCGACCATCAGGCAGAAGGCGATGTTCATCTGCTTGTAGTAGGTCCAGGAGAACTCCATGCCCAGGGCGCCGACGTTGACGGCGCTCTTGACGAGGTCGGAGCGCGTGATCTTGTTCTCGGGACTAGAAGTCATCGTCCTCATCCCCTTCCGCGGAGAGCTGGGGCTGGGCTCCGCCCAAGCCGAGCAGGTCGAACTTGTCGATGCCGATGATGATGGCGATCAGGGCGACGCCCAGGACGGGCACGTTGGCGTAGGAGCACAGCAGGAAGCCCAGGAAGTAGAAGGGCACGAGCTGCTTGGTGAGCACCAGGCGGCCGAGCATGGCGAAGCCCATGGCCGGCAGGATGTTGGCGGCAACGCCAAAGCCGGCAAGGACAAAGGTCGGGATGAAGTCGAGCAGGCCCTGGATGGCATCGGAGCCCAGGTAGAATGCGCCGCCGCACAGCAGGAAGTACTCAAGGCAGCCAAAGAGGCCCATGCTCCAATGTGCCGCGTAGATACCCTTGAGGTTGCCCTTGGCAGCGCACTTGTCAGCAATGTCAACAATGATCGAGAATCCAGCATCCGTAATGTTGCCGATCGTCAGCGAAAGGACGGCGATAGGCATGGCGAGCGCGATGGCCGTCTCGGTACCCTGACCGAGCTGAATGGCAAACGCGCAGGCGAGCACGCCGCCGACGGTTTCGTTAGGCGGTACGTAGGCGCCGATGGAGATCGAGCCCATGAACAGCAACTCCAGGCTGGCGCCAACGGCAAGGCCGGTCTGCAGGTCCCCCAGCACCAGGCCCACGAGCGGGCACAGGACGATGGGGCGGAACGCGTAGAGGGTGCCGAGCTGGTAGTCGAGACATCCAAACGCTCCGACTAAGCCGACGAGGATTGCTTGGACAAGCATAATTCCTCCCAATAAGGAATCTCGAACCGTCGTCACTCCCGTCGCGCGCGTTGTTGATATCAATTCCGGGAGTTCGATTCCACGGCTCGAAGCGTACCTGGTGTGCTGCTAACACCCATGCCAGGCACAAATGATTTGATACCAATTATAGGTATGCAGGTCCTCACTATTTAATACCACTCGCTCAGCGGGGTGTTTTTTACCGTAAACGGCAGACGTATCCCATCAGGCGCGCTCTTTGTTTCGATGGCGGACAAGCGCCACCAGAAAGCCATCGCCAAAGGCATCGTATGCCAAGTTGCCTACAATCACCAAAACGATAATCGCCGCGCCCAAAAACTCGTTCCAGCGAAAGACCTCGCCAAAGAGGAGCGCCGACCAGCAGGGAGCGAGCACGACCTCGCTCATGCAAACCAAGTTGGCCGCAAACGCGTTAGTGCGCGCAATCCCCTTGGCATATAGCACGCTCGCAAGGCCACTGCAAAAAAGGCCATGCACCAGCATGAGCCCCCACTCAAATGGTCTCACGGAGTCTAGGGCGCCAGCAAAATAGACGATCGGCAGCATCGAGATACCGCAGGAGATGAGCGAGGACACCATGGGCGACGCATCGGGGCGAGAGTTCAAAAAGAAACACAGCCCAAAGGTGGCGCCCGAAATGACGGCAAGCAGGTTGCCGAGCATGCCCTCGGCACTCAAATCGCCTAAAAAGAAAAGTCCCATACCCGTAAAAGCAACCACCACGGAGGCAATCTTCGCAGGCGAGGGCAACGTGCGAGTTGCGAGCGATTGATACACGATAACGAAAATCATCGAGGTGTACTGCAGAACGATCGCGTTGCCGACCGTCGTGAGCTGGTTGGCAAAGTTAAACGTGGTGCCCGTCACGAAGTTGCAGACGGCCACAAGGACAATAAGACGGCTGACGCGAAGGACGGGCCTGCCGACGAGCAGGATAAAGAGCGCCATAAATATTGCCGTGACGGCACCGATCAAAAGAGCTGACTGCGAATTGGCGCGAACGAGGATGCCGATAAAACTCCACAAGAGCGCCGTGCCAAATAGATACATCGCCCCGCTCACGCCATTATCGGGTGGATTGTCAGATCGAATCACGAAGCACCTCCAACTAGCTTTCGGTAATAAAAAACGGCGACCGCAATGGGTCGCCGTTTCCCTTGGGGGCAGATAATAGGCCGGGCCCTTACGCCAGCACGCCGAAGAACGCGCCGATGATGCCCACGACCATGGTGGCCACGATCAGCACCATGGGGTTGATCTTCTTGGACAGCAGCCAGTAGTACAGCCAGAAGGCGATCATGCCGAGCATGCCGGGCATGATGCCGTCCAGGATGTCCTGGAGGGTCTGGGCGTCGTCGCCCGAGCCGATGGCCACCGGGATGCTGGCCCAGAACATGTCCTTGCACATGGCGCCCACGACCATGACGCCCACGATTCCCACGCAGGTCATGATCTTCTGCATGAGGCCGGTCCTCTGGGCCTCGTCCAGGAAGCCCACGCCCAGCTCGTAGCCCTTGACGGCGCCCCAGATGCGCAGCGCGAAGCCGGGGACGTTGTAGATGAGCAGGAAGGCGATGGGGCCGAAGGGGTTGCCGGCCTGGCACAGGCTGATGCCCACCGCGGCGGCGACCACGCGCAGCGTCGACAGGAAGATGGAGTCGCCGATGCCGGACAGCGGGCCCATGAGGGCGGCCTTGACGTCGTTGACGCTCTCGGGCTCGATCTCGCCGCGGGCGACCTTCTCCTCCATGGCCATCGCGATGCCGCCGACGAACGGGGCGAACTGGACGGTGATGTTGAAGAACGCGCAGTGGCGGTGCAGGGCCTCGGCGTAGTCGTCGGGGCGGCCGGCGTAGATCTTCTTGAGCATGTTGGCGACCATCAGGCAGAAGGCGATGTTCATCTGCTTGTAGTAGGTCCAGGAGAACTCCATGCCCAGGGCGCCGACGTTGACGGCGCTCTTGACGAGGTCGGAGCGCGTGATCTTGTTCTCGGGACTAGAAGTCATCGTCCTCATCCCCTTCCGCGGAGAGCTGGGGCTGGGCTCCGCCCAGGCCGAGCAGGTCGAACTTGTCGATGCCGATGATGATGGCGATCAGGGCGACGCCCAGGACGGGCACGTTGGCGTAGGAGCACAGCAGGAAGCCCAGGAAGTAGAAGGGCACGAGCTGCTTGGTGAGCACCAGGCGGCCGAGCATGGCGAAGCCCATGGCCGGCAGGATGTTGGCGGCAACGCCAAAGCCGGCAAGGACAAAGGGCGGGATGAAGTCGAGCAGGCCCTGGATGGCGTCAGCACCCAGATAGAACGACAGCGAGCACAGCAGGAACGCCATGATGATACCGGTCAAACCGATCAGGAAGTGCATCGCATAGACACCCTTAAGGTTGCCCTGGGCAGAGAAAACATCGGCACGGTCAACCAAAATCGGCAGGGCGGCGTTGAGGATGTTCTTGATGGCAAGGCACAGCGTGGCGATGGGCATAGCGAGCGCGATGGCTGCCTCGGTGCTCTGGCCCAACTGGATAGCGAAGGCGCAGGCGAGCACGCCGCCGATCGTCTCATCAGGCGGCACGTAGGCGCCGATGGAGATCGAGCCCATGAACAGAAGCTCCAGGCTGGCGCCGATCGCGAGGCCGGACTGCAGGTCCCCCAGCACCAGGCCCACGAGCGGGCACAGGACGATGGGGCGGAACGCATAGAGCGTACCGAGCTGGAAGTCGAACTTACCAAATGCGGCGATAAGTCCGATGAGGATTGCTTGGGTAAGCATATATCCCCCTTTCCTAATAGGACACTACGAAGAGCTCAGACTCTTCGAATTTGAACGCCTAGAGCACGCTTGCGCAGTCGACCTTGGGGTCATCGGCCAGAGGACGGATCTCGACCTCGACGCCGTTGTTCAGCATCTCGCGCACATCGGCCTCCTCGGCTGCAGTCAGGAAGATCTGACGAGAGACCTGACGAGCATCGGGGCGCTTCTCGTCCTTGGGCTTGGTGTTGCCCAGGTTGACCGACTTGATCTGCGGGCAGCCTTCAACAAGCTGCTTTGCCTCAGCGATGGTGGCGACACAGATAATCATCTTGTATTTGTCAGTCACACCCGAGTTAATGGCCTCGATGGCATTCGCCATATCCTTGATGACGAGCTTGCAGCCGGCAGGCTTGCCCATCTTGAGCGTCGTCTTCCACACCGGGTCGTTGGCGACCTTATCGCCCACGCAGAAAATGCAGTTGGAGCCAAGGCCCTGGACCCAAGAGACCGCGACCTGGCCATGAAGCAGGCGATGGTCGACGCGAAGTAGCTGAATCATAATGTGACCCCCCAAAGGTCTTGTGCCGTCTTACGGCGTGTCAGTAGGTGCTGCGGATTAGAACTCTTCTTCCTCTTCGTCATCGACCAAAAGATCGTTGACAAACTTCACGCGCGTATCGTCCGCAGCGACGATGGCGCGAATCGTCTCCTCAACCGGCGCCGACTCGTCAGAGAACAGCAGCTGGATAAGCAGAGGAAGGTTCATGTTGGTAACGAGGTACGTGCGGGGACGCGTCTGGACGATCTTGGTGAACTCGTTGTTGACGCTGCCGCCAAAGAGGTCGGTGCAGACAACGACATCATCGTCGGCAGCCATGCCTGCCAGCAGTTTTTGGGCCTCCTCGGCCACGTCCATGCGGTCATCGACGAACATCGAAAGATCGTGGACGTTGTCGCGAGCGCCCGAGAGCAGCTCGACACTCTCCTTGATGCCGGTAGCGAAGTGCGCATGGCTGGCGATGATGTACTGCCTCATTCTGTGTTCCTCTCAATAGCCCGGCGCGTTCCCGCACCCGTTTTCTTTAGTAGTCGAACTGGTGATAGTAGCGACGATACTTGAGGTTGTGCTTGGTGACCGTCTCGTAGTAGCGAGCCAGGCGGTCGGTAACGAGCACCGTCAGAATCCACGGGGACACGATGACGCGGAACTCGTCGTCAAGGCCGGGGATCGCGAACTCGGCGGTGTCGATGATGTTGATGTCGGTGTCGCCGGTCACGCCGCGGGTCAGGAACGCGCGGACGCGCTCGTCGAGCTTGCGGTTCTCGTCCTCGCCCATGAACAGGAACACGGGGACGCCCGGCTCCACGAGCTCGAGGGTGCCGTGGAAGAAGTCGGCCGAGGTGATGTAGCGGGTGCGCTTCCACTGCATCTCCTCCAGGATGCACATCGAGAACAGGATGGTCTCGCCCCACAGGGCGCCGGAGCCGATGAACATGGTGTAGGGGGCCAGGGCGTACTTCTTGGCGAGCTCCTCGGCGCGCGGCTCGAAGCGCTT
>NZ_JADNGN010000056.1 GCF_015553355.1 Collinsella aerofaciens
AGATTCGACAAGGGGCGACCATTGTGCAATCGCAAGAAGATGACGGGGCGGAATGTCAATCCTGGTCTAACAGAGCCTTTTTTAATCCCCGTCCCAGAAAAATCATCGACGAACGCACTACTTTGCGCTGGTAAGAACACCGGTGGTGTCGAAGGCCGGGATGAAGCTCTCGTCTACCGCGCCGCCCTCTTGCCAGAACATGGTCGTAAAGCCCAGGTCGTCGGCATGGTCGAGCACCTGCTCGTACTCCTCGCGCGTCAGGGCGCGTGCCAGGTCGCCGCCCTGCTCGCGCATGAGCGCATTGGGCGTGTATTGGTTCATGACCGAGATCGGCACGTCGCCCACCGTCTGCCACACCAGGTCCAGCACGCGGCATGAATCGTCTGCATGTCCCGGCAGCACCAGATGGCGCACGATGATGCCGCGCTTCATGAGCCCGCCCTCATCCACCAACTCTCCCCCGCGGCGATCGATCTCGCGCGCCATCTGGGCCAGACCCGACACGGCCACGCGCGGGTAGTCCTTAATATGAGAAAGCGACTGCGCAAGCCCGGCATCGGCATATTTAAAGTCGGTGAGCCACACATCGACCAGGTCGCCCAGCGCCGCCACGGCACTCGCACGCTCGTAACCACTCGTGTTGTAGACGATCGGGATGACCAGCCCGCGCGCCCGTGCCGCGGCAATCGCGGCAGGCAACAGGTGCGCATAGTGCGTCGCCGTCACCAAATTGATGTTGTTGGCACCCTGGTCCTGCAGTTCCAGCATAATCTCGACCAGGCGCTCAGGCGAAATCTCAAGGCCAAAATTGCCGGTCGAGATCTCGTGGTTCTGGCAGTAGATACATTTAAGCGAGCAACCGCTAAAGAAGATCGTGCCCGAACCGGCCTCGCCCGAGATAGGCGGCTCCTCCCACATATGAAGCGCCGCGCGGGCCACCCTGAGCGTGTCGTTAGCACCGCATACGCCGCGCGCGCCCTCATCGCGCGCCGCACCGCAACGGCGCGGACACAAATGGCAGGCGGGCGAAAAAAGTTCGGTCAACGACGTCGGCATAAAAACATGCTCCAAAACAACGATTCAGCAGCTCAAACGTAAAGGGCCAGACCGGGTAGACGGCTCCGTCCCTAAGGCGCCGTAATCGTCCGACACGATTTTTGTAATGTCAAGACTGGAATCGATAAAGTGCCGCTTTATGATGTAGGTATTCCGCCCCCCGCGGAGCAACTGGGTGAACCGTCGCGTTTATTTAGGGAGCCCACACAGTCGTGCCTAGTACAGGTATCCTTCGTTGTTAAGGACGCTGGAACAGTCGATGAGGGCACCCACCTGTTTTAGGTGGGTTCATTTTCGTAACGTGGGGGGTGGTTTTCTTTTGCCGAAAATCACCATACAGTCCATATGGATCCCCGCCGGCATCCCGACAAGCCATCGACAACATTCCAATATCTGGTATGCGCGTGATAATCGCACGGTGCAAACCTCCGCACCCCCCTCGGTCGAGTATCATGGGTCAGCTATGCCTTTTTGCGCGTAGCAACCTTTGACCTTTTCCTTCGACGCTTGGCGGTTTTTAGATTCATGGCTTCATCCCCGAGCTACATACCGTACCTATGCGTGGCAGCGGCGGCTTTTATCACGACCTTCCTCGCGGTGCCCCTGGTCAAGCGCTTGGCAATTAAGCTCGATGCCGTCGACTATCCTTCTAAGCGCCGCATCAACACCAAGCCCATCCCGCGTTTGGGCGGAACGGCGGTGTTTTTGGGCCTGGTCGTTGCCTGCATTGTGCAAATCCTAGGCACCTGGTACCTAGGCTGGCCACCCGTCCTGGTGCCGCACCCGCGCCTTCACATTAGCTATCCCATGCTGGCGCTCTCCTTTACCGTCATCTTTGCGACCGGCGCTATCGACGACGTCTTCCAGCTCACGCCCAAGCAAAAGCTGGCCGGACAGGTCCTCGCCGCGCTTATCGCCTGCATGGGCGGCCTAAAAATCGGCGTCATCGTCAACCCGTTTGCTCCCGGCGAGATCATGCTCGGATGGCTCGCCTACCCCATAACCGTAATCTATCTGGTGGCATTCACCAACATCATTAACCTCATCGACGGCCTCGACGGCTTGGCCACGGGCATCTGCGGCATCGCCTCGTTCACCATGTTTTCGATGGCCGTTCTCTCGGGCCGCATCGACGCCGCCGCGCTCTCCATTGCGCTCTTTGGCGCCTGTCTGGCCTTTTTGCGCTACAACTTCAACCCCGCAAGCATCTTCTTGGGCGACTCGGGGTCGCTGCTTCTGGGCTTCGCTTTGGGATCCATCTCGCTACTCAACGTGAGCCGCACCGCCGCACTCACCTCGCTTATCATCCCGCTCATCGTTGCCGGCGTGCCTATCATCGACACGTTTAGCGCCATCGTGCGCCGCAAGCGCGCCCACATTAGCATCGGGCAGGCCGACAAGGGCCACATCCACCACCGCCTGATCCAAGAAGGCTACAACCAAAAACAGGCTGTGCTGCTCATCTATGCCTGGTGCATTATGCTTTCGGCCGGCGCCGCCGCCATCAATCAGGTCGAGGTGCCCATGCGCGTGCTCATCTTTACCGTGCTTGCCATTGGCTCGGCGGCCTTTGCCAAGCACCTGCACCTGTTTGAACCCGTGCTGCGCCACCATTACAACAAGCGCACGCACGAGGACGAACTGGTCACCCCCGACGACCCCGCCTTTAAGCAGGAGGAGCAGGCAGCCGAGGAGCGCAAAGAAGAGCGCCACCACAAGCTCTAGGGCAAGCTGCCGAGGATGTGCCAAGGCACCGTTAGCCAAGCACGGCCGCGCCGCACCCATCGCACATGCCGCACCACACGCGTCCCTCTCCCGCCCCTCGCCTACTTACGCACCACCCCTCCAATAAACGCGTTATCATCTTGACCCATGAACATACGTTAGGAGCAATCATGCCAAACGAGAACAGCTACGAAGTCGCGCTGCAAAAGAGCAACGCCATTCGCGAGGGCCTGACCAAGACGCCCGAGAAGTTCACCATGCTCACCGGCGACCGCCCCACCGGCCGTCTGCACCTGGGCCACTACTTCGGCACCCTCAAGGGCCGTGTTGAGCTGCAGAACATGGGCGCCAAGACCAACGTGCTCATCGCCGACTACCAGGTCATCACTGACCGCGACACGACCGAGCACATCCAGGACAACGTGTACAACATGGTCATGGACTACCTTGCCTGCGGTATCGATCCCGACAAGACCATGATCTACGCGCACTCCGCCGTGCCCGCCGCCAACCAGCTCATGCTGCCGTTCCTGTCGCTGGTGTCCGAGGCCGAGCTGGCGCGCAACCCCACCGTCAAGGCCGAGATGGAGGCCTCGGGCCATGAGCTTACCGGCCTTCTGCTCACCTACCCGGTGCATCAGGCCTGCGACATCCTGTTCTGCAAGGGCAACGTGGTGCCCGTCGGTCGTGACCAGCTGCCGCACATCGAGCTCACCCGCACCATCGCCCGCCGCTTTAACAACCGCTACGGCAAGGTGTTCCCCGAGGTCGACGCGCTGCTGTCCGAGACCCCGCTGCTGCCCGGCCTTGACGGCCGCAAGATGAGCAAGAGCTACGGCAACGCCATCAACATCTCGATGACCGCCGAGGAAACGGCCAAGCGCATCAAAAAGAGCCAGACCGACTCCGAGCGCATGATCACGTTCGATCCCGAGAACCGCCCCGGCGTGTCCGGTTTGCTTTCGACGGCCGCCATCTGCACCGGTCGCTCCGAGGTCGAGATTGCCGAGGAGATCGGCATAGGCGGCTCCGGCCAGCTCAAGAAGTACGTGACCGAGGCCGTCAACGAGTACTTCGCCCCGATCCGCGAGCGTCGCCAGCGCTACGAGAACGACTTGGATTACGTGAAGGACGTGCTGCACGAAGGTAATCGTCGCGCCAACGAGATCGCCGAGCAGACCCTGGCCGAGGTTCAGGACGCCATGGGCATGGTGTACTAGACCGATCTGCTGACTTGAGCTTTCGATTGTTATGGGGCGGGCGCTACGGCGTCCGCCTTTTTTGGAGCCCGACCAGCTCGGCTCCGTCCATTGCACTCCCCCGATAAACGGGAACGGGCCCGCCGGCAGTCAGTTGCCAGCGGGCCCGTTCCCGAAGTACACCGTTGAATCGCACAGAGGGGAGGAATGCGAATCAAACTCAACAGGGCAGGCTTTTTCATCGCCTATTGCCTACTCCGTTGCTGAATACAATATAGTTCACCGTGGTTTACTTTCTGACGGCAAAGTGCGCCGCCACACCTTCTCCATAAGTTAGCCCCGGTAAACCTGCAACGGAAAACCACCGCAAAGGGGACAGGCACCTTTGTGGTGGTTTTGGCCACGGCAGAGCTGTTAGAGTCCGGCAGGCCAGCGACAGGCGGCCAAGTCGACGTGCATGGGATCGGTAAACGTCACGCCCTCCCCCATTAAGAGCTCACGCTGGGCATCGGGGCCGCCAAAGGCAAAGCCCTCACAGATACGGCCGTCGGCAAACACCACGCGATGACAGGGAATTTGGCCGGGGCGCGGGTTGCTGTGCAGCGCATAGCCCACATAGCGCGCGCTCCGCGGACGACCGGCAAGCAGCGCCACCTGACCGTAGGTGGCAACCATCCCCTCGGGAATCTGCTCGACCACCTCATACACCCGCTCAAAAAAGCCCTCAGACGCCATCGCATGCTCCTTTCAACCGAAACAAGCATAAACCACCAAAAAGGTGCCTGTCCCCTTTGTGGTGGTTTTGACCGGAAAGCTAGTTGGCGGGGCGGAAGAAAGCTACGGCTACGGCGCCGGGGCCCACGTGGGTGCCGATGGTGGCGCCAATGGTGTGGATGGGCAGCTCGTTCTCGGTGTGTCCAGCCCACAGTGCCGCGCTGTCCTCGATATACTTCTTGAGCACGGCGTCCGAAAGGCCCGTATAGCCCAGCGCCAGCGGCATGGAAAAGTCGACGCCGCCCGCTTTTTCGACCTTCTGGTTGAGCAGGTTACGGCCGTTCTTGGAACCGCGCGCCTTGCCCAGCTGCACGATCAGGCCGTCCTCGGCGGCCACCACGGGCTTAACGTTGAGCAGCGTGCCCACAGCGCCCGCAGCAGCAGACAGGCGACCGCCACGCACCAAGTACTCCAGCGTCTCGAGCAGACCGATAACCACCACACGGTCGCGCACGGCCTCGACGGCCGCCGCGATCTGGGCCGCGCTACGGCCCTCGTCCACCAAGCGCAGCGCATACTCGACCAGCACGCGCTCGCCCAGGGTGACGTTGTTGCTATCCACCACGTACACGTCGCCGCCCGGCGCCTCGGCAAGTGCGGTACGGGCACTCTGATTGGTGCCCGAAAGCTTAGCGCCCACGGTAATAATCACAGCCTCATCGCCGGCATCACGCGCCTCGGCAATAGCCTGCGAAAACGCGTACGGGTTGACCTGGCCGGTCTTGGGCAGCTCATCGCGCTCCACGAGCATCTCGTAAAAGCGCTGGTGATCGATGTCGACGCCATCCATGTACACATCGGTGCCAAAGGTGACGGACAGCGGCAGAACACGCAGAGCGGGGTGCTCAGCCGGCGACATATCGCTCGCGGAATCGGTAATAATACGAATGGACATAGCGAATCCTTTCTTTCGCGGACCTCTCGCGGGGAATTTTGACAGCAATGCCCCGGCACGGCATACGCACTCAAACGGGACTATGCAGTTGTTAATTGGAAACAAATGCCTTGGCGGCCTTAGATCTCGCGCAGGGTGTTGAGAATCGTGCGCAGCGACGCATACATCTGCTCGCGCTGCTCCACACCCATAGCCTTACCGGTGGTATCGAGCACCTCGCGAATGATGCGGTCCGCCTCGCTCATGCTCTCGCCGCCCAGAGCGGTCAGGCGCACCGGAGCACGATACTTAACGGCGGCATCGCCCGAATCATCGACCTCGACGTAGCCACCCTCCTCCAGATGCGCCAGCGTACGCGAGACGGCGGCGCGGGTCACGCCTGCCATGCGAGCCAGGTCGGCGCCAGTCAGGCCGTCCTTGCTACGCTCAAGATAGTACAGGCACATAACGTCGGAGCCCTTGAGACCCAGCCTTGCGCCCTCAGACGTCTTAATGCGCTGGATCTCCTTGTAGAGTCCGCTGATCAGTCCGACAAAGTCCTCGAAACGTGTCTCGTCGCTCTGCTGCATGGGAGACGACCGCCTTTCGCTTGCATAATGCTAACGGGTAAACATCTTAGTCGCATAAGGCGACACCCGTACCCAAATACCCCATTTGTTAACCCATCAACATAAAAACCACCACAAAGGGGACAGGCACCTTTGTGGTGGTTTGGGGCATCAATAGGTTCTAGGCGCCGCTACAGTTCCACGCAAGGATTGTCGCGGGTCACAAGCGTCTTAATGACAACCGTCGCTCCCAGATAGCGCTCAAGCAGCTCGGCTAAGCGATCGATCGCAGCCTGGCAATCCCCCATCCGCTCGGGCTCCACGCACTCAATCGCCAGGAACGCATCGGCCGAATCATCGGACAGCGCCGTGCGAACGCCGTCGCGCCAGTTCCAGCAGCGGCACACAGCGCCCGCATCGTCGATGTAGGCGAGCTCGCCGGGCAGCGTCGGATCGTCCGCCTCCTCGCCAAGCGGCAAGAACGCATCGCCACCGTCGGTCACCTTCAGGCGAAGGTCCCCCTCGATCGCATGCAGATCCTCGCCTCCCACGGGCAGCGCGTAGGTCAGCGACACCGTGTTGTAAATATCCACCGCGGGCGTAATGTGGCCCACCGGCTTGCCTTTGAGCACGCGTTTGAGCAAGTTCTCGATCGAGCAGCGCGCGCCTTTCTTGGTCTTGAACAGACGATAGGCCTCGCGCCATGCCTTGACCGGTGCGTTCTCGCTGATAGTGTCGCTGGTCAGATGACGCTCCGCATCGATATTGGCGCGGTCGAGCAACGCCGCAATCGCATCCACGTCCTCTTGAGGAATCTGAGCCGTGGGCTTCATGCCCTCCACGACCACAACACCGACCGCTGCCTGCGGAAACAGCTCCCAGAATGAATCCTCGGCAATAAAGCTCTTCATACGCTCTCCCTTCATTGTGCGCGCCCGAGTGAGGGCGCCTAAACAAAAAGCGCCCTTACAACGGCCACCTTCAAAGTCCTACGGTGCCGTCACAAGAACGCTTGCGCTGTCCCCATCCGGAGAAGGGGACGATATGTCAGGCGTATTGTAACCCGAGTCATCCACACGAGCAAAACCACCACAAAGGTGCCTGTCCCCTTTGTGGTGGACCTTGATTATCGACTTCATCCGAACACCTCCCACATTCATCCGTACATGTACGGATGAATGTGGGAACCCGATACCC
>NZ_JADNGN010000057.1 GCF_015553355.1 Collinsella aerofaciens
AGATTCGACAAGGGGCGACCATTGTGCAATCGCAAGAAGATGACGGGGCGGAATGTCAATCCTGGTCTAACAGAGCCAAACGATTACAGTGTAAGTATCAAAGATGGTCGGGTGCACACGCGCCCGTTGGAGGAAAGGGAAGACATGGACTACCGTAAATCAGCCCAAGAGGTGCTCGACAACGTCGGTGGCGCCGACAACGTTATTTCGGCCGCACACTGCGCCACGCGTCTGCGCCTGGTGATTGCCGATAACGCGAAGGTTGACAAGGAGGCCCTCGAGAATATTGACGGCGCCAAGGGCGTCTTTGAGGCCCAAGGCCAGCTCCAGATTATTTTTGGCACCGGCACCGTCAACAAGGTCTACGACGAGTTCATTGCGCTCAGCGGCGTCGAGGCTGCCACCAAGGCCGAGGTCAAGGAGGCCGCGGCGCAGCAGCAGAACATCTTTATGCGTGCCATTAAGGTGCTCGGCGACGTCTTTGTCCCCATCATCCCCGCCATCGTGGCTTCGGGCCTGCTGCTGGGCATTATGAGTGCCCTCAACTTTATGGCCTCCAACGGCTTTATCGCGCTCGACACCAATAACTTTATCTACAAGATTGCCGACCTGGTCTCGGGAACGTCCTTTGGCATCCTGCAGATCCTGATCGGTTACTCCGCCGCTAAGGCCTTTGGAGCCAACCCGTACCTGGGCGCCGTCGTCGGTGGTGCGTTCATCAACTCCTCGTTGCAGAGCGCCTACACGGTTGCCTCCGAGGGCGTGCAGACCATGGTCAACGTCATTCCCGGTATGTACAGCTTTGAGTGGGTCGGTTATCAGGGCCACGTGATCCCCATCGTTATCGCCTGCGCCATCCTCGCCTTCTTGGAGAAGCGCCTCCACAAGGTTGTCCCCGAGATGTTCGACCTCTTTGTGACCCCGCTCGTCTCGGTGTTCGTGACCGTGCTCGTGACTCTCGTTGCCGTCGGCCCCATCTTTGTCTGGGCTGAGAACGCCATCCTCGGTCTGATCCAGGCCCTGCTCACCCTGCCCTTCGGCATCGGTTCCTTTATCGTCGGCCTGTTCTATGCTCCCACGGTCGTTACCGGTATCCACCAGATGTACACCGCCATCGACCTGGGCCAGCTCGCCCAGTACGGCGTGACTTACTGGCTGCCCATCGCCAGTGCCGCCAACATCGCCCAGGGTGGTGCCGCGCTCGCCGTTGCATTTAAGACCCGCGATGCCAAGATCAAGGGTCTGGCGCTTCCTTCGGCCCTGTCCGCCTTCATGGGCATTACCGAGCCTGCCATCTTCGGTGTGAACCTGCGCTTCTTTAAGCCCTTCATCGCCGGCTGCATCGGCGGCGGTTGCGGTGCCCTGGCCTGCGCGCTCACTTCGCTGGCCGCCTCCGGCACGGGCGTTACCGGTATCTTCGGTATCCTGCTGTGCCTGGCCCAGCCCGTGCAGTACGCGATCATGTTTGCGGTCGCCGCGCTGGTTTCCTTTGCTGTCTCGTTTGTCCTGTACAAGGATGAGCCCAAGGCTTCCGAGCAGGCCTAAGAGCTTTTGATTGAGGAACACCCGTGGGCTGTATGCCCGCGGGCGTTTCCCGTATTTGGCGCCGATCTCTGGCGCCTTGTAACTTTCGATCCGTTAGGACTTTGATATGTCTAATGCACTTGGTCGCGACCTTGCAAAGCTGGTCGCCGCTGTTGACGCCGCCGCCTCTGAGTGCGGTCATGGCGCGTATGGCCAGCGCTTTCATATTATGCCGCCGGCGGGCTGGCTCAACGACCCCAACGGTCTTTGCCAGGCAGATGGCGTATTTCACGCGTACTTTCAGTATGCCCCGTTTGATGTGAACGGCGGCGTCAAGATGTGGGGCCATGCGGCGAGTCGCGATCTTATGACGTGGGACTACGTTGGCGCCCCGCTGCTGCCCGACGAGCCATTCGATTGCCATGGCGTGTATTCGGGCTCCGCGCTTGCCGAGGACGGCCGCATTCGCGTGCTCTATACCGGCAACGTTAAGCTCCCCGATGCGGGCGGCGTCTTTGACTATGTCAACTCCGGCCGTCGCGCCGACACCGTGTATGTCGAGAGTGTCGATGGGCAGACGTTCAGCCAAAAGCGCGTGGTGCTGGCGTCGGAGGACTATCCCGAGGATCTGACGTGCCACGTGCGCGATCCCAAGGTGTGGCGCGATGAGGCCGGTCGCTATCACATGGTGCTGGGCGCGCGTCGTCGCGTTGACGGGCCGCATGTCGAGAGCCGTTTTTGCGCCATGCATGGCGAGGGCGCCGGTCGCGATGTGGGCGAGATCTTGGTGTACGGCTCGGCCGATATGCTGAGCTGGGAACTCGAGAGCCGTGTGTCTACGTCCGAGCGTTTTGGCTTTATGTGGGAGTGCCCCGGCTATATAGAGCTCGATGCGAATGGCAATACCGCTGCATTTTTGTCATTCTCGCCCCAGGGCCTTGAGGGCGGCCGTTGGGACCGCGGCAACGTATACGCTGCTGGCTACATGCCTGTAACGGGCGAAATTACCGGTGGTGACGGTGCCTATGAGCTGGGCGAGTTCCGCCTGTGGGACGCCGGTTTTGACTTCTATGCTCCGCAGGAGTTCACGGCCGAGGACGGTCGCCACATTCTGATCGGCTGGATGGGCATGCCCGATGAGCCGACCTATGGTAACGGCCCCACCGTGGCGCGTGGCTGGCAGCACTGCATGACAGCGCCGCGTGAGCTTACAGCCGGTGCCGACGGCGTGGTGCTGCAGCAGCCGGCGCGCGAGATTGAACACCATTATGCCTCGGTGCGTGTGGGGGAGGGTTCGTTGGAGGTTGCCGGCGATACCTGCTTTGACGTTGTTGCCGACGGTGTCGACGGCGCGTTTACCGCGACTGTTGATGGCGAGCTGAAGCTGGTATTTGTGCCCGCCGAGGGCGAACTGCCCTCGCGTTTTGAGATGCGATTTACCGATGAGGGTCGCGCTTCTGCCGGCTGCGGTCGTACTGTGCGCTGGGAGCCCGTCGACGAGGTGCGCAACGTGCGCATTGTTGGCGACGTCTCGTCGGTCGAGGTGTTTGTCAACGACGGTGCGCTTGTGTTCTCCACGCGTATCTACCCTGCGACCTATGGCGTGTCCGTTGACGCCGCAGGTGCGAGCGTGACCTATCACACGCTCAACATCTAGGCGATTCGTCGCATATCGGCGCTATACTGCAGCCGTTGCCCACGATGCGGGGAACACCCGCATCGTGGGTTTTTGTTTATGAAGGGACGGTGCCTTGTGGATGTACAGCAGCTAGAGGAGGCCTGGGCTTTGAGGGCCGGCTCGCGTGAGGCGCGTCTTGTTGCGGCCCTGCATGTGCCGGCGGCGCTGTCTCTGTTGGGGATTGTGCGCCCCGGTGACCGCCTGGTTGCGTTTGCGGACGACTTTGCCGATGCGTTTGCGCACGGCTTTGATGCCTGCGACGTGGCTATGGTGGGGGAGCCGTCGGCTGCCGCGTTTGCTGCTGCGTCCAAGGGCTTTGATGCTTCGTTTGATGCCGAGGGGCCGCACCTGTGGTGGTTTTTAAACTCCATCGGCGGGTTTGGTCTGCGTGTGCCCAATCTGCGCGCGCTGGGTCGGGCGGCGCGTGAGGCCCATGCGCTGCTGGTTGTGGACAACACCGTGGCTGACGTCTTTGGCTGCGATCCGCTGCGGCTGGGTGCCGTGCTGTCGCTCGAGGCACTT
Source organism: Collinsella aerofaciens (assembly GCF_015553355.1). Lineage (GTDB taxonomy): Bacteria > Actinomycetota > Coriobacteriia > Coriobacteriales > Coriobacteriaceae > Collinsella > Collinsella aerofaciens_V. The sequence goes on from NZ_JADNGN010000057.1 coordinate 3,725, forward strand.
GACCGCGTGTGTGCCGGTGAGGCGCCGCGCAAGCTCGTGGCGGCGTCGGTCGCGCGCTCGCAGCTCAAGCGCCATCGCGTGGACGCCGCGGCCGAGTGCGCGCATGCGCTGCTCGAGGGCTGCGGATTGGCCGCGCTCGACTTGTCCTCCGATGAGGCCGAGGTTCTAGAGCACGGGCTCGACACGCTCGACACCCGCATGCAGGCACACGTCGACCGCGCGCGTGCACTGGCCGAGTATTTGGCCGCGAACGAGATGGTGCACGGCGTGCGCTATCCTGGGCTGACCTCGCATCCCGACCATGCGGTTGCAACGGGAATCCTCGAGCACGGCTTTGGCCCGGCAGTTGAATTTGACCTGATGGACTGCACCGCGGGCGAATTCTTCAGCATGCTGCCGGATGAATTCCGCACATCACCCGCAGGCGGCCCAACAACGCGCCTTTCGGCTCCGCGTGGCAAGCAGGGGAGCACCATCCGCCTCTTTGCCGGCACCGACAACCCCTTGATCGTGGCCGCCACCCTAGACAACGCCCTCCGCAAGTAGCTAATCGGGGCCTGCGCCACGAAAACGGCCTATTTACTACGTTTAAGCCATAGGGGTCGACCATGCCCGCCTATTTTGAAAATTACCAAGCTGTCTACCAGCGGTTTTAATTTCATAATGTCCGGTATGGTCGAGGGTATTCAGCTAAACGTAGTAGATGGGCCCGTTTTTGTGGCGCGAGCCTCAATCCGAGGGTGCGGTGGACAACAATTCAGCCCCAAAAGGACTACTCTGCATTGATGCTGGCGATGAGAGCGTCGGCTTTGGTGGCGATGACGTTGTTGATGTCGGCCTGCAGCTCCTCGTAGACCGCTATGGCTCGCTCGCCGGCGGGGGTGAGGGTGGATCCGCGGGCGCCGTCGCGCTCTATGAGCTTGCAGCCCAGCTGGCCTTCGGCTTCGTTCACAATGCGCCAGGCCTTGGAATACGCCATGCCCATGCTCTTGGCGGCACGGTTGAGCGAGTGCTCGCGGGCAATACCCTGCAGCAGCAAGACGCAGCCGTGACCAAACACGCCCGGCAGATCTTTGTCGCACGCTTGAATGACCAACTTTGCCGTCGTCTTGTACTCCATGTGCTCCACGTCTCCCCGCTAAAGTGTTTGCTGGGCAAACGCAAAGCCTGCGTCAAACCCTCGTGTGCTCTTCTTAAATCATGCATTGTAGCAGTCAAAGTGCGTTAAGATACTTCCCCAGTATTGGGCGCCCAAGGTTGGGCTGGGTCCTACGAGGCCTGCAGCCGACCGGTCGCATGGAAAAAGGAGAAACATGGCTACGTTCTTTCCCGGTGAGTCCCACACGTTTTCGGAGTATCTGCTGGTCCCTGGTTACTCGTCCTCGCAGTGCATCCCCAACAACGTCTCTCTTAAGACGCCGCTGACCCGCTTTAAGCGCGGTGAGAAGCCGGCAATCACCCTGAACATCCCCATGGTTTCCGCTATCATGCAGTCCGTCTCGGGCGTCGACATGGGTGTCGCGCTCGCTACCGAGGGCGGCCTGTCCTTCATCTACGGTTCCCAGAGCGCCGAGTCCGAGGCCGCCATGGTCAAGGCCGTCAAGGATCACAAGGCCGGCTTCGTTCAGTCCGATTCCACGCTGACCCCCGACATGACCATGGAGCAGGTCATCGAGCTCAAGGATAAGACCGGTCACTCCACCATGCCGGTCACCGACGACGGCACCCCCAAGGGCAAGCTCCTGGGCATCGTCACCAGCCGTGACTATCGCCCCAGCCGCGATGACCACCAGACGAAGGTCTCCGAGTTCATGACCCCGCGTGAGCAGCTCATCGTGGGCGACAAGAACATCAGCCTCAAGGTTGCCAATGACGTCATCTGGGACAATAAGCTCAACGCCCTGCCCATCGTCGACGACAACGATCACCTTATGGGCATCGTCTTCCGCAAGGACTACGACAGCCACAAGACCAACCCCAACGAGCTGCTCGACGGCGATAAGCGCTACATGGTCGGCGCCGGCATCAACACCCGCGACTATGCCGAGCGCGTGCCGCTGCTCATCGAGGCCGGTGCCGATGTCCTGTGCATCGACTCTTCCGAGGGCTTCAGCGAGTGGCAGAAGCGAACCATTGAGTGGATTCGCGCCAACTACGGCGATGACGTCAAGGTCGGTGCCGGTAACGTCGTCGATGCCGAGGGCTTCCGCTTTTTGGCAGACTGCGGTGCCGACTTCATCAAGGTCGGTATCGGCGGCGGTTCTATCTGCATTACCCGCGAGACCAAGGGCATCGGCCGCGGTCAGGCCACCGCGCTGATCGACGTCTGCCGCGCTCGCGACGAGTACTACGAGGAGACCGGCGTCTACGTGCCCGTGTGCTCCGATGGTGGCATCGTCTACGACTACCACATGACGCTCGCCCTTGCCATGGGCGCCGACTTTATGATGCTGGGCCGTTACTTCGCCCGCTTCGACGAGAGCCCGACCGAGCGCGTTAACGTCAACGGTCAGTATATGAAGGAGTACTGGGGCGAGGGTTCCGCGCGTGCCCGCAACTGGCAGCGTTACGACCTGGGCGGCGCCGCGAAGCTCAGCTTCGTCGAGGGCGTCGACTCCTACGTCCCGTACGCCGGCTCCCTCAAGGACGGCGTGGGCGGTACGCTTTACAAGGTTAAGTCCACGATGTGCAACTGCGGTGCCCTCTCGATCCCCGAGCTCCAGGAAAAGGCTCGCCTGACCCTGGTCAGCTCCACCTCCATCGTCGAAGGCGGCGCCCACGACGTTGTCGTCAAGGACTCCCAGCAAAGCGTCAGCTACCGCTAAGCGGCTTTCCCAAGCACCGCACCTTGCCGTTCAAACCGTCGCTCGCGTACCAAAGTACGCGTCGCTCCTCTTTCACGGCAATCTGCGGTACTTGGAAAACCCGTCCATGCTAGGACGATTAACAAATAGCGGTTGATTCACAACCACGTTATTTAGATAAAGCGAGATGCCTGCAAGTCGCAGGCATCTCGCTTGTCGTATTTGCTATCATCATGCGAGTTAACGATGTGGCGGGGCGTTCTTAGA
>NZ_JADNGN010000058.1 GCF_015553355.1 Collinsella aerofaciens
CTCTGGGAAAGCGCGACCCAGAATTCGGCAAAATAATGGGGCACAGTTTCCGGTTGAGCTGTCTAACGGAAACTGTGCCCCAGAATGAGCGCTCAAAACGGGCCGGGCTTTCCGCAACAACTGTCTGGCGGAAAGCCTGCCCCAGTTTCTTATAGCGAGTCTCTCTGGATCAGCTGCATGTGCATCACGGAGGTGGTCGGCTCGGCACCCTTGATCATGTCGAGCGCAATGTTGGCGGCCATGTGGCCTTCTTCGCGCAGGGGCTGGCGGACGGTCGTGAGCGCGGGGACGCAGCGCGTCGCAATCTCGTGATCGTCGAAGCCGACGACAGAAACGTCCGCCGGAACGGATAGGCCTGCCTCGTTGAGTGCGGTGATGACGCCAGCCGCGATACGGTCCGATCCGCAGAGCACGCCATCGAAAGCGATCTCGCGCGCGAGAATCTGGTGCATGGCCTGATAGCCGTCTCCGCTGTTCCAGCCGGTATAGATAACGTTTGCGTCTGGGAGGTCTTCGCCCAAGACGGCGCGGTAGCCGCGCAGGCGGTCGGCAACAGCGGGGTTGTCTTGCGGTCCCAACACGGCGACGATATCTTTGCGCCCGCGATCCTTTATGGCGAGTGCCGCAAAGCGTCCGCCCTCTTCGTCGTCGGAGTAGACTGTCGAGAACACATCGCGATAGGGGTGGCCCTCGAGCTGGCCGCACAACACGGTGGGTACGCCCAGCTCGCGCAGCACCTCGAGCAGCTCGCTGCCCTTGTAGGGGGAGACGTCGATCACGGCGTCGAACGAGCGGCGCTCAAAGTGCTCGCGTGCACGGTTGCGCTCATGCGTAGAAGACGCCTGCAAGATAACGGGCAGATAGGACGACTCCGACAGTTCCTCGGTAATGCCGCTCAAAAACTCGCTATAGGTGGGGTCGCTGAAGAGTTCACTCAGGGGCTCGGTCACGAGCACGGCGATGATTTCCGTGCGCCCGACAGCGAGCGCTCGGCCACGAGCGTTGGGGACAAAATTGACTTCCTTGGCCGCCGCGCGGACGCGCCTTTTGGTTTCCTCGCTAATGCGGGGCGAATCGTTGAGAGCGCGCGATGCCGTGGAGCGCGACACGCCGGCAGCTGCGGCAACCTCGGCAAGCGTAGGTGCGGTGCGAACTGGTTGGGTCATGGCGTCTCCTGGAGAATGCGGTCGATGTTGTCGCTGATACGGGCTGGTGCGGATACAGCTTACTATAGTGCGCCTGAACAGCGTTCATGATATCCGGTGACCGGTGTCGTTTTGCAACCAAGCCGCAATCGAATACGTCTCGTATGGGTGAGATATCAGCGGGCGTGGCGGTTGCCTACGAGCTTGAGAACGATGTCTTGCGCTGAGTTTCGATACTCAGGGTGACATAAGTAGCATGGTTGTACAACCGGTTGCACCGTTAATCCGACAAAATCGACCGTTCGGCGGACAACCGGTTGCACAGATTTTTGTACCGCCCGTAAGATAAGGACAACCGGTTGCACAAAGAAGCACTACGATGACGAAGGAGCATCACCATGGACGCCATTAACGATTGGGAAAACCAAGCGCTCACCCACAGGAACCGCCTGGCACCCCATGCGTACTTTATGGGTTACGAGACCGCCGATCTCGCTGCAACGTACAGCCGCGAGCTGTCGCGCGGGTTTGTCCAGCTGTCCGGCTCGTGGCAGTTCCGCCTCTTTGAGGGCCCCGCTGCCGTCTCCAACGAGGAGCTTTCCACGTACAAGCCCGAGTGGGATCACGTGGAGGTTCCGCACCTGTGGCAGGTAGACGGTTATGGCAACCTTGCCTACACCGACGAGGGTTTCCCGTTCCCGGTGGACCAGCCGTTCGTTCCCTCCGACGACCCCACGGGCGTCTATCAGCGCATCGTCAATCTTCCCGCCGTTCCTGCCGGCGCTCGCGAGATCATTCGCTTTGACGGCATCGAGAGCTATGGCGAGCTGTACGTCAACGGCAAGTTTATCGGCATGACCAAGGGTTCGCGTCTGTCTGCCGAGTTCGACGTGACCGACGCGCTCGTCGAGGGCGACAACCTGTTTGCGGTCAAGGTCCTGCAGTACAGCGATGGCAGCTATATCGAGGACCAGGACATGTGGTGGGCATCGGGCATCTTCCGCGATGTGTACCTTATGCAGCGTCCCGCCGCGCACCTGGTCGACTTTAGGTTCCGCACGCACCGCGAGGGCGATGCCGCTCTGATCACGCTCGATACGGTGGCCGAGGGCGCTACCCGCGTTGTGTATACGCTCAGCGATGGCGAGAACGTGGTGGCTACGGGCGAGTGCGTCGACGGCCATGCCGAGTGCAGCGTGACCGATGCCCACTTCTGGAATCCCGAGGATCCCTTCCTCTATGACCTTACGTTTGAGGTCTACGACGGTGACCAGGTCAGCGAGTACGTCCCGCATCGCCAGGGTCTTGCCGAGGTGACGGTCGAGGGCAATCATATCTACCTCAACGGCACTTACTTTAAGATGCATGGCGTCAACCGCCACGATCACGACGATCACAAGGGCCGCGCCGTGGGCCTCGATCGCATGCGCCGCGACCTGGAGCTCATGAAGCAGCACAACATCAACGCGGTGCGCACGTCCCACTACGCCAACGACCCGCGCTTTTACGAGCTGTGTGATGAGTATGGCATCATGCTGGTCGCCGAGACCGATATGGAGAGCCACGGCTTCGAGAATATCGGCAATATCGCCCTGGTGACCGACGACCCGGCATGGGAGCCGGCCTACGTCGACCGCATTGAGCGCCTGGTGATGCAGGAGCGCAACCACGCCTGCATCATTATGTGGTCGATGGGCAACGAGAGCGGCTATGGCTGTAACATCCGCGCGATGTACGCCAAGGCTCACGAGCTCGACGGTCGTCCGGTCCACTACGAGGAGGATCGCAACGCCGATACCGTCGACGTTATCTCCACCATGTACTCCCGCGTGTCGCAGATGAACGACTTTGGTGAGCATCCATTCCCCAAGCCGCGCATCAACTGCGAGTACGGTCACTCCATGGGCAACGGCCCCGGAGGCCTGTCCGAGTACCAGGAGGTCTTCGATCGCTGGGATTGCATCCAAGGCCAGTTTATCTGGGAATGGTGCGACCACGGTTTGGCTGCTGTGACCGAGGACGGCGTTGCCTACGACATGTACGGCGGCGACAACGGCGACTACCCCAACAACAGCAACTTCTGCATCGATGGCATGGTGTTCCCTTGGCAGCAGCCGAGCCCGGGCCTCACTGAGTATGGCCAGGTCATCTGCCCGGTTCGCATGGCTTATGACACCGAGGCGGGCGAGCTGACCGTCACCAACAAGCGTTGGTTCACCACTCTCGAGGATGTCTGCCTGTCGGCCGAGACCCTGGTGGACGGCGACGTGGTCAGCCGCAAGACGCTCATGCCCGGTGCGGTTGCCCCCGGCGAGTCCGTCCAGCTGCCACTGGTGATTCATGAGGCCGCGGTAGGCGAGACCCTACTGACCGTGCGCGCCTACACCATGGCCGCTCACGTCTGGTGCGAGCCGATGTTCCAGCTGGGCGCAAGCCAGTTTGCCATCGCAAACCATTCGGCGCCGGCCATCGCCGCCCCCGTTCGTCCTGAGCTTACGGTCGAGGAGACCGAGCAGGAAATCCGCATTCGCTCCCTCAACGGCGAGCTGACCTTCAGCAAGGTAAACGGTACCGTGAGCGAGTGGAAGGCATCCGGCCGCGACGTCATGGCCTCCGGTCCCCAGGTTGGTTTTTGGCATCCGCTCGTCGATAACCACGCCCAGGAGTATGACTCACTGTGGAAGGACAACTTCATCGATGTGATGCAGACGTCTACCCGCAAGGTTTCTTGGAAGCAGGACGGCAATGCGGTCGTCGTTACCGTGAGCCAGCGTATCGCTCCTCCTGTCCGCGCGTTCGGCATGCGCGTCGAGCTTGTCTACACCGTGCTTCCGAGCGGTCGCGTTGACCTCAAGGTTTCCGGCGAGCCCTACGGTGACTATTCGGACATCATCCCGCGCATCGGTATCTCCTTCGAGGTCCCCGGTTGCGATCGCGCCGTCGAGTGGTATGGCCACGGCCCGGGCGAGAACTATCCGGACTCGCTGCGCGCCAACCCGGTCGGTCATTACCGCACCACGGTCGACGATATGTTCACGCCCTACGTTATGCCTCAGGACTGCGCCAACCGCGAGGGTACCCGCTGGGTTGCCCTGCGCTCCAGCCACGGCGACGGCGTGCTGGTGACCCGTCCGGCCGACGCCGCTTCCAATCCGTTCTCGTTCTCCGCATGGCCCTATAGCTGCGAGGCTATCGATAATGCCAAGCATGTCTACGATCTTGTCCCGGGCGACACGGTTACGGTCAACATCAACGACCAGCTGCTCGGCCTTGGCTCGAACTCTTGGGGTTCCGAGGTGCTCGATTCCTATCGCACCCGTTTTGAGAGCTTCAGCTTTGAGGTGTCCCTGCGACCGCTGACGTCTGCCGATCTGGCTCAGGCGCTGGCACCCATTAAGGAGGCATAAGTCATGCATATCTTTAACTCGCGTGCCGATTTCGACGCCCAGATGAAGTCCGTCAAGAAGTGGATGCGTACCGGTCAGGCACTCGACGGCGTTTCTGAACTGCAGCACGATGTGGCGTACTCTATCGGCGACTCGCTGGTGTATTGGTGGGTGAACGCCCACGAGGCGGCTACTGCCGATCTGGTCGGTCACCGTCGCTACCATGCCGTGCTCGCCCCGCTCGACGGCGACCTGACTGTCGAGGTTGCCCCCAAGGCAGGCCTCACCTGCACCCGCGCCTACAGCGATATCGATGATCGCGAGCGCTTTGAGGGGGCGGGGGAGACCGTGACGATTCCCGCCGGCGGCGTTGCCGTCGTCGAGATCGACGAGGCGTATCGCGTCCTCGCCGACACTGCGGATCCCCGCGTCGTGGTGCTGCACGTGACGGTCGAAGGTTATTCCTTCCCCAACAAGTAGTATTCGTCCACCTGGACGTTTGCTTCGCGCCGTTAAGGGGGATGGCTTTGTTGACTCCCTTTTCCCCATTCCCCTTAGCAGCTGCGCCGTCCGTGTTTGCACTTGCAGCTCGGACGGTTTTAGATGACATTTAACAGATGATTGGGAGGGCTTATGAGCTCTGAAAAACGAGGAACGATTGGTTCGTTCGCTCTGCTGGGCATGACGGTCGCCGCCGTGTTCGGTATCAAGAACATCATCAACAACAACGCGGCCATCGGCTTGGCAGCTGCGCCGTCGTTCTTCTTCGCCACGCTTTTGTACTTTGTCCCCTATACCCTGGTTACCGCCGAGTTCGTCGGCCTCAACAAGGACTCCGAGTCGGGCGTGTACGCATGGGTTAAGACCTCGATGGGTGGTCGCTGGGCGTTCCTGACGGCATTTAGCTACTGGTTCGTTAACCTGTTCTTCTTTGCGTCCGTCCTGCCCAACGTCATCATCTACGCGAGCTACGTGTTCTTTGGTGCCAACGCCGAGCTTTCGCAGCTGTGGATCACCATTATCGAGATCGTCGTCTTTGCTATCGCCACGTGGGTTTCGACCAAGGGCGCTAAGTGGATCGGCTCCATTTCCTCCTTCGGTTCGACCGCGGCTCTCGGCCTGACCGCCGTGTTCATCCTGCTGTCCCTGGCTGCTGCCCTTGGCGGCGTTGAGTTCGCTACGGCTCCTACTCCCGCTAACATGGCTCCCGACATGAGCAACTTCGCAACTGCGTGGGGCTTCTTCGGTACGCTTGCCTGGATCATCCAGGGCGTTGGCGGCGCTGAGTCTGTCGGCGTGTTCCTTAACGACCTTAAGGGCGGCGTCAAGGCCTTCGTGCGCACCGTCGTTATCGCCGGCCTGACCATCGGCCTTCTGTATGCAGGCGCTTCGCTGCTGGTTAACCTGTTCATCCCCGAGGGCGGCGTTGCCATCTCCACCGGCATCTTCGACGTGTTCGGCGCTGTCTTTGCCCACTTTGGCATTCCCATGGAAGTGTCTACGCGCGTCATCGGCCTGATCCTACTCGCCGCTACGCTGGGCTCCCTCATGATGTGGACCTCCGCTCCCATCAAGGTGTTCTTCACCGAGATCCCCAAGGGCGTCTTTGGTAGCAAGATCGTCGAGCTCAACGAGCACGGCATTCCTGCCCGCGCTGCCTGGCTGCAGTTCGCCATCGTCGTCCCCATCCTGATCATCCCGGCCCTGGGCTCCGGTAACCTCGACGACCTGCTCATGATCGTCACCAACATGACGGCTGCCACCGCTCTGCTCCCGCCGCTGCTGATCCTGCTTGCCTACTTTATGTTACGCAAGAACTTCGACGCTGCTCCCCGTGGCTTCCGCATGGGTTCGCGCACCTTTGGCCTGGTCATTGCTGCATTCCTGCTTGTGGTCTTCTGCTTCGTGCTTATCTGCGGCACCATTCCGCTCGATCAGCCGCTGTGGCTGACGCTGGTCTACAACGTTGGCGGTGTGGTTGTCTTCCTGGGCCTTGCCGTGATGTGGTACAACCGCTACATCAACCGCCTGCGCGAGACCGATCCCGAGGCTGCCGAGAGCGAGCTGCGTCCGTCTGTCCTTGACATGATGGAGTAGAAGCTGGGATTAATCTACGGCTGTGGAATAAATCGATTCCCCTTCCTAAGGAGGGGCCTTACGAGGCCCCTCCTTTTGTGTTCAAGACTTTAGTCTGCTGGCCGCGCAGCGGCCAGCTTTAAACCACCCGCTACGCGGGTGGAGACAAAC
>NZ_JADNGN010000059.1 GCF_015553355.1 Collinsella aerofaciens
TTCTCATTTTCATTGCAACAGCCTCAGGACTCAGCGCAACGCGTTGCGCTGAGTCCTGAGGCGCGAATCCGGGTAGGCAACCCCAGAGGGGCCGGAATCCCCCGGCCCGCGATGGAGGGAGGCCGGCATGTCCAGACCCAAGCCGTCCGGAAGGTCGTACGGGAGGCTCACGAGGCACGAGAGGAACACGGTCGAGAGGATGCTCGACCGCAACCGCAGCGCCCGCGAGATCGCCGCGGAGCTCGGCAGGTCGCCCTCGACCGTGACCAGGGAGGTGGCGGCGCACCGCTACGTCACCGCGCCGCGCTCGCGCTACGGCGAGCCCGCGCCCGCGGACCTGTCGGGGGCCTGCCCCAGGCTCTCCACGTGGCCGAGGTGCTGCAACGGCTGCTCGCACAGGAGGGGCTACGGCTGCTCGAGGAGGCCCAGGGTGTTCTACAGCGCCAGGAGGGCGCAGGAGGCGGCCGACGCCGAGCTCTCGGCGAGCAGGTCCGGGATCGACGAGACCGAGGAGGGCGCCGCCGCCAAGCTCGCGGCCATCAGGGACGGGCGGGATAGGCGGCGGGCCGGGACATGGGCCGGAGGGCCCGTTGCGCTGAGTCCGGAACGGCTGCGCGGCGGGCTGGCGGAGCATGCGGCGGCGGCATGGGGACACCGGACTCCACAGCCCCTCCACCTGCGGAAACGAAGTGATGGCCAGGTGCCGGGAGCTATTTCCGCGTTGCGCTAGCTGCGGAAACGCGGGGTCCGTTCAGGCTGTTGCGTTGAGATTGAAAATCAACCCCTTTGTGGTTGATATGGACTCACGGCGAAGCTAGTGGCGAAGTCCCAGCAGCCCGCGGCCGCGATGACGGGCGTCGGCGTGTACTTGAGCGTGCGGACCGGCGGCCTTGACGGACTCGGGCAGGTGCGAGTACTTCTTCTCGAAGTTCTCCTCGAACATCACGGCCAGGTTGTGTGCAGCCTCGTCGTAACGAGCGGTGCTCTGCCAGTACTGGCGCGGCACCAGGATGCCGTCGGGCACACCGTGGCACGTGGTGGGAATGTCGACGTTAAAGATGTCGTCGTGTACGAACTCGCTGTCCTCGATGGTACCGTCGAGGGCGCGCGCGACCAACGAGCGCGTGTAGACCAGCTCGATGCGATGGCCTACGCCGTAGCCGCCGCCGATCCAGCCGGTGTTGACCAGGTACACACGCGTGCGGCCATCGGCAATGCGCTCGCCGAGCATCTTGGCGTAAACCATGGGGTCGAGTGGCATAAACGGCTCGCCGAACAGCGAAGAGAACGTGGGCGTGGGCTCGGTGACGCCGACCTCGGTGCCGGGAATCTTAGCCGTAAAGCCCGTCACAAAGTGGTACATGGCGGCGTCGGCCGTCAGACGCGAGATGGGCGGCAGCACGCCAAAAGCGTCGCAAGTCAGGAACAGCACGACACTCGGAGTGGTGCCCATGCCCTTAGTCCACGCGTTAGGAATGTGCTCCACGGGATAGGCCACGCGCGTATTGTGCGTAATCGAGATGTCATCGTAGTTGGGCTTGCGGTTCTCGTCGAGCACAACGTTTTCGCAAATCGCGCCAAAGCGGACAGCGTTGAAGATCTCGGGTTCGTGGAAGGCGTCCAGGCCCTCGCATTTTGCGTAGCAGCCACCCTCAATGTTGAAGATGCCCATGTCGGACCAACCGTGCTCGTCATCGCCGATCAGCAGGCGCGTGGGATTGGCCGAAAGCGTGGTCTTGCCGGTGCCGGACAGGCCAAAGAACACGGCGGTCTCGTGCGTGACGGGATCCATGCTGGCCGAGCAGTGCATGGGCAGCACGTCGTCCTCGACGGGCAGCAGATAGTTCATGACGCTAAAGATCGACTTTTTAATCTCGCCGGAGTAGCCGGTGCCGGCGACCAGAATCACGCGTTCCTGGAAGTTGATGACCACGGCGGCACTGGAGTTGAGGCCCTTGATGGCAGGATCGCACTGGTAACCGGGCGCTGCGAGCACGCAGAAATCAGGCTCGCCGGTGCGCGCGATTTCGCGGGCGAGCGGGCGGGCGAGCATCTGCTTAATAAAGAGTGCCTGGCTGGCACGCTCGCAGGCAACGAGCAGGCGACGCGTGTGGTTGCGGTCGGCGCCCGCCATGCCGCGCGTGACGAACACGTCGTGCTCGTTGAGATAGTCGACGATGCCGGCCTTGATGGTCTCATAGCTCTCGACGGACAGCGGGCGGTTGACCGCGCCCCAGGCGATTTTGTCGTGCACGTCGGGCGTGTCGACGATAAAGCGGTCGTTGGGGGAACGGCCGGTACGCTCCCCCGTCTCGATCACCAGCGCGCCGTTGGAAGCCATGCGACCTTCTTCGCGGCGGATAGCGTGCTCGACGAGCTCCGCGGCGGGTAGATCGACCAGCAGACGGGGTTGATTCTCGGCGGGATCTTCAACGAGCGTAATACCAAAGTTGGACAAAACTTCTGCAGGGGTAACACCAGGCATGGGGCCTCCTTTAAAAACGCGGCACATGGACGCGGCGCGCACTTTACTCACGTAAAGCCCGTTGTACCCGATATGCAAAAACGTTTTTGCGGCAAGGGCGGCAAGCCCGCCCAACGGTCAAAAAACGCAGGCAAGCGGCCTAGTCATTGGGGACGTTCTTAAACGACTAGTCGTTGGGGACACTCTTGAACAGGCAACAACCAAGGAGCGTCCCCGGATGCCGGCACTTAGGGACGTTCCCAAAGTGCCGGCACATAAGGAACGTCCCCAAGTGCCGACTACAGCGGCAGGCCTTGGCCGAGCATGGCGATGGCGCTCATCAGGACCAGCATGCCGGCGTCGTAGGGCAGGACGGCGCCCAGAAGTTCGGCGTCCTTGCCGCGCACGTGTACGGCGGCCAGGCCGATGGCGAGTGTCTGCGGCGAGATCATCTTGCCGGCGGCGACGCCAAGCGCGTTGAGCGCAACCATCCAGTAGTCGCTCACGCCCAGCGCCGTAGCGGCCTGGCTTTGGATGGGGCCAAACAGCATGCCCGAGGACGTGCCCGAGCCGGTCACAAACGCACCAACCGCACCAATCCACGGAGCCAGAATCGGGTACAGGCCCCCGGCGAGCGCAATGCAAAACGCACTGATTGAAGAGATCATGCCGGCATAGCCCATCACCTTGGCGCAGCCCAGTACCGAAAGCATGGTAATGACCGTCGGCATCATCTGCTTGACGGTCGCGGCAAGCACCTCGCCCATCATGCGCGGCGAAGCACCCTGAATGGCGCCGCCGACAAACGCCGCCAGGAAAATCCAGACACCCGGCGTGTTGATCCACGAAAACGTAAGCGTGCCGGGGTTCTCACCGCAATACACCTGCACGTGGCTTGCAAAGGGCGCAAGCGCGGCATGCACGGCGGGTACCAGGTTGGACGTACCAAGCAGCAGTACAAAAATCAGGATGAAGCACGACCAGGCCGAAAGCGCCGACTTAACGGTGAGCTTCTCCCCCGCCTCGATATTCATGTGGAAGCGCGCATCCAGGTGGCCGGACTTCTCGGCACGCATGGCAAGCGCGGCGGTCAGCGCAAGCGACACGATGGATCCTACGACCACGGCCAGCTCGGGGCCCACAAACATGGCAACGACCAGAGCCGCGCCGACAAACGACACGCCGGAGAGCAACGCCACGCCGGCAACACCGTGCAGACGCTCGCCCACACTCGCGGCATTGCCCTGGTCATCGGCAACACGGCCCGCAACCAGCACAATAAATAGCGGCATCACCACAAAGAACGGTGCGAGCTGCACCAGCTGAACGGTCGCTAGGTGAAGGGAATCCAAACCCACCAGGTCGGCAACGGACACCGTGGGGATGCCGATGGAGCCGTAGGGCGTGGGCACGCCGTTGGCCAGCAGGCAGATGAGCACGGCAGGCACGGCCTCAAAGCCCAGGCCCGCGAGCATGCCGGCGGGAATGGCGACAGCGGTACCGAAGCCGGCCATGCCCTCCATAAAGCCACCGAAGCACCAAGCCACGAGCAGCGCCAGCAGACGGCGGTCGCTGCTGATGGAGGTGATCATGCTGCCGATCACGTCCATGGCGCCCGTACGAACGCATAGGTTATACGTGAACACCGCGGCGATGATCACCAGGACGATGGGCCACAGAGCCATCAAAAAACCTTCGAGCGAGGCGGTCGCGATCTGCGCTGCCGGCAGGTGCCACCATGCGAAGGCAAGCAAGCACGAAAGGACAAACGATCCGATAGCGGCCTTCCAAGCTGGCCATTTAAAGCACAGCAGCATCACGACCAGCCAAATAATCGGCACAAGAGCCAGTATGAATGCGGCGACGTCCATAGGTAGAAGCTCCTTGGTACCGCGTGGGCGGCATCGGGGGTGTCACAAAACTTCAACAGGATACCGCACGTTTACCGACAAATTACAGCCGCCCGCCGAAATTATTGAACAATCCGTTCAAAAACACGAGCGAACACCGTCGCGTCTATACTAAAGCGCAGCAATAGAAGGGACTCCGCTTTGAGTATCACGCCCCTCGATAGCATTCGCCGCGCCATCGCCCGCCGCAACGGCACCTCCAACCCCGCTGCATCGAAGGACGGCGCCGCGAAGGCCCGGGGCGGCCGCATCGAGAACGGCCTCTTCCCTGCCTCGCACACTGCCGAGGAACTCGCACGCATCCAAGAGCTGAGTCAGCGCAACGCCGGCGGGCCCGATAGCAGCCAAGCCACACGTCGCCGGCGCGAACGCGATCGGGAGCCCGGCCCCGTCCGCCGCATGGTCAACGCTTGGTGGAACCGTCTGCTCGGCGCCGTCTACGGCGGCGGGTTCTCCACGCAAGAGGCTGAATACGAAGAGCACGCCACCAGCCGCGACTATCTTTGGAACACCCTCGGCACCGCCGTGTGGGGTCTGGCGTTTCCGTTGCTCACCATCGTGTCTACGCAGCTCGTGGGCGCCGAAGAAGCCGGCAAGTTCTCCATCGCCTTTGTCACCGGCACGCTCATCATGATCGCGTGCAACTACGGCGTGCGCAATTTCCAGGTCTCGGACATCGACGAAAAGACGTCCTTCGCCTCCTACCAGCTCAATCGTTGGATCTGCGGAGCGCTCGCCCTAGGCTGCGGCCTCATGTATAGCAGCGCCCGCGGCTATGACGCGCAGATGGCGACGATCGGCCTGGGCGTCTACCTGTATAAGGTCATCGACGGCGTCGCCGACGTGTACGAAGGCCGCCTGCAGCAGGCCGACAAGCTCTACCTGGCCGGCATGAGCCAAACGCTGCGCTCTATCGGCGTCATCGCGGTCTTTAGCGTGGCACTGTTCCTCACGCGCAGCATGCCCATCGCGGCCATGGCCATGGGCATCGCCGCGATCGCCTCGCTCGTGCTGGTCACCGCGCCGCTCGCCCTGCTCGAGACCGAAAAATCGCGCCGCGTAAGCCTGCGCGAGGTCGGCCACCTGTTTGTCCAGTGCGCCCCACTCTTTGGCGCGTTATTCCTGTTCAATCTTATCGAGAGCATGCCCAAGTTTGTGATGGAAGGAACACTGGCCTACAAATACCAGTTGTACTTTAATGCCCTGTTTTTTCCAGCTCAGGCTATTCTGTTGAGCATTGGATTTGTCTATAAACCGCAGCTCCTGCGCTTGTCGAGCATTTGGGCTAATCCTCGCAAGCGTCGTCGCTTTGACCTGATTATTGTTGCCGTTATGGCGCTGATCGTGGTCATCACCGGCGTGTGCGCCGCATTTATGGCAGGTCCCGGTATTCCCCTCATGAGCTTTATGTACGGCCTCAGCTTTGAGCGCTACCGCACATTGGCGCTGCTGATGGTCGTCGCCGGCGGCGTCACCGCGGCCATCGACTTTATCTACGCCATCATCACGGTGCTGCGCCATGCCGGCGACGTCACCAAGATCTACCTGATCTGCTTTGCCGTGAGCGTGGTGCTCCCGGTGATTCTGATCAATCTGCTCGGCCTGATGGGCGCCGTCGTGAGCTACCTGGCCATCATGGCCCTACTGCTGGTACTGTTGATTATCGAGTACGCCCACATCCGCCAACGCATCGAGC
The DNA here is from genome assembly GCF_015553355.1 of Collinsella aerofaciens. Taxonomy (GTDB): domain Bacteria; phylum Actinomycetota; class Coriobacteriia; order Coriobacteriales; family Coriobacteriaceae; genus Collinsella; species Collinsella aerofaciens_V. The sequence continues at coordinate 6,071 of NZ_JADNGN010000059.1, forward strand.
GCGACCGCAACCCATACGGCGCCTAAATGGTGCAATGGGGGCAGCTTATTTGCGATGGAATCACCCTGGTTGGGGTCTCGTTGCGGACAATATGCATCACGCAAAACTAAGTGAGTAGACTTTTACCGAATCCCCGACCGCACCGACAAGGCACAGGTCTGTGACCTGCGGTTTTATTGAGGCAAATATGTTGGGTGCTCGGCATTTCCAAAAAAGTCTACTCACTTAGCCAGCGGGCAGCCAAATGATTATTTAAGGCTCTGTTAGACCAGGATTGACATTCCGCCCCGTCATCTTCTTGCGATTGCACAATGGTCGCCCCTTGTCGAATCT
>NZ_JADNGN010000005.1:0-2273 GCF_015553355.1 Collinsella aerofaciens
CTCGGACATGAATTCCGAGCGGGCCCCTGCTGTTAGCTTGTGGCACTGAGTAGTTTAGGCCTCGTCGACGACCTTGAGGCCGCGCGTGTGGTCGATCTCGTTGAGGAGGTTAACGCGACGCTCGTGACGACCGCCCTCAAACTCGGCGTCGAGCCACTCGTCGACAATCATCTTGGCGAGCTCGGAGCCCACGACGCGGGCGCCAAAGGCGAGCACGTTGGTGTTGTTGTGCATGCGGGAGAGCTTGGCGCTGAAGGGCTCGGAGCACACGACGGCGCGCACGCCCTCTACCTTGTTGGCAGCCAGGCTGATACCGACGCCGGTGCCGCAGATCAGGATGCCCAGGTCGACGTCGCCGTTGGCAACGGCCTTACCCACCTTGTAGCCGGCGATGGGGTAGTCAAAGCTCTCGGAGGTGTCGGTGCCAAAGTTCACGACCTCGCAGCCGCGCTCCTTCAGGTGCTCGGAGATGATGTTCTTGAGCTCGACGGCGGCGTGGTCGTTACCGATACCGATCTTCATGGATGGTTCCTCTCTGGTCTGTGCGGCGCAAATGCTAAAGGTGTTTACCGCGTTCGACTGCATGATAGCGCGACTTTTGCGTAAACGCTCGGGCGTTTTTTGGTCAAACGCTTTAGCAGGCTACAAGACCGGCTTCTCATGAATGAATGCTGTCAGTTTGTGCTTGAATGCCGTCCGCCGGAACCATGGTTGCGGTTTTTGATGCATTGTTATCAAATAAATAGAGTTAACTATTATCGAGAGTCCAGTTCGATATATATACAGGAGATACCTATGCCTACTGATTCCATCCGTGATGCCGCTTTTTGCGACGTTTTGAACCGCGAGCTTGTCTGTGCACTCGGCTGCACCGAGCCCATTGCCGTTGCCTATGCAGCTGCGTTGGCGAGTCAGACGCTCGGTTGCGAACCCGATCATATGGATGTTGCCTGCTCGGGCAACATCATCAAGAACGTCAAGAGCGTGACCGTGCCCAACTCGGGTGGTATGCACGGTATTGAGGCCGCGGCCGTGCTGGGTGCCGTGGCCGGCGACGCCAAGAGCGCGCTCGAGGTGCTCGAGAGCGTTGACGATGAGGACCGTGCTCGCGTGGCCGAGCTCCTCGCCGACGCCGGCTACTGCGATGTGTCTCTTGTCGAGGGTGTGCCCAACCTCTACATCAAGGTGACTGCCACGGCCGGGGGCCATACCGCGGTCGTCGAGATTACCGATCACCACACCAATGTCACGTGCCATACCCTCGACGGTATTCCGGTATGCGGCAAGTCGGCGGGGGAGTGCGCCGCCTGCGCCGAGCGCGTCGTGGCCGAGCGGGCGGCAGATAACGCCGACACGCCCATGTCGATTGAGTCCATCATCGACTTTATCGAGGACGGCGACATTGAGGACGCCCGCGCAGCCGTTGAACGTCAGATTGAGCTGAATGGCGCGATCAGTGCCGAGGGCCTTGCACACGCTTGGGGCGCCGAGGTGGGTCGTACGCTGCTAGGTGCTCGTGCCGATGACGTCGCCTGCCGTGCCCGTGCCCGTGCGGCCGCCGGGTCCGACGCCCGCATGAACGGCTGCGCGCTGCCGGTCGCCATTGTGTGCGGCTCGGGCAATCAGGGCATTACTTGCGCATTGCCCGTCATGGAGTATGCCGAGTACCTGCGCTGCGACCACGAGCGCCTGGTGCGCGCCGTGATGCTGTCCGATCTTATCGCCGTGCATATCAAGAGCTATATTGGTGCGCTCTCAGCGTTTTGCGGTGCTATTTGCGCCGCGTGCGGCGCCGGCGCCGCGATTACCTGGCTGTGCGGTGGCACGCGCGAGCAGATTGGCGCGACGGTCTCGAATACGCTCGGTAACGTGGGCGGCATCGTGTGCGACGGCGCCAAGGCGAGCTGTGCCGCCAAGATCTCGGCTGCCGTCGATGCGGCGATTCTGGGCCATGATATGGCCATGCAGGGTCGCGGCTTCCGCGCCGGCGAGGGCCTGATCCAAGATACCGTTGAGCAGACAATCGCCAGTATGGGCTACGTAGGCCGCGTAGGCATGAAGGACACCGACGTCGAGATCCTCAACATCATGATCGGCAAGACCATCGTCGACTGCTAGGGGCTCTGGGGCACTGCATCTTGTTGTTGAAACTATCGCGCTTGTGGCCGTAAAGCACCTGCCTGCATTGCGGACAGCGAGGATCTCGCGGTATGTCACCAGGTCGTTCTCGCGCTTGATGCGCTCGAGGACGGTCGCGACAACAAGCGCCGCTA
>NZ_JADNGN010000005.1:2371-82447 GCF_015553355.1 Collinsella aerofaciens
GCGAGGATCTCGCGGTATGTCACCAGGTCGTTCTCGCGCTTGATGCGCTCGAGGACGGTCGCGACAACAAGCGCCGCTATCGCCGGCAGGAACGCCGCAGCCGCGGCGACGCCGGCGCCCCAGGTGCCCTCCATCCAGTTAAACGCCGGCGACAGTATCAGTGCGAACGCCACCGCCAGCAACGCGAGCATCAGCACGGCCAGCCATAGCATCCGCGTTCCCATGCGCTTGCGATCCCTTTCGACTGCCTCTTCCATAACGGTCACGTCTCCCTTCACGAGCGTGTCTATGGAGGTGCCGAATAGGATGCTCAGCATGAGCAGACTCTGGACGTCCGGATACGTCTTGTCCCGCTCCCAGTTCGAGATCGTCTGACGCGACACGTAGAGTTTCTCGGCGAGCTGTTCTTGGGAGAGCCCCATCGCCTCGCGCCTCGTCTTTGCTCACCGGCACGTCGAGCGTCTCACCGAGGGCGACGAGTATCTCCGCGTCGGGCACCGAGAGCCCGCGTTCCCATTTGGAAACCGTCTGCCTCACCACGTTCAGCTTGAGCGCGAGCTCCTCCTGCGATAGCCCTTTCGATTTCCTGAGGGCCTGGATGTTCTCGTTCAGCATGGCGGATCCTTTCTCTCGCCCGGTTCCTACGTTACCGCAATGCTGCCCGCAGATGGCCCGTTGCCGCAAGCAACGGGTCGTAACATCGGCGGGGACCGTTTGAGTTCACAGGTGATGCAAGCTCCTAATAATTTGACGTCCATTCAATCTACCTGCGGTTTGCAACCATAGGGTGCCTGCAGGTTGCGTAAAATGAAGCCTCAAGTTGGTGGTTTCCGCCATGTGGCTACCGTAGTGTGTAAGTCGCCGGCAGGAAAGCACCGAACGCTGGGATGCCGCGCCCGCGCCGTCGCCGTGAGCCAAGATCACGACGCCCGCGTGCCCGCTTCCAGCCAACGAGAGGACCTACTATGAGCTTCCGTACCAACCTTCAGTATCTGCGCGCCGAGCGCCATATGACCCAGGAGCAGCTCGCCATGCTGCTTGGGGTATCCCGCCAGTCCGTCACCAAGTGGGAGGCCGAGAAGTCCTACCCGGAGATGGATAAGCTCATCAAAATGTGCCAGATTTTCGAGTGCTCGCTCGATGACCTGGTGCAGGGTGACGTGTCGCGCCGCGCGGCCGTGAGCCAGAGCGCCGCGGATGGCGTGCAAAACGATGGGAACGCCGTCGTCCGCGTCGAGGCTCCGCACGGGCGGAACTCGTTGTCCGACATCGGATCCGCCTTTGTGCCCGCGATCCCCGTCGGTCCCAACACGGATGTATGCGGCTATGACGAGCACATGGTCGCATTTGCCCGCAAGGTCGCACTCGGTGTGGCGCTCATCATCCTGGGGGTCGCCGCCGCGGTCTTCACCGATGAGGTCCTGCACTCAGACGGAATCGTCCTCATGGCGTTGTTCGCGCTCGTTGCCGCTGGCTTGGGATTCCTTATTCCATCCGGCATGGAGCACGCGGCTTTTGTGGAAGCCCATCCGTATGTTGCGGACTTTTACACCGCAGAGCAAAAGGCGGCAGAGCGTCGTCGTGCTTCGATCGCGATCGTTTCGGGTATCGCGATCATCCTTCTTGGCATCGCCGTATCGGCGCTGTTTGAGGTGGAGGCGAACGTCCAGGTATATGGCGACACGCTGATGATGGTCCTGGTCGCCGTCGGTGTTGGGGTGATTGTCCACTGGGGCATGCTGTGGGGCCGCATGGATGTCGCGGAGTACAACAAGGAGTGGCTCGAGACGGTCGAATTGAGTGCGGAGGAGCTGTCGCAGCTGGATCCCCAGAGCCGCGAGGCGTATCTGCGCGCGTGCAATCCCAAGTATCGCCGTACAGCGGCGCGCAAGAAGAGGGCTTGCGTCGTGATCATGCTCGCCTCCACCATCATCGCGCTCATCTGGCTGTTCGTCGGTGCTGCCATGGATGCGTCCGAGGGGATCGGCGGCCTGTTCTGGCTCCCGTGGGTCGTCGGTAGCTTGGGCTCCGCTATCGCCCTTATCGTTATCGACGATGACGATGAGAATGATGCGGCTGCATGCGGCGATAGGGAGTAGAGGCGTTCGAAGACATCCGTCTGAATGAAGCGGGCGGCCTCGGGTGTGCCGGGGCCGCCCGCATTTTGCTGGGTGGTGCTGTATTGCCGGCGTGGAGCGGGCCTCAAGCTAGTGCTTGCCGTCAATTTGAAGTCTTCGGCTGCGGGCACCTTTGAGTCCGCATCACGAGCGCAACGCTGGCGCCCAAAGCGCTGATTCTTGACGCGCGTGATGCGGACTTCGGCAGATGCTGCCTCTAGTTCAGCAGCCCCCACACGGCAAAGCCGAGTGCTCCGCCGATGGCGGCTGCGGCGAAGAAGGTCAGCAAGTCGTACGCCAGTCGGTGCTTCGTCGGCCACGCGCGGCGGGGGAGTGCCCGCGGATCGCGCTCGATGTCCGCCTCGCCGTTCATGAAGGCGAGGATCTCGCGGTATGTCACCAGGTCGTTCTCGCGCTTGATGCGCTCGAGGACGGTCGCGACAACAAGCGCCGCTATCGCCGGCAGGAACGCCGCAGCCGCGGCGACGCCGGCGCCCCAGGTGCCCTCCATCCAGTTAAACGCCGGCGACAGTATCAGTGCGAACGCCACCGCCAGCAACGCGAGCATCAGCACGGCCAGCCATAGCATCCGCGTTCCCATGCGCTTGCGATCTCTTTCGACTGCCTCTTCCATAACGGTCACGTCTCCCTTCACGAGCGTGTCTATGGAGGTGCCGAATAGGATGCTCAGCATGAGCAGACTCTGGACGTCCGGATACGTCTTGTCCCGCTCCCAGTTCGAGATCGTCTGACGCGACACGTAGAGTTTCTCGGCGAGCTGTTCTTGGGAGAGCCCCATCGCCTCGCGCCTCGTCTTGATCTGGTTGCTGATGTCCATCGTCACCTCCCGGTCGTGAAGGAGCGTCCCGCGAACACGCCGGGTGCGCTATCGAATCTGTTGTACATCATATGCGGCAAGGCTTGCCGGGCGCTGCAAAAACTGTTTTGCACGGGGTTTACCTGCATGATTGTTGCTGCGATGGCTTAGCGATGTTGTCGAGCAGTCATCCAAGTGTACAGGCCCATGGCGGCGTAGCCGATTGCGGTATAGGCAACCCCATGGAACGCAAGGTCCTGGCTGCCCTCGACCTTGAGGGGAAACAGGACCGCGGGTCCGATTCCGAGCGCCGCGGGTACCCAGAAGAGCGTCCTCGCGGAGTTTGCGGCGAGCAGGCCGAGGGCGATCGCAGTTACGGGGAGCACGAGGTAGATCAGCGCCATCATGGCGATCATACCGGCATCGGATGGGACGAAGCTCACCAGGAGGGCGGGGATTGCCCAGCAGGCGCCAACGATTGCGATCAATGCGATGAGGGACGCGCGTACTGTGACGTTCATGGGGCACCTCCTAACGGGAATCGCCCCCATTCTGGCATACATCTTCAGAATGGGGGCAAAGGGGGATACCATTTCGGGGAACGGGTGCGTACCCGCGCTTTTAACTCAGCATCTTGGCGAGCATGCTGATGCCGACGCCCACCAGTCCGCCGGCGATGGCGCCGATGATGATCTGCACCGCGTTGCGCGTGCCCTTGACCCAAGGGTTCATCTCGCGCTCACGGCGCCCCTCGAGCGTGTCGCGATCGACCTGCTCGCCGCGGCTAAACGCCAACACCTCGCGGTACGTGACGAGGTCGTGCTGCTTCTTCATGCGTTCCATATACACGAACGCCACGAGCATCACGACGAGCGCCACGGCGGCAAACGCCGCGGTGGGCGCGATGTGCATGCCCCAGCCCCATTCGAACTGGAACGCCGCCCACGCGCTCAGCACCAAAAACACGACCGCGCTCACGACCGTGATTGTGGAGAGGGCGTTGTACTTCTTGACCGCTTCGTTCATTACCTGTGCCATGGTTTCCACATCTCCTTTGATGAGGGAGTCCACGGTCACCCCGAACACGTTGGAAAGCAGCAGCAGGCTCTGGACATCCGGATACGTACGGCCGCACTCCCAGTTGCTGATGGTCTGGCGCGACACGTAGATGCGCTCCGCCAGATCGTCTTGGGACAGTTCGAGCTCCGTGCGATGCTCCTTGATGTGCGAGCCCAGCTCCATGCGTTTGCTCCCTAGAGGGTCGGGGTGACCCCTGTCGAGAGCCACCATGTCATTGACGCGAGCATCGTACCATCAAAGGTCTTTATATTTGACCCCCACGGGGCAAAATCGAGCTGTCAAAAGGCTTTATATAAGACATCTAGCTGGGAAAAGAACGGTCCCCAAAGGCGGATGCCTCCGGGGACCGGTTGGTGCGTATAGAGGGGGCGAGCTTGCTTTGGGTTGGTGTTGGCCCCGCCGCTCGGCTCGACTTTGGAGCGGCGGGGCTCAGCTCTGCCTCGGCGCTGGCGAGGCAGAGCGCGGCTTTGCCCCGACGTCGGCAGCGGCCGAGCCCTGTCTTCCCGGCTTAGCCCTCTTCGCCTTTGGGCGTGCCCTTGAACGAGGGCTCTTTCTTTGGCAGCCTTCCCGCGCGTTTGAGGGCGTCTCGCAAGATCCATTCCACCTGACCGTTGGCGCTGCGCATCTCATCGTCCGCCCAGCGTTGGACGGCCTCCCAGATAGCGGGGTCTATACGGAGTGGATACTGCTTGCGTGCCATGACGTGCCTTCTTGTCGAATGTGCAATTTTGCACCCGTCCCCAAATTACTCATTGGTGTTGGGGTTAGTACAGCGAGCCTGCGTTGAGCACCGGGTGCGCCTCGGATTCACCGCAGAGCACCACCATGAGGTTGCTGGCCATCTGCGCCTTGCGCTCGTCGTCGAGCTCGATGGTGCCGCCGGCAGCCATCTCCTTCACGGCCATGTCGACCATGGAGACCGCGCCCTCGACGATCTTCTTGCGTGCGGCGATGACGGCCTCCGCCTGCTGGCGGCGCAGCATCGCCTGGGCGATCTCGGGGGAGTAGGCAAGATGGGTGAGGCGGGCGTCGTCGACCTCCACGCCGGCGGGTGCCAGGCGCATCGCGAGCTCGCGGCGCAGGGCTTCGGAGACCTCTTCCACATTGGCGCGCAGCGTGATGGCGCCGGCGGCATCGGACTCGTCCTCCAGGTGGTCGTAGGCGTACACGCTCGCCACGTGGCGCAGCGCCGTCTCGGCCTGCATGGCGACATAGCTCTGGTAGTCGTCGACGTCGAAGAGCGCCTTGGCGGTATCGGCGACGTGCCACACCACGACGGTTGCGATCTCGATGGGGTTGCCCATTTTGTCGTTGACCTTCAGGCGCTCGCCATTCAGGGTGCGCACGCGGGTGGAGATAGTGGTGGGGTTGCCCTTGGCGGCCTTCTGCGCCGCGGCCTTGGCGGCCTTGGAATCGCTAATCTCGAGCTCGATCATCTCGCCGATCCCGGCCGATCCGCCCATGTTCTTGCTAAAGAACGGGTTGGCCCAGAAGAAGCCCTCGTCGCGGACGGTGCCCACGTACTTGCCGAACAGGATGCACACGCGCGCCTGGCCGGGCTGCAGCGAGAAGAATCCGTTGAGTGGGATGAACCACAGGCAAAACGCGAGGATGCTGAGGCCGAGCCCCCATCCGTAGACTGCGGGCGCGTCGACGCCGTCGGGCGTGCTCGCGAGCCCGATGGTGCTCCAGATAAAGAAGCCGATGATGACGATGAGCGCCACCGCCACGGCGACGAGCATGCCGTAGCCCGACTTGGCCTTGAGTTGCTTTTCCACGCTCATTGTGAGTTCCTTTCATGACTGCGCCGGCGTTTGCGTGACGTCCCCGGCGCCGCGCTCCAGATTGCGATGGGGAGGAGGCGAGTCCCCGAGCAGTCCGTGCGACTGCTGATTGCATTGTGATATCACATTGAAACCATGTCAAGAACGACAATCGCCGTTTGCCGATTGACTCCCATCGCCTCGGGGAACTCCCCACCACTCTGGTAGTTTCTTCCATTCAGTTCACGCGATCTGATGGGAGCCCCCATGAGCGAGCTGCTCGAATCGTTTCTGCGCGTCGGAATGACTGTGTTCGTCTTCGGCCCGCTGGTTGCGTGGGTCGCTCGCCGCGGCGCGCGCGAGCGCCGCGAGGCGACAGACGTCTTCGAGTGCTTCACGGTGCGCATGCCCGCGGGTGGTATGGGCACTGCCTGGGACCGGGCCTGCCTGCCGCTCCTCGCGCCCCTACATCACGCCCGCAGGCCAGCGGTACCGGGTGAGGTCGACTCGGCCGTCGGCGAGAAATTCTACACCCTCGGCTTCGAGCAGCTCACGTTGCGCCTCAGGTCCGCCAAAGGCGAAGCCCGCAGCGAGGCGCCGTCGGCAAACACGATGCGATGGCAGGGGATGACGCCCGGTTGAGGGTTGACGTGCAGGGCATATCCCACGTAACGGGCTCGCCTGGGCTCGCCGACGAGCTTGGCGATCTGCCCGTAGGTGGCGACCATGCCCGCGGGAACCTGTGCGACCATCTCGTAGACGCTCCCGAAGAAGCCCTCGCGGTTCCTATCAGCCATCACAAACCTTTCAGTGCGCGGGTATCGGCGCGCCCGCGAGCAGCGGACGCGCTACGCCTCCAAATACCTCTCGACAAGCTCCTCAAACGCGCCGTCCATGCCCGTGGTCTCGAGCACGCCGTCGCAGTGGGGGCGCACGTCGTCGGTGACGTACTTCTTGAGCGCGCCTGCGCCGCCCATGCCGATCTCCTCGGCGATCTCGACCTCGGAGCGGCCGGTGCAGATGGCGGCGGTGGAGAGCAGGCCGGACACACCGGGACGGGCTTCGGGGTCGAACGTGATCATGCGCTCGGAGTCGGTCTGGCTCTTCTTAATGCGCTTGGCCGTCTCCTCGGCGGTCATCGAAATATTGATGGCGTTGCCGTAGCTCTTGCTCATCTTTCGACCGTCAAGGCCGGGCAGCAGCGGCGGTCGGACAGCAGCGCGTCGACCTCGGGGAACACCTTGCCGTAGCGGTTGTTGAACTTGCGTGCGATGGTGCGGGTGAGCTCGATGTGCGGCAGCTGGTCGCGCCCGACCGGCACCACGTTGCCCTTGCAGAACAAGATGTCGCACGCCTGGTGCACGGGGTAGGTGAGCAAAAGGCCGGTGAGCTCATGGCCGCTGGCCTCCATCTCGGCCTTGACGGTGGGGTTGCGCTGCAGCAGGGCCTCGGAGACGAGCGACAAGAACGGCAGCATGAGCTGGTTTGCCGCGGGCACGGCGGAGTGCGCGTAGATCATGGTCTTGTCGGGGTCGATGCCGCAGGCAAGGTAGTCCATGACCATGTTGTACACGTTGTCCTGGATGTGCTCGGTGGTGTCGCGGTCGGTGATGACCTGGTAGTCGGCGATGAGCACGTTGGTCTTGGCGCCCATGTTCTGCAGCTCAACACGGCCCTTGAGGGTACCGAAGTAGTGGCCCAGGTGCAGACGGCCGGTGGGGCGGTCGCCGGTGAGCATGGTGAACTTCTCGGGGTGCTGCGGCAGGTCGGCGCGGATCTGGTTGCTGCGCTCGAGGCTGACCTCATAGCTGAGCTCGTTGGGCATGCTGTCTCCTTTTGGGTTGAGTGCCTGGCCGGCATTGTCGGTCTTGGTTGAAGATGAAGCTACCAGAGAAACGGCGTCTCTTGCCGGAATCAACGATGGTTTTCGCCGTGTCGTCCCGCAGGGCCGTTTCCCTTCTTGGGAAGGAGCCCCTCGATATGCTCGAGCCGCTCCTCATGGGCCACGTGTGCCGCGCGCTCCTCGGCGGCGAAAGCGGGGTCTTCGGGCGTGACGGTCTCATCTCGCTGTCGACTCCGGTACCACCGCGACGGCGCTCCTGAGCCTGCTCGTCGACAAGCCGGTGACTATCTACACCACCAACGGCTATGCATGTCGGTTTACGGGCGAGCTTGCTGCTAAGGTGGTGGTAATTGGCGGCGACTTCAACCCCGTTACCTGCTCGCTCACCGGTCCTATGGTTGAGAGCGCGCTGCGCGAGCTGTACTTTGACCGGGCGTTTATAGGTGTCAACGCGGTGGACGAGGACCGCGGTATCATGACGCCAGGTTATCCCGAGGCTATCAAAAAACGTATCGTGATGCAGAATTCCCAGGCGAGTTACGTACTCGCCGATAGCTCCAAGTTCCACGTGTTTTCAAATGTAAAGGTGTGCGACCTGGAGGGCTTTACTGTTATTTCCGACAGGCGCGACTCCAAAATCGGCGAACGCGTCAAAATGATCACGGCCTAGGACACTGGGGCATCGCATCTTGTCCTCAAGCCGTTGCCCACGTAACGAAGCGTGGGGCAAACGTGCGCCCCATTCCTGATTTGGGGACTAGCTTAGTTCGTCGGCTATTTGGTGCTCGTAGAAGGCTTCTACTACGGCGTTAAAGTCGCGGGCGAAGTCTTCCATGGTTCCACGCCAGGTGGCTCGGCCGGGCTTTCCTTGGCCCACATAGGCGGTTTGAATGCCGCAGGCGGGGCTGGGGAAATCGCGCTTGGGATCGTTGCCCACCATAAGGACCTCGTGCGGCTCGAGCCCCATGACCTGCAGCTGCTCTAGATAATATGTGGCATCGGGCTTGCAGCGCGTGGCGTTGCCCATGTGCGTTACGAGCTCGAAGGGCGCGTCTGTCAGCTCGCCCCAGCCCATGCGGCACTCGATGGCCCCTTGGGGAAAGCTGGGGTTGGTGAAGAGCGCGCAGCGCAGCCCCGCGTCCTGTACGGCTTGAAGCGCGGCGTGCGCACCCGGCACGGCTTTTGCGTTGATCATGTCATCGTTCTTGTACGGCAGAACTTCGTGATCGTAGTAGGTAAACGCCTCGTAGATAAGTGGGTCCGAGAGGCAAATGCCGCACCGGCGCTCGACCTCGGTCTGGTAAAACTCAAGATTGGTGCGATTGTCCGTGCTGCTGCGGCGATTGGCGTTGAGGTCGACCAGGATGGTGCCGAGGCGCGCCATCGTGCCCCCGCGGCTGCGACGTCCGATATCCGCGAGCATCGACGAGACATCCTTAAAATAGCGAAGGATGAACGCGTTGAGGTTGATGCTAAGAAGCGTCTCGTCCATATCGAAAACGACTGCTTTGAGCACGCGGGCACCTTTCTCGAAAAATCGTTCCAGAATCGTATGTCTGGGATACTTTACCCCAAAGCAGTGTGCCTAGCTGCTCATCGTCAACTCGTGGAGACAGTCGTTCACAAGATTGCGAAAAAGTCTCCATACGAGTAAAAAATCGCAGTTCACGCTTGAAATCGAAGCGATTTCCCCGTAATCTATACGGACGTGATTGCATAAGCGTCACATCAGTATCTGTCGGCTCCCGAGTGTTCCTAAACGTTGTGTGCTTGTCGCACCCATCTGTAGGTCCTAGCAATCGGGGCCCCGTAGTTCGAAAGGGGTCCACCTTTGAGTGAGATTCAGAACTCGTCCATTTTCTCTCTTGACGATGTCAACGAGGAGGAGATGAACAACCTCATCGACGGTACGATTACCGACTTTGATGAGGGCGATCTCGTTAACGGCACTGTCGTTAAGATCGAGCATGACGAGGTGCTCGTTGACATCGGATTCAAGTCCGAGGGCGTTATCCCGGTCCGCGAGCTGTCCATCCGCAAGGACGCTAACCCTGCAGACATCGTTGCACTCGGTGATCCCATCGAGGCTCTGGTTCTCCAGAAGGAGGACAAGGACGGTCGTCTGGTCCTGTCCAAGAAGCGTGCCGAGTACGAGCGTGCTTGGAACCGCATCGAGGAGAAGTTCAACTCCGGCGAGAACGTCGAGGGCGAGGTTATCGAGGTTGTCAAGGGCGGCCTGATCCTCGACATCGGCCTGCGTGGCTTCCTGCCCGCTTCCCTCGTCGACCTCCGTCGCGTCAAGGACCTCACCTCTTACATGGGCACTCGCATCGAGGCTCGCGTCATCGAGATGGACCGCAACCGTAACAACGTCGTCCTCTCCCGTCGCGTCGTGCTCGAGGAGTCCCGTAAGGCCGAGCGCTCCGAGATCCTGTCCAAGCTCAAGTCTGGCATGCGTCTCCAGGGCACCGTTTCCTCCATCGTCGACTTCGGCGCCTTCGTCGACCTCGGCGGTATCGACGGCCTCATCCACATCTCCGAGCTCTCCTGGAACCACGTCAACCATCCTTCCGAGGTTGTCAAGGTCGGCCAGGAGGTCGAGGTCGAGGTTCTCGACGTCGACCTCAACCGCGAGCGCATCTCCCTGGGTCTCAAGCAGACCACCGAGGATCCGTGGCGCGCACTGGTCAAGAAGTACCCCGTCGGCGCTATCGTCGAGGGCACTGTGACCAAGCTTGTCCCGTTCGGCGCTTTCGTCGATCTGGGCGAGGGCATCGAGGGCCTGGTGCACATCTCCGAGATGGCCAACAAGCACGTCGACCAGCCTTCTCAGGTCACCCACGTGGGCGACAAGGTTCAGGTCAAGGTCATGGAGATCGACCTCGACCGTCGTCGTATCTCCCTGTCCATGAAGTCCGCTGCTGAGACTCTGGGCGTCGAGATCGAGGTCACCCCGCTGCCTTCCGAGAAGAAGGACGAGGAGACCGACGCCGAGTAAATCGGTTTGACGATCACTTGTTTTAAGGGATCCGTCCGCAATGGACGGGTCCCTTTTTGCATTTGGCGCCGAAATGCGCATTGCTTTCCGGGCTGTCCATAGGCTATTGGATTGTCGGTGCATGAAAAATGCCGACATCCCGCCTCGGGGAGGAGGCGGGAACGCACCGAGTAGACGGAGGGGTGCGGAGCGCGGTCGCGTCTCGACTGACGACGTTGCCCATCGACGACCCTATTGTACTGTATAGCGTGGTTCTTGGTTTATCGTGTCGAACGCTTGTGTTGTGCCATTGCTTGCGGCAACGGTGTGCTACACTCTTGCACTGCTGAGTGGGCCAGACGGTCGCGCGATGTGCTGCTTGCAGCACGCGTGAGGAAAGTCCGGGCTCCAGAGGGCGGGATGCCGGCTAACGGCCGGGCGGAGTGATCCGACGGAAAGCGCCGCAGAAAAGAAGACTCCCACCTGCGCCGCAAGGCGTAAAGGGAAAAGCTGAAACGGTGGTGTAAGAGACCACCAGCGTCGTGGCAACACGGCGGCTTGGCAAGCCCCATCCGGAGCAAGCGCGAATAGGAACGCTATGGGCCGGCCCGGTCCGCGTTCGGGTAGCGTGCGTGGAGCTGCACGGTAACGTGCAGACAAGATAAATGACCGTTCACGACAGAACCCGGCTTACAGGCCCACTTGGCATTTTTGTTACCCTGACAATCGGTACGGCCTTTGCCGTATTATTGAGGCTGTTTGTTGCCGCGCTTTATTTTGTTGAGGGGCTTTGTTGGACAGCTATTTTACTCTGCAATCGAATATTGAGGCTTCGGGCGAGTTTGTGGACCGCAAGAGCCGGTTTATTGCCCAGCTGGTCCATATTGAGTCCGAGGATGAGGCGAATGCCTTTATCGAGATGGTTTGCAAGCGTCATTACGACGCTCGACACAATGTTCCCGCGTGGATTTTGGTCGATGGGCGCGAGCGCCAGAGCGATGATGGTGAGCCGAGCCGCACGAGTGGTATGCCGACGCTCGAGGTGCTGCGCGGTGCGGGGCTCAAAAATGTTTGCTGCGTGGTGACGCGCTATTTTGGTGGCACGCTGTTGGGTCCTGGTGGCTTGGTGCGCGCCTATACCGCGGCGACGCAGGCGGCGGTGGCCGCGGCTCAGGAGGCCGGGCAGATCGTTGAGATGACGAGCGTCGTGCCGGTTGACGTGCATGTGGCCTATCCGCAGTACGAGCAGGTGCTTCGTTTGGCGCAGGATTCGGGTGCCAAGGTTTCGGATACCGATTACGCGGATGCCGTGACGATTCACTTGGTGTTCAAAGCTGGGGAGCAGGAGCCGTTTTGCGCTAAGATGCGCGAGCTTATGGCGGGGCGTGAGGAGATTGAGGTCGGAGCTCCCAAATTTGCCGAGTTCTAACGGCGACGGCCGGCGTGCTTTTGGATGGATCCTAAGCGCGCCGGCCGTCGTTTTACTGTTGCTGTCGATTACTCGGCGAGCTGCTTTAGCACATCACAGGCGATTTCGACGGCATCGTCGATGCAGCCGGGGCAGCTGCGGAGCGGACCCTTATCCGATCCGATGCCCTTGAGCGTGCCGCAGACGGTCGTCGTGTTCTTCTCGCCAAAACGCTTGGCAATCTCGCGCGACAGCTTGTAGGTCTGGCCTTTGGTCTTGGGGTTCTCCATGCCGTCGCTCATTACAAAGCCCATGATGGCAACAGCGCCCGAGATGGCGCCGCAGGTCTCGGTCATGCCACCCATGCCGGCGCCAAAGCCCTCGGTGAGGGTAAAGGCGGTCTGGGGGTCGAGCCCGACGGCAGGTGCGAGCGTGCAGGCAACGGCCTGTGCGCAGTTAAAGCCACGGGCGTGGTATTCGGCAGCCTGAGCCTGGCAGGCGGCGGTGTCGAGCTGGGTGGTATCGATCTGCTTCATCGTTGTCTCCTTGGTCACGGTGTACCCGCCTATGGTACCCGTGACGGGGCATGTAATCATCGAGAGCTTCATGTATGCCTCATTTTTATCTATCGAGCAAATGCCCAAGGCTTGAGATAAATACCCCTAATCAATTTGTCCCATAACCTACCTTGGGGATGGGTTGAGAGGGGTGCAGGGTAGCGGTATCGTGAACCGAATAAAACTAAAACCCAGGCAAGGGAGCTAGATATGAGCGAGCAGACTATCGGTACTACATGTGTTCAGGGCGGCTATCACCCGGGAGATGCCGAGCCGCGTCAGGTGCCCATCTACCAGTCCACCACGTGGAAGTACGACACGTCCGAGCACATGGGCAAGCTTTTTGACCTGGAGGAGTCGGGCTACTTCTATAGCCGTCTGCAGAACCCCACGTGCGATCTGGTTGCCGCCAAGATCTGCGAGATGGAGGGCGGCACTGCCGCGATGCTCACGAGCTCGGGCATGGCCGCGAATTTCCTTGCGATCTTTAACGTGGCCGGTGCCGGCGATCACGTAGTCGCGAGCTCTGCCATCTATGGCGGCACGTACAACTTGCTCGCCCACACCATGGGCCGTATGGGGCTGACCTGCACGTTCGTTGCCCCCGACTGCACCGATGAGGAGTTGGAGGCAGCCTTCCAACCCAACACTAAGCTCGTCTTTGGCGAGACCATCGCCAACCCCGCCCTTGCCGTGCTCGATATTGAGCGCTTTGCCAGGGCCGCACATGACCACGGTGTGCCGTTGATGGTCGACAACACCTTCCCGACGCCCGTGATGTGCCGTCCCTTTGAGTGGGGCGCCGACATCGTTACGCACTCCACCACCAAGTACATGGATGGACATGCTGCCTACCTGGGCGGCGTGATCGTCGACCACGGCCAGTTTGACTGGATGGCCCATGCGGACAAGTTCCCGGGTCTCACCACGCCTGACGAGAGCTACCATGGCGTGACCTATGCCGAGAAGTTCGGTCGCGAGGGCGCCTTCATTACCAAGGCCACCGCGCAGCTCATGCGCGATCTTGGCCCCATGCAGAACCCGCAGGCGGCGTTCTTCTTGAACAGCTCGCTCGAGAGCCTGCATGTGCGCATGCCGCGTCATTGCGAGAACGGCCTGGCCGTTGCCAAGTTCCTGCAGAGCCATCCCAAGGTGCGCTTCGTGAGCTATCCGGGCCTGGAGGGCGACAAGTACTATGACCTCGCTCAGAAGTACATGCCAAACGGTACCTGCGGCGTTGTGAGCTTTGGCTTTAATGGTGGTCGCGCGGCGGCCGAGACCTTTATGAAGAGCCTCAAGCTCGCCCAGATCGCCACGCATGTGGCCGACGCCCGCACCTGCTGCCTGCATCCCGCTAACGCTACGCACCGCCAGATGAACGATGAGGAGCTCATCGCCTGTGGCATCTCCGCCGACATGGTGCGCCTGTCGTGCGGCCTCGAGGACACGGCCGATCTGATTGCCGACCTTGAGCAGGCACTCGAGCAGTGCTAGGCTAGCTCCGTACAAGGTGCCGATGCTGGCAGAAAGCTTCGGTGGCCTTTCGTTCCGATTCCGTAGGCGGGACCCCAATTGCGACTGTTTACAGGCGATTGGGGCCCCGTTTTTGCGTTGCGCCACTCGAAAGGATGGATATGGAGAAAACTGCAGAGCAGCTGCGCCGCGAGCATATTGCCCTAGAGGGCGACACCCATGGCAAGAACAAATGGGCGATTCTATTTACCGTGCTCATCATGACGTTTATGGTGTGTTTGGATTCGACCGTCGTGACCGTAGCGCTGCCCGTGATGCAAAAGGAGCTGGACGTGGGCCTCGATCGCATTCAGCTGGTGAGCTCGGTGTACCTGCTTGCGACATGCGTGGCTATGTTGCCGTTTGGCCGTCTGGGCGACGTGCGCGGCAAGGTGAATGTGTTCCAGCTGGGCGTCATCGTCTTTTCGGTCGGTTCCCTGCTGTGCGGCCTTTCGGCCTCGCTCGAGGTTCTTATCCTGGCACGCATTGTTCAGGGCGTCGGTTGCGCGGCGGCCATGGCTAACAACATGGGTATCATCACCGAGTCGTTCCCGGCGCGCGAACGAGGCCGTGCTATGGGTATTCTCGCGACCTTTGTGGCCCTCGGCATGATGTGTGGCCCCGTGCTCGGCGGCATGCTGGTGGCAAGCTTTCCTTGGGAGAGCATCTTCCTCATCAACCTGCCCATTGGCGTCATCTCGTTTATCGTGGGGCTCTACACGCTGCCGCATGTTAAGCCGGAGGCCGGCGAGCGCCCCATGTCCCTGATCGAGGCCGCTCGTCGCTGCTTTGCAAATTCGGCCTTCACCATCAACCTTGCCTGCATGCTCATCGTGTTCGTTGGTATTGGCGCATCTGAGTTTATCCTGCCGTTCTATTTTCAGGACGCCCATGGCTTTGGTTCCGACATTTCCGGATTTCTCTTTTTGGCGCTGCCGATGGTGAATGCCTTTATCGGACCGCTTTCGGGTACGGTTTCGGACCGTGTTGGCTGCGAGGGCCCCACGGCGGTCGGCCTGGGCGTGTACGTGTGCGGTCTCTTTGCGGTAAGCACGCTCGACGAGCACTCTTCTATTCCTGTGATCGTGTGCTGCGTTGCGTTTATGTCGTGTGGCACGTCGATTTTCCAGAGCCCCAACAACTCGCTGTATATGGGCTCAGCTCCGCGCGAAGCGCTCGGCTTTGCGGGCAGCCTGGGCAGCCTGGCGCGCTACGCCGGCATGGCACTCGGCATTACGGCGGCGTCGCATATCCTGTATGGGCAGATGAGCGTGGCGATGGGCGAGGCCGTGACCAGTTTTGTTGCAGGCCGTCCGGATGTATTCCTATTCGGCTTTCGCTCGGTGTTCTACGTACTTATGGCTGTGGCCGCTGTGGGCTTTGCGCTTGCCATGGTGCGTTTGGTGACGATGCGCGCCCGCCATTAGCGTGTTGGGAGGCTGTCTGCCACGATTCGCGCCGTCCCAAAAAGACTGGTTTGTGGTGCGATGCGGCTTGTGGGACGGGCGGGGGTCGGTCCGTGGTAGACTATCGAACAACGTTTATTAATCGCGCGGTATCGTTGCCGCGAGAAGGGGTTGCGCCATGCAGGAGCTTGAGGATCGTATTCGCCATGACGGCATCGTAAAGGCCGGTAACGTCCTTAAGGTTGATGCCTTCCTCAACCACCAGTGCGACGTTGAACTGTTCGACCACATGGGCGCCGAGTGGGCCCGTCTGTTCGAGGGTGTCGAGATCAACAAGATCCTGACGATCGAGGCTTCGGGCATTGGCATGGCTTGCATCGCGGCTCAGCATTTTGGCGGCGTGCCGGTGGTCTTTGCCAAGAAGGCGCAGTCCATCAACCTCGACGGCGAGCAGTATGCCACGACCATCTACTCCTTTACCAAGCAGAAGGAGTACCCGGTCATTGTGGGTAAGCGCTTCCTGTCCGAGGGCGACAAGGTCCTGATCATCGACGACTTCCTGGCCAACGGCTGCGCGCTTGAGGGCCTTATTAAGATCTGCGAGGCTGCGGGCGCCGAAGTTGCCGGCATCGGTATTGCCGTGGAGAAGGGCTTCCAGGGCGGCGGCGATAAGCTCCGTAAGCGCGGCTTCCGCGTTGAGAGCCTGGCACGTATCGCCGATATGGACTGCGAGAACGGCGAGATCACCTTCGCCTAAGCGCGCAACACAAGCGATTGGTATGCGATGTGACAAAGGGACTGTCCCTTTGTCACATTTTTTGTATGAGGGGAGGTGTTGATATGGACGAGAACAAGATGGGATGGCGCGAGTATGCGCGCTATGCCGAGATGTCGGCTGAGGAGTTGGCGCGCGATTGCGAGGTGCAGGTGTTTCGCGCGACTGGTCCGGGCGGACAAGGCGTCAACACGACGGACTCGGCGGTGCGCATGAAACATATCCCTTCGGGAATTACCGTGACGGCGCGCGAGAGCCGCAGTCAGTTCCAAAACCGTAGCAGCTGCCTGCGTAAGCTGCGCGCTGAGCTTGAGCGTCGCGGGCGTCCACCGCGCCGACGCGTAAAGACCAAGGTGCCTCAGCGCTCTCGCCAGCGCAGGCTCAATGACAAGCACTTCAACGCCATTAAAAAGGCCAACCGTCGCAAGCCGGGCAGCGACGAATAGCTTCCTCATAAGTTGCGGTGAAATAGGGACTGTTTTGCGGCTTTAACTGCATAAACAGTCCCTATTTCACCGCAACTTATGGGGGGTTAGCGGGTTGGGTGCCAGACTTCGAGAGCGGCGGGAAGGACGTCGACCTCGATGTGCGAGGCGACAACGGGCTCGCCGTCGGCTTGGATGGGGTAGTCGGGCTCCTCAAAGGTGAGTGCGGCATGGCGGCAGCGGCGCATACGAACTGCTGGCAACTTGGTATGGTGGCCGTCCTTGGCCGAAAGGAACATAGGCAGGGCAACCGCGCGAGGGACGGGGCCGCAGGCGTAGCAGACGTCGAGTACGCCGTCGCAGGGGTCGGCATCGGGGCAGATGCGATAGCCCGAGCCATACGTGGGGCCCAGCTGAATCGCCATAACGATCGCCCTCACGCGCTCGGCGGGCGCGCCGTCAAAGCTGACTGTCATGGGGTAGTTGCGATAGCGCAGGCCAAACTGCTCAAGTCCCGAGAGGGTGTAGAGCGGAGCGCCCGTCAGGCCAGTCTTTTTGCGCAGTTCGGTGGTGCCAAGGCCGATGGCGGCATCGATGCCGACCGAAAGCGTCTGGTCGTAGTACTCAACGGTAGCCTCGCCGCTGCCGCATGCGGGGTTCCATGAGCGAATCCGCCCGATGTCCTGACGCTGCAGCTCACAGGTGAGCAGCGCGCCAAAATTCTTGCCGGAGAAATCTTCGATGCCGAGCGTTTGGGCAAAATCGTTGCCGGAGCCCACGGGCAGGACGGCAAGAGCGGGGCGGGCGTCCTCCTTTTGCGTCATAAGCCCGTTGACGACCTCGTGGATCACGCCGTCGCCGCCAAGGGCGATAACGGTGCGATAGCCCTGAGCCTGGGCGGCCAGCTCCTTGGCGTGTCCCATACGTTCGGTTAGCACCAGGTCAAACTGGGATGCGCGTGCGGTCATGTCCAAAAAGCGTTGCAGGCGCTCGGCAACTTCGCGCGCCGCACCCGACTGGGCGGCTGGGTTGGCGATGATGAGCGTGCGACCAAAATCAGTTGCGTGCATGGGGCGACTCCCGGCGTATGACGTTACGGTGCGGTCGCGCTCAGGTCGAATTGCCCCTGATTGTGGCTGCACGGCGATTATTTCATCTACTCTATCAGGTCGTTGTGGCGCTCGATAGCATCCGCTACCGTACCGCCCTCATCCACAATAAGCGAACGGCGCTTGGGCGAGATGATGCGCTGGGCGGGGTACACGCCGCGGTGGCCGCCGGCGAGATAGCTGATAAAGGCCACGATGACAAAGAACCCGGCTGCCGTGCCGTGGAACAGGTCGATGGCCATCATACAGGTGGTGATAGGCACGTTAAGGCCGGCGCAGAACACGCCGAGCATGCCCAGCGCTGCTAGAAAGCTGGGATCGATTCCGACGAGGCAACCGATCCAGCCGCCGAGCGCCGCACCGATACCAAACAGGGGCGTGACCTCGCCGCCTTGGAAGCCGGCGCCCAGGGTGAGCGCTGTGACGACCAACTTGATGACTGCGTCCGCCAGGGTGGTGTTGCCGGCAAATCCGGCGCCGGAAAGCCACGTGGAAAGGCCGGCGTAGTCCCAGGCGTCGAGGAGGACATAGGCGGCCAAAACCACGAGTGCGCCTATGAGTGCGCGAACGAGGTAATTGGTGATAAAACGACCGTAGAGGCTCTTGACGGTTCGAACCGACCAGGCAAAGAGGCGTGCCGTCAGACCGAAGATGATGGCGCTGATAACAACGATGACAACCGTCCGTGGTGTCATGTTGGGAACGCTGGCGATGACATTCGCTTCGTACTCGGTACCCAGGGCGAGTGATGTAAAGTAGCCGGTAAACGAGGCGACCAGGCAGTAGATGCCCGCGGTGTAGTCGATTTTGCCGATAAAGCACATCTCCATGCCAAAGAACGCGCCGGCAAGGGGCGAACCGAATACGGCGCCAAAGGCCGACGAGATGCCGGCGAGCATGAGGTCGTGGTGGTCATGCTTTTTGAGGTGGGCGAGGCTCGAGATGTTGCTGGCGATGGTGCCGCCAATCTGCACCGCGGCTCCCTCGCGACCGGCCGATCCGCCCGTTAGGTGCGTGAGCGTGGAGCAGACGAAGGTGAGGACGGCCATGCGCATATGGATGAGGCGTGTGCCCAGAGCGGAGTCGATGACCAGGTTGTTACCGCGTTTGGCGGCAAGACCGTGGTTTTTGTACATCCATGCGGTGGCAACGCCCACAACGGGAAGCAGCGCGTAAATCCACGCATGGTGCTCGCGATAATCGGTCGCGATATTCAGCGAGGCCAAAAACGCCCAAGCGGCAACGCCCATGGCGAGCGAGACGATGACGACGAGTGCGAGCAACTTGGCGCTCGCGAGTAGGTTGCGAGCGTTGCGGCGCGTGTCGGCAGCCAAGAGATGCTCAGAGCGGGTGAGCTGATGCCTGCCTGCCGTGATGACGTCGTTCAGGGAGAAAAAACCGCCTTCGTCGAGCGGCTGGGAATGATCCTGCGCTTCGTTTGCGCTTTCGGGTTTGTCGTTATGAGCCATACGTTCCTCTTTTAGGTTGCAACGCAAGCATTATAAAACGCGGTAAACGCGACGAGCCGGTGGGTTGGTTTCCATTCTGTTTCGCGGCCTGCAACCGACAGGTGTATTTGCGGGTGCAGGCCGAGTCGCGGTCGTGCGTCGGGGGATTATACTGAGACAAGCATAAAGAATCGGCGCCCCTGTTGTGCGCCGTGGCATTAAGAGGTGCATATGGCAGAGAAACTCATTCCGCTGGAGGACGCGCAGTCGATTGTTCTGTCGCACGTTGCTCCGACCGATCTCGTCGAGATTCCCGTGTGGCAGGCCGCCGGTCTTCCCTTGGCCGAGGACGCGGTGGCCGATATCGACATCTCGCCGTTTGCCAACAGCGCCATGGACGGGTATGCCGTGCGCGCAGCCGATCTTGCTGCGGCCGCCGGTGACACTCCGGTGACGCTCTCCGTCGTAGGACACGAGGCCGCGGGCCATGTCTTTGAGGGCACAATCGGCGCGGGCGAGACCGTCCGCATCATGACGGGCGCGCCGGTGCCCGAAGGTGCCGATGCCGTGGTGAAGTACGAGATCGTCGACGTACTCGATGGCGATGGCAACGAGGGCTCGCACGTTCGCTTCTCGGCGCCTGCCAAGGTAGGGGAGAACGTTCGCTCTGCCGCCGAGGAGGCCCATGCCGGCGATGTTGTGATGCATGCCGGCGAGGTCGTGGCTCCGGCGGGCGCCGGCTTGCTGGCAAGCGCCGGATACGCGAGCGTGAAGGTACACGCTGCCCCACGTGTGGGCATCATCTCGCTGGGCACGGAACTGGTCGCACCGAGTAAGGTACCGGCGCGCGGTCAGATTCGCGATTCCAACTCCTCGGCGCTGATGGCCGAGGCGCTCGATGCCGGCGCCGAGCCCGTGTTCTACGGTATTGCGCCCGACGATGAGCAGGCGATTGGCGAGCTGGTGCATCGCGCCACGCGAGAGTGCGATTTTGTCATTACGAGCGGCGGCGCCTCGGCGGGCGATTACGACTACGTGACGGCGCTCGTCCGGCGCGAGGGCGTGGTGCTGTTCGATCGCATCTCGATGCGTCCGGGCAAGGCCATCACGTTTGGCTTGCTCGGGGGCAAGCCCTACCTAGGGCTTTCAGGCAATCCGGCCGCGGCGTATGTGGGCTTTGAGATGCTCGCCCGTCCGGCGATTCGCAAGATGCGCGGCTTTGCCGAGGGCGTGCGTCCCGTGCAGCAGGCGACGCTCACGCACGGCGTGAAAAAGCGCCAGGACCGACGCTTCTTCGATCGCGCCACGGTTTTGCGCGACCCCGAGACCAGTGAGCTGTTGGTGACCGAGGCCAAGACGCAGAATTCGGCGCTGCTCGGCACGATGCAGCGGTCCAACTGCCTGCTGCGTATTGACGAAGGACCGTGCGAGCTCAAGGCGGGCGACGTCGTGGATGTCGTGCGTGTCGACCTGCCCGAGGGCACGGTGTTGTAGGAGGAAGACTATGGAGTTGAAGATTTCGATCGTGACGTGCTCGGATACGCGCGATCTTGCTCAGGACGAGGCTGGAGCCGCACTCGAGGAACTTATCGAGGCGCAGGGCTGGACGGTCGCCTCGCATGTGGTCGTGCGCGACGACGCCAGCGAGATCGGTGATGCCATTGTGGAAGCCGCCGATGAGTGCCACGCCAATGTCGTGCTCACCTGTGGCGGCACGGGACTTTCGATGCGCGACGTGACGCCCGAGGCGACGCGTGCCGTCTGCGACCGCGATGTGCCGGGTATTGCAGAGGCAATCCGTGCGTACTCCATGACCAAGACGCGCCGCGCTATGCTCTCGCGCGCCGTGTGCATGCAGCGTGGGCATACGCTTGTCATCAACTTTCCGGGATCCACGAAAGCGGCCCGCGAAAGCTGGGAGGCCGTGAGCGATCAGCTGGAGCATGCGGCCCAAATGACGGCGGGCGGCGGACATACCAAATAAGCGGTTTACCTGCGGCGGGGCGACCTGAACGGCTGCTCCGCCTTTGTTTTCCGCCGAAGCGACGCCGAGGTGTACGGCAACTCGAAACTATATTCTCTAGCGAGAATAATTTCTCATTATCTTTATTCGCGCGGAAGTATAATCTAGTAACAGAATAAAGCCTGCGGCGGGGTGCGCGGGCATAGCGTTCGAAAGGGTTGAATATGTTCGATATGGTTTCACGCCGCGGTTTTGTCTCGCTTTCTGCTGCCGCTGCCGCCGGCCTTGGCCTTGCCGGCTGCTCGGGCAACAAGACGTCCGAGCCCGCTGGTTCCGATGCCGGCTCCGTCAAGTCTTCCTCTAAGAAGAAGGCTGTCGAGCTGCAGGTCTTTGCCGCCAACTCGCTCGAGAAGGCCCTGCCCGAGGTTCAGGAGTTCTACACCGAGCAGACCGGCACCACGTTTGCCGACACGCAGTTTAAGGCGTCTGGCGACCTCGTCGAGCAGATGCGCGCCGGTGCCACGGTCGACGTGCTCATCACCGCTTCCAAGGGCACCATGGATGACGCTGAGACCGCCGAGCTCGTCGACGCCGGCACCCGTGAGGACATGTTCGTCAACGACCTCGTGATTATTCGCGCCGAGGGCTCCGACACCAAGGTTGAGGCCATCGCCGACGTCGCGAATCTGGACGGCAAGATCGCCATCGGCGACGCCAAGACTGTCCCCGCCGGCAAGTACGCCAACCAGGCCCTGGCCTCCGTGGGCCTCTACACCGGTACCGAGGGCGACGACGGCGAGTATGTGCCCGAGATCGCCGACAAGGTGGCCCTGGCCGACAAGGTCGGCACCGCTGCGTCTTACGTCTCTACAGGCGACTGCGTGGCCGGTTTTGTCTACAGCTCCGATATCTTCCGCTACGACGGCATCGAGGAAGCCTTCGTGTGCCCCGAGGATTCGCACAAACCCATCGTGTACCCGGGTGCCGTTGCCGAGAGCTCCGAGCACGCCGACGAGGCCAAGGCGTTCATCGACTTCTGTCTGACCAACAAGAAGGCTCAGAAGATTTGGGCTAAGTACGGCTTTGAGCTTTCCGAGTAGTGCGGCTTGGCGCGATAATTCCATCGTTTTGTGTTTCACTCCGTCCTTGTATTCGCTTGGAGCTTTTCGTGCTTAATAGATTCCGCATGCTTGTCGCCTGTGCTTTGACCTTCGCGCTTTGCTGGGTGCCGGGATTTGCGTTTGCCGGGGACGCCGAGGACGGGGCCCAGGTTGCTGCGACCGCTCATGGGCTTTCCTATGGAATCGAGGGTTTTGAGCGGTTGGCGAAGGGGACCGCTCGTGCCATGGAGGGCCAGCCTGAGGGCTACCGGTTTCCCGTTGACGAGGATGTGGACCTTGTAGTGGCGCCTGCTGCCGATCGCGTTGTGGCGTGGATATCGCCCAAGGCGGTCGAGAAGTATGGATTGGATCCGCAGGACAACGAGTGCGTATCGGGTCTCAAGGCCCTCGTCTGTGACCTCGACAGCGCAAACTGCATGGGAGGTGCGCGGCTGGGGGACGTGGATCTTCCTTGGTATGTCACGGCGGAAACAACGTTTGATGCCGGCGGGTATACCTATGGCTTTGATGAGCGCGGTGCGGATGGGGACCGCTATGTGGTGATTGCATCAGCCTCGGGTGATGCCAAGGGCGGCGCGCGTTGGCTTGATAGCGCTCAAATGGTAGAGGCGTCGTCTGTCATGTTGCGGGATGAGCAAGGGCCCTTGACCTCTCTGGTCTCCTTTTTGGGCGACATCGACTATCGCCCGTTTTGGGTGTCCATTAAAACGAGCGGCCTTGCCCTGGTGATCTCCCTTGCGCTGGGCCTGTTCGCCGCGTGGAAGACTATGGGTACCTCGAGTCGCATCAAGGGCCTGCTCGACTCGGTCTTTACCATCCCTATGGTGCTGCCGCCCACGGTTTGCGGCTTTCTGCTCCTCATGCTGTTTGGTCGATCGACCGGGGTCGGTCGGTGGCTTATCGCGCATGGCATCTCGATCGTCTTTACGTGGCCCGCGGCGGTGATATCCGCCGTGGTGGTGTCGTTTCCCCTGGTCTACCGCACGGCGCTCGGAGCCTTCGAGAGCCTCGACACGCAGATGCTCGACGCCGCGCGAACCTTGGGATGGTCCGAACGTCGCATCTTTGCCAAGCTCATGATGCCGCTTGGCTGGCCCTCGATTGCCGCCGGCACGGTGCTCGCCTTCGCGCGTGCCATGGGCGAGTTTGGCTGCACCCTGTTCTTTGCGGGCAACTACGCCGGCATTACCCAGACCATCCCCATCGCCATCTACTTTGAGTGGATGGGCGGCAACACGTCGGTGGCGCTCTTTTGGGTCATCGTCGTAATCGTGTTCAGTTTCCTGGTCATCCTGTTCATCAATATGTACACCGCTCATTCGCAAAAGTATCGCGAGCGGGGCCTTTCCCGTGCGGAGCGCAAGCGGATCAAAGATCTTGCCGGACAGGGCGATTCGCTCGACCCGGCGGGCGGCGATGCCTTGCGTATCGATCGCGAGGCGCTGGCCGAGCTCATGCGCGATGATGCCGCTTTGCAGGGAGGTCGATAGGCCATGTCGCTCGTTCTGGATATCAAAAAGCGCTATCCCGGGTTTATGCTCGACATGCAGCTTGAGGCCGGCGAGGATCGTGTGGCGCTGCTCGGTGCCTCGGGTTGCGGCAAGAGCTGTACGCTGCGCTGCATCGCCGGCGTGGAGACGCCCGACGAGGGCAAGATCGTCGTCAACGGCGTGACCTTTTTTGACTCGGCGACGGGCATCAACCTGTCGCCCCAGGAGCGAAAATGCGCCCTGCTGTTCCAAAACTATCAGCTGTTTCCCAACATGACGGTGGCCGATAACGTATGCGCCGGTGTAAAGGATGCGGGCGACGCCGCCGCGCGCAAAAAGCTCGCCGAGCGCTATCTGGGCATTTTCGGTCTGTCCGATTTTGCCGACCGCTATCCCGCGCGACTCTCGGGCGGTCAGCAACAACGTGTGGCGCTTGCCCGCATGGTGGCGGCGCATCCGGGCATTTTTATGTTCGACGAGCCCATGAGCGCACTCGATTCCTATCTTAAGAGCGCCCTCGAACAGAACATGCTCGACCTGTTCGATGTATGCAACCGCACCGTGCTCTACGTGAGCCACGACATCGACGAAGCGTGCCGCCTGTGCCAGCGCATCTGCGTGATGCACGACGGGCATGTTGAGGAGATCGGCTCCGTCGAGGACGTGGTCCGCCGTCCGCAGACGCTGGCGGCACTGCGCCTGACGGGCTGCAAGAACACAAGCCGGGCGCGCAAGATCGGCGACGAAGAAGTTGAGGCCCTCGACTGGGGCATGACCTTTAATGTGGGTCGCGAGGTTCCCGATAATGCAGCGTACCTGGGCATTCGCGCGAGTTACTTCCATGTTGATAACCGTGCCGAGCGGGGCCGCAACAGTTACGACTTGCATGTGGCCCGTGTGAGCGATTCGCGTTTTGAGCGGCTGGTGCTGTTGGACGTGCCGCGTATTGATGCGCCCACGCGTTTGCAGTGGAAGGTGAATAAGGTGAGTGTACCCGTGGAAGAGCTGCCGCAGGCGGGTGAGACTCTGCGCATGCATTTTGATGCAAGCAGGATTCATCTCGTTTGCCGATAATGCGGGGGCGATGCGGTCGAGGAGGTAGTCCTCGACCGCTTTGTTTTCACTTCGCCGTTCGCCGATTTCTACATGACTAAACCTTATCTGTCTGATAATTAATTATCAGACAGTGAGATGCTCACATCTCGACGCTGTCGTACGCATGTCGGCGGTGTTCGTCTGGACGACAACCGTTGATATAGTTACCTTCGACGAGAAAAGGAGGGCGCGCTGATGCCGCAGAAGACATATTCGCGTCGCGTTGCGGCGCGCGCCCTGTATATGGCTCGGAGCCGCATATGAGCAGGTATGTTCACGGCTCCGGGAGAGACGACGCGCAACTAAATAATCGACCGCAAAGCAGGTTCCCCAAAATTCCGGGTTTAGGCGCGGCTGGGTTTTCGCCACCCACCGTGCAGCAATACCGTAGCTATTCATTTTTGGTTCGAGAGGGGAACCACCATGGCTGAAGAATTCGATTTCCATCCGATGTGGGAGAGCCTCGGCATGAATCTTGCCGACCACGACATGCTGCTGGGCGCCGTGGGCCAGATGTACGGCGATATGTTCCTGACGCAGAACAATCGCCCCAAGTCCACGTCCTACCTGGATTTTGTCGCCACCAACATCCACAGCGGCCGAATTAAGGAGATGCTCGACAAGAAGGAGGCCGGCGAGGCCACCAAGATTGTTGGCAGCTTCTGCGTCTACGTGCCCGAGGAGATTGTGCTCGCCTGCGACGGTATCCCCGTGGGTCTGTGCTCGGGTGCCGATTGGGCAACCGATAAGGTCGAGGAGCACCTGCCGCGCAACACCTGCCCGCTCATCAAGAGCTTTGCCGGCTTTAAGCTGGGCGAGGTCTGCCCCTACATTGAGTCGAGCGACTTGGTGGTGGGCGAGAACACCTGCGACGGCAAGAAGAAAGCCTACGAGTTCTTTGCCACGCAAAAGAACATGTACGTCATGGATATTCCCAACGTACACGACGAGTCGACGCTCGTGACCTGGAAGGCCGAGGTCAAGAAGCTCGCCGCCAAGATCGAGGAAGAGTGTGGCGTCAAGATTACGCCCGAGCGTCTGAAGGCTGCCATCCACGCCGTCAATGAGAAGCGCCGCGCCCTGCAGCGCCTCGCTGCGACCCGCGCTGCCGACCCTGCGCCCATCAGCGGTCTCGACAGCCTGCTGACCGTTCAGGCCGCCTTTATGGACGACACACCGCGTCTGACCGGAGCCATCAACGATATGGCGGCTGAGTGCGAGCAGCGTGTCGAGGCCGGCGAGGGCGTGGCACCCAAGGGGACCAAGCGCATCCTGTACACCGGTACGCCCATGGCCGTGCCCAACTGGAAGCTGTTCAACCTTATCGAGAAGGCCGGCGGCGTTGTGGTAGGCGAGGAGTCCTGCACGGGCTCGCGCTACTACAAGGACCTGGTCGACGAGTCCGGCGAGACGGTCGACGAGATGCTCGACGCCATCGCCGAGCGCTACTTTAAGATCAACTGCGCTGTCTTTACGCCCAACGACCAGCGTATGAAGGACATTGTCCAGATGGCCAAGGACCTGCATGCCGACGGTATCGTCGACGTGGCCTTGCAGTTCTGCACGCTCTACGAGATGGAGTCGTTTGCCGTGGAGAAGGCCGCCGAGGAGGCCGGCATTCCGTTTATGCACATCACGACCGACTACGCCGGCGAGGATGCAGGCCAACTGCAAACCAGGATCGAGGCTTTCTTGGAAACCATTTAGGGCTATCCGTCTCGGCGGCTTCCCCAGGCACCCGATCTTGCCGTTCTAACTGTCGCTTGCGTACCAAAGTACGCGGCGCTCCTCTTTCACGGCAACCTCGAGCACCTGGGAAAGCCGTTTCCTTGGTTGGTTAAAAGGTTTGTTAAGGAGCTATATGTCGGAATATATTGAGCAGCCGTTGCCGTCCACGTTTGAGGAGTTCAACGAGCAGCACAAGGCGGCGTTTATTCGCGTCAAGGATTATAAGCAGGCGGGTAATCGCCTGGTCGGCTTTTTGTGCAGCTACACGCCGCTCGAGATTATCGATGCCGCGGGCGCTGCAAGTGTGGCCTTGTGCGGCACATCCGACGAGGTGATTCCCGAGGCCGAGAAGGTGCTGCCGGCAAACCTCTGCCCGCTCATCAAGTCGACCTACGGTTTTGCCTACTCGCAAAAGTGCCCGTTTACGTACTTTAGCGACATGATCATCGGCGAGACCACCTGCGACGGCAAGAAGAAGATGTACGAGCTACTCAACGAGCTCAAGCGCACGCACATTCTGCATCTTCCGCAGGGTCGCGATCGCGCCTACGAGCGCGAAGGCTGGTACGAGGAGTGCCGCCTGCTCAAGGAGGAGCTCGAGGGCTTCTACGGCATCACGATTACCGACGATGACCTGCGTGCTGCCGTCCGTCGTCGCAACCGCTTGCGTGCGGCTCAGCTCAAGATGTTTGCGCTGCAGGCCAACCAGCCGGCGGCCATGAGCGGCGTCGACTTGATGAGCACTATGTTTGCCGGTACGTTCAGCTTTGATATCGAGGCCTATACGCAGCAGCTGGAGCAAAAGGTCGCCAAGCTGCGCGAGGCCTACGACGCGGGCGAGCGCCCGGTTGCGGCGGACGCCAAGCGCATTCTGATCACCGGTTGCCCGGTGGGCGGTGTGATCAACAAGATCGGCCGCACCATCGAGTCCAACGGCGGCGTGGTCGTGTGCATGGACGACTGCTCGGGCGAGCGCACGGCGGCCATGATGATCGACCCGGAGGCTCCCGACATCTTGCGCGCCATCGCCGACCGCTACCTGGACATTAACTGCTCGGTCATGACGCCCAACGACGGTCGTATGGAAAACACGCTGGCCATGTGCGAGAAGTACCATGTCGATGGCGTGGTAGAGAGCGTGCTGCAGGCCTGCCACACCTTTAACGTTGAGAGCGCACGCATGCAGGAGGCCGTCGAGGGTGCGGATATTCCGTACATGAAGATCGAGACCGACTACAGCAACGGCGACATGGGCCAGATCGAGACGCGCATCGCCGCCTTTATCGAGACGCTCTAGCTTCCCCAGGCATGGGATCTTGCTCCTCAAACCGTCGCTTGCGTACCCAAAGTACGCTGCGCTCCTCTTTTGGGGCAATCTCCGGCACCTGAGAAACCTAGAGCTAAGGCGCCTGAACACGCCGTTACCTTTGATGTTTAGATTGGGAGAGAGCCATGATAGGGATCGGGATCGATATCGGGTCTACGGCGGCTAAGGCTGCTGTGGTCGATGGGGAGGGTTCGGTGGCGTGGACGTGCGTGCAGCCAACCGGGTTCTCCTCGGTCGATGCTTCCGAGCGGCTGCGCGAGGCACTGGCAGCGGCCGGCTATGACGTGACGGGCGACGATGTGCGCGTGATCGCGACCGGCTACGGTCGTGTCGCCGTGCCCTATGCACACAAGGTCGTGACCGAGATCTCCTGCCACGGCACCGGTGCCGTGTGCCTGTTTGGCGACCACGGCACCGTGATCGACGTGGGCGGCCAGGACACCAAGGTCATTCAGCTTAAAAGTGGCCGCGTGTCCAAGTTTGCCATGAACGACAAGTGCGCTGCCGGCACGGGGCGCTTTTTGGAGATCATGGCCGATCGCCTGGGCATTTCCCAGCAGCAGATGGCCGATCTGGCGCGTTCCGGCGAGCCCACCAAGATCAGCAGCATGTGCACGGTGTTTGCCGAAAGCGAGGTCATCAGCCTGATCGGTCGCGGTGAGCCGCGCGAGAACATTGCGCGTGGCGTGATCGACAGCGTGGTCTCGCGCGTGGCGACCATGGCCGGGCAGGCCGCGGGCGCCCCGTACTACCTGACCGGTGGCCTGTGCGAGAACGCCTTCGTGGTGGAGCGGTTGGGCGAGCTGCTGGGGTCGCCGGTGACCACCTCGCCCCAGGCTCGCTTTGCCGGTGCCATCGGCGCGGCGATTCGCGCACAGGCGCTCAATTAATGCATCCGCCGCAGGCTCGCATTCATGCGTATACTGGGAGAAAATGATTGACCGATGAGAGGAGGTATCGATGGCTGACGATCAGATTAAGCTCACGTCTATGACGGCCGCGAGCGGTTGAGCCGCTAAGTTGGCTCCCGGAGCCCTCGCCCAGGTCCTGGGCGACTTGCCCAATGTGCATAACGACAACCTGCTCGTGGGGTTCGATACCTCCGACGATGCGAGCGTCTTTCGCGTAGGGGAGAACCTGGGGCTCGTGCAGTCCATCGACTTCTTTCCGCCGATGGTCGACGACCCGTTTCTGTTTGGCCAGATTGCCGCAGCCAACTCGCTGTCGGACATCTACGCCATGGGCGGGCGGCCGAGCCATGCTATGAACCTGCTCTGCATACCCAGTTGTCTGGGCGTTGAAGTTGCCGGTCAGATTCTGGCGGGCGGCGCCGACAAGTGCGTCGAGGCGGGTTGCTCCATCGCGGGCGGCCACACCATCAACGACGACGAGCCCAAGTACGGGCTGTCCGTGAGCGGTTTTGTCGCGCTCGACCGCATGCTCGCCAACAGCGGCGCACGCGCAGGCGATGTTCTGCTGCTGACCAAGGCGATCGGCTCGGGCATCATCACCACGGCCATTAAGGGCGAGCTCATCGAGCAGGACGAGGCCGCAGCCATGTTTGACTCGATGCGCACCCTCAACGAGGCGCCGATTCGTCTGGCCGAGGGGCTTGAGCTTCACGGCTGCACCGACATTACGGGCTTTGGCCTGATCGGGCACGCGTGCGAGATGGCCGAGGGCTCGGGCGTGCAGGTTGAGCTTGCGTCGGGGGCGGTGCCGCTCTTTGACCAGGTGCTCGACATGGCGCGTCTGGGCATTATCCCCGCGGGCTCCTACCGCAACCAGGACTTCTTTGGCCCGCGCGTGACGGCTGACGATGACCTGGAGCCGGGCATGCTCTACGCGCTGTACGATCCGCAGACGTCTGGCGGCCTGCTTATCGCGGCACCTGCTGCCGATGTGGATGAGCTTGCGCGCCGCCTGGATGCCGAGGGGCGCGTTGCCGCCACAATCGGCCGCGTGTGCGAGCCGGTGCCGGGCGGTCCTGCCGTTCGCGTTGTTCGCTAGCCCGCACGTTTATGTAACTGTTTACCGTTCTCTAGAACGGTTCTTTCGAAAGGATTTTGCTATGTCTACCAAAATTGAAGTCAATGCCATGGGCGATGCCTGCCCGCTGCCCGTCGTCAAGACGCTCAAAGCCCTGAAGCAGCTTGAAGGCGAGGGTGCCGTCGTGACCTCGGTCGACAACGAGACCGCCGTCAAGAACATCTCCAAGATGGCGCAGGAGAAGGGCTGTACGGCCTCGGTCGAGAAGGTTTCTGACGCCGAGTGGCACGTGACCGTGGCGGCCTCTGGCGCCGTTGCCGTGGCCGATCCCGAGCAGGACGGTGCCGCTTTCTGCGACGCCAGCGCCGGCAAGGGTAAACTCGTCATTTCCGTCTACACCGACTGCATGGGCCGCGGCGACGACGAGCTGGGCCACAAGCTCATGAAGGCCTTTATCTTTGCCGTGACGCAGCAGGAGGAGCTGCCCGCGACCATGCTGTTCTACAACGGCGGCGCCAAGCTCACCGTCGAGGGTTCGCCGGTGCTCGATGACCTGAAGGGGCTGGCGGAGCAGGGTGTCGAGATTCTCACCTGCGGTACCTGCCTGGACCACTATGGCATTAAAGACCAGCTTGCGGTGGGCGAGGTCACCAACATGTACGTGATCGTGGAGAAGATGGAGCAGGCCGTGCGCGTCGTGCGCCCGTAGCGTATTGGTTGGAGTTGCCATGAGGGAGAAGCGCCCGGCGCTTGTCATCACGTTTCCCACCACGGCGGCCGCCATGGGCTGCGAATCCCTGTGCATTGAGCGCGGCCTTCCCGGGCGAACGATTCCCGTGCCAGGGGAGGTCGCTGCCGGCTGTGGTCTGGCGTGGAAAGCGTTGCCTGCCGATGAGGAGCTGCTGCGCGGCGAACTCGCCGCGGCGGGCGTTCCCACCGAGGGCTATACCGTGATTGATATGTGGGAGGTCGTGCGATGATCTACCTGGATAACGCGGCGACGACCATGCACAAGCCGCAGACGGTGATCGATGCCGTGACGCAGGCGATGTGCTCGCTCGGCAATGCCGGGCGTGGCGCCACGTCGGGTGCCCTCGATGCCGCTCGTACGATTCATGCTTGCCGTGCCAAGCTTGCGCGCTTGCTGGGCTGCCCGAGGGCGGACCATGTTTGTTTTACGCCCAACTCCACGGCGGCGCTCAACACGGCGATTAACGGCGTGGTGCGTCCCGGCGACCGCGTGGTCACAACGGTGCTTGAGCACAACTCCGTGCTGCGCCCGCTCAACCGCCTGACGGCAGAGCGGGGCGTGACCGTTGAGCATGCGGGCTGCGACGCGAACGGCCTGCTCGACTACGACGAGCTCGAGCGGCTGGTGACGCCTGGCACGCGTGCCGTGGTGGTGACGCACGCCTCCAATGTGACCGGCAACTCCGTTGATGTTGCACGTGTGGCGGCTGTGGCTCATGCGGCCGGCGCGCTCGTGATTGTCGATGCCTCGCAGTCTGCCGGCACGGCGCATATCGATATGCAGGACATGGGGCTCGACGTCGTGTGCTTTACCGGCCACAAGGGGCTCATGGGACCCCAAGGCACCGGCGGCCTTGCCGTTGCGGAGGGCATTGACGTTGCGCCGTGGGCCATGGGTGGCACGGGTGTGCACAGTTTCGATGCGTTGCAGCCGCTTGAGTGGCCCACGCGCCTTGAGGCGGGCACGCTCAACGGTCACGGCATCGCGGGCCTTTCTGCCGGTCTCGACTTTATCGAGGCCCAGGGTGGGGCCGAGGCGATTGCGGCGCGTGAGCGCGCGCTTGCCGAGCGTTTCCTCGCCGGCGTGCGCGAGATTCCGGGGATTAAGCTCTATGGTGCCTTTGACCAGCCGATGCGCTCTGCGATTGCGTCGCTCAACGTGGGCGATATCGACTCTGCCGAGATCTCGGACGCGCTCATGCAAGGGTGGGGGATTGCGACGCGCCCCGGCGCCCATTGCGCTCCGCTCATGCACCGCGCGCTGGGGACCGAGCGCCAGGGTATCGTTCGCTTCTCGTTTGGGTATTTCAACACTACCGAAGAAGTTGACACGGCTATCGATGCTCTATGCGATTTAGCCTGCTAAAGCTGCTAGACCGTTTATACTTGCGGGACGGGTGTTTTTGCCCGTCCCGTTTTTGTTTCGACCCGAAAGGTGTGCATATGGCCTCATCCGCCCCGCGTGGTCTACGCTCCGATCATGTCGTTACCGTTGGCATCGCCCTGTTCTCGATGCTCTTCGGCGCCGGCAACCTCATTATTCCGCCGCTGCTGGCGCTCCAGGCAGGTTCTGCCACGCCGGTCGCCATGCTCGGCTTTCTGATTGCCGCCATCGGTCTGCCCGTCATGGGATTTATTGCCGTCGCGCTCGCCGGCACGGCCCGCGAGCTGGCCGGGCGCGTGCATCCTAAGTTTGGTGAATTCTTCGTTGCGGCGGTCTACCTGGCCATCGGTCCGTGCCTGGCCATTCCGCGCACAAGCTCTACGGCGTTCGAGATGCTAGTGCCGCTGCTGCCCGAGGGCGTCTCGCTCGGCACGGCTCGCCTGGTGTTTGCCGTCGGCTTCTTTGTCGTCGCGTTTGTGCTTACGCTGCGCCCGGGGGTCATCACACGCGTACTCGGTCGCATTACGGGCCCCGCGCTCATCGCGCTCATCGTGCTGGTCGTGGGTGCTGCCGTGATCTCGCCGCTGGGACCGGCTGCTGCCCCGCAAGCTCCCTATGATGCCGGCGCTGCGGTTCAAGGCTTCTTGACCGGCTACCAGACCATGGACCTGCTTGCGTCGCTCGCCTTCGGCATCATCATCGCCGAGACCATCCACGAGTTGGGTGTTACCGATGACAAACGCGTGGCCTTCGAGATTTCGCGTTCCGGTGTGATCGCCGGCGTGCTCATGGCCATCATCTATTGCGGCCTGGCGCTTGCCGGCATGCAGCTCGGCACGGTTATGCCCGATGCCACCAATGGCGCCGCCATCCTTGCCCGCTCTGCCTCCATGCACTTTGGCCTTGCCGGCACGGTTGTGGTATTTGCGATTTTCTTTCTCGCCTGCATGAACGTGTGCATCGGCCTCATCAGCTGCTGCTCGCGTTACTTCTGCGAGACGTATGTGGTCGAAGGGGGAGCGGAGGCCTCCGAGGAGGCCATACGCCGTCCCTTTGCGATTCTCGCCTTTGTGTTCGCAGCGTTTTCGTGCGTGCTCTCCAATGTGGGCCTCGACGTGATTCTTATGTTCTCGGTGCCCATGCTCAACGCCTTGTATCCCGTTGCCATCGTGCTGGTACTGATGGGCCTGGTGCACGGCTTTTGCGACGCTCATCCGCAGGTGTGGGTATGGGTCGGCGGCGCGGTTGCCGTGCAGAGCGTGATCACCTCGGTCCGCGATGCGTTCTTTGGGGGCACGTGGCTGCCCTTTGATGCGCTTCCCCTGGCAGATATCGGCGCCGCGTGGGCGCCGGTCGCCGTGGTGGCGTTTGTGATCGGTCTGCTCCACAGCCGGTTTGTCGCACATTCGAGGAGCTAGGGTTTCTGCGCTTGCACAGGCGGGGAGTCTCCCCTATAATTTCCTTCGCTTTGGGACACGCAAGGTTTAGACCTTAGCTGCTCAACACCTTCGGGACGTGGCGCAGTTTGGTAGCGCGCCTGCTTTGGGAGCAGGATGTCGCAGGTTCAAATCCTGTCGTCCCGACCATATCTTGCGGGCGTAGTTCAATGGTAGAACCCCAGCCTTCCAAGCTGATGACGCGGGTTCGATTCCCGTCGCCCGCTCCATAGGATAGTTTTAACGGCTTTGGCTCCATTTGGTGCCAGAGCCGTTTTCATAAGCGTGCCGGGCGACGGGAATCGAACCCGGCAGGGTGCGAAGCTGAGAAAATGCGTGAGCATTTTCCAGCGCAGCACGCAAGGGCCAATGGCCCGCAGCGAAACAAGGGTTTGCGAAGCAAACCCTTGGACTTCCCGTCGCCCGCTCCATAAGATAGACGAATGGCTCTGGTTCCTTTTGGGACCAGAGCCATTTTCGTAAGTGTACGGGGTGACGGGAATCGATGCCGCCTCGCACCCCACCTAAGTTGCGGTTAAATACGGACTGTCTTTTGGCCTTTGCGAACCCATTGAAGGCCTGGGTAGCTAATTTGGGACGGGGCTTTTTTGGCTACTCTAGCGATCGGCTGGCAAGTGTGGTCAAAAGCCCTGTTCCAAAATGACTGGTCTGGTGCTGAGCCACGAAAGCGGCCCATCTACTACGTTTGGCCCGCAGGGGTCGACCATAGCGGCATTTTCGGAAAATCAGCAAGCCGTCTACCAGCGGTTTTGATTTTTCGGATTTCGGTATGGTCGAGGGCAATCGGTTAAACGTAGTAGATAGGCCCGTTTCGTGGCGAACAGTAGGATTCGCGGTCTAAGGCTGCCGGTATCGGATGGCCTACCTGGAAGTTGTGGTGGAATAGCTCCTAAAATGCCCGTGGAAGCTTGAAAACAGGAACTATTTCACCGCAACTTAGGGCGGGATGGGGCTAGTGGCGGGATTGATGGCGGAGCTTGTCGATGGCGGCGTCGGTGCTGCGGTCGCGGGCGTCGGCAGCGGTTTGACGCTTGCGGCGGTAATCGATCATGCCTTGGATGATGGGCTTGCCAAAGCTCACGACATCATCGTTGTAGATGGCGGTTCGGGCTGCGAGGAGGCAGTCGGTAAAGTCCATATGGGTCTTGCCAAAGAGTTTGACGGCAAGGGCGACAACGGTGGGCTCGTCGACCATGACGTCATCGAGCAGCCTTTTCAAGGCCGCAGCAATCTCAACGCGGGGAACCTTATAGACGTCGCGCAGCGTGACCACGACGCGTGTGATGATTTCGGGGTAGACGCGAGCGGTGCGCGTGGCGATGACCTTGGCAGCGCGCGGTGACAGAACTTCGTCGTCGTCAAGCAGGTAGCGCAGGATGACGGTCTCGTCGATGATGGTGCTACTCATGGATATCTACTTCCTCGGGACCCAAAATTGAATCGTCGCTTTCTGTAGCAAGGTACTCAATCCAGGCATTGCGCTCCTCGGAGCGGCGATTGGGATCTCCATATGCTTTGAGCGATCCATAGGCGGCGGTGCCGTCCTTTGAGCGCACGGCGACCGGCTGAAAGGGAAGCTTGCGCATCAAAATACTCTGCGCGACAAAAAGGCGAACGGCCTCGGCAAGCGATGTGCCCATGGCGTCGTAGAGGCGCTCGGCATGCTGTTTGTCCTCTTCGCGAATGCGCACCTGCAGGATGGCTCGTTTTTGCGTCGATGACATCACTGGCCGCCCTTAATGAGCGTGCAATATGAATGGTCAAATACAGTATTGGCTATAATAGCCAATCTTATAACCACTACTTTATTGCACTAGAGTAATCGAGTGTGAACAACATTACAAACGTACTACATTCACCAGAAACGAGCGTGAAATCTTTCTTGGGCGTACGCATGTAATACACTCACCTTTATAGCTTCTAGAGAATAATTCCAACCTGCCAAAACCCCTGCAATACACCCGTAATGCAGGGCCTATGCTCAAGTTTGCCAGCTGCAACTGCGTATATTTAGCCTGTATATCGTTGGAGGAACTCTATCGAAGTGCCTGTTTCGCCGCATGCACTCGATACGCCGATGCCGGACCACGGGCGGTCCGGCGCAACGTCGACAGGGTCTCTCCGGCATGGGATTCAGGAGGGAGTGAACAACATGGGCAATAAACGAGTCGTGGCTGATTCTTCACGCTGCATTGGGTGCCAAACCTGTATGGCGGCGTGCATCGAGGCGCACGATATTCCCGGCAACATCGCCGCACCTCGCTTGCGCGTAACGCGCACCTACGAGATTTCCGCGCCGGTGGCATGTCACCACTGCGAGGACGCTCCGTGCGCCAAGGCCTGCCCCACGGGCGCCTTGTTCTTTGATCCAAAGAACCATCGCATCGGCGTCAACGAGGACAACTGCATCGGCTGCAAGAGCTGCGTCATGGCATGCCCCTTTGGCGCCGTGAGCGTGGCGACCACGCAGGTCCCCGTCTTGATGGGTGACGTTCGCGTGGGTTCGCAGACTAAGAGCTTCGTGCTCAAGTGCGACCTGTGCGTGGACCGTCCCGGCGGTCCGGCGTGTGCCGAGGCGTGTCCGACCAAGGGCCTCACCCTGGTGGACGAGGAGCGTCTGGCAGAACTGACTGCCGAGCGTGCCCGCGCCACCATCGAAAACGAGGCGTAAGCGTCGGGCGACAGGCCCAATGATTGTCAAATAAGTACCGAGTATTCGGTAGCAGAGAAAGGAAGGAGGGTGTCATGGAGAAGCATAAAGTGATCTGCCCGTATTGCGGCGCCGGTTGCCAGTTTAACCTCTTGGTCCAAAACGGCCAGGTCGTGGGTACCGAACCGCTCAACGGCATCACCAACCAGAGCGAGCTGTGCCTTAAGGGCATGAGCGGCTACGACTTCATCAACGACACCAAGATCTTGACTCCTCGCGTACTGCACCCGATGATCCGCCGCACTAAGGGCGCGGATCTTGAGCGCGTAAGCTGGGACGAGG
Organism: Collinsella aerofaciens; assembly: GCF_015553355.1. Taxonomy (GTDB): domain Bacteria; phylum Actinomycetota; class Coriobacteriia; order Coriobacteriales; family Coriobacteriaceae; genus Collinsella; species Collinsella aerofaciens_V. Next base: position 38,905 of record NZ_JADNGN010000005.1, read on the forward strand.
CACTGGATTTCACCGCATCTAAGATGCAGGCCATAATTGACGAATATGGTCCTAACGCTGTCATGACCACCGGCTCTTCGCGAGGCGGCGGCAATGAGGCGAACTACGTCATGCAGAAGTTTACGCGTGCGTGCATCGGCACCCACAGCGTGGACAACTGCGCCCGTACTTGACACGGCCCTACTGTCCTCGGTCTGATGGACACGGTTGGTTCAGGTTGCATGTCATGCTCCATCCCCGGTATGGAGGATGCGGGCTGCATTTTCCTCTTCGGCTATAACCCTGCCGATTCGCACCCCATCGTCGCAAGGCGTATCGTGCGAGCCAAAGAAAAGGGTTGCAAGATCATCGTCGCCGACCCGCGCCATATCGAAACCGCGCGTATCGCCGATCTCTACCTTCCGATCAAGAACGGTTGCAATGTCGCGTTCCTCAACGCCTTTGCCAACTGCTTGGTCAACGATGGCCTCTACGACAAGGAATTCGTCGCCGAGCATACGAACGGCTTTGACGAGTGGTGGGAGACCATCAAGAACTACACTCCCGAATCCGTACAGGACATCACGGGTGTCGAGCCCGCGTTGATCCACCAAGCTGCCGAGATGTACGCCACGGCGAAGCCCTCTGCCATCATTGGCTGGGGCATGGGCGTATGCCAGCAGAAGCAGAACCTGAAGACGGTGCACACCATCGCCTCCATCGCCTGCGTTGCCGGCCAGATCGGCAAACCCAATTCCGGCCTCGCGCCCGTGCGTGGCCAGAATAACGTCCAGGGCTCCTGCGATATGGGCATGCTGCCCAACCTGTACCCTGGCTACCAGAAGGTCACCGACCCGGCTGTGCGTGCCAAGTTTGCCAAGGCTTGGGGCGTGCCCGAGGAAAAGCTCCCGCTCGAGGAGGGCTACAAACTCACCGACCTGGGCCACCTGGTCGACGAGGGCAAGGTGCACTGCTTCTACAACTACGGCGAGGACCCGGTGCAGACCGAGCCCGATTCGGCCGGTATGCGCAAGACGCTCTCCGAGCTGGATCTGTTCATTTGCCAGGACATCTTTATGACGCAGACGACCATGCTCGCCGACGTCATACTGCCCGCTACCTCTTGGGGCGAGCACGAGGGTGTCTTTACCGCATCCGACCGTAGCTTCCAGCACTTTGACGCGGCTGTTCCGCCCAAGGGCGAGTGCCGCCACGACTGGGAGATCTTCGCGGACCTGTCCACGCGTATGGGCTATCCCATGCACTACGACAACACCGAGCAGATCTGGAACGAGTGCATTAGCCTGTGCCCCAACTTTGTGGGCGCGACCTACGAGAAGATGGCTCCCGAGGGCGGTTACGCCCAGTGGCCGGTCAAGAGCACCGATGTGAACGACCACGGTACGCCCGACATGTTCGCTGGTGGCAAGTTCACCACCAAGGACGGCCGCGCCAACCTGATGGCGCACGACTGGGAGGCGCCCTCCGAGCTTCCCGACGATGAGTACCCGCTCATTCTGTGCACCGTCCGCGAGGTCGGTCACTACAGCTGCCGCTCGATGACCGGCAACTGCAAGACGCTGGCGCTGCTCGCCGACGAGCCCGGCTTTGTCCGCATGAATCCCGCGGACGCCCAGGCGCGCGGCATCAAGAACGGCGACATCGTCTCGATTCATAGCCGCCGCGGCCAGGTATACAGCCGCGCCGACGTGAGCGATCGCATCAATAAGGGCACGGTCTACATGACCTACCAGTGGTGGATCGGCAAGTGCAACGAGCTGACCATTCACAAGGTCGACCCGGTCTCGCATACGCCCGAGGACAAGTTCTCCGCCTGCCAGGTCGACGCCATTGCCGACCAGGTTTGGGCAGAGGGCGAGGTAGAGCGTCAGTACACCGAGCTCAAGCAGGCTCTGGTGGACGCCGCTGCTCCCCAGGACGTTGAGCCTGGCGCCGCCAAGTTCGACGACGAGACGCACGTGAACCAAATCGTGTAGTCCCGTTCTCGTTGGCTTTTTGGGCCGGGCGTCCCGTACGTTCGGGAGCCCGGCCCGTTATTTTGAAAGGAAGTGGGGATGAACCGCTTCATCGACATCAACCCGGAGAGGTGCATCGGCTGCGGAACATGCCAGTCCGCCTGTGCCGACGCCCACCGGATGCAGGGTCTTCAGGATACGCCGCGCCTGGCGCTCGTGAAGACCGGCGGTATTTCGGCCGCCCTTGCCTGCCACCATTGCGAGGGTGCTCCCTGCGCCGAGGTTTGCCCGGTGAATGCCATCGAGCACGATGGCGATCGCATCCACGTCAAGGAGCAGGAGTGCATCGGGTGCAGGCTGTGCGCCATCGCGTGCCCCTTCGGAGCCATCCATCCCGATGGCACGTCTATCGCCGGTGTCGCAGGCATGTGCGACCCGACGCCTTCGTATCCTAAGTCCCTGAGCAGCCTGCTTACGTGGGCTCCTGGCCAGTACACCTGCGCCGTCAAGTGCGACCTGTGTGCCTTCGATCCGGACGGCCCGCATTGTGTGGCGGCGTGCCCCACCAAGGCGCTGACCGTCATGGGCGGCGCGGCCGATCGCGAGCTCGACGAGGCCAAGCGCCTGCGCTCGATCGAAAACGGTCCAGTCGTCGACGTTACCGCTGTGGCCCAGGGCCTGTCCGAGAAAGCAGAAGGGAGCGTAAACAATGGATAGCATGACGCTGTTTATCGCATCGCTTGCCGTCTCGTGCATCGGTGCGCTCGCCTCGGTTCTGCTGATCAAGGCCGATAACGCCGCCAAGACCGCCGGCTGCCTGATCGGCGCCGTCGCGGCCGTGCTGTCGTTCATCGCGGGCCTCGAGGCCGTGCTTGGCGACGTTTCGTCCCTCAACACGGTCTTCTTCTTCCCGTTCGCCCGTCTCGAGCTCTTGCTCAACGGCCTTGCGGGCCTGATCGTGGTCCTCATCTCGATTCTCGCCTTTGCGGGCTTCATCTACGGCCTGTCCTACTTCGACGAGTACCCGGGCAAGGTCGGGCGCGCCGGCTTCTTTATGAACACCTTCGTCGCCTCGATGATGCTCGTCATCACCGCCGACAACGTGTTCTGGTTCCTGGTCGCCTTTGAGCTCATGTCCCTTACGAGCTACTTCCTTGTCGTTATCGAGGAGAACAAGAACTCCATTAGGGGCGGTTGGCTCTACTTCGTCATCGCGCACGTGGGCTTCGTTCTCATCATGGCGAGCTTCCTGCTCATGACCAACGGCGTGGGCGGTTCCTTCAGCTTCAGTGATTTCCGTACGCATGACTTTGGACCCGCCGTCTCCTCCGCGTGCTTCGTCCTTGCGTTCTTCGGATTTGGCGCGAAGGCCGGTATCATTCCGCTGCACTCCTGGCTGCCCCAGGCGCATCCCGAGGCGCCGTCCAACGTGTCCGCCCTCATGTCCGGCGGCATGATCAAGATCGGCATCCTGGGAATCCTCAAGGTCGGTCTCGACCTGCTCGCGGGTTCGGGCGTCCAGCTCTGGTGGGGCCTCATGGTCCTGGTCTTCGGATCCATCTCGTCGGTCCTGGGTGTCGTCTACGCCCTCCACGAGCACGACATCAAGCGCCTGCTTGCCTATCACTCCGTCGAGAACATCGGCATCATCTTGCTCGGTGTCGGCGCGTCCATGACGGCGCACGCCCTGGGCAACGACGTCATCGCGACGATCGCGCTCATGGCCGCCCTCTACCACACGCTCAACCACGCCATGTTCAAGGGCGAGCTGTTCCTCGGCGCGGGCTCCCTGCTCTATGCCACGGGTACGCGCAACATGGAGAAGATGGGCGGTCTGTTCCGCCGCATGCCGGTCACGGCCGTCTGCTTCCTCATCGGTGCCCTTGCCATCTCGGCCATCCCGCCGCTCAACGGCTTCGTTTCCGAGTGGTTCACCTACCAGTCCCTGTTCAACATCTCGACGCTCTCCGACCCGGTCGTCATGGTGTTCGCCGTCGCCTCCGCGGCCGCCCTCGCCATCACCGGTGCCCTGGCCGTCACGTGCTTCGTGAAGGCCTACGGCGTCTCGTTCGCGAGCAGCCCTCGTTCCCAGGAGGCCGCGAACGCCAAGGAGTCCCCGGCTCCGATGTTGTTCTCGCAGATGCTCCTCGCGGCCATCTGCGTGGTACTGGGAATCGGCTCCCCGGTCATCGCCCCGGTTCTGGGCGACGTCGCCCAGAGCGTGCTTGCCGGCTCCGCCGTCACAGCCACCTCGGGCGTGTCTCTCGTGAACGAGATTTCCGGTGCCGCCACCTCCACCCCCGCGATCGCCATCGGGCTCGTGGTCCTCACCGGCCTCGCGTTCGCGTTGAGGTCCTGCCTCGGCGCCAAGGCCCCCGCTAAGAAGACCGACCCTTGGGCGTGCGGCTACGAGCCCAACGAGCACATGCCCGTCGTCGCCACGAGCTTCGCGTCCGACGTCGAACTCTTCATGGGCCCGCTCTACACCCTGCGCGAGGTATGCACCAAGATCTGCTGGTCCATCGCGCACGTGTTCCAGAAGCTCACCGGTGTCGCCCAGGGCGTCGAGCCCCTGCCCGACCGTTTCCTGGTCGATGCACCGAGCGAGGGTGCCGACAAGCTGGCCGGCCTCGCCTCCAAGATCGAGGGCGGCAACTACTCCGTATACATCTGCTACATCGTCGCGGCGCTCGTGGTCTTCCTCGTGCTCGCCGTGGTCATGGTCTAGAGAGGGGGGAGGATATTATGAACATCGTTCTTGCGATGGCGCAGGGCCTCGTGGTCATGCTGGTCGCGCCCTTCTTCTCCGGCCTCGCCCGTGTGATTCGCGCGAAGATGCACAATCGCCGCGGTCCGTCCATCCTTCAGGATTACCGGGACCTCGCGAAGCTCATGGCGCGTCCCGAGTCCGTGAGTTCCGACTCGAGCTTCGTGCTGCGCATCATGCCGCCGCTGTTCCTCGCGGTGTCGTTTATGCTCGCCATGGGCCTGCCCATGTTCACGCTCCAGAGCCCCATGCCCGTCTTTGGTGACGCCATCACCATCATGTACGCGCTCGCGCTGTCCCGCTTCTTCTTCGCGCTGTCCGGCGTGGATTCCTCCAACGCCTACGCGGGCTTCGGCGGTATCCGCGAGCTCCTCATGAGCGTGCTCATCGAGCCGTCCATGCTCATCGCGCTGTTCACCGTCGCCATCGTGTGCGGCTCCACGGACATTGCGACCATGGGTCAGCACATCGTTACGGGCAACGTCTCGAGCGTCGTCGCCGTTATCCTCGCCGGCGTCGCCTTCGCGGCCGCCTGTTACATGGAGCTCGGCAAGCTTCCGTTCGATCAGGCCGAAGCCGAGCAGGAGCTCCAGGAGGGCCCGCTCGCCGAGCTCTCCGGCCCGTCCCTGGCCATGATGAAGCTCGCCATGGGCATGAAGCAGGTCGTGGTCGTCGCTTGGTTCACCTCCATCTTCATCCCCTGGGGAGAGCCCGCGACCATCGGCGTCACCGCTCTCGTGGGCGCCGTCGTCTTCCTCGTCAAGTGCCTGGTCGATTTCGTCGTCTGCGGCGTGCTCGAGAACTCCGTTTCCCGTTCGCGCTTCAAGGTGCTCGGTAACCAGACCTGGGCCGTCGTCGGCATCGCGGTCCTCGCGTTCGTCTTCGTCGTCGTAGGCGTGTAGGGAGAAGGGAGAAACTATGTCAATCGAATCGAGCTTGTCCCTCTTTGCCATGGTGGCGATCGCCGTCCCCATGCTGGGCTCCCTGCTCATCGTCATGCTGCCGCGTCCCTACGCTAAATGGATCTGCGCCTTTGCCGGCGGCATCGCCACGGTCGCTTCCGTTGGCTTGGCCGCGACGTTTGCCGGAAACGGCATGAACGCGGTCGATGTAACCTGGGCGAGTATGGGCCAGACCTTGGTCATGGGCTTCATATTCGACCGGATGAGCACGCTGCTCGCACCCGCGTTCGTCGCTATCGGCCTGCTCGTCGTCATCTATTCGTTCCCGTACATGAGCGATAAGAATAAGGAGCATCCCGACGCGCCCCGTCGTCGCTTCTACGTGTACTTCTCCACGTTCATCGGCGCCATGGCCGGTCTCGCCTACAGCTCCACCATCGTCGGCCAGCTCGTTTTCTTCGAGATCACCGGTGTGTGCTCCTGGGGCCTCATCAGCTACTACATGACGCCCACGGCCAAGAAGGCCGGTATGAAGGCGCTCATCATCACCCATATCGGCGCTCTGGGACTCTACATCGGCGCGGCCTTCCTGTTCGCCGGAACCGGCACGTTCGCGCTGAGCGCGATCTCCCAGCTCGATTCCGGTATGAAGACCGTCGTGCTGCTGCTCATCCTGTTCGCTGCTTGGGCCAAGTCCGCCCAGTTCCCGCTCTACATGTGGCTGCCCTCCGCAATGGAGGCCCCCACGCCCGTTTCCGCCTACCTTCATGGCGCGTCCATGGTTAAGGTCGGCGTGTGCGTGTTCGCCCGCGCTCTTGCGAGCGCCGGCGATATCCCCGAGATCGTCGGTTGGGTCGCCATCATCGACGCCGTCGTGACCATGCTCTTCGGCTTCCTCATGTACCTGCCCCAGAAGGATATGAAGCGCCTGCTCGCCTTCTCGACGATCGCGCAGCTCGCCTACGTGTTCTTTGGCCTGGGCCTCTCCGTGTTCGGAAGCCAGATGGCGTTTAACGGCGCCGTCGAGCACATCTTCAACCACGCGTTCACCAAGACCCTGTTCTTCCTCATCGCTGGCTCTCTCAGCTTCACGCTGGGAACCCGTATGCTGCCCAAGATCCAGGGCCTCATGAAGAAGTACCCGGTCACGGGCGTGGGCTTTGCGGTCGCCGCGACCGCTATCGCCGGCGTGCCCCCCATGAGCACGTTCTTTTCCAAGTTCCAGATCATTTCCGGTGGCTTCGCGGTTGGTGCTACCAACACGGTCATCTTTGTCCTCGTGTGCGTCATGGTCGTCGAGACCGTCGCCACCTTCGCATGGTTCCTGCGTTGGATGGGTGAGGTCCTGCCCGGTGAGCCGAGCGAGACCGTGGCCGCCGGCCAGCCCCTTCCGCGCGCCATGGCGTTCGTGTTCGTCGTCCTCATGATCATGGTCGTCGTCGCCGGTCCTCTGTCCTCTAGTTGGATGGGTTAGGAGGTAGGACATGGGTTATTCGTTAGTCAATATCCTGGGCGGTCTTCTGATCGTGACCTCCACCATGGTGGTCGTGTCGAAGACCATCCCGTCCGCCATCAAGTGGTACGCGATCCAGTCGGTTGTCTTGGTGGGCGTGCTGCTCACCCTGGGCCTCACCACCGGTGCCACCGAGCTTCTCATGTGGGCCGCGTCGGCCTTCTTCACCAAGGTGATCCTCGTTCCGTTCATTCTCAACCGTGCCTACAAAAAGATGGGTTCGCCTGCCGATAGCACGCTGACCTCCTCCATCAAGCCGGCCTGGACCATCATCCTCACCGGTCTGGAGGTGGCCGTCTGCTTCGCGGTGGTCACGCGCCTGACGCTGCCCACCGCCGAGGTGGCTACTCCGGCCCTCGCCATCAGCTTCGCGCACTTCTTCGTCGGCCTCACGTGCATCATCTCCCAGCGCAACATCCTCAAGCAGATCTTCGGGTACTGCCTTATGGAGAACGGTAGCCACGTGACGCTCGCCCTGCTCGCGCCCACGGCCCCCGAGATCATCGAGATCGGCATCGCCACCGACGCCATTTTCGCCGTCATCATCATGTCCGCCGTCGTCGTGAGGATCTGGAACGACACCAAGTCGCTCGACTCCCACGACCTTACCGAATTGAAGGGGTAGGCCATGGATGTTTCAATGCTGACGGTCGCCCTGCTCGCTTGTCCCCTTGTGTTCTCCCTGATTATGGCTGCGCTCCCCAAGACGACGTCCTACAGCGTCTTCGCGGGGCTCAACACCATCTCCGTCGCGGCGACCCTCGTCCTTTCGGTCGTCACCGCGGGAACCATGCTCTCGAGCGGGCAGAATATCGACGCCTTGGGCCTGTGGCTCCATCTCGATTCGCTCTCGTCGATCTTCGTCCTTCTGGTAGGCATCATTGGGTTCATCACCGGCGTGTACTCCATCTCCTATATCAAGATCGATATCGAGGAGAAGACCATGCCGGCCGAGCGCACCAAGCAGTACTACGCGCTGTTTAGCCTGTTCGTCTTCACGATGCTGCTCGCCTGCCTGTCCAACAACATCATCCTCACCTGGGCGGCGGTCGAGGCCACCACGCTGTCGACCGTGTTCCTCGTGGGTATCTACAAGAACAAACAGGCGCTCGAGGCGTCTTGGAAGTACGCGATGGTCTGCACCGCCGGCGTGGCCTTCGGCCTGTTCGGCACGCTGCTCATCTACGCGAACGCCGCCGATATCATGCCCAACGCGCATGAGGCTGCCTTCCTTACCTCCATCATGCCCTACGCCGACCAGTTCGACCCGATGCTCGTGCGCCTCGCGTTCGCGTTCATCGTCATCGGCTTCGGCACCAAGGCGGGCCTGTTCCCCATGCACACCTGGCTGCCCGACGCGCACTCCCAGGCTCCGAGCCCGGTTTCCGCGCTGCTCTCGGGCGTGCTGCTCAAGTGCGCCATGCTGGTGATTATCCGCTTCTACTCCCTGTCCATCATCACGGTGGGCGACACCTATCCGCGAACGCTCCTGCTCATCCTGGGCACGCTGTCCATCCTGGTGGCCGCCCTGTGCATCTTCAAGCAGGACGATATCAAGCGTCGCTTCGCGTACTCCTCCGTCGACAACGTCGGTGTGGTCGCGCTGTGCCTGGGTATCGGTGGTCCGCTCGGTATCGCCGCCTGCCTGCTGCACTGCACCTTCCATGGCTTCACGAAGGCGCTCGCCTTCTGCATGGCCGGTAACATCCAGCACATCTACCACACCCGCGACCTGAACAAGATCAAGGGCGTCGTCGAGATTGCTCCTGTCACGGCAGCGCTCACCATCATCGCCCTGCTCGCGCTCGCCGCCTTCCCGCCGTTCGCCCTGTTCATCTCCGAGTTCCTCACCTTCGTGGCCGGCATACAGTCCGGTCCCATCTGGGTGGTCGTGCTCGTGGCCATCGGCCTCACCGGCGTGTACTTTGCCCTTACCGGCATTGCGCTCAAGTCCATCTTCGGCAAGGCGCCCGAGGGCATGAAGCGCCACGAGGTGCCCGCCCTCATGATCATCCCCGAGATCGCCCTCGCGATCGTGGTCATGTGGTTCGGTATCGCCACCCCGGTCGCCATTACGAGCGGCGTCGAGGATGCAACGTCCGTCGTTTTGAACCAGAGCGTCGAAGAGCTCCACGAGGCCCCTCTCTACCGCATGGTGTTCAGCTCCCAGACCAAGACAAGCGAGGTGAATTAGCACCATGGCAGAACCTGAAAAGAAGGACTACGCTCGTCGCTGCGAAAGCCACGTCGAGGCCCTGCGCGCCGCAGTGCCGGGCGCTATCGAGAAGGTCGAATGGCAGTGCGAGGACCAGCTGACGATCACCGTCAAGCTGGACCGTCTGCCCGAGGCCGTCCACTACCTGTACTACGAGCGCTACGGCTGGATTCCCGTGATTGTCGGCAACGACGAGCGCAGCCTGTGCGGTCGCTACGCCGTGTACTACGTCATTTCCATGGAGGGCGAGGACCCCGGCTGGGTGACCGTCCGCGCCGAGGTCGACCCCGCCAAGATGACGTTCCCGAGCGTGACGCCGTTCGTCCCCGCCTGCGTGTGGGGCGAGCGCGAGCTGCGCGATATGTTCGGCCTGATCCCCGAGGGCCTGCCCGATCGTCGTCGCCTGGTGCTGCCCGACGATTGGCCCAGCGGCCTGTACCCGCTGCGCAAGGACTCCATGGACTACCGCTTCCGTCCCGCTCCCGCGAGCGACATGGAAAACTACGAGTTCTTGGCCGACACCAAGGGCAAGGAGACCACGCTCGTCCCCATGGGCCCGCTGCACATTACCTCCGACGAGCCCGGCCACTTCCGCCTGTTCGTCGAGGGCGAGACGATCGTGGACGCTGACTACCGTCTGTTCTACGTGCACCGCGGTATGGAGAAGGTCGCCGAGACGCGCCTGAACTATGACGCCGTGACGTTCCTCGCCGACCGCATCTGCGGCATCTGCGGCTGCGCCCACTCGGTGGCCTACGCCGAGGCCGTCGAGCGCGCTCAGGGCATCCATGTCCCGCCGCGCGCCCAGTACATCCGCGCTATCATGCTCGAGGTCGAGCGCCTGCACTCGCATCTGCTCAACATTGGCCTTGCATCGCACTACACCGGCTTCGACTCCGGCTTCCAGCAGTTCTTCCGCGTCCGCGAGAAGTCCATGGACCTGGCCGAGAAACTCTCCGGTCACCGCAAGACCTACGGCCTCAACGTGATCGGCGGCGTGCGTCGCGACATTTTGGCCGAGCAGAAGCTCTCCACGCTCACGACCATTCACCAGCTGCGCTCCGAGGTTCAGGAACTCGTCGACGTCTTGCTCTCCACGCCCAACTTTATCGAGCGTACGAGCGGTATCGGCATTCTAGACCGCAAGATCGCACGCGACTTCTCGCCGGTCGGCCCGCTCATGCGTGGCTCGGGCTATGCCCGCGACGTCCGCTTTGACCATCCCTTCGACGGCTACGCCGATCCGGACGTCCAAAAGATGCATGCTGCCACGGCAGACACCTGCGATGCCTTCGGCCGTACCGCCGTTCGCATCCAGGAGGTCTACGATTCGATCGACATGATCGAGACCATGCTCGAGAACTGCCCGTCGGGCCCCATCCTCACCACGGATTGGGAGTACACCCCGCACAAGTACGCCATCGGCGCCACCGAGGCGCCGCGCGGCGAGGACGTGCACTGGGCCATGCTCGGCAATAACCAGAAGTGCTACCGCTGGCGCGCCAAGGCCGCCACGTACAGCAACTGGCCGGTCCTGCGCTACATGTTCCGCGGCAACACCGTGGGCGACGCTGCGCTGATCGTCGGTTCGCTCGACCCGTGCTACTCCTGCACCGACCGCGTGACGGTGACCGATGTCGCCGCCAAGCGCGACCACGTGCTCGACAAGGAGCAGTTTGAAAACGTCTGGCGCGACAAGTCGCCGCTTGCGGGCGAGGGCACCATGGCCGCCCCGCTCGATGAGGAGGCGCTCTAATATGCTGAAGCTTTGGAAGGTTAACGCCAAGGCCGGCGACGCGACGGTCAAGTACCCGTTTGCGCAGTTCCCCACCAACAAGGACATGCGCGGCAAGCCCGAGCACAATGCCGAGCTCTGCATCGCCTGCGGTGCCTGCGGCGTGGCGTGCCCGGCCGATGCCATTCGCATGGACACCGACCTTGCGGCCGACACCATCACCTGGTCGATCGACTACGGCCGCTGCATCTTCTGCGGCCGCTGCGAGGAAGCCTGCCCCATGGAGGCCATCAAGCTCACCGAGGAGTTTGAGCTGGCCGTCATGAGTAAGGACGACCTCACCAGCAAGAGCGTCTATACGCTCGAGCACTGCTCGCGTTGCGGCAAGCCGTTTGCCCCGCACAAGGAGATCGACTACGCCAAGCGCCTGCTGCAAAAGGCCGGCGGCATGGAGGCCGAGCAGGCCGCCCGTACCGTCGGTATGTGCCAGGAGTGCAAGCGCGAGCTCGACGCCCTGCGCGCCGCGTCGGCCGTAAAGACCGGCAACGCTGCCGGCATGGCTGCCAACGAGACGCTTGCATCCGGCGAGCCCCAGGGCCCCGGCATGGAGTATCTGGGCGGCCACGGCGTGAACCCGGAGTATATCGACCGCGAGCTCAACCCCGATGCGCCCGAGATTCCCGCCGGTCCTGCACCGGTCGAGGGCATCATCATGGATTTTGATACGAAGGAGGAGTAACCATGGCCGAACCCACGCTTTTGCCCGAGCGGCTTCAGTACCGCCCGACCAAGATCGAGCTCGACGAGAGCATCGAGAAGGCCAAGGCGACCCTTCTTAAGAAGATCAAGCGCTCGGTGTACGTCTACCGCGTTGACTGCGGCGGCTGCAACGGCTGCGAGATCGAGATCTTCGGTTCCATCACGCCCGTCTTCGATGTCGAGCGCTTTGGCATCAAGGTCGTGCCCTCGCCCCGTCACGCCGATGTGCTGCTGTACACCGGCGCCGTGACGCGTGCCATGCGCATGCCGGCCCTGCGCGCCTTTGAGGCCGCACCCGATCCCAAGATCGTAGTGTCCTATGGCGCGTGCGGCTGCACCGGCGGCATCTTCTACGACAACTACTGCGTCTGGGGCGGCACGGACAAGATTCTGCCGGTCGATGTCTACATCCCCGGCTGCCCGCCCAGCCCCGCGCAGACCGTCTACGGCTTTGCCATGGCACTTGGTCTGCTGGACCAAAAACTCCATGCCGAGACCACGGTGGAGGCCGCCGGCGAGCAGGCCGATATCCTGCACCCCGGCGTGCCGTACAAGCTGCGCGTTGCCATTGAGCGCGAAGCTCGCGCCATGAGCGGCTACCGTTACGGCCGCGACTTGGCCAACGAGTTTATGGATACGCTCGAGGGCGCGCCCAAGGGCGATATCCGCGGTGCCATGGCGCTGCTCATCGACAAGCAGGATGATCCGCGCCGCGTCGAGGTGTACTCGGCGCTGCAGGATCTGGTGCTGGCCGGAGGTCGCTAGATGGAGCTCACGGACCGCTCTGGTTACTTTGCGGGCCCCGGCATGCTCGGCGGCTCCTTTGGCGATGCCTCGCGCGCAAGCGACGAGGCTGCCGAGGGCGTCGCCGACCCCTGCCTGGGCCACGCGCCCGACCAGGTGGTCTTTTACGAGCTCACGCGTAAGTTTGTGGAGACCGAGGAAGACGTTCCCCAGGAGGCCTGCGACGTGCTGTACTACACGCTCGCCGTGGGCCACCACACCGGCGTGCTCGACTGCTTTGAACCGCGCCTGTCGGTGCCGGTGAACGTGTTCTATTCGCTCGTCGACGCGCTGCCGGAGGGGGAGGCCAAAACCAAGTTCGAGGCCATCCGCTCCTTTGGTGAGTGCCAGCTCGACAAGGCGGCGGTGCCGTCGCTGCTCGAGGCCTGCGACACGCTGCTCGACGAGCGCGGTTTTCGCGGGTCGGTCAAGGCCGGCATCTCGGTGTTCGACGACGACTTTGGCCTGCATGCCCAGCAGGTCGCGTTCTTAATGAAGTTTCGCGATCTGGTTGAGCGCGTGCGCGATGTGTCGGGCGTGTATCTGACGGGAAGGTTGCAGTAATGGGTCGCGTTGTGGATGGTCGTGTGAACGGCGCCCCGTTTGCGGGTATCGTGCTCACGGCGGGAAGCGTGCTGCGTGCCGACGATGCCGCCGGCCCCGTACTCTCCAAAAAGATGGAGGACGCGCCCATCGCCGGTTGGTACACCATCGACGGAGGCCAAACGCCCGAGGACGACATCATCGAGGTCAAGCGCGAGCGTCCGCCGCGTTTGGTTTTGGTTGATGCCGCCGATATGGCGCTGCCCGTCGGCGCCATTCGCTTGCTCGACAAACGTGATGTGGCCCGCAAGTCGATGTTCACCACGCATTCGCTTCCCCTGTCGATTCTGATCGAAGAGATTGAGCAATCGTGCGATGATATCGTCTTCATAGGGATTCAGCCGGGCGATACGGAGTTCTATAACCCCATGTCCCCGGAGGTCTTTGAGGCCGTCGACGCCGTGTACGACGCCGTGGCCGCCAACGACTTTTCCCACTTTGTCCGCTTGGGGCAAGAGCAATAGGAGCGCTTGTTCCTGCTGAATAGGAAAGAAGTGATTGACATGGCAGATTCCAAGGTGGAGTACCCCGCTCCCGATTGCCTGGCGCCCGCCGCGATCGAGGCCAAGACCGAGACCGCCGGCGTGACCAAGGCTAACCTGCCGGTCGCTAAGGCCTTTCTGTTGGCAATGTTCGCCGGCGCGTTTATCGCCTTCGGCGGCCTGTTCTTTACGGTGTTCTTGAGCGACAGCACGCTGGGCTGGGGTGCCCAGCGTGTCGTGGGCGGCCTGTGCTTTTGCCTGGGCCTGGTGCTCGTGCTGGTGTGTGGCGCCGAGCTGTTTACCGGCAATTCGCTTATGGTCTGCGCGCTCAAGAGCAAAAAGATCACTCTGGCCCAGATGCTCAAGGCCTGGGTCGTCGTGTGGGTCGGCAATTATGTCGGTGCCCTGTTCATCGTCTTTTTGGTGTACATGGCCGGCATCTATAAGCTCAACGGCGAGGCGGTCGCCAACTCCATGGTGAGCGTCGCCGCCGGCAAGGTGACGATCGACTGGGTGACGATCTTCTTCCGCGGCATCCTGTGCAACATCTTTGTGTGCCTGGCCGTGTGGATCGGTACCGCCGGCAAGACCGTGGTCGATAAGGTCGTGGGCATTCTGCTGCCCATCGCAGCCTTTGTGGCCTGCGGTTTTGAGCACTGCGTTGCCAACATGTACTTTTTGCCCATGGGCGCCGTGATGCATGCATGCGGTTATGGTGCCAAGGTTGCCGGGGCCGATGCACTCAACGTCGCGGGCATTGCGTTTAACCTATCCGCCGCCACGCTGGGCAACATCGTGGGCGGTGCGGTTCTGATCGCGCTCGGCTACTGGTTTATCTACGCCAAGAAGTCCGAGGCGTAAGGTACCGTCTGTTTGACGTTGGGCCTCCCGCGGGGCGTTGCCGTGCGGGAGGCTTTTTGGGTCTGGGGCTCGTTGCCGGTCTGTTGGCGCGTTGTGTTTGACTTGTGAAAGGGGTAATCGAGATGACATCTGCTGTGGAGCGTGACGGTCGCGCCGTGGTGACCACATGCGGGGGATGCTATGCCGATTGCGCCTTTGCGGCACGCGTTGAGGACGGTCGCGTGGTGGCCGAGTTGCCGGTGCCGGGGCACCCGTGCGCGGCGCGAGCCCTGTGCGCCCGCGGACGGCATCGTCTGGCAATGCCGTTTGACGAGCGCGACTGCATTTTGCACCCCATGCGCCGCCGCCAGGATGGCTCGGGTTTCGATGCCGTGAGCTGGGACGAGGCGTTCTCGGATATTGCGGAGCGCCTCGCGGAGATTATTGACGAGCATAGTGCCCGTGCGCTGGGCATGACGCTCGGCGTGCCCTCGTTCGACCGCTACTGGGCGTATCGTTTTATGCATGCGCTGGGTTCGCCCAACGTATACGGTGCCGATGGTGCCTGCGAGGTTAGCCGACTTACCGGTTGGGAGCACAGCCTGGGCTATAGTCCCGCCTCAGACCTGGCGCATACCGACTGCATCATGTACCTGGGGCGTTCCATTGTCGATTCGTCGACGATGGGGGCCGTTGATGCACTCAACGATGCGCGCCGGCGCGGGGCGAAGATCATCGTGGTCGACCCCCGGCGCAGCGGCTCGGCTGCGCTTGCCGACCGCTGGCTGCGCGTACGCCCGGGCTGCGACTTGGCGCTGCTGTTGGGTATTGCCCACGTGTTGATTGCCGAGGATCTGTACGACCACGAGTTCGTGGACCGCTATACCACGGGTTTTGACGAGCTAGCGCAGGCGGCCCGTCCTTGGACGCCCGAGTGGGCCGAGTCGATGTGCGACGTGCCGGCCGCAGAGATTGTCGCCACGGCGCGCGATCTCGCTGCCGCCGCGCCTGCCGCTGTGGTGGATGCGGGCTTTCATGGTGGCATCGGTATCGCGTATGCCAATAGCACCCAGACCGCGCGCGCTATCTGCTTGGTCGATGTGCTGCTGGGCTGCATCGGGCATGCGGGCGGCGCGCTCAATCCGCCCACGCCGCTTGTGTTGGGCGACCTCGATCCCACGCGCTTTGCGACGCCGCCGGTGCCGCGTGGGCCCAAGCTGGGGTCCGGGCGCTATCCGCTCGTCGATCCCGAGCGCGGCCTGTGCACGACCATCGGTCAGTCGATTCTTGCCGGCGATTTGCGTGGGCTCATCGTCTATGCCAGTAACCCTGGTGCGGGCTATGGCAATGCACAGGCTTGGTTGAGTATTTTGCAGCGGCTCGACTTGCTTGTGACGATTGATATTCGCTGGTCCGAGACGGCACGTGCTTCTGACTTCGTGCTGCCCGACGTGACGTATCTGGAGGCCGACCGCGGCGTGGGCACGGTCGTGGGCCGCAACGACGCGCGCGTGTTCTACCGCAACGCCGTGCTGACCGTTCAGCATGACGACACACGTCCCGGTCGGGAGATTTTTGCCGGTCTGGCGCAGGCGTGTGGCGTGGGCGAGTACTTCCGGTTTACGTCTGACGATCTGGCGGCTGCCCAGGTGGCGCCTTTTGGGATCGATCTGGACGAGCTCAAGGAGCGCGGCTGGGCCGACACGGGTGTTGCGCTGCCGACGCGCACGGGTGAGCCGATGATTCCGCTTGCCGGCGGTAAGATTGCTCTGGCAAGTGACGTATGGGAGCGTGCTGGCCTGGGTCGTGTACTCGACTGGATCGCTCCCATGGTGGAGCCTGGCCCGGGGATGTTTCGCCTTATTAGCGGCAACCGTCCCTTTGAGTCGCACACCTAGCGAAGGCTTGCAGTCCAAGGTGCCGCCGAGGCTGGGTCGGACCTGGATGCCGTGCAGATGAATGCCGATGCTGCTGCGCATATGGGCATCGCCGACGGCGAGATCGTCGAACTCGTGAGCGATATGGGCCGCGACCGCGTGCGCGTGGAGACGACGCCGTATCTGCATCCGGCGTGCATCTTCACCTCGGCCGCCCCCGGTGGGCGTTCGTTTGGCGCCGATGCCGGTGACGCTCAGGCCCTGGGCGTCGGGCCGCTCGACCACACACCGCTGCGCTGGGACCCGTTGACGGGCGCCGCCCTTACTCAGGAAAACGCCGTTCGCGTGGAAAAGATCGCAGAGCACGAGGATAATAACGAGTAATTGACTCAGCTGATGTATTCGACTGATCCACGTTTCTTTTGAAAGGCCGCACATGAGCGATTGCCAGAACATGTCCGATGAGGTACGCGCCCGCCTGCGCGCCATTCCTTCCGTCAACGAGCTGCTTGCCGAGTGGCCGGTTGTGAAGGCGGCGGGGGAGACCTGCGACGCGGTGGCGCATGCCGCCGTCACGGCCGAGCTCGACGAGGAGCGCGCCGCCATTCGCGCCGGTGCCGCCCCGCGCTCTAAGCGCGACCTGGCCTCGGCCATCGAGTGGCGTGCGCACCGCTCCGCGTTGCCGAGCCTGCGCCCCGCCGTCAACGCTACGGGCGTGGTCATCCATACCAACTTGGGCCGCGCCCCGCTCGCGGAGTCGGCGGCAAAGGCCGTGGCCGAGGTCGCGCGCGGGTACAGCACACTCGAGTACAGCGTGGACACCTGCTCGCGTGGGTCGCGCAAGGAACATGCCGCGCAGCTGATCCGCTCGCTTACCGGTGCCGAGGACGCGCTGGTCGTTAATAACAACGCCGCCGCTGTGCTGCTGGTGCTGGCGACCCATGCCGCAGGCAAAGAGGTCATCGTCAGTCGCGGCGAGCTTGTCGAGATTGGCGGCAGCTTCCGCATCCCCGATGTTATGGAGGCCTCGGGTGCCAAGCTCGTTGAGGTCGGCGCCACCAACCGCACGCACCTGGCAGATTATGAGCAAGCCATCACACCCGATACGGCCATGATCCTCAAGGTCCATCCTTCCAACTATCGCATCGAGGGCTTTCACGAGGAGGTGGGCTCTCGGGAGCTTGCCGCCCTGGCCCACAAGCATGGCCTGCTGTTCTACGAGGACCAGGGGTCGGGCGCGCTGTTGCCCGACGACATCTTGGTGCGCGGAGGCGAAGAAACCACGCCGGCTTCGGTCTCGGCGGGGCTCGATATCGTGTCGTGCTCGGGTGATAAACTGCTCGGTGCCGCACAGGCGGGCATTATCATGGGCCGTCGCGATCTGGTCCAGGCCTGCGGGTCGCATCCGCTTATGCGTGCCCTGCGCCCGGGCAAGCTCGCACTGACGGCGCTCGAGGCTACACTGCGCATTTACATGGATGGAGCGGATGTGGCCCATCGCGAGGTGCCGGTGCTCAACATGCTGACGCTTCCGCAGGCTCATCTGGAGCGTCGCGCACGCAAGCTGCGCGAGCTGATGGTGGCAGGCCTCGATAAGGCTGGCTGCCCGTGTGCCGTGCAGGTGGAGATCGTCGAGGAGTCGTCGACTCCCGGCGGCGGCTCGCTGCCTACCGTCGAGCTGCCTACGATGTGTGTGGCCGTCTGCCCTGTCGACGGGCGTCTGTCCGTCGACGCGCTCAAGCGCTCGCTCGTCCAAGATTTCGACACGCCGGTCGTCACGCGTGCCTCGCACGATCGCGTCCTGTTTGACGTGCGCACGCTCGTGGGTGACCGCGATATCGAGACGGCGGCATCGACGTTCGTAGCGTGCGTTGAGAAGGCGATTGCTCGATGAGTGAGGTTAAAGCGCTGGTGGAGTGTCCCGTTATCGTTGGCACGGCGGGCCACGTTGACCATGGTAAGTCGGCACTGATCGAGGCGTTGACCGGCAAGAATCCCGACCGTCTGGAGGTTGAGCGCCGTCGCGGTATGACCGTGGAGCTGGGCTTTGGCGAGCTGGCACTGCCAAGTGGCAAGATCGTTGGCCTGGTCGACGTGCCGGGCCACGCGCATTACTTGCGCGCCATGGTGCAGGGCGCCACGGGCATCGACGTGGCGGTGCTGGTGGTTTCGGCTGTCGAGGGCGTGATGCCGCAGACCCGCGAGCACGTGCATGTGCTGGAGCTGCTGGGCGTTACGCATATGGTGGTCGCGCTGACGATGTGCGACCTGGCCGATAGCGAGATGGTTGATCTGGCCGAGCTCGATGTCGATGACTTTTTGTCGGGTACTGTGTTTGCGGGCGCGCCAATTGTGCCCGTGTCGTCTAAGACGGGCGAGGGGATTGACACGCTGTTGGCCGCGCTTGACGATCAGGTCGGTGCCTGCTGGGATTCCTGCCGCGACCGTGCCGAGCGCACCGATGCTGCGCCGCGCTTGCCGATTGACCGCTGCTTTACGATCAAGGGCGCCGGCACCGTCGTGACAGGGACACTGCACGATGCGCCGGTTGCGGTGGGCGATGAGCTCGTCGCGCTGCCGTCGCGCACGGCCTGCCGCGTACGCGGGATCCAAGTGCATGGCGACACGCAGCAGGCGCTTCCCGGTCAGCGTGTGGCGCTCAACCTAGTTGGTGACGGTGTCGCAGCGCTTGACCGTGGCGAGATGCTGGGCGTGGCGGACCGCTTTGGCCAGACGTTGCGCTTTATGATGACGTTCACCTACCTGGGCCGCGAGGGCACCAAGCCGCGCGTGCTCGAGTCGGGCGCGCGTGTGCATGTGATGGCCGGCACGGCCGAGGTCGTCGGCCGCATCATGCTTTTGGAGGGCGAGGCCCCCATGGCGGTGGGCGAGACCCGTACCGTGCAGGTGCGCCTGGAGGACCCGCTGCCGCTGTGTGCCGGAGACCATGCCGTGGTGCTGTCGTATTCGCCCGTTATGCTTATTGGCGGCGGGCGTGTGCTGCTTTCGCGTTGCCGTCGTTCGCGCGAGCTTGCCGAAGGAGAGCGTGCGCTGTATGTGGCGCTTGAGGCCGGCGATATCGCGGGCGGTGTGGGCGCTTGGCTGGCGCTGCAGACGCTGCCGGTTACGACGGTTGATGTTGCCGAGGCTTTGGATCTTCGTGTTGGCGAGGCCGATGCCGCACTGCGCGGATTGGTGGCGCAGGGCTCCGTTCGCAAGCTTGCCGCGGGCGATGCGGGCCTCTTGGCGGACGCCGTGGTGCTCGACGCCGCGATGGATGCACTGGCGGCGACCCTGTCAGCCATGCACGCGGCGGCTCCCAAGGAGACGGGCTTTACGCCCGGCGCCGTTGCCCATGCTGCGTGGCCTGCCGCTGATGAAGGCGTTGCCGCGGCTCTGATTGCCGAGGGCTGCTCGCGTGGCGTGTGCGCCGCCGAGGGCGCCGAGGTGTTCGACCCGCACTCCGCTGCCGCCGCGGCGCGTGTGGTGCGCGAGGCCTGCGAACGTATCGTTGCCTTGCTGGACGAAGCCGGCCTGGATGCACCGACGTTGCCCGAGGTGGGCGAACAGCTGCAGCTCGGCCGCGACACCATGACGCGTGCCCTGCGCGAGCTTTCGCTTAAACGCGCGATCGTTAAGGTCGAGCGCGACGTTGCCCTGTCCGCTGCCGCCGAGGCCCATGCGCGTGAGCTCGTCGCCGCCGCCGTTGAGGCAGCCGGCGGCGCTGCCACCACGAGCGTGCTGCGCGAGGCCCTGGGCGTGTCGCGTAAACGTGCCATCAGTATCTTGGAGCACCTGGATGCCGTGCGCTTTACGGTGCTCGACAAGGATGCCGGCGGCCTGCGCTCCCTGCGCTAGATTGGCTGCTCGGTTTGGTAAAATACCTCCGCACTTGGGAACGGATGGGCTCCGGTGGGCTCCGCGGTCCTCAAAACCGTTGCGAGGCGTGCAAAACGTCTTGGATGTGTTCGATTCACATACGTTCCCGCCATACGCTACCAGCGCTTTTGTGCTCGCGGTCTTGCTGCGTGCCGCAAAGGCGCTGTTTTGTTTTTGCACGAGCTTTTCGTAGCGCTGCTATTTCTGCGGCGGTATTTGGCTTCGTGTGTCGGGTTTCGAGCGTGCCGATGGAGGTGTTTTGCCGTATGACTACCGTAAGACGGGCCGATCTTTCTTGTGTCGTCCAGGCGGGCGGGCTGTCCTCGCGCATGGGCTGCGATAAGGCGCGCATGCCTTTTTGCGGCGAGCCGCTCATCGAGCGCGTGCTGGGTCGGCTGGCGCCAGTTGCCGGCGAGTTGGTCGTGACGACTTCGCGTCCCAGCGAGCTTGCCTATCTTGAGGAGCACGCGTTTGGCGGCCTGGTGCCGCGTGTGGTGACGGACCTTGAAGGGTCGGCGGGCGCCATGCGCGGCATCGCGAGCTCGTTGGCCGCGGCCCGATTGCCGCTCGTGGCGATCGTCGCCTGCGATATGCCGTTTGTCTCGCCGGAACTCATCGGCGCGCTCGCCGATCGTGTTGAGGCCGAGGCACTCGACGTGTGCGTACCGCGCGAGGAGCGGGGGATTGAGCCACTGTGCGCCGTCTGGCGCCGCGAGGCCTGCGTGCCGATCGCTTGCGAGCTGCTTGCCGGTGACCGTCAGCGAATTCGCTGCCTGATCGACCGGGTGAACGCCGGGTATTTGGATGAGCCGCAGATCGTTAAGGCCGCGGGCTCCACGCTCTGCTTCGAAAACGTCAATACACCCGAGGAGTTTGCGGCGGCCGAGCTGCTCGCCTAGACGATTGGAGTTGCCATGTCTCACGATATTTGTCCCGACACGGGAGAACCTTGCACTTGCGACGGGTCCGAACCCTGTACCTGCGGTTGCGGTGGCTGTGGACATACTGCGGAAGAGGAAGCGGCCGCCGCGGCGTATCGCGATGCACACCGCGAAGGCCCGTCCGGTGATGCTCTCGACCATGAACGCAAGATCATCGTGTCGTTCGACAGCACCTTCGATGTGATGGAATGCGAACAGCTGTGCCTTGCCGCCGGTGTTCCTGGGCGCATCATGCCGCTGCCCGGCTCCATTACCGCCGGCTGCGGGCTATGCTGGGCCATGCCGTTCTCGGGCGATGCGCTCGCCGCCTTCCGCGCCGCCACCGAGGGCCGCATAACCCCTGCCGACTATCATCAGCTCGTCCTCTAACCACCAACACCACCACAAAGGTGCCTGTCCCCAATGTGGTGGTTTGGAACACGTGGACGAAACAGGTTTGAAACACAGGTTTTGCACGTCAGGTGCTCAAAAACGCTTCTACCTGCATCGTAATCAAAACGAAACATCTGCTCGTCGCCTTATGCGAAACTTTGCTGCAACAGTGCGATATTATCCATACTCGATAAAGCTCGCGGCGCATGGGGCGCCTCGAACGACATTTTTCTTTTCCATCAATTGGAGGAAGCATGAGCTACACGCAGAAAGTTCTCGACGAGCTCAAGGCCCGCTATCCCGAGCAGCCTGAGTTCATCCAGGCCGCTACCGAGATCCTCGGCACCATCCAGCCGGCGCTCGACGCCCATCCCGAGTACGAGGAGGCCGCCCTGCTTGAGCGCCTCGTCGAGCCCGAGCGCATCGTCATGTTCCGTGTCCCCTGGGTCGACGACCAGGGCAAGGTCCAGGTCAATCGCGGCTACCGCGTCGAGTTCAACTCTGCCATTGGACCCTACAAGGGCGGCCTGCGCTTTAACCCGACGGTCACCCTGGGTATGCTCAAGTTCCTGGGCCTGGAGCAGATCCTCAAGAACAGCCTGACCACCCTTCCCATGGGCGGCGGCAAGGGCGGCTCCGACTTTGACCCCAAGGGCAAGTCCAACAACGAGATCATGCACTTCTGCCAGTCCTTCATGACCGAGCTCTATCGCCACATTGGCCCCAACACCGACGTTCCCGCCGGCGACCTGGGCGTTGGCGGCCGCGAGGTTGCCTACATGTTCGGTCAGTACAAGCGCCTGACCAACGAGTGGACCGGTGTCCTTACCGGCAAGGGCCTCTCCTTTGGCGGCTCGCTCGCCCGTACCGAGGCCACCGGCTACGGCCTGGTCTACTTTGTGGACGAGTACCTCAAGAGCCGCGGCGACTCCTTCGAGGGCAAGAACGTCGTCGTTCACGGCTCCGGTAACGTCGCTATCTACGCGGTCCAGAAGGTCGCTCAGCTCGGCGGCAAGGTGCTGGCCTGCTCCGACACCCATGGCTGGGTCGAGGATCCCGACGGCATCGACTACACCGTGCTCGAGCATGTCTACAACAAGAAGCGCTCCGGCCACGACAAGGGCGTCACGCTCGCTATGTACGTTGACGAGAAGCCCAACGCCGTGTGGCACGAGGGCGACGGCCGCGGCGTGTGGCAGCTGCCCTGCGACATCGCGCTGCCCTGCGCTCGCGAGAACACGCTGCTGCTCGAGGACGCCCAAGCGCTCGTCGCCAACGGCTGCAAGGTGGTCGGCGAGGGCGCGAACATGCCCACGACCATCGAGGCCACGACCTACTTCCAGGAGAACGGCGTCGCCTTTATGCCCGGTAAGGCTGCCAACGCCGGCGGCGTGCTCGTGTCCGGCCTGGAGATGAGCCAGAACGCCGAGCACCTGTCCTGGACCTTCGAGGAGGTCGACGGCAAGCTCGAGCAGCTCATGCGCGGCATGTTCCACAACGTGGACGACACCGCCAAGGAGTACGGCGAGGAGGGCAATTTCGTCATGGGCGCCAACATCGCCGGCTTCCTGAAGGTCGCCGACGCCATGCTCGCCCAGGGCGTCTGCTAAACCCTGCCTGACATAGCATGTAATGAGGCTCCCAGCTATCGCAGCTGGGAGCCTTTTCTTTCCCGGAGGCGTGGGACAAATTAATCAGTAG
The DNA here is from genome assembly GCF_015553355.1 of Collinsella aerofaciens. Taxonomy (GTDB): domain Bacteria; phylum Actinomycetota; class Coriobacteriia; order Coriobacteriales; family Coriobacteriaceae; genus Collinsella; species Collinsella aerofaciens_V. The sequence continues at coordinate 62,229 of NZ_JADNGN010000005.1, forward strand.
TTCTTGTCCCAGGTGCGATAGTTGGTTCGAGCTTATTGCCGCAAGCGACCCTGGGGCAAAAACTACTGATAAATTTGTCCCACGTGGCGTTCTTGTCGTTCGACGGCGTGCGGCCCCTCGTTTGGTACACTTAAAAGTACTGGACAAGTGAAGAGATGGGGGAGAACGTGCTCAAGTTCGGTACCTACGTCCGTGTTGGAAACGCGGCCGAAGCCTATGAGCTCTTACAGAAGAACCGCAACAACAAGATTGTGGGCGGCGGCATCTGGATGCGCCTGGGTTCGCGTCGCGTGGCGACGGCGATTGACCTTTCGGCCTGCGGACTCGATCAGATCGAGGAGACCGAGACCGAGTTTCGCATCGGTGCCATGTGCACCCTGCGCCAGCTCGAGCGTCATGCCGGGCTCAACGCGCTTGTCAACAATGTCTTTGAGTTTGCTGTCCACGACATTGTGGGCGTGCAGCTGCGCAATACCGCCACGGTGGGCGGCAGCATCTACGGTCGCTTTGGCTTCTCGGACGTTCTCTCCGCCTTTCTCGCGCTCGATTCCTATGTTGAGCTGACGGGCGCCGGTCGCGTGCCGCTCGCCGAGTTCGTGGACATGGGCTACGTGCGCGACGTGATCGAGCACGTCGTGGTCGTTAAGCACGACTATCGCGCGAGCTACGAGGCCGTGCGCAAAGCCGCGACCGACTTCCCCTCGCTTAACGTCACTGCCGCCTGGTGGGATAACTCCTGGCACCTCACCGTGGGTGCCCGCCCGCTGCGTGCGACCCTGCTGCAGGGCGAGGCGTGCGGCCTGTTGAGCGAGCAGCCTTCCGAGGACGAGCTTCGAGCCCTTGCCACATCCGTGCGCGCGCTGAGCTACGGCACCAACATGTGGGGTTCGGCCGACTACCGTCGTCGTATCTCGGCCCCGCTTGCCGTACAAGCCGTGCGCCGTGCCGCGGGCATCGAGCTTTCGGCCGCGCTTGCCCACGAGCTCGAGACCGTGCAGATCCCCAAGTTCGCCACGGACGAGTATTCCTGCCGCCGCGTGCCCGGCGTCGATTCTAGCGAGGTGCGCTAATGGCTGCCAAACTCATCGATCTTTCCTTTACGCTCAATGGCCGCAAGGTCAAGGTCCAGATTGCCCCCGACACCATGCTCTTTTCGCTTTTGCGTGAGCAGGGTTGCGCGTCGGTGCGCTGTGCCTGCGAAACCACCAACTGCGGTCTGTGCACGGTGTGGCTCGATGGCGACCCGGTGCTGAGCTGCTCGGTTCCCGCCGCGCGCGTCGAGGGCCGCTCCATCACCACGCTCGAGGGCCTCAAGGCCGAGTCCGAGGCGCTCGCCCGCGCAATGGCTGCCGAAGGCGCCGAGCAGTGCGGTTTTTGCGCACCCGGCCTTATCATGAACGTGCTTGCGCTCGCCCGCGCCGCCAAGGAGGACCCGAGCCTCGTCGCCACGCGCGAGGAGCTCTCGCGCCAGCTCGCTGGCAACCTCTGCCGTTGCAGCGGCTACGAGAGCCAGCTGCGCGCCATCGTCCGCTTTCTCAACGATTCCGGCGTGCAGGTGGGCTTTGAGATACCCGAGCTGCCGGTCAACGACACCAGCTGCGACGGTGTCTCTTACAAGCAGATCACTCACAAGCAGCCCAAGAAGGACTCGAAGGCGCTGCTCGAGGGTCGTCCCGTCTATACGGGCGACCTGGTACCCGCCGGCGCCCTGATCGTCAAGCTCAAGCGCAGCCCGTATGCCCGCGCCAAGATCCGCTCCATCGACACGTCGCGCGCCCTGAAGGTGCCCGGTGTGGTGGGCGTCTACACCTACGAGGACGTGCCCCAGCGCCGCTTTACCATCGCCGGCCAGAGCTATCCGCAGCCGAGTCCCTGCGACCGCCTGATTCTCGAGAACCTCGTCCGTTACCAAAACGAGGAGGTGGCGATCGTCGCCGCCGAGACCGAGGAGGCTGCCGACAAGGCGCTCAAGCTCATCAAGGTCGACTATGAGGTGCTTGAGCCGCTGCTCGACTTTACCCAGGCGCTCGATAACGACATCGTGGTCCACCCCGAGGGCGACGTGACCTTTATGTTCCCGCAGGGCGGCGATGTCCCGCGCAACCTGGTGTGCAGCGGTACCAGCGATTATGGCGATCTGGACGAGGCCTTCGCCCAGAGCGACATCGTCTTTGAGCGCACCTACACCAGCCAGGCCACGCAGACCGCGCCCATGGAGACCTTCCGCGCTTTCGCGACGACCGATGCGTTCGGCCGCATCTCGGTGACCACCTCCACGCAGGTACCCTTCCACGTGCGTCGCATGATCGCGCAGTCGCTCGACATCCCTCAGTCGCAGGTGCAGGTCATTAAGCCGCGCATCGGCGGCGGCTTTGGCTCTAAGCAGACGGGCTGCTGCGAGATCTTCGTGGCGTTCGTGACGCAGCAGACCGGCCGTCCGAGCTACTGCTGCTACACCCGCGAGGAGACCATAACCGCGGGCAACTCGCGTCACCAGATGCAGATGACCGTTAAGCTGGGCGCCATGAACGACGGCACCATCACGGCCATCGATCTGCATACGCTGTCCAACGCCGGAGCGTATGGCGAGCACGCTACCACGACGATTGGCCTTTCGGGCCACAAGAGCCTGCCCATCTACAACCACGTGAAGGCGAGCCGCTTTAGCTGGGACGCCGTCTACACCAATACCAACCGTGGCGGCGCGTATCGTGGCTACGGTGCCACCCAGGGCCAGTTTGCCGTGGAGAGCGCCGTCAACGAGCTCGCCGACATGCTGCACATGGACCCCGCCGACCTGCGCCTTAAGAACATCGTGCGCGAGGGCGAGATCATGCCGCAGTACTACAACGAGAAGCTCAACGCCTGCGCGCTCGACCGCTGCCTGCTGCGCGCGATGGACATGATCGGTTGGCGCGACAAGCCGCTAGCCGTCGACCTAGGCGACCGTGTGCGTGCTCTGGGCTGTGCGCTCACCATGCAGGGCTCGGGCATCTCCAACGTGGATATCGCCGGCATCGACATGCGCTTGGAAGAGGACGGCTTCATTACCATCGGCACCGGCGCCACCGATAACGGCATGGGCGTCGACACGATCCTGGCGCAGATTGCCGCCGAGGAGCTGGGCGTGGAGAGCTCGCTTATCGTGGTGCGCGGCGTGGACACCGATGTGTCGCCGTTCGACGCCGGTTCGTACGCGAGCTCGGGCACGTACGTGACGGGCCTTGCCGCCAAGGACGCCGCGACCGAGCTGCGCGAGAAGATTTGCGCCAAGGCCGCCCAGATGTGGGACGTGGACGCCGCCGATGTGGTCTTTGATGGTCAGTACGTGCGCCTGTCCGACGAGCGTGCCGCGCGCGAGCAGAACCGCTACCTCACGCTGCGCGACTTTGCCAACCTGTGCGTCAAGAACATCGCGGGCGGCGACGCACTCACCTCGCACGCCTCTGCCTGCCTGCCCGTCTCGCCTCCGCCGTTTATGGCCGGCATTGCCGAGGTCGAGGTCGACAAGGCCACCGGCAAGGTGACCGTGGTGGATTACGCCGCTGCCGTTGACTGCGGCACCGTTATCAACGAGGCGCTCGCGCGCGTCCAGGCCGAGGGCGGCATTGCCCAGGGTATCGGCCACGCGCTCTACGAGATCGTCGAGCACGATGAGCGCGGCCGCCTGCGCACCGGCAACTTTATGAGCTACAAGCTGCCCACGCGCCTGGATATCGGCAGCATTCGCGTGGCCTTTGAGCCGAGCTACGAGCCGACGGGTCCGTTTGGTGCCAAGTCGATCGGCGAGGTCGTCATCAACACGCCGCTCGCCGCCGTTGCCTCGGCCGTGGCACACGCCACCGGACATCAGGTTCGCTCGCTGCCGATCACGCCCGAGAAGGCCCTGCTGGGGGAGTAGCGGGTCAGCGAACAAGTCGTAATGGGCGGGGCGGGGTAACTCGCCCCGCCTTTTGTACTCGTGGTGAGGTCGTGAGCCTGTAAAAGGTGTGCGTGCGCTTGCCGTTCGTATCTGCTATCATTCCTAGTCTGTGCGTTCATGCGGGCGTGGCGGAATTGGTAGACGCGCCAGATTTAGGTTCTGGTGGGATTCCCGTGAAGGTTCGAGTCCTTTCGCCCGCACCATCGCACCTGCGTCGGCCCTGGCCGTCGCGACACTTTGTTGCATAAAGGTACCAGCACCTCAGATAAGCTGGGCAGTATGAGGAGGAACGTGTTGAACATCACCGCTTCTGACGTCAAGGACGCCAAGCTCACCGCTACGGTCACCATCCCGGCCGCCGACGTCGACGCCGCGATCAAGAAGGCCTACAAGGACACCGCCAAGAAGTACCGCTTCCCGGGCTTCCGTGCCGGCAAGGCTCCCCGTCCGGTCATCGACTCCGCTCTTGGCGCCGAGGCTACCCTCGCTCAGGCCACCAACGACCTGATCGCCGCCAACGAGCCTGCCGTCCTCAACGAGCTGGACATCGTCCCCACCAAGAACGGTGACTACAAGGAGCTCGACCTCGCCAAGGATCACGAGGACTACACCTACACCGTCGAGTTCTCCCTGCGTCCCGCCGCCGAGCTCTCCTCCTTCGACGCTGTCGAGATCGAGATGCCCCCTGCGGAGGTCACCGAGTCCGAGATCAACAACCAGGTCGAGATGCTCCTCAACTACCGTGCCACCTTCGAGGACGTCGAGGGCCGCGCTGTTGAGGCCGAGGACTACGTTACCGTCGACCTCAAGGCCGTCGAGAACGCCGACAACTTCGCCGCCGAGGGCCGCATGCTCATCGCCGGTAGCGACAGCAACCCCAAGGAGTTCAACGAGGCCCTGATCGGCGCTAACGTTGACGACGTTAAGACCGTCACCTGGACCGACGAGGTCGAGGAGGGCGAGGAGGCCGAGACCCACACCGTCGAGGTCACCGTCAAGGGCATCAAGGTCCGCAACACCCCCGAGCTCACCGACGAGCTCGTCAAGTCCGACTTTGGCTTCGACAGCATCGACGCCATGCGCGACGCCATCAAGATCGAGATCGAGCAGGACAAGGCTTCCCGCCTTCCGGCCGAGAAGGAGAACCGTTGCGTCTCCGCTCTCGCCGAGCGCCTGCAGCTCGACGAGATGGATGCCGACTACGAGCAGTCCGTCTTTGAGGAGCTTGGCCAGAACTTCCTGTCCAACCTCGCTGCCCGCGGCATGACGCTGGACACCTGGCTGCCCGCTTCCGGCCTGACCATGGAGCAGTTCATCGGCGACCTGCACAAGCAGGCCAATGACGTTGCCCGTGAGTCCCTGGCTCTCGACGCCCTCGCCCGCGAGCTCAAGATCGAGGTCACCGAGGACGACGTCAACGCCGAGTTCGAGAAGGCCGGCGTCAAGGACGTCGAGGCTTCCAAGGCCGAGTTCATCGCCGATGGCCGCATGCCTGCCGTCCGCGAGTCCATTCGTCGCTCCAAGGCCGTCGACCACCTGGTCGAGAACGCCAAGGTGACCGAGGTCGACGAGACCGCCAAGGACGCCGAGTAATTCTCGCCACCTTGCCCGCGAGCGCATGCACGCGCCCGTGATGGGGTAAAGTTATAAGCCGGTTATCCGGTTGCTTCGTACGGTGCCAGCCAATGCATAGCATGCGGGCACCGTACGTTTATCTAGAACCAATTTGGTCCGCAAGAGAGAAATGGAGATGCGTATGATCGCTAAGTTCGATTCCGCCCTCGTGCCATACGTTATCGAGCAGACGCCGCGCGGCGAGCGCAGCTACGATATCTATTCGCGCCTGCTCAACGACCGCATCATCTTCTTGGGCGAGGAGATCAACTCCGTCAGCGCCAATCTGGTCGTTGCCCAGCTGCTGCATCTTGAGAGCCAGGATGCCGAGAAGGATATCTCGCTCTACATCAATTCGCCCGGTGGCGAGGTTTACTCCGGCCTGGCGATTCTTGACACCATGAACTTCATCAAGCCGCAGGTCTCCACCATCTGCGTCGGTATGGCCGCGTCCATGGCTGCCGTGCTGCTTTCGGCCGGCGCTAAGGGCAAGCGCTTCTGCCTGCCGCACTCCAAGGTCATGATTCACCAGCCCAGCGGCGGTGCCCAGGGTCAGCAGACCGAGATCGAGATCGTGGCCGAGGAGATCAAGAAGACCCGTCGCGAGCTCAACCAGATCCTGTCCGACGCCTCGGGTCAGCCCATCGAGAAGGTCCAGGCCGACACCGAGCGCGACAACTACCTGACCGCTGCCGAGGCCCTCGACTACGGCCTGATCGACCGCATCGTCACCTCGCGCGATCTCGCCGCGAAGGACGCCTAGGATGGCAGGTAACATGCAGGACAATTTTGACGAGAACGGCAACCCCATCCGCTGCTCCTTCTGCGGAAAAGAGCAGGGGCAGGTACGCCGTCTCGTAAAGGGCCCGACCAACATCTTTATCTGTGACGAGTGCGTTGCTGCCTGCTCTGAGATTCTGGAAGAGTCGCTGGCTTCGGACTTTATGGACGCTGCCCGCAACGGCAAGCTGCCAGGCTTCCTCAACGACCACGGTCAGGCTGCATCCCAGCCCGCCGTGGACCCGGAGACCGAGGGCTTTGAGCTTGAGGACGACCGCCAGGTCATTACGCACGTGCCGACGCCGCACGAGATCTATGACGAGCTTTCGGCCTATGTCATGGGCCAGGAGGACGCCAAGCGCGCCATGTCGGTGGCCGTGTACAACCACTATCGCCGCGTGATCGAGGGCGGCGCCGCGCTTTCGGCCTTTGACGACGGCTTGGACTCGCAGCTCGACGACGATATGGACGAGGTGGAGCTCGCCAAGTCCAATATCCTGCTGCTCGGTCCCACCGGTACCGGTAAGACCCTGCTGGCCCAGACGCTCGCGCGCATCCTCGAAGTGCCGTTTGCCATTGCCGACGCCACCGCGCTTACCGAGGCAGGTTACGTGGGCGAGGATGTTGAGAACATCCTGCTCAAGCTCATCAACGCCGCCGATGGCGACATCGAGCGCGCGCAGGTTGGCATTATCTACGTGGACGAGATTGACAAGATCGCCCGCAAGGCCGAGAACCTCTCCATCACCCGCGACGTTTCGGGCGAGGGCGTTCAGCAGGCGCTGCTTAAGATCCTTGAGGGCACGGTGGCCAGCGTTCCGCCCACCGGCGGCCGCAAGCATCCCCAGCAGGAGCTGCTGCAGATCGACACGACCAACATCCTGTTCATCTGCGGTGGTGCCTTCGTGGGTCTGGACAAGATCATCGCCGATCGCGTGGGAAACAAGGGCGTGGGCTTTAACTCCGAGATCGCCGGCCCCACCTCGGTCGACGAGAACGACCTGCTGCGTCAGGTGCTCCCGCAGGACCTCAACGCCTTTGGCATGATCCCCGAGTTCGTGGGCCGTACGCCCGTCGTCACCCAGACGCAGGCGCTTGACGAGGACGACTTGGTGTCGATTCTGACCGAGCCCAAGAACGCCGTGGTGCGCCAGTATCGTAAGATGTTCCAGCTCGAGGACGTTGAGCTTGAGTTTGAGGATGCGGCCCTGCACGAGATCGCCCTCATGGCGCTCGCCCGCAAGACCGGCGCCCGCGGCCTGCGCTCCATCTGCGAGGACGTGCTGCAGCAGACAATGTTCGATTTGCCCAGTGAGGAGGGTGTTTCCAAGGTCGTTGTGACCGAAGCCTCCGTCAAGGGCGAAGAGCAGCCCCAGCGCATCTACGGCTAAACCAGCCTAAAGCGTGTTTGCAAATAGCCTCCGACCACCCGCGGTCGGAGGCTATTTTATAGATACGCAATAACCCCAACTACCTGTGGTATTCTGTGTGTTTGTTTAAGCCTCAGCGAAGTCGATTCAGACTGAAGTAATCGATACCTAAGGCGTGTCCGCCTGCTTGGTTTTCGTAGATTCCGCACGAGCCGAAGAGCACTTAATGTGCTCTTCGTGCGAGCCAGGACCTGACCGAGCGAAAACCAAGCAGGCGGACACGCCGACGGGCAAGGGAGAGATATATGGAAGAAATGCCCAAGAACTACGATCCGTCGACCAACGAGCCGGCGATCCTGCAGAAGTGGCTCGACGGCGGCTACTACAAGCGCCGCGAGGGCGTGGGCGACTGCACCGTCACCATTCCGCCTCCCAATGTGACCGGCAAGCTCCACATGGGCCACGCCACCGACGACTCCATCCAGGACGCCATCATCCGTATGGCCCGTATGCGCGGCAAGTCCACGCGCTGGGTGCTGGGTACCGACCACGCCGGTATCGCCACGCAGACCAAGGTCGACAAAAAGCTCAAGAGCGAAGGCATCAGCCGCCTGGAGATCGGCCGCGATAAGTTTGTCGACGCCTGCTGGGACTGGACCCACGAGTACGGCGGCATCATCGTTGAGCAGATCAAGCGCATGGGCTGCTCCGTCGACTTCGATAACGAGCGCTTCACCATGGACGAGGACTACGCCCAGGCCGTGCGCAAGGTGTTCTGCGACTGGTATCACGACGGCCTGATCTACCGCGGCAAGCGTATCGTCAACTGGTGCCCCAACTGCACCACCGCTATCTCGGACGACGAGGCCGAGTACAAGGACGAGAAGGGCCACCTGTGGCACCTGCGCTACCCGCTGACCGAGCCGGTCAACGGCCAGGACTACATCGTCGTCGCCACCACGCGCCCCGAGACCATGCTCGGCGACACGGGCGTTGCCGTCTCCCCGAAGGATCCCGAGAAGGCTGCCTTTGTGGGTAAGACCGTCAAGCTCCCCATCGTCGACCGCGAGATCCCCATCTTTGAGGACTGGCACGTCGACGCCAACTTCGGCTCCGGCTTCGTCAAGGTTACCCCGGCCCACGACCCCAACGATTACGCCATGGGTCAGGCACACGACCTGCCGCAGATCAATATCTTTGACGAGCACGCGGTGGTCGTCGAGGGCTACGGTGAGTTCACCGGCATGAACCGCGACGAGTGCCGCGAGGCCGTCATCAAGTGGTTCGACGAGCACGGCCTGCTCGATCACGTCGACGATCACGACCACTCCGTCATGCACTGCTACCGCTGCGATTCCGCCCTGGAGCCGTGGCTGTCCGAGCAGTGGTTCGTCGCCGTCGACAAGCTCAAAGGGCCGGCGCTCGACGCCGTCAACTCCGGCAAGGTCACCTTCCACCCCGCGCGCTGGACGCAGACCTACACCACCTGGATGGAGAACCTCAAGGACTGGTGCATCAGCCGTCAGCTTTGGTGGGGCCACCGTATCCCCGTGTTCTACTGCGAGGACTGCGGCTGGGAGGACGCCCTTACCGAGGACACCGACGTGTGCCCCAAGTGCGGCGGCCATCACGTCCATCAGGACGAGAACGTGCTCGACACCTGGTTTAGCTCGCAGCTGTGGACTTTCGCCACGCAGGGCTGGCCGCAAAAGCCGGAGCTGCTCGAGGGCCATCACCCCACGACGGCGCTCGTCACCGCGCGCGACATTATCGCGCTGTGGGTCGCCCGCATGGTCATGAGCTCGCTGTACTTCCTGGACGAGGTGCCGTTTAAGGACGTCGTCATCTATCCGACGATTCTGGCCAAGGACGGCAGCCGCATGTCCAAGTCCAAGGGCAACGGCGTTGACCCCATGGACCTCATTGGCATGTACGGCGCCGACGCCATGCGCTACAACCTGCTGACGCTGTGCACCAACAACCAGGATGTCAAGTTCGACGCGAACATCGATAAGAAGACCAAGCAGCTCATCGACAGCCCGCGCACCGAGCAGGCCAAGTCGTTTGTGACCAAGATCTGGAACGCCAGCCGCTTCCTGCTCATGAACATGGAGGGCTACACGCCCGGCGAGCCCGTCGTGGAGACGCCGGCCGACGCCTGGATGTTCAGCCGCCTGGCCAAGGCCGTCAAGATGGTCACCGAGGGCATCGAGAACTACACCTTTGGCGACATGGCCCGCGGCGTGCAGCAGTTCTTCTGGAACGAGGTCTGCGACTGGTACGTCGAGGTCACCAAGGCCCGCCTGAAGGGCGAGGGCCGTCTGCAGGCTCAGCGCAACCTGATCTTTGTACTCGACACCTCCATTCGCCTGATGCACCCGCTCATGCCGTTTGTCACCGAGGAGATCTGGGACAACATGCCGGCGAGCGTGCTCGACCTGGACGCCGAGGGCAACGTGGACCGCGCCGAGGCGCTCATGATCGCCAAGTGGCCCGAGCCCGCCGACTACGCCAAGTATGTCGACGAGGACGCCGAGCGTGCGTTTGAGCTGTGCCGCACCGTGGTGTCTGCCGCTCGCGCCACCCGTTCGCGTTATCGCTTGAGCCCCAAGGCCGAGCTCGACGTGGTCGTGCGCGCCGGTGCCGAGGATATCGAGAAGCTCGAGAGCCTGCGCTCGGCCATCGAGCCGCTGGCGAACACCGCCTCGCTGGTCATGGGTACCGACGTCAAGAAGCCGGCCGCAAGCATCGCCGTGGTCGACAGCGGCGTCGAGGCCTTTGTGGTGCTCGAGGGCAAGGTCGACCTCTCGGCCGAGAAGGCGCGCCTGGAGAAGGAGATCGCTGCGGCTCAGAAGGAGCTTGCCGGCTGCGAGAAGACGCTGGCCAACGAGGGCTTTGTGGCTAAGGCCGCGCCCGCGGTGGTCCAGAAGAAGAGGGACCGTGCAGCTGAGCTCAAGGAGATCCTGGCGGCGCTGACCTCGCAGGTTGCTGACTTCTCGTAAGACGTACTGAGGGGCGCGTCCCGACGCTTTGCTCTCCGCTGCGGACAGTCCTGCGCAAGACGGACAGCACATTAAGTGCTGTCCTTTGCGTGCGGAACTTGCGGCGAGCAAAGCGTCGGCCCGCTCCTAGTTCGTTTACGTGGCTGTTTGCATCTGGTTTGTCAGGGCCACTGGGTTGTGGCCTTGACTCTGCTGCAAGCGGATTGTGGCTGATATTTTGAACGCGAGGGGCTCATTGTTTTGATGGGCCTCTTTTTATGTTGATGGGACTTTGGTTATGGCTAAGCGTTCTGGCTTGTATTGTGTGCCGTTCTCGTTTGAGTTGCTTTCGTTTGATGATGCTGTGGGGCTTGCTGCCGATACGGGACGGATTTCTGGGGATGCTGGCCCGTTGCTCGAGACGGTCATCGATATGCTCGATGAGCTGGGGCGTCCCGACGAGTATTTCGATTGTATTCAGGTTGCCGGTACCAATGGCAAGACTTCGACCACGCGCTTTTCGGCCGCCATCCTTCGCGGCGAGGGGCTCAAGACTGCGCTGTATACGTCGCCGCAGCTTGTTCGCTATCCCGAGCGCATGGAGGTCGATGGCCGCGTCGTGAACGATGAGGCCTTTGCCCGCGGTGTTTCTGCCGCAGTTGAGGCGGGCCGTCGCGTGAATGCGCATCGTGAGCCGGCGGGGGAGCGCGCCTATACCATCACCCCGTTTGACCTGCTAACGGCTGCCGCGCTTGTGGTGTTTGCCGAGGCCGCGGTGGATGTCGCTGTGCTCGAGGTCGGCATGGGCGGGCGTTGGGACGCCACGAGCGCGACCGATCCCGTTGCCGTTGCCATTACGGGTATCGGACTCGATCACACGCGCATTTTGGGCGACACGCTCCAGGCCATTGCGGGGGAGAAGGCCGCGGTCATCAAGCCCGGACGCCTGGTTGTGCTGGGCGAGGGCACGCATGAGGCGAGCGTCCAGCGCGTGATGGATACTCGCTGCCACGAGTGCGACGTGGTGCCGCTTGTGGTGAGCCACGCCACGACTAAGGTGCCGCAGCACGTGGGCGATACGGTGGAGTTTAGCTGTACCACGCCGCGTGCGATCTATACGTCGAGCATGGTGAAGCCGGCGTATCAGCCGCAGAATGCCGCGTGCGCGATCATGCTGTGCGAGGGCTATCTGGGCCGCGAGCTCGACCACGACGCACTCGATGCTTCGCTCATGGGTTGCCCCACGCCGGGTCGCTTTGATGTGCTGGGGACCGATCCGCTCAAGCTGATTGACGCCTGCCATAACCCCCAGAGCTGCGAGAACTTTGTGAGCGCACTGGACGAGATCGATCCGTGCGTTGAGAATCGCCCCATGTTGCTGTGCGCCGCGCTGGCTGACAAGGACGTGGCGGGCATCGTCGACGTGCTGATTCCGGCCTTCCCGCGCGTGGTCGTGACGCAGACCGATTCCGATCGCGCCCTGCCGGCAGGGGAGCTCGCCGCCCTTGTTGACGCCGACAAGCTCGCGGGCGTGTATCCCAGCGTGTCCGAGGCTCTCGCCGCCTTCGAGGCTGCTGGCGAGCCCTTCGTAGCCGCCGGCACCATCACCCTAGCCGGCGAAGTGGCCTGCCTGCTGCGCTAACCTCACTCGCCGGGCAGTTGATTTTGGCTGCCCGCCACGAAATAGGCCTATCTACTACTTTTTACCGACTACCCCCGAACACACCGAAAAGCGCGAAAACAAAACCGCAGGTAGAAGGCTTGCCGTCTTTGCGAAAACACGGGTATGGTCGACCCATGCGGGATAAAAGTAGTAGATGGGCCGTTTTCGTGGCGCTGCCTAATCAGAATGCGGCAAAGAGACAGCCCCTTTGCCGCATTTGTCACATTTGTCACATTGTTAGGCTGGCTAGTCTAGGCGCACAGCCTCGTGGGGGTAGGCGTTGAGGATCTCGACACCGGACTCGGTGACCAGGGCCAGGTCCTCGATACGGACGCCGGTGCGGCCGGGGAGGTAGATGCCCGGCTCGATGGAAAACGTCATGCCCGGCTCTATGACCTGCTCGTTGACGAGCGAAACGTCGCCCGGCTCGTGGTCCTGCAGGCCGATCGAGTGACCCAGGCGGTGCGTAAAGTACTTGCCGTAGCCCGCGTCCTCAATCACGTCGCGCGCGGCGCGATCCAGGTCGCACATGCGCACACCCGGTGCGATGAGCGCCTCGGCAGCCTCGTTGGCGCGGCGCACGATGTCGTAGATGCGTGCCGTCTCCTCGTCCGGCTCGCCCCAAAAGAACGTGCGCGTCATATCCGAGCAATAGTTGCGATGGCGCCCACCAATATCGAACAGAACCACGTCGCCGCGCTTGAGCACGGTGTCGTCGGGCTCGTGGTGCGGGTCGCCGGCGTTGGCGCCAAAGCTTACGATAGGCGGAAAGCTAAAGTCCTCGCAGTCGTGCTTGCGGTACAGGCCGAGCATCTGGTCGGCAATTTCGCGCTCCGTCACGCCCTCGTGGACAAGCTTGATTGCGTCGGCCATCACGGCATCGTTGGCGGCCGAGGACACGCGCATAAGCTCCTGCTCGGCGACATCTTTGTGGGTGCGCGCGGCAGTAACGGCAAAGTCGCCTAGGAAAAACTCGCTCGCGGCGTGGCGCTCCATGAGGGGCATCAAAAAGCCGGAGCGCATGACGGTGTCGATGCCGAGCGGTTTGTTCGGATCGACCTCGCGTGCGATGGCGTCGGTCACGACATCGGTATCGGTGTGATAGGCGACGCGCGCATTGTCATACTCTGGCAGCTGGTGCAGGGCGTTGACTAGGACCACCGGCTCGCTACCGCGTGTGAGCAGCACGCCACAAAAACGCTCGAACATATCGGCATAAAAACCGGTCAGGTAATAGATCGACCATGGGTCGTTTACGAGCAGCTGTGCGCCGGGGTGCTGAGCCTCGAGCGCATCGAGCACGCGCGCCACGCGCCGGTCATCGACATGTGCCATGAAACATCCTTTCGCTAGGCTGCCACCATGGTATCCCATGCCCGGCACATAGGGACGTTCCTTTTATGCCGGCACCTTGGGACACTCCTTTGCATCCCATGCGGCCCTCATAAGTTACGGTGAAATACGGACTGTTTAGCGGCCTAAAGCCATAAAACAGTCCGTATTTCACCGCAACTGCGGAGGAGGACCGGGCGGATGGTGGAGTAGCTAAAAGTGCCCCGTCCCTAATTAGCTACTTGGGCTCGGTCGATGTCCATGCTGGCGATGAGGTCGGTACCGGTGTCTAGGAGGTTGGGTAGGACGACGTTGCCCATGCGGATGGGGGCGTTGACGACTAGGCCTCGGATGAGATCCATGGCTTGGGCGTGGAGCTCTAGCGGGATGGCTTCGGCGGTGCGCACGGGGAGCAGGGCTTCATCGCCGCCGGAGACGGCCACGGTGGTGGTGAGCACGCGCATGGGGCAGGTGAGCTCCTGGTGTGCGAACTTATCGCCGCGCGGGCAGTTGTTACCGGTTACGGAGCGCACTTCCACCACGGCGCCATTGGCGTCGCGCTCTACCTCTATGGTCAGGAGGCACTCGGATGGGCAGGTCGTGCAGTTGAACTGCAGCGTTTCGATCACGTTATCGCTCATAGTCTATGCCTCCTCGACGGGATCGACGGAAAGGACAATCTCGCTGGCACCCAGATCGAGCGCTTGTTTGATGACCTTTGCCGGCAGTGGGAAGCTTTCCATAACGCTCGGCTTAAACGCGCGGACCTTGCTGGCGAACAGCTCCTCGCCGTTGGCCAAGATCCACACGCGGGCGGCATCGACCGGTCGGCGTACGCGGAAGTTGAGCTTCGTGAGTGCCGCCGCCGTAATGCGTCCCGGTAGCGCGTAGCCTGCAATGCCGGCGGGGGAGACCGTGAGCTCGCAGTCCGTAACGGCGCCCGCGGCGGTCCCCAGCGCATACGCCGCTGCAGCTGCGCCAGCCCTCTCGGACTCGGTCGTCACGTTGTCGGCCAGGTGGTGCACGTGCAGCACGTTGCCGCAGGCAAAGATGCCCGGCACGCCCGTTTGCAGGCTCTGGTCCACCACGGCGCCGCGCGTGCGCGGGTCAAGTTCAACGCCCGCGCCCACCGAAAGCTCGTTTTCGGGAATCAGGCCCACCGAAAGCAGCAGCGTGTCGCACGGAACAATGCGCTCGGTCCCCGGAATGGGTGCCAGGTGCTCGTCGACCTGACTCACCTCGACGGCCTCCACGCGATCGTGCCCGATCACGCGCGTCACGGTAGTGGACAGGTGCAGCGGAATGCCAAAGTCGTCCAGACAGTTCTTAACATTGCGGCGCAGGCCGTTGGCGTACGGCATGAGCTCGTACACGCCCTCGACCGAAATCCCCTCGAGCGTGCAGCGGCGTGCCATGATCAGCCCGATATCGCCCGAACCCAAAATGACGGCGCGCGAGCCAGGCTTGAGGTTTTCGATATTGATGTATCGCTGCGCCAGGCCGGCCGTAAATACGCCGGCGGGGCGGCTGCCGGGGATCTTGATCTCGCTGCGCGTGCGCTCGCGGCACCCCATGGCAAGGACGACCGCGCGTCCGGTGAGCTGTAGCATGCCGGCGGGGCTCATGAGCGTGACGGTGTGGAGTGCTGCGTCTTCCGTAGGCTCGCCTGAATCAATCCCAATCACCATGCTGTTCAGGAACAACTCGATGTCGGTTGCGTGCACCTGGTCGATAAGGCGCTGCGCGTACTCGGGACCGGTAAGCTCCTGTTTAAAGTGCGACAGGCCAAAGCCGGTGTGGATGCACTGGCGCAGGATGCCGCCCAGGTGCTGTTCGCGCTCCACGATGGCCACGCGCGCGTCGGCCTTATGCGCGGCCATCGCGGCCGCCATGCCGGCAGGTCCGCCGCCGATAACGACCACGTCGAAGGCCTGCGTCGACACCGACGTTACAGTTCCGGCCTCCGCACGTTCGTCGCGCATATCAAACGTCGCCATCCTAACGCACCCCTTTTAGCGGTCCCTCGACCAACCAAGATCCGGCATCCTCCAACAGCACCTCGCTGGGGTCGCAGCCCAACTCGCAAGCAAGGATCGCAACCACGCGGCTCTGGCAAAAGCCGCTTTGGCACCGACCCATGCCGGCGCGGCAGCGTCGCTTGACGCCCTCGACCGAAACTGCGCCCGGCTGGCGCCGAATCGCGGCCACAATCTCGGCCTCGGGCACCGTCTCGCAGCGGCAGACGATCTGCCCCCATGCAGGGTCGGACTCGATGAGCTCTTCTTTGCGCGTAAGCGGCGCGCGGTCAAAGTCGTCCGGCGCGCGGCGAATTGGGTTCCAGTCTGCCCGCTCGTGCAGCTCCACGCCCGCCTCACGCATCACAAGCTCCATACGCTCGGCAATGGCCGGCGCGCTCGCCACACCCGGGGACTGAATGCCCGCCGCCTGGAAAAGCCCCGGCACCACGGCCGACTGTCCAATGAAGAAGTCGTTCGTTCCCTGAATGACCGGACGCCCGCCGGCAAATGCGCGCACCACGCGGCGCGTATCCAGATCGGGCACCAGCTTGCGCGCGCCGGTCAGCAGCGCCTTCACATCGCTCGCATAGGTCTGCGTGTCGCCCGGCTCGCGCACGGCGGCGGTCGCGGTAATCACGGTGTTGCCATGCACAGTGCCCGTCACGATAACGCCCTTCGACACCGGTGTCGGCACGGGGTAGAGCGGCATGAGCGTGCGCGGCTCCTTGTCCAGCACCACGATGTTGCCCTGACGCCAGACCATCTGGAATTCCTCAGCGTCCGCCATATGCGAGATGTCGGCGGCGCCGTTGCCCGCGGCGTTGATCAGGTAGCTGCAGCGCACGTCGCCGGCGGGCGTTGCCAGCGTAAAGCGTGCGTCGTCGCCCGAGTCCGCGACTTTAATCGCTTCCACCGGCGCGGACCTCATAAACGTCACCCCGTTGGCGACAGCGTTCTCCAGCGCGGCGATAGCCACTTCAAATGGGTCGACAAATCCGGTCGAGGGGCACCACAACGCGCACGTCGCATCGGCACTGGCGCGCGACTCTAATTCGTGGATGCGGTCGGGTCCGACGATTGACAGCTCGGGCACACCGTTGGCAAGGCCGTTGCACAGCAGCTGCTCCAGATGCGCGCGGTCCTCGTCGTTAAAGCCCAATACCATCGACCCGGTGCGGCAGAACAGAAAGCCCAGCTCCTGCGCCCACGCACCGTACAACTCGCAACCACGAGCGTTGACCTGCGCCTTAACCGTGCCCGGTGCCGGATCGTAGCCGGCGTGCACCAGGCCGCCGTTGGCCTTCGACGCGCCCAGCGCAATATCGTTAGCCGCCTCGACCACGCAAATGGACAGTTCAAATCGCGCGAGCTGCCGCGCGATGGCGCATCCCGTGATGCCCGCGCCGACAATCGCGATATCAAACGTTTCAGCCACAGTGCCTCCCAGACGAGTTGACAGGCTGTCAATAAGAACATCCTACGGTCTACACACCCCCAGCAGGGCGGCAATGCGGCGAACAGCCCCGCAACACCCGCCAACGGCAGGTGAGGGGAGACCCGGCAACGTCGACAACCTCGTCTGCCGACAACTACGGCAACCGTTCGTCTCGATCTGTAACAGTTAGACGAGGATTTCGGTTCCAGATGTTACAGATTGAGACGTTAGTCTGGCGGGTCCTCCGTTTGTCTTGGTCTGTAACATCTAGACCTGAATTCCGTTCCCAACTGTTACAGATTGAGATGTTTGTGTCCGCGCCAGCCCCGCCCCTAGCCGTAGTCCCATATAAACAAACCCCGTGGTAAACTTAACCGGACTGTTAATATTCCGAAAGGTACACCTCAATGTCCAAGTACATCTCTGAGCTCATGTCGCCGCAGCTTATGGGCGTCGTCTATGCCTTCGTTGGCTTTATCATCGCCCTGTATGTGCTGTCGGTTGTCTATGTGTTCATCGACGCTCGTCGCCGCGGCGCCAGCGCCTACGTGGCATGGGGCATCATCGCCCTCATCCCGTTTGTAGGCCTCATCGCCTATCTGGTCCTGCGCCCGCACTCCTACGCGTCCGACCGCGAGGAGCAGGAGTTGGACATGGCCCTTCGCGAGCGCCAGCTTGCCCAGTACGGCACCTGCCCGCAGTGCGGCGCGCCCATCGAGAAGGACTTCGTCGTCTGTCCGGTGTGTGACACCCAGGTTCGAAACGTATGCCCCAGCTGCCATCGCCCGCTCGATGCGCACTGGAAGGTCTGCCCCTACTGCCGAACTCGCATCCAGTAACGCATCCATCGCCGGGCCGGTCGCAAGCCACGGGCGCCGCGCGCCCCACAGCCCCGCCCCCACACGATGAAGCATGCGTAGAAAATCGCCCGCCGTGCCATTAAGGTGCGGCGGGCGCTTGTATACCAAGGCAACCTGCCTATAATGATGCAAGTCAAAAACGCCGAGCGCATCGCACGCACTTGCATCAGGCATCCGAGAGGAGAAAACATACCCATGAAGGCACTCTACAATGACGGTTCGGTGGCCGAGCTCCCGCAGGACGAGGTCACGCACGTCATCCGCCACTCCGCCGCGCACATCATGGCGCAGGCCATCAAGCGTCTCTATCCCGAGGCCGACTTTGCCTACGGTCCCGCGACCGACAACGGTTTTTACTACGACGTCGACCTGCCCGAGGGCGTCAAGATCAGCGAGGACGACTTCCCCGCGATCGAGGCCGAGATGAAGAAGATCGTTAAGGAGAACCTCAAGTTCACCGTGTACGAGAAGCCCCGCGCCGAGGCCATCGCCCTTATGGAGGAGCGCGGCGAGAAGTACAAGGTCGAGCACATCGGCGACCTTGACGACGACGCCCGCATCACCTTCTACCAGCAGGGCGACTACATCGACATGTGCGTCGGCCCCCACATCTGCTACACCAAGGCCCTCAAGGCCTTTAAGCTCACCGGCGTCTCGGGTGCTTACTGGAAGGGCGACAAGGACAACAAGATGCTCACCCGCATCAACGGCGTCGCCTTTGCCACCAAGGAAGAGCTCGACGAGCACATGCACATGCTGGAGGAGGCCAAGAAGCGCGACCACCGCAAGATCGGCCGCGAGATGGACCTCTTTATGATGCGCGACGAGGCCCCCGGCTTCCCGTTCTTCCTGCCCAACGGCATGATCCTTAAGAACACGCTGCTGGACTACTGGCGCGAGATTCACCACAAGGCCGGCTACGTGGAGATCTCCACGCCGCTCATCATGAACAAGCAGCTATGGAAGACCTCGGGCCACTGGGACCACTACAAGGACAACATGTACTCCACCGTCATCGACGACGAAGAGTACTGCATTAAGCCCATGAACTGCCCGGGCGGCGTGCTGGTGTATGCCTCCAAGCCGCACTCCTACCGCGAGCTGCCCATTCGTGCCGGCGAGATTGGCCTTGTGCACCGCCACGAGCTGCGCGGTGCCCTGCACGGCCTATTCCGAGTACGCTGCTTTAACCAGGACGACGCCCACCTGTTTGTGCGTCCCGACCAGTTGACCGACGAGATCGTGGGCGTGGTCAACCTCATCGACTCCGTGTACCAGAAGTTTGGCTTTAAGTACCATGTTGAGCTTTCCACCCGCCCCGAGGACTCCATGGGTTCGGACGAGGATTGGGCGCGCGCCGAGGAGGGCCTGCGCACCGCTCTGGAGCAGCTGCACATGGACTACGAGGTCAACGAGGGCGACGGCGCCTTCTACGGCCCCAAGATCGACTTCCACTTGGAGGATTCGCTCGGCCGCACCTGGCAGTGCGGTACCGTGCAGCTCGATTTCCAGATGCCGCTCAACTTTGATCTGGAGTACGTGGACGCCGACGGTACCAAGAAGCGCCCCATCATGCTGCACCGCGTATGCTTTGGCTCCATCGAGCGCTTCATCGGTATTCTGATTGAGCACTTTGCGGGTAAGTTCCCCACCTGGCTGGCTCCTGTGCAGGTCAAGGCGCTTCCGGTTTCCGAGAAGAGCCGCGACTACGCCCACGAGGTGTGCGCCAAGCTGGAGGAGGCCGGCATCCGCGTTGTCTGCGACGACCGCGACGAGAAGATCGGCTACAAGATTCGCGAGGCCCGCAGCATCGACCGTGTGCCCTACATGCTCATCCTGGGCGAGAAGGAGGTCGAGGCCGGCAACATCTCCGTCCGTGATCGCTCCAACGAGACCGTTCAGATGAGCGTTGACGAGTTTGTTGCCAAGGTGACCGAGGAGATCAAGACTCGCGCCTAAGGCAAACTTCACAACAATTAACAAAGGCGACCGTCCACAAAGGGCGGTCGCCTTTTTCATGCCCAAATAAGAAAAGCCGCTGGTTGAGCGGCTTTTTTTGTTGCACAAAAAGGTACAGGTTTTTGTATCTTTCGACAGACGACATTATACGAGCAATTAATCAGCGTTTGCCCAGATTACACAAAATGTACTGCTAGTAGGTACATCTCCTTGATTATCGACTTCATCCGAACACCTCCCACATTCATCCGTACATGTACGGATGAATGTGGGAACCCGATACCC
>NZ_JADNGN010000060.1 GCF_015553355.1 Collinsella aerofaciens
AGTGTCGCATCCGGGCAGACATCGAACCATTTGAAATGGTCTAACTTGGATTTGTTTTTCGCAAGGCCGCCGAGAGGCGGCCCCGAGAAATTCCTTTTCCTATACTAGAACCATATGAATCGAACGGAACCGATCAGCGTAACAGTTGTGAGGACCGGACGGGCTCGAAGCCCATTTATTTTGGACGGAGAGTTCGATCCTGGCTCAGGATGAACGCTGGCGGCGCGCCTAACACATGCAAGTCGAACGGCACCTATCTTCGGATAGAAGCGAGTGGCGAACGGCTGAGTAACACGTGGAGAACCTGCCCCCTCCCCCGGGATAGCCGCCCGAAAGGACGGGTAATACCGGATACCCCCGGGCGCCGCATGGCGCCCGGGCTAAAGCCCCGACGGGAGGGGATGGCTCCGCGGCCCATCAGGTAGACGGCGGGGTGACGGCCCACCGTGCCGACAACGGGTAGCCGGGTTGAGAGACCGACCGGCCAGATTGGGACTGAGACACGGCCCAGACTCCTACGGGAGGCAGCAGTGGGGAATCTTGCGCAATGGGGGGAACCCTGACGCAGCGACGCCGCGTGCGGGACGGAGGCCTTCGGGTCGTAAACCGCTTTCAGCAGGGAAGAGTCAAGACTGTACCTGCAGAAGAAGCCCCGGCTAACTACGTGCCAGCAGCCGCGGTAATACGTAGGGGGCGAGCGTTATCCGGATTCATTGGGCGTAAAGCGCGCGTAGGCGGCCCGGCAGGCCGGGGGTCGAAGCGGGGGGCTCAACCCCCCGAAGCCCCCGGAACCTCCGCGGCTTGGGTCCGGTAGGGGAGGGTGGAACACCCGGTGTAGCGGTGGAATGCGCAGATATCGGGTGGAACACCGGTGGCGAAGGCGGCCCTCTGGGCCGAGACCGACGCTGAGGCGCGAAAGCTGGGGGAGCGAACAGGATTAGATACCCTGGTAGTCCCAGCCGTAAACGATGGACGCTAGGTGTGGGGGGACGATCCCCCCGTGCCGCAGCCAACGCATTAAGCGTCCCGCCTGGGGAGTACGGCCGCAAGGCTAAAACTCAAAGGAATTGACGGGGGCCCGCACAAGCAGCGGAGCATGTGGCTTAATTCGAAGCAACGCGAAGAACCTTACCAGGGCTTGACATATGGGTGAAGCGGGGGAGACCCCGTGGCCGAGAGGAGCCCATACAGGTGGTGCATGGCTGTCGTCAGCTCGTGTCGTGAGATGTTGGGTTAAGTCCCGCAACGAGCGCAACCCCCGCCGCGTGTTGCCATCGGGTGATGCCGGGAACCCACGCGGGACCGCCGCCGTCAAGGCGGAGGAGGGCGGGGACGACGTCAAGTCATCATGCCCCTTATGCCCTGGGCTGCACACGTGCTACAATGGCCGGTACAGAGGGATGCCACCCCGCGAGGGGGAGCGGATCCCGGAAAGCCGGCCCCAGTTCGGATTGGGGGCTGCAACCCGCCCCCATGAAGTCGGAGTTGCTAGTAATCGCGGATCAGCATGCCGCGGTGAATGCGTTCCCGGGCCTTGTACACACCGCCCGTCACACCACCCGAGTCGTCTGCACCCGAAGTCGCCGGCCCAACCGAGAGGGGGGAGGCGCCGAAGGTGTGGAGGGTGAGGGGGGTGAAGTCGTAACAAGGTAGCCGTACCGGAAGGTGCGGCTGGATCACCTCCTTTCTAGGGAGATACGTTCTTAGAGAGACATACTTTAACTCGAATGGAGGGCAGGAGCCCGTCCGGTAGATGTCCCGCCTGGATGAAGTCCCCGCAGCACCCGGTCCCCGGGGTCGCACCCGCGTACCTTGAGAGCCGCATAGCGATAGGAGAGAGATGGAAGAGTATCCTCTTCCAGACTCGATTCTTTTCTGCGATTTATCAGACAGAATGATAGCAATCATTCATCCGATCCAAACAAGAAGAATTCACTTATTTATGAGTGAGGAGCATCTGATCGCGAGCACAGTACATACACTGTGCCGCGGTATGAGATACCCGAATTGCGACATACGAGCGCTATTCATGATATCGATTAATTTTTATTAGCGACACGTGGATATCCCGCGGGCCCGATGCGGTCCCGCAAGATACCACGGGCGCACGGCGGATGCCTTGGCACAGGGAGCCGATGAAGGACGCGGCAAGCTGCGATAATCCCCGGCGAGGAGCACACATCCTTCGACCCGGGGGTCTCCGAATGGGCGAACCCATGCACAGCAGTGTGCATATCCCCCCGCTGAACGCATAGGCGGGGGGAGGACAACCCGGGGAACTGAAACATCTAAGTACCCGGAGGAGAGGAAATCAATCTCGAGACTCCCCGAGTAGCGGCGAGCGAAAGGGGACCGATGGCCAAACCGTCGAGCGGGCATACCCGGCAGGGGTTCCGCCGGCGGGGTTGCAGGGCCGCGCATCCGGGGGCTGCCGCCCCCGGGCGCAGGTCCGGCTGGGGAGCGGAACGGCATGGGAGGGCCGGCCGCAGCGGGTGACAGCCCCGTACGCGAACCCAGACCGGACGGCGCGACGCGGTCCCTGAGTAGGGCCGGGCACGTGAAACCCGGTCCGAACCTGGGTGGACCACCATCCAAGCCTGAGTACTACCCTGTGACCGATAGCGCACCAGTACCGTGAGGGAAAGGTGAAAAGCACCCCGGGAGGGGAGTGAAACAGTACCTGAAACCGTGCGCCCACGAGCAGTCGGAGCAACTTTATGTTGTGACGGCGTGCCTTTTGTAGAATGAGCCAGCGAGTCGCTGGCGCGGGGCGAGGTTAACCGAAAGGGAGCCGGAGCGAAAGCGAGCCTTAACAGGGCGACTTGAGTCCCGCGCCGCGGACGCGAAGCCGGGTGAGCTATCCGTGGGCAGGCTGAAGCGGGGGTAAGACCCCGTGGAGGGCCGAACGCACGTCGGTTGAAAACGGCGGCGATGACCTGCGGATAGGGGTGAAAGGCCAATCAAACCCGGAGATATCTCGTTCTCCCCGAAATAGCTTTAGGGCTAGCGTCGCGCGTTCACCGCCGGAGGTAGAGCACCGGATGGACGAGGGGGCTTCGCCGCCTACCGAATCCAACCGAACTCCGAATGCCGGCGGCCCAGAGCGCGGCAGTCAGAGCATGTGGGCTAAGCTGTGTGCTCGAGAGGGAAACAGCCCGGACCGCCCGCTAAGGTCCCCAAGTTCCAGCCGAGTGGCAAAGGATGTGCGTCCGCCCAGACAACCAGGATGTTGGCTTAGAAGCAGCCATCCATTCAAAGAGTGCGTAACAGCTCACTGGTCGAGTGGACATGCGCCGACAATACACGGGGCTAAGCTGGACACCGAAGCGGCGGGATTTTAATTCATTAGAATCGGTAGGGGAGCTTCCCATGGGCGGAGAAGCCGTCAGGGCGACCGACGGTGGAGCGCATGGGAGTGAGAATGCTGGCATGAGTAGCGAGAGACGAGAGAGTAACTCGTCCGCCGTGAACCCGAGGTTTCCTGGGCAAGGCTAATCCTCCCAGGGTCAGTCGGGGGCTAAGGCGAGGCCGGTAGGCGTAGCCGACGCGCAGCAGGCAGACATTCCTGCACCGCGCACGCGGCGCTACGACCGACGGGGCGACGGATGGGGGTGGCTCGGCGGGGTTCTGGACGTCCCCGTGATGGAGCGCGGCCCGCGGACCAGGGAAATCCGGTCCGCACGAGGGCGAGGCTCCGGACGAAGCATCTGAGCGAAGCGAGTGAGCCCGAGGTCCCTAGAAAAACCCCTAGGCAGGCGCGTGCGCGCCCGTACCGCAAACCGACACAGGTGGGTGGGTAGAACATACCGAGGCGATCGGGTCAACCATGGTCAAGGAACTCGGCACAATGGCCCCGTAACTTCGGGAGAAGGGGTGCCCGCGCGTACGTGAACCGGCTTGCCCGGGGAGCGGAGGCGGGCCGCAGTGGAGAGGCCCAAGCGACTGTTTACCAAAAACACAGGACTCTGCAGAAGCCGCAAGGCGACGTATAGGGTCTGACGCCTGCCCGGTGCCGGAAGGTCACGCGGAGGAGTTAGCCATTTCGGCGAAGCCCCGAAGCCAAGCCCCGGTAAACGGCGGCCGTAACTATAACGGTCCTAAGGTAGCGAAATTCCTTGTCGGGTAAGTTCCGACCTGCACGAAAGGCGCAACGACTTGGGCGCTGTCTCGACCATGGACCCGGTGAAATTGCACTGGTCGTGAAGATGCGACTTACCCGCGGAAGGACGGAAAGACCCCGTGAACCTTCACTGCAGCTTGGCATTGGCCGCTGGTCCCGCGTGTAGAGGATAGGCAGGAGGCATCGATCCGGAGGCGCCAGCCCCCGGGGAGCCGCCCTTGGAATACTGCCCTCGCGCGACCGGCGTCCTAACCCGAGGCCGTCAACCGGCTCGGGGACCGTGCCAGGCGGGCAGTTTGACTGGGGCGGTCGCCTCCTAAAGGGTAACGGAGGCGCGCGAAGGTCCGCTCGGGACGGTCGGCAACCGTCCTTTTGAATGCAAGAGTACAAGCGGGCTTGACTGCGAGGCCCACAAGCCGAGCAGGTGCGAAAGCAGGCTCTAGTGATCCGGCGGCCCCGAGTGGGTGGGCCGTCGCTCAACGGATAAAAGGTACTCCGGGGATAACAGGCTGATCTTGCCCAAGAGTCCACATCGACGGCAAGGTTTGGCACCTCGATGTCGGCTCATCGCATCCTGGGGCTGGAGCAGGTCCCAAGGGTACGGCTGTTCGCCGTTTAAAGCGGTACGCGAGCTGGGTTCAGAACGTCGTGAGACAGTTCGGTCCCTATCCTCCGTGGGCGCAGGAGAATCGATGGAGGCTGCCCCCAGTACGAGAGGACCGGGGTGGACGCACCTCCGGTGAACCGGTTGTCGACCAACGGCACGGCCGGGTAGCCGCGTGCGGCGCGGATAACCGCTGAAGGCATCTAAGCGGGAAGCCGTTCCAGGGATTAGTTCTCCTTCCGGTAAGGGCCCAGGTAGACTACCTGGTCGATAGACGGCAGGTGCAAGGGCGGCGACGTCC
Organism: Collinsella aerofaciens; assembly: GCF_015553355.1. Classification (GTDB taxonomy): domain Bacteria; phylum Actinomycetota; class Coriobacteriia; order Coriobacteriales; family Coriobacteriaceae; genus Collinsella; species Collinsella aerofaciens_V. The sequence continues at coordinate 5,026 of NZ_JADNGN010000060.1, forward strand.
TCAGCCGAGCCGCACTAATCGCCCGAGCTCTTCCGGAACCGCACCTCGCGGCCCGCGGGACCCAGCGCTCATGCGCGCGGTCCGGGCACGAGGATGCCCCCGAGTCGACTCCTCCTATGCGCCATGCGGCCCCCAGGGCACGTAGATGAGACCCAGGACACCGTAACGGTGGGCGCCGCCCACCGGTCAGCGGCCAGAGCATGGGGGGCACGCCCGGTCCCGTTCCGAACCCGGAAGCTAAGCCCCATCGCGCCGAGAGTACTGCGGGGTCAGCCCGTGGGAGGCCAGGGCGCCGCTGACCGGTGGACGGCACCGAGCCGTACGCTTGAACTG
>NZ_JADNGN010000061.1 GCF_015553355.1 Collinsella aerofaciens
GCCTGACCCCATATCGTTGGGGCCAGGCCCGATTTTGCCTCTTGACAATGTCCTGCTCATATTAAAAGGAACGTCCCCAAGTGCCGAGAACAGCAACATTGCAGGAAGAGGACGGAAAGCGAAAACGCCCCTAAGCGAGTGGCTTTGTATCGTAGGTCGAACAAAAGAAGCGAGCGCCGCCCAGAGCGAACAAGTTGGCATGAAAAAGGCGAGGCATAGACCTGATGGTCATGCCTCGCCTTTTGAATGACAAATTGTCGCTCTGGGCGGCGCGCAGCGTCGACCCGTTAGGCGAAGACGATTAAATTATCTCGATGGATCGCCGGCTTCTCGGCCAGGTCTGCCAGCAGGCGGTTGCTGGCGATCTGGTCCTGGCGGCGACCGGCAGCAAGCTCCAGCACGTCCGAATCGGCCTCAGCGATACCGCGAGCGACGACCATACCGCTCGGATCGCACACATCGAGCACATCGCCCTCGGCAAACTGGCCATCGACCTCGCGAATACCCACCGCAAGCAAGGAAGAGCCACGGCTAACCAGCGCCTTCGCGGCACCATCATCGACCGTCACCGAGCCGTGCGCCTTGTCGCCCAGTGCGATCCACAGCTTGCGGGGTGCGATGTCCAGACGCTCCGCCGGCGGATCGAACAGCGTGCCCACGCTCTCGCCGCGGGCGAGGCGCACGAGCGCATCGGGTTCCTCGCCCGAGCAAATCACGCTCTGAATGCCCGCCGTCATCAGGATACGGCTCGCGCGAATCTTGGTAATCATGCCGCCCGTGCCCACCGATGTGGAAGAATCGCCCGCCGAGGCAATAATCTTGGCATCGATCTTATGCACGACAGGAACAAACTCGGCCGTCGGGTCCTCGTGCGGATTGGCGGTATAGAGGCCATCGATGTCCGAAAGCGTCACGCACAGATCGGCAGAAACCAGGCAGCTCACAAGCGCCGCCAGTGTGTCGTTGTCGCCAAACTTGATCTCATCGACGGTGACGGTATCGTTCTCGTTGACGACCGGCACCACGCCAAGCTCAACCAGGCGCAGCAGGGCGTCGCGCGCGTGCAGGTAGGACGTGCGGCGGGCCGTATCGTGGCGCGTGAGCAGCACGAGCGAGGTGAGCAGGTCGCGCGCATGGAACTCCTCGTCGTAGGCCGACGAGATGATGCACTGACCGGCCGAGGCGCAGGCCTGCAGGCTCGGCAGGTCGCCGACCGGCTTGCGGTCGAAGCCCAACACGGGATAGCCACAGGCAATAGCGCCCGAGCTCACCACGACCAGACGCCAGCCGAGCTTGCGCAGCGCTGCGGCCTGATCGGCAAGTCCGCCGATAAAGGCGCGGTTGACCTTGCCATCGGCGCCCACCACCGTGGACGAACCGATCTTTACCACCATAGTTTTATAAGAAGTCGTCATACGTCAAACCAATCAACTGTTCAGCGAACGGCCGAGCTGGCGGCCAAGGGAGCGTGACTCGCCCCTACCGCCCAAGGAATTAGTGAGCCCAAGGAAAGGCAGAAGCCGCGGCCATGTTCTTGCGCACGAGCTCGTCGCGCACCTGAGCCAGGCCCTGCTCCATGCCCACCACATAGGTCTGCGGGTACAGGAAGCGCTTGAAAGCTGCGTCCAGATGATCGAGCGCCCAAGCACAGCGCTCGCGCGCGTCCTGGATGCTCTCACGCGGAGCCACCGCACTGCCATCGCGCACGATCGGCACCAGCAGCTCGCGATACTCAAGTTCGGACACGTCGGTCACCAGGGCGGCATCATTCACGGCCACGAGGGTATTGCCGCGCGCGGCGCCCTCCCCCGCCAGATGGTCCTCGTCGTAGATCATGTCGCAGACCGGGCCGCCAAAGCCGTCGTAATAACGGCGCACGCGTTGCACACCCGGGATCGTGCGCTTGTAGGGCTGCTCGGAGAGCTTGACCACCGGCGTCCATGGATCTGCCTCGCTCGCACGGCGGGCGGAAAGCTTGTACACGCCACCCAGCGCCGGCTGGTCATAGCAGGTCGCGAGCTTGGTACCCACGCCAAAGCTGTCGATGGGCGCGCCCTGGTCGAGCAGCGACTGAATCGTGTACTCATCCAGATCGTTAGAAACCGAGATCCCCACATAGGGCAGGCCCTCGGCATCAAAACGACCGCGCACATACTTGGAGAGCTTGGCGAGGTCGCCGGAGTCGATGCGAATAGCCGATAGACGCTCGCCCACCGCCTCCATCTCCTTGGCAACCGTAATGGCATGCTCGCAGCCCTCGCGCACGTCATAGGTGTCGATGAGCAGCGTACAGTTCTTGGGGCTCGACTTGGCAAAGGCACGGAAGGCCTCGAGCTCGGAATCGAAGCTCATCACCCAGCTGTGCGCATGTGTGCCAAAGACGGGAATACCGTAGCGGCGGCCGGCGAGCACATTGGACGTAGAGGAGCAGCCGGCAACGTAGCTCGCGCGCGCAACGGCCAGGCCGCCATCGGGACCCTGGGCTCGGCGCAGGCCAAACTCCGCCACGGGGCGGCCGTCGGCGGCGAGCACCACGCGCGCCGTCTTGGTGGCGACAAGCGTCTGGAACCCGACGATGTTGAGCAGCGCCGTCTCGAGCAGCTGGCACTCCAGCGCGGGGCCGGTGACGCGCACCATGGGCTCGCGCGGAAAGACGAGCTCGCCCTCGGGCACAGCGTCGATGTTTACATGCGCACGAAAATCGCGCAGGTAGTCGAGGAATCCAGGCTTGAACATCGCGCCGCCGGCAGGGGCCTGGAGCGAGGCGAGGTAGTCGATGTCCTCGGGCGTAAAGCGCAGATTCTCGACCAGCTCGGGCAGCTCGGCGGTGCCGCACATGACGGCATAGGCGCTGCCAAAGGGATGGTCGCGGTAAAACGCGGTAAAACAACCCTGCTCATTGGCCTTGCCGCTCTCCCACAGGCCCTGGGCCATAGTGAGCTCGTACAGATCGGTGAGCATTGCGATGTCGGTGGGATGAGAGATGTCGGTCAAAGCCATGGGGCGACCTTTCGGATGTGTGGTGCAGAATTTGAGGGTTGGACAGGAGCAGAGCATGCGGACATGACGCCCGATGCAAATCGGTTAGAGCAGGCCCATGCTGGTCAGGATCGTGTAGCCCATAAAGATGACAAACGCGATGAGGGCAAGGACAATGATGATTTTTTGAGCCGGCGCCATGCCAGGGATCTCGTTCTCGCCCGAAGGCTCCTTGGAGGTAACCATGCGCTGGGCAAAGGTCATCTCGTCACGGCTCGGCTTGGGCTCGGCGGACTTGGGACGAGCGGCCTTTTTAGGCTGAGGTTTGGGCGCGGCAGGTGCAAGCTTCGCAGCAACGGGCTTGGGTGCGGGCGCGGGCGCCGATGCGGATGCGGCGTTCGTGGCGGCCTCCTCGGCCTTCGCACGCTCGGCACGCAGGGCAGCCAGCTCCTCACGCTCGCGACGGGCCTCTTCCCGAGCCTCGCGGCGGGCCTTCTCGGCGCGGAGCTCTTCCAACTCGGCGCGCTCCTCGTCGGACAATGGTTGGGACTCAAGCTCGGCCATGGTGCAGCCCTTTCTTTCAAAAAAAGCCGCCGACACAATGTCAGCGGCTTATCAAATCCAAGGGTGGAGACGAAGGGAGTCGAACCCTCGGCCTCTGCCATGCGACGGCAGCGCTCTCCCAACTGAGCTACGTCCCCAGGACAAGTCGATATTTTACCTACGGCTCGCCAACTGTCAACGCCCAATAACCAGTCTTTTTGGGACGGAGCTTTTTTGACTACCATTCGCCCGATGATTTTTTAAGGCTCTGTTAGACCAGGATTGACATACATGTGTCCCCACGGTGCCATATCGTTGACCCCATAGACCGCGATGATGGG
>NZ_JADNGN010000062.1 GCF_015553355.1 Collinsella aerofaciens
TGAACACTTGTTCAGTTTCACGCTACCACTGACAGTTCGCAAGCTTCATTATGAATTCAGGGTACCTCATCTTGTCGATGCGGGATTGGCGCCCAGAGCCGGGGTCCCGCCAGAGTGCGATACGCCGTGTGCCGAACATGCAGGCGCGACCGTTGACGCCTTCTTCTCTTCTGCCGGAATCCACGCAGAAAGCATTCTGTACGACAGGCTATGCCAGGTGTTCTACCAAATGGTCATTTTATCTTTCTATAATGAGGCGAGATTCTATCCAAGAATCCGACATGTCGCTCTTCATCGATGCCGAGGACCGTTAAGTCGACTACTCTACCGGTCTCGTTACCTAACTTTTGGGATATCTGTTCGCATCCGGAGACAAGTTGATCGGAATATTTCGAGTACAGTAGCAGCAAATCAATATCACTGTCTGCACTGAGCTCTGAACCACTCAGCGCAGATCCGAACAGATAGACATGATCAAACTGAGAGAACAGTTCTAGGTTGCTGTCGAGAATGTCTATGAGTCTCAAATAGTTCATAGTTTGCGAACGAATGGGAAGAAGCTATCCATATCGAGGAGCTTCACGTGCATTTGCCCCGCAAACACCTGGGCTTCTTCGGAGATGCATTGCTTACCGTTCCATCTATGCAAGTTGACGACAACGGTATGTTCTGCCGGTGCTAAACGGGCCAACTCTGCATAGCTCAGACAGTATTCGTATACGAATAAGAAGCATTTTCCTTTCGCTATATATTCTCTAAGGTTTGTCTTCGACTTGCGAGTTGCTTTCTTTCCGCACAGGCGGAAGTACTTTAGGGCAAAAATCAAGCTGTCTAGCCTCATCTCGGCACGCCTGAAGCAGCGGGCGTCATAGTACATCTGTCGGATACGCGGCGTATCGTCAAGATAAACTACCGCCTCTTTCCCGTTTTCTATTATTTGCAACAATGGATGTTCTGCATCTAGAGAAACATCTATAAATCGCCCCTGTTCGTCAAGCTTTTTGATTAGCAGCTCTAGGGATTCTGCAGAGGGGAGCAGGTCACCTTCTATGGGCTGGATTCCGAAGATGGAGTTGATGACCTCGGGGAAAAGAATAGACCTTTGTCTTTCCGTATTATCTCTGGTGGCTTCGAACTCCTTAGCATGGTCGATAAAATCGCGGACAGCGGCCTGGTTGGAGAAGGAATTGTCCTTGTGGTTCTGGAACAGGCACAAGTTCGATTCGAACAGCGTGCAAAGTTTTCGGTTGTTGACGATTATTTCCTTTTCAAAAACATCCCACAGTCTTCGCTTGTCCTTCATGTAGTAATTCTCATATATCGACTTGTTTCGGGCGAGCAGAGGTGCGGCCTCTTTGCGCAGGTCGTCGAAGGAACTGAACGTCTTTCCGAAAACGCGATCAATTTCTGCGTGACGAATCGACTTCCATTTCTTCACTTCATCTGCCGTGAAAGCGGAGTTTTTGTCGAAATTCGTATGGCAGTTTGGACAGATGAGAATAAGGTTGTCGAACGTGTTCTCTGCGCTTTTGCAATATGGGACGATATGGGCTCGTTCAGCAATGTCTCCATTGCTGATGAATAGATCGGCCCGACAATCTGGATTCATGCATTTGCCGGCAGACTCCGCCCAGAGTCTTCGCTCGACATATGCTGAGATTGGCTTTCTGCTTGTCTTCGACACTTTCCGTCCCCGCTTTGACCTCTTCGATTGACGATTAACTGTCATTTAAGAATATGTTATCCAATGATTGGGCCACCGTCAGGCTTCAAGTGAAGATTATTGAACGGGGAGGTAAATGGAGCACTAAAGAAGTAGACATTCGGCAGCTTTAAGCCCCAGGGTTAACGAATCGCGTGCCGAATGACGCTGCTATAGGCTGTCAAGTCCTTTATCGGACGACATTTTAGCATTCAAGTAGCGGTCGTATTCGCGTCTGATTTCCTCGTGGGGGCATACTTCTCTTTCTATTTCGCTGAGCCTTACATTCGGCACGTTAAGCTCTCGGGCAACCTGCTTTTGGGTCAATCCGAGCGATTTTCGCATGTCCGCCAGTATCGAGCCCCGGGCGTACTTCAACCTCATGGGGCGCCGCAACGTTGGGTAAACCTCCCTGGCTGTGAACCTCTTAAGGCAGCGCATGATCTCTCGCTTTGTCTTGCCGTCGGACTTGCGCTTCGCCATGTAGGCGAGCGTTCTCTCGTCCCCGCGCATCCTGTGTTAGTCATGCCGTCGTAGCCCGCCGAGACCCAGCGGTAGATGGTCGAGGGCGACAGGTCCACCGGCCCGCCGTTGCGCGCCGCCATCTGCTCGGGCGACAGCCCCCGGCGCAGGCAGTCCCTGATGGCCTCAAGCCTCGCCGTCGCGGCGGGCTCGTCGGCGTCGATCCCGCGCCTGGACGAGACGAGCACCGAGTCCGCGCACAGCTGCGCGGCGCGGGCCTCGTAGAAGACGTGCGGGCAGCGCATGCAGCCCACCGCGCGGTAGCGGCCGCAGCCGTCGCGGCAGCGCGGCCACGCCGCCAGGCGCGGGCAGGCTGCCGACAGGTCGGTGCCGGCGTCGACGCGCTCGCCGCGCCTGGGCTTGGGCGCGGCGACGAACCTGTGCGACGACACCTCGGCGCTCACCGTCGAGGGCGACCTGCCCAGCTCCCTCGCGATCTCCCTGCACGAGGCCCTGCGCTCCAGCATCCTCTGGACCGTATCCCGCTCGTGCCTGGTGAGCCTGCCGTAGGCCCTCGGGACCGCCTTCGCTGCGCCCTTCTTGCTCTTTCCGGACATGGCGTCCTCCGATCTCCCGGGGCCGGCCGATCCGGCCCTCAGGGTATCGGATTCCCATATTCATCCGTACATGTACAGATGAATATGGGAGGTGTTCGGATGAAGTTGATATTCAAGGTCCATATCTATCTGTTCCATCCGGCCGAACGCCCTGTTCCCGAATCATTACCCGTTATCTAAACTGTTGGATTGATTTGGCTCTGTTAGACCATGATTGACATTCTGCCCCAATCATCTTTTTGAAATTGCAAGATAATCGCCCCCTTGCCGGGTTTGAATCCGGCAAGGGGGCGATGTGCTCAAGATCTGTCGGGTCAATCGTGAGGGTCCCATCGCCCAAGTCGATTTGCCGACTATCTTGCCGTCTTCCCGTCGGGCACCGGCGCCTTGACCCTCATCTCGAACGGCAACCCGCCCTTCCGGACGGGCGCCCTGAGGAACGCGTTGACGGCGGCGGACATGGACAGGCCGAGCTCGTCCAGGATGGCCGTGGCCTCCCTCTTGACCTCCGGGTCGATGCGGATCGTCGTGGCCGGTATGTTCGACGGCATGGCTGCACCTTTCCTCGTATATCGCGATGCGACCATTCTACTGTCTCTATGCGGCGGCTTCGGTCCAGTAGTCCATTTAGGGCGGCAGGACGTTGAACATATCATGGATGCGGCTCCTGCACACGCCGTTGGCGAGCTGTCGCGCGACCGTGCGCCCGGCGGTGCCGGAATCGGTCGCCATGAAGGTCCGGCACCACCTGAACCAGGCGAGGTAGGCGTCGAGGTGCTTCGTCGACACGC
>NZ_JADNGN010000063.1 GCF_015553355.1 Collinsella aerofaciens
ACTCCTCATCCTCGCCGAATTGCGAGTATGGCAGAATCGGCACTGGATGGCAGCGCGCTAGGCCGTGTCCGCGGAGTTACCCCCCCCCCGTTTTTATCGTAACAGTGATTCTAGGGACGCTTCAAAAAGTCAACCGAGGGTTTTGTCCCGTCAAGACGCCGAACGAGAATTACGTACCGCCAAGAGCCTCAAAACACGCCCCTCGCGGAACAGAATCCTCACTCGATTTCCATGCGGAGTAAAAACCTCAATCAATCATCCTCCGCAACGTCTATCCACCAAAAAGGCCGCCCCACGTGGAGCGGCCTTTGCTCGCAGCTTTTTACTGATAGTTACTCAAAAATTATTCCAACACATCCACAGAAGAGCAGCGAATCGTATTTTTCTTTCGGGAATCGAGAAAATAGCCTACCTTGACTTTAGACCCAACGCTCACGGGGCTATCGTTTACATAGCGCGTATGTTCTGAATCAACCAGAATGGTCAGACGATCAGACCCGTCGTTATATGGATCTTCGCTTTCGACCGACATGGTAAAATCGCCAGAGCTGTCAACGTTCAACACCAATCCGCTCACGAACCACAAATGTGAATAGTCACCTCCGCTATCTTTTTGGCAACGCTCCACTTTTAGAAATAGCGCAGAGAATGCGAACACGGCAACTGATATAGCGATGAAAACCTTAACGCCACTCCCCTTGCCATGAAATACAAATTTATTCGCCAAAGAAAAATACCCCTGCCTTATCCGTGTAATTAGCATAGTACTACGTTAACGTGCTCATGGCTGTGGGTTGGTTTAACCTACAGCCATGCTAAAGTTGCCAAAAGGGGCACAAAGGCCAATACGTTTGCGCCATGCCGGCACAGCGACCTGGCATCGTATGCACCGGCGGGATCATCGCTGGCCTGCAAGGAGGGCATATCCACGCGCTCATGGTCGCCGGAGGCCTCGTGATGCAGCACGCGCCGGGCGGCGACTGGAAGCGCGTCGATTGGGACGTGCTTGCCGCCTGGCTCGACAGATACGGTTACAAGGTCGCTGATTGCGAGACGGGGATCCTTCCGACCGCCGACGCGGCGAGTGGGAACGCAAGGGTAAAAACGCATCGTCGCTGAACCAGCGAGTCAGTATTCTTTAGTTAGATGATGGATATTGAAATTAATTAGCGAGATAATGTGCATATCGCATGATGTATGCGTTTCACCATGAGAGAGAGAGGTCTGTCATGAGCTGGAAACCGAGAAAATGCGTTATCGCCGGTCTCGTGACAAGAGGTCCTGGCGGCGCCTTGTTTGCAACCGCAAGGGCATCGTACCGACTTTTCACTTGCCTGTTCTAAAAGGCAGTTGCCATGCTGTCGCAAAATCAATCGAGATACTTGGTCACAATCGGCTTTACCCTGCTCGCATTACTCTTTGCTAGCGACCTTTTGCTGAAACCGCCCAAGGAACTCGTTTTGCTTGCCATAGACTGCATTTCCGCCCTTTACTTTACGGCAACCCTAATCATCGGACTAAAGGAGAGGAAAAAAGGCGCAGTCGCCGCATCCGCCGTAGGCGTGATCATAGCCATTGCCTCATTCTTCATCTGACACATTGGTGATTTAGGGGCGATATCGTAGGAATACGACCGGGAGATCGGGGGCCAGATTGCCCGGGTTGCCCGGTCGGCTCGCGCGACGGCGCGGCGGTTCCACAGAAAGCTCTCCCGACTTCACGCCGTTTCTGATCGCATTGTAGACAGCCATCTCGTCTTCGCAGTCGGCGAGCACGCGGTGTGCGTCGTCGTTTTGGATGTCCAGTAAATCTCGAAGGTCCTCCATGCACCAGCGTCCGAGATTTGGCCATGCGCGTTGCGCGAGCTGATAAGTGTCGATTGCGATGTTGTGGTTAAAGTCCAGGCCAAAGCCGTCCCAGGCAGAACAGCTTTGTTTCCTTGATTATCACCTTCATCCGGACACTTCCCGCATTCATCCGTGTGTGTACGGATGAATGCGAGGTTCAATACCCCGGCGGCCTGATCGGCAGACCGCCGGGAACTCTCACTCCTCGATAAAAGCCGGCACTCGGTTAGTCCTGCGCATCTTGAAATCGCCGGTCTCGTGGGAGACGTAGAGAATGCCGTCCATCCCGTCTCGCGATGCATATGAAAGGTGAACAGAACCGCAATCCGCTCCATCATTGTCGAGAAGATCGAACGAATTCGGGTCGCTCGTTGCGGCCAAACGACCGCTCAGACAAGAGCCATCGTCATTACAGATTTGCCATTCCATGTCTTCGCCTGCAAGAATCGCCATAGACGGCCTGGTCGCGCCATCGTTGATATACATCCCGTCTATGCCAAAACCGTTTTCAGCGCCATCGATGAACGACTGCTCGGACCTATACCTCGCAAATGATGCACTTAGCACCATTGCAAGACAAAGTACAGAGCCAACAATCGCTATCTTTGCATAGCTCTTGCCTATCATGTCATTCACCTCCCTCGTATGTATCGAGGTATTCCTGCTTGAGCGTCTGCGAGGACGACTCGGTCTTTTCCACGAGCGTGCCGGCCTCGA
>NZ_JADNGN010000064.1 GCF_015553355.1 Collinsella aerofaciens
GAGTACTGCGGGGTCAGCCCGTGGGAGGCCAGGGCGCCGCTGACCGGTGGACGGCACCGAGCCGTACGCTTGAACTGAGAAGGGGGAGGCCTCGCGGCCTCCCCCTTTTTTTGCGTTTAAGGCGGCATTCGCTAAGCAATTAAATCAATCCAATCATCCACCGGTGAATATAAACGTTCACCGTTCTTTGGTCGGTTCTTTGTTCTCAATGGACTAATATTTGCTTTAGCGCACTGCTGCGCTTGTCCTGTTTTACACGGGTCGTTTTATTGATTGTGACGGAAGGACTGATATGGCAGATGTTCATGAGCTGCTTGATACTTGGATTGCCAATGTCAAGGACGAGGAGCTCCTCGCTGAGCTTAACACGATGAAGGAGCAGGGTGATGAGGACGCCATCACCGACGCTTTCTTCCAGGATCTCGCCTTCGGTACTGCCGGCCTTCGCGGCACTATCGGTGCGGGCACTAACCGTATGAATATCTATACGGTCGGTCGTGCGACCCAGGGATTCGCTGACTACCTCAATGCGACCTTCGAGCATCCGACGGTCGCCATCGCTCGCGATAGCCGCAATAAAGGTGAGCTGTTCGTCAAGACGACGGCTGCCATTCTTGCAGCAAACGGCGTGACTGCCCTCGTGTATCCCAAGATTTCTCCTGTGCCGACGCTCTCCTGGGCCGTCCGCGACCTTAAGTGCTCCGGTGGCATTTGCATGACCGCTAGTCATAATCCGGCGCCTTATAACGGCTATAAGGCCTATGGCCCCGACGGCTGCCAGATCACCAGCGAGGCCGCCGATGCAATTTCTAAGGCTATCGCCGAAACCGATACGTTCACCGGCGTGAAGTCCATGGACTTCGATGAGGCTCTTGAGCAGGGTCTGGTCAAATGGATCGATGATTCGTGCCTCGAGCGTTATTACGACGCCGTTCTCGCCCGCGGCGTGACTAACCTTTCTGCCGAGGAGATCGCTGGCGCTCCGCTTAAGCTCGTCTACACTCCGCTCAACGGCACTGGCCTCATTCCCGTCACGACGGTGCTCGAGCGCGCTGGCATCACTGATGTCACGGTTGTTCCCGAGCAGAAGGAGCCTAACGGCGATTTCCCGACCTGCCCGTATCCTAACCCCGAGATTCGTCAGGCCATGCAGAAGGGCATTGACCTGTGCGAGCAGGTTCACCCCGATCTGCTGCTTGCAACCGATCCTGACGCCGATCGCGTTGGCGTTGCCGTTAAGAATGGCGATGACTATCTGCTGCTGACCGGCAATGAGATGGGCGTTCTGCTGCTTGACTATATCTGCAAGACCCGCGCTGCTCGCGGTAAGGACCTCACTAAGAAGGTTGCTGTCACTACTATCGTTTCTTCCGCCATGGTTGACGCTCTGGCCGACGAGTACGGTTTTGAGCTCCGCCGCTGCCTGACGGGCTTCAAGTACATCGGCGACATCATTACTTCTCTTTCCGATGCTGGCGAGGTCGATCGCTTTATCTTCGGTTTTGAGGAGAGCTACGGCTATCTGGCCGGTGACCACGTGCGCGACAAGGACGCCGTGAGCACTTCTCTTCTGATTTGCCAGATGGCGCAGTATTACAAGCTCCAGGGCAAGAACCTTGCAGATGCGATGCACGAGCTGTACGAGAAGTATGGCTACTATCACAACAAGACGATTTCGCTGAGCTATCCGGGCGCTGAGGGTGCGGCAAAGATGGCCGGCATCATGGCTGGTCTGCGCGAGAACCCGCCCGCGGAGCTCGCCGGTTCCAAGATTGAGGCTGTCGTGGATTACAACACCTGCGTGAACGGCCTGCCGAAGGCTAACGTCATTGAGTTCGATCTTGAGGGCGGCAACAAGGGTATTGTTCGTCCTTCCGGCACCGAGCCCAAGATTAAGCTGTACATCTTCGCTAAGGGCGCGGATGCCGCCGAGGCTGATGCCGCACTTGACGCGATTGAGGAGTCTGGTCGCAAGCTGCTGGCATAAGGTATTTAAGAGTCTATAGCTATAGATGGGCTAAAGAGGGGATCTCGGATGCGAGGTCCCCTCCTGTTTTTAACCAGCCAGCCGAGAGTACTTATATGTGTAGGAAATGTGTACGCCCAGATTCCCGCCCACGGGGCCCCTCCGGTCTGGCAATATGTCTCCTTGCCGCGCGGCCCGGTGGAACCGGATGAGCCGCGGGGCGTGCACCTTGAGAACCGGATACTGCGAGGATGGACACTTACTTCAGTGTCGCATCCGGGCAGACATCGAACCATTTGAAATGGTCTAACTTGGATTTGTTTTTCGCAAGGCCGCCGAGAGG
>NZ_JADNGN010000065.1 GCF_015553355.1 Collinsella aerofaciens
ATTAATCTAACGATGCTTTGAGGAACGTAGGTGCTTCTAAATGTACTGTCGACTTCTTCTCAAACTAATCCTAAGAGACAGGGCCGTATGGATTTGTACGCTCGTTCTCGCCGCAGCCTTCTCCGTCCCCATTGCGTTCAATTCACCCATCTACGGGCCCTTCTTTATGAAACAGGGCATGCAGAGCTTTGTCGACGCATTCAATACGCGCGCGCCCCAGGCCAGCGGCACAGACCTATCTCCAGAGCAGCAAGTCGACGCGGAGCTTGCAAGATACGCGAACGCCGCCCTTGCCGCTCAAACCGACGCCGCCTTTCTCGATTCTGCCGAGAGCTACTACGCGCTCATGGACGAAGGCTTCCAATCCGGGTCCATCGTGGGAGACCGAGAGACCAATGACGCGGAGCTCGCATATTGCCGTGCCCTGAGCAGCTCCGGCATCACGGATATCCCGGCATCCGCAAACGACCTGCCATTCCTTTCCTTCCTGCCTTACGCCATTGCCACGGCGCCGTCTTTCCTTCCCTTCATCCCCTTCCTTCTCTCGTCGATACTCCTGCTCGGGGCCACAAGGCCCGGGACCCTGGCGGCGAAGGCGCCCGCGCCCAAATTCCGGCGCCTTATCCAGATCGTGTTTTCGATAATCGTCGCGGGGACCGCGATGCTCCTCGCCGGCCTCGCACCCGGGGGCATTTACGCCTTGGCCCTAAACGGCTTCGGGCAGATCGGGTACCCGATCGCCTTCTTCCATGACGGCGCGCTTGCCACCACGACCGCGGGAAACGTCTTCACAGCCCTGCTTCTCGCGCTGCTTGCGGGCGGAACCTTGATATCCGTTTGCTCCGCCGTCCTATCGACCGCAACGAGGCGCGTCCTCGCGGGCCCCCTTACCTCCGCGCTGCTTGTCGCGGCCCCGGCATTCCCGTTATTGTCCGATTCGGCACTGGGGCATAATGCCGCGCTCGAGCTCCTGCCGCTGGCCGTGTTCTCGCCTATCGAGGCAACGGGTTACGTGGGATGCTTCCCGACAGAATTCATCGGCTCCGGTTCGGGCGGCGCATCGATGCTTGCCGTGGCCCTGGTATACGTCGCGGTCCTTTTCGCGGTCGGCGCCGTTGCGGCACGTTCGCCCAAACAGGCTGGACCCGCTAAAAAGCACCATGGGCTTGAGCTCCTGGACGTGAGCGTGGGATACGGGAGCACGACGATACTTTCGATCGGATCGCTTTCCTTGGGCCCGGGAACGGCGGCGGGGCTCGTCGCTCCCAACGGCTCGGGGAAAACCACCCTTCTTGAAGCGCTGTCGGGCCAATTTCCCACCCGCATCCGCTCGGGAAGCCTGGCGGCAGACGGAATCTACCAACGTCGATCAGCCGAATTCGCAGAACTCGTCTACCTGAGCTCTTCGGGCGGCGCGGATCTCTACCCCACGCTATCGGCCCGCGAGCACCTCTCTTTCGTTAGGGAGGCGTGGAAATCGGCCGCCGACATCGACTCGCTCTGCAACTCCCTCGGAATCTCCCCATATCTCGACAAGCCGACCCGTAAACTCTCGACAGGAATGAAGCAGCAGGTAAAGCTTGCCATGGCGATAGCGACCGGTTGCCCGTACCTCATCCTCGATGAACCGCTGAACGGCCTCGATCCGGGAAAACGGAAAACCTCCTGCGACGCGATGCGCAGCGAGGTGGCGCGGGGACGCAGCGTGCTCATTTCAAGCCATCTGCTCGACGACCTGGCAGACCTCACCGACTCGTTCTACTTCATCGAGGCCGGCACGCTCGTGGAAAAGACCGAGTCGTCCTCGCAGACGCTCAAGCAGGAATACCTCGATACATACGAG
>NZ_JADNGN010000066.1 GCF_015553355.1 Collinsella aerofaciens
TAACGTTCCAATACGCTCAGTATAAAAAAGATTAGCCGCAGTTGGTAAAACCTAAAACGACCGTACTTGCATTATACCTCAAGCACGCAGAGAAACCTCTCTTTGGAAAAAAAAAAACATCCAATGAAAAGGCCAGCAATTTCAAGTTAACTCCAAAGAGTATCACTCACTACCAAACAGAATGTTTGAGAAGGAAATGACGCTCAAACAGGCATGCCCCCTGGAATACCAAGGGGCGCAATGTGCGTTCAAAGATTCGATGATTCACGGAATTCTGCAATTCACATTACGTATCGCATTTCGCTGCGTTCTTCATCGATGCGAGAACCAAGAGATCCGTTGTTGAAAGTTTTTAATATTTTAAAATTTCCAGTTACGAAAATTCTTGTTTTTGACAAAAATTTAATGAATAGATAAAATTGTTTGTGTTTGTTAACCTCTGGGCCCCGATTGCTCGAATGCCCAAAGAAAAAGTTGCAAAGATATGAAAACTCCACAGTGTGTTGTATTGAAACGGTTTTAATTGTCCTATAACAAAAGCACAGAAATCTCTCACCGTTTGGAATAGCAAGAAAGAAACTTACAAGCCTAGCAAGACCGCGCACTTAAGCGCAGGCCCGGCTGGACTCTCCATCTCTTGTCTTCTTGCCCAGTAAAAGCTCTCATGCTCTTGCCAAAACAAAAAAAAAAAAATCCATTTTCAAAATTATTAAATTTCTTTAATGATCCTTCCGCAGGTTCACCTACGGAAACCTTGTTACGACTTTTAGTTCCTCTAAATGACCAAGTTTGTCCAAATTCTCCGCTCTGAGATGGAGTTGCCCCCTTCTCTAAGCAGATCCTGAGGCCTCACTAAGCCATTCAATCGGTACTAGCGACGGGCGGTGTGTACAAAGGGCAGGGACGTAATCAACGCAAGCTGATGACTTGCGCTTACTAGGAATTCCTCGTTGAAGAGCAATAATTAAAATGCTCTATCCCCAGCACGACGGAGTTTCACAAGATTACCAAGACCTCTCGGCCAAGGTTAGACTCGCTGGCTCCGTCAGTGTAGCGCGCGTGCGGCCCAGAACGTCTAAGGGCATCACAGACCTGTTATTGCCTCAAACTTCCATCGGCTTGAAACCGATAGTCCCTCTAAGAAGTGGATAACCAGCAAATGCTAGCACCACTATTTAGTAGGTTAAGGTCTCGTTCGTTATCGCAATTAAGCAGACAAATCACTCCACCAACTAAGAACGGCCATGCACCACCACCCACAAAATCAAGAAAGAGCTCTCAATCTGTCAATCCTTATTGTGTCTGGACCTGGTGAGTTTCCCCGTGTTGAGTCAAATTAAGCCGCAGGCTCCACTCCTGGTGGTGCCCTTCCGTCAATTCCTTTAAGTTTCAGCCTTGCGACCATACTCCCCCCAGAACCCAAAGACTTTGATTTCTCGTAAGGTG
>NZ_JADNGN010000067.1 GCF_015553355.1 Collinsella aerofaciens
TTCGACCTGCAGAAGAGGCTCTCCGGCCTGGGGGTCGACTGCGTGGTCGGCGCCGTCTCGAAGATGATCAAGCCCAGCGCGGACAGGCGCAGGAAGAACGACCGCAACGACGCCGAGTTCCTCGCCCGCATGCTGTCGGTCGGCAACGTCGTCGAGGTGTGGGTCCCCGACGACGAGTGCGAGGCCGCCCGCGACCTGACCAGGGCGCTCGAGGACGCGAGGGACGACCTCTCGCGCGCGAAGCAGCGGCTCTCCAAGTTCCTGCTCAGGCACGGGCCCGCCTTCGACGAGAGGACGCCCACCGGCCGCAGGAAGGGCAACTGGACCCGGGCGCACTGGTCCTGGATCGAGTCGATTAGGTTCGCGGAGGGGGCCGACAACGACGTGCTCGCCTACTACGTCGACGCGGTCAGGCGGGCGGCGGAGGAGAAGGCGAGGCTCGAGGGGCTCGTCGAGGCCGAGGCCCGCAAGCCCAGGTGGAGGAGGAGGGTCGACTCCCTGCGCTGCCTCAAGGGCGTCGACACCGCGACGGCCGCCGACCTCGTGTTCGAGGCCGGCGAGTTCTCGAGGTTCGGGAACGCCCGGTCGTTCGCCGCATGGGTCGGCCTGACGCCCTCCGAGCACTCCAGCGGGGAGAGCGACCGCAGGGGCGCGATCACCAAGGCGGGCAACAAACACCTGAGGAAGGCGCTGGTCGAGGCCGCGTGGCACTACCTGACGTGCTCGGGGCGGCCGAAGGGCCTCGCCAAGGGCCAGGCCCCGGACCGGGTCGCCCGCAGGCATGCCGCCAAGGGCGTGCGGAGGCTGGTCGAGAGGCGGGAGGCGCTGCTCGCGCGCGGGGTCCACAACAACAAGGCGAACGTGGCCACGGCGCGCGAGCTCGCCTGCTGGGTGTGGGCGGTCGGCCTCATGGCCGAGGAGGCGTAGGGGGCCGGTCCCCCGCACATAAGCCGATCACCCCGGAAGCGGTTTGATCCGAAGCCGTTGAGGCGAACCTCAGGTCCCTTTTCTGCGAGCGCCCAGGGCGCCACACGCGTGCACAGACTGTCGGTTCGACGAAGAAGCCTCAGCCGTAGCAACGGATTGCCCAGCGAGAGATCGCCACGGGCGGATATTAAACTGCAAAGACGAGCGTCGGGAAGACACGCCGAGGTCGCCGCGGACGGGTTGATATAGGGAGAGGGCCTGACCCCATATCGTTGGGGCCAGGCCCGATTTTGCCTCTTGACAATGTCCTGCTCATATTAAAAGGAACGTCCC
>NZ_JADNGN010000068.1 GCF_015553355.1 Collinsella aerofaciens
ATGGAACTGGAAGAACTCATAGAAAATACACTCAGACGCAAGCATCTTGAAGAGATGATGAACAGACCCGAAAAGGAGCATACACCCCTTGAAGGTATGGATAATGAGCAGATAAAGAGGTTCGCCCTGTTCCTGTTTGAGGAGAATCAGAGCAAGAGCAAGCAGCTTGACGAAATGATAGCACGGCTTGATGAAATAGGAAAAGACCTGAAGGAAGTCAAACGTGAGAATGCCTCTCTTTTGAAAGCCTTGCTTGAGGCAAACAGCAATGCAGAGAAGGTTGTTCTTGAATACAAGCTCCGCGACAAGGAATACAGAAAGCTTGAGAAGAAGCATAATGCCCTTGTCGAGCGTCTTTCACTTATGAACACCCAGACCTATGCCTCTTCCAAAAGTCTCAAAGGTATTGACCGTAAAAAGGTCGTAAAAGGGAAGCATGATGACAAGGATGATTTTGACGGTACTCCTACAGCCCCTCCAAGTGAGGCTCCACAGTCAGACTCGTCCGAATCATGCGGCATGCAGGAAGCTCCGGCCACTCCTATTTCCAAGGAGAGACCATACAGGAAAGGAATGACATACAATAAGGCTTGTGTAGGTACACCGATTATACACAAGTCCGATTATACAATGCTACCTGAGGGTTCTGTAGTGATATCGTCAAGTTACCGTAAAATAAGAAATATCGTGAGTTACATTGAGGAACATCACTTTGAGGTGCTTAAGGTGAAGCATGCCGACGGCAGGATTGAAAGCATGTTCCTTCCTATGAAGGATGACGTCCGGGCAAGCCTTTATGACGAGATAGTACCGGGTACAAGCATTACGGCAAACATGCTCTCGTATCTGATGTTTAACCGCTTCCAGATGTCAACACCGGCATACAGGGAGGCAAAGAACCGTCTGTCGGATATGGACTGGAACACCTCTGTGCAGAACCTGCTGAACTGGGCCGACAAAGGTGCCATGCAGCTCAATAAGCTGATACCTGCCCTCAAGAAGATTGCCCTTCAGGACGGTGCCAACGTGAATGTGGACGAGACATGGCTCCGCTATCACGCATACAATAAGAAACGAAAGACCTATATGTGGTGTCTGGTAAACAGAAAAGCGCGTATAGTCATCTTCTTCTACGAGGATACAACGGATGATAAAGGTGTACAGAAACATGGAGGCAGGAACAGAAATGTGTTGAAGGAGTTCCTTGGTGATGCAAAAATCAAATCACTGCAGAGTGACGGTTATAACG
>NZ_JADNGN010000069.1 GCF_015553355.1 Collinsella aerofaciens
CTCTTAGGATTAGTTTGAGAAGAAGTCGACAGTACATTTAGAAGCACCTACGTTCCTCAAAGCATCGTTAGATTAATGATGACAGACCGGATGAAGATACGTGCGACGGGGGCGAGGCGAATGGCTGAGCGGTATCGATACGCGGGTTCAACGGCATCATATTGACCACATAGATTATCAAAACCGTCGTAAAACCCCTGGTTTCAACTACGGGGAGTGTCAACGGTATTCACTTTTTCAGCAATGCCGTATTTACGTAATGTCGTTATTACATAGTTCTGTTATTTCGTTTTGCCGTGTGCCGGGTTTTAGGGCAGAGCCCTAAATCGTACGCCGCCGGGCAAAACGCAGTTTTGTACGGCGGCGTACGACTCTTGCGGAACCGAACTATGACACAACGCAACTGTGTCATAACGTAACTACGTAGTAGCGTAGCTGTGCGATAACGCGATTACGGCAAATCGAAATAACAGAACAACGTGACTGTGGAATAGCAGAACAATTGAACATTGAACTAATCGCGCCTGAAAATTTTCCGCAAGTGTCGTGCGCCGCCGTACAAAGCCCGGCGGCGCACTAGGGCTCTGCCCTAAAAACCCGGCGCCCTTGGCGGCGTTAAAAAGTGACGCAATAACGTTGTTACGTTATTGCGTTATTACACAGTTCGGCAGTCACACTTTTACATTGTTGCGGCATGACACAGTTACGCAATGTCTCCGGTGCGTCTCGGTAAAAGGTTCGCTACCGGACAGCCACCGGACACCGAGGCGATCTAAGCGCGGCGATGGTTTGCCGTGAAATGTGCTGTGAGATGAAAAATCTCGCAAGAGACGCAAACTTGTACCTCCATCGTAAATGTAGCCACAAGTTCGCAGCCGTTGGCTCTTGCCAGGGCTCCGCCCTTGGACCTGGGTTGGTAAGTCGACTGCGACTGCATCGGTTGATTGATGGCAGCTGGAATCGACGCCGTAGTTTTTAAATCTGTTATGAAGCGTGAAACTCAAAAACTCATCGTATTGATTTTCATTTGATTCGAAACGCCCGCGCAAAAGTCGAAACGGCTCGCGCGGGCGTTTCGGTTTTTCGTTTCGCATCTCAACTCGCGTCAAAACAAAACGCGAGTTTTGAAAATCGATAGCGACCGAAGGTCGCGATCATAGGCGGCTTGACCGCCGCATGAAAACCGACTCGCTAATCCGAATCGCAATGCGGGC
>NZ_JADNGN010000006.1 GCF_015553355.1 Collinsella aerofaciens
GGGTATCGGGTTCCCACATTCATCCGTACATGTACGGATGAATGTGGGAGGTGTTCGGATGAAGTCGATAATCAAGGCGCAGGCCTTTTGCATTTGACCATTTGCTAGCTTCTCTATATAGTGTTGCTAGCTGTGCTAGCATTTGAAGGGAGCGGGATCAACGTGGGTGCTGTTAGCGGCATGGCGCAGGTGAACGTTCGCGTGGATCGCCAGGTCAAGGACCATGCGGAGGAAGCGTTGCGGCTTTCGGGCGGGTCACTGCCCGAGCTCATAAAAAAGGTGGTGGCCAAGGTCGCACAGGGTGGCGGGCAGTGCGAGGAAGTGCTTGCGGCCGTCGACGATCGGCAGCAGACCGTCGCGCCCGATACGCCGTTCGCCGCGTCGTGGGCAGCGGCAGACCGGCTTTATGCAGATTTGGGCATCGCTACGTCGCCCGTATCTGATGATCGCGATTGGGACGCAATCTATTCCGAAGCCATGGACGAGCATTATCGCCAAAAGGGGATGATCCAGTGAGCGGAGCCCCTCTTAAGATCATGGTGGATGCGAATGTGTGGGTCGATTCGTTTTGCGCCGACCATGCCGAGTCGCTCGCTGCCCGTGCCTTTATCGGACAGGCGGCGGAGGCGGGGGCATTGCTGTTCTTTCCGGTGCATATCGCCAAGGACGTGCTGTACGTTGTCCAACACGAACTGAAGCGTAGCGTTCTTGCCAGCGGGGGAGTGCTCGACGAGGCGTCTGCCCGTGCAATTGGCGATGCGACGTTGGCGTTTGTTCGGAATATGACCGAAAACGCTATGGCCGTGGGCGCTGATGCATCCGATCTGTGGCTAGCCGACAAATATCTGACGCTCCATCGCGATTACGAGGACAACTTGGTACTCGCCGCATGCAAACGCGCCCAGGTTGATTACTTGGTGACCAACGATCGTAAGCTGCTCGAACATGCCGATCTTGCAGCAAAGACACCTCGTCAAATGATGCCGATTCTTGCTTTGGCCGAACGCGGCGGCGCGGCTATCGCTTGACGCGAGCTGTTTGCGGGCCTCTTGGACGACGATGCGCCAAGGGGCCCGCGTCTGCTATTTACAAAAGCTCGGCCTTAATGGCGGGACTTTCCGCGAGCTGCTCGGCTGCCTTTTCGTCGGAACTGTCGAGTGCTGCCAGACTGCGGTAGACCCACTCGTTGACTTGGGTGTTCTTGACGCCTGCGGTCTGCATAAGGGCGCCTACCTCGCGGATTGCTGCGAGCAGATCGGCTTTGGGACCCGCGAGCTCGACCTCGACGCCGTGGTAGGCGGTCACGCCGCGGTTTTCGCTCACGTGGTCGATAAAGCCCTCGACGGTCTCAAGCTGCTGGGCGAGAGCTGCATCATCGTCGGCGTCCAGCGCGACGAGTGCGTTCGATACCGTGAGGGCGGGATGTCCGCAGGGGACAAAGCCTTCGATGACATCCATAGCTTCGGTAATGGTTGAGCCCAGGCCTGCGAGGGCATTGACGAGTTGCTGCTTAGTATCCATATCGGTCCTTTCGACGGTTCAATTTTGCTTGGCGAAAATATACGTGACGCGATCGGTAGCAAAAGTGCGAAGTGCGGCGCACATTGGGGTCTTCACAGCTCGTGCATAGAACAGCTGTCCGCTTTCAGAACGTGGTAAGATAACACTCCACAAGCGGGGCTTGCTCCGCATGTTCCTTGAAAAGTCGACGGTTATCGGGTGCTTGCAGGCCCGATGCCATCCAGACTTTCCCAACATTCGGGGGCGACTGGTTTCGACACGATAGCTCTGAGAGAGGAAGCAAGCCGAGGTCTCCTCGCCTCGTTAAACAGGGGTACCGTCAAATTGAATTGACAACAACTCTTCTTTTGAGCCTATGGCTCTCGCTGCTTAGTTTATAGCGGCGCGTCAACCCGGTGATTTCCCCGACACCGGCGCGACGTCATTTTAGGGGAATGCTCCTGCGCACGTAATCGGTATGGCGCGGGCTAAGACCGAACCGCTTAGGACGCCGCGAGCGTGTCGCTGCGCGCAAAGCGTCCGAGACAAAACCAGCGACTGAGCTTGGAGATGCCAATCAGGGGGCTTTCGTGGACCGGAGTTCGATTCTCCGCGCCTCCACCATAAGTAACAGGCAGGTAGATACTCATATCTACCTGCCTTTTTATTTCTTGTCCGTACCGCGGAGAATCGAACTCTATGCAGGGCGCGGGCGTAAAGAAAACGCGTAAGCGTTTTTAGCCCGCGGGCGAGGGCGCCGGCAGGCGGCCGAAGCCGGTGCGGGTTCGCGAAGCGAACACGCGGATTCTCCGCGCAAAGCTTCAACCCTATATAGATGCGATGTTATCGAATCTCAGCCTGCCATGCGCCACATCAACGGATCCCCCCGTACCGCGGAGAATCGAACTCTGCGCAGGACGCGAGCGTAAAGAAAACGCCGCGTCAACGCAGGCCGGGACACGCTTTCCCAATGGCAGCCCGGGCGGAAAGCGCATCCCGGAATCCGCGCTCAGACTGGGTCGCAGTTTCCGGATGATGCCTCAAGCGGAAACTGCGACCCGGAATCGAGCCGTAGAGTGGGATATGCTTTCCCAATGGCAGCTCAAGCGGAAAGTACATCCCGGAATCCTCGTTCGGAATGGGATGCAGTTTCCAAATGAATGGCTAGCGGAAAGTTCATCCCGGAATCCGCGCTCAGAACGGGGCGCGCTTTCCCAGCGGCGGTCCAAGCGGAAAGCACGTCCCGGAATCTCGCCTCAAACTGGGACACACTTTCCGCTTCACCTACCTCCTCGAAAAACCCGCGCTCTCGCCATCCTAAAACTGGGTAGAAGAAAGCCAAAACGCAATCGCAGGAGGTCAATATGACTGCAGAAGATAAGGCAAAGAACGCCGGCAAGGTCGCGCTCGTCTTGGAGGGTGGCAGTTTTCGTGGGCAGTTTACCGCCGGCGTGCTCGACGTTCTCATGGAGGCCGGTGTCGAAATTCCGGCGGTGTACGGCGTTTCGGCCGGTGCGCTCAACGGCGTCAACTACAAGTCGCACCAGATCGGTCGCGTCAATCGCATCAACCTGACCTTCTGCAATGACAACCGCTACATGGGTGCCGCATCCTTCGCATCCACGGGCTCCATCGTGGGTTACGACTTTATCTTCAACGATATCCAGGACCGTCTGGATCCCTTTGACAACGAGGCGTTCGACGCGAGCCCCATTGAAATGTACGCCGTCGCGACGGACATGCTCTTTGGAACCGCCACGTACCTCCCGGTCAAAAGCGCCGTGCTCGATCTCGACGCCGTGCGCGCCTCGACCTCGCTGCCGCTGGTGACGCCGCCGGTCGAGATTGACGGGCACAAATACGTCGACGGCGGCGTGGCCGATTCGGTTCCTATCGAGCATGTGCTCGAGGAGGCGGGCTTCGACCGTGCGGTCGTCATCGTCACCCAGGACCGCTCGTATGAGAAAAAGCCCTACGAGTTTTTGCCGGCGGCGCGTGCGCGCTATGCCGACTACCCCTATCTGCTCGAGGCTATCGAGACGCGCCACGACCGCTATAACCTCCAGCGCATGCACCTGTGGAAGTATGAGCGCGAGGGCCGTGCGTTGGTCGTCGCTCCGCAAAAGCCGGTCGAGGTCGGCCATGTCGAGCACGATTCGGCAAAGCTTTTGGACCTGTATATCCAGGGCCGTCAGGAGGCAAAGCGCCTGCTCGCGGAAATCCAAGAGTTCGTTGAGCGCTAGCGACGGCGAACCCTCAAAAAATGGCAACAGCTAAAGAGCTGCAAAATCACGGCTCGTGGATGACATGTGCAGAAACTCTGGTCGGAGCCAAAATACCTGTTGACTCGGGCGACGAGCGGGGTAATATGGACGGGTTACTTGCAGAGCCCCGTGAATCTCTGTAACAACACGTACTGTACATGGAGGAGTCTAAGTGATTTCGAAATCGACTCACTACGCCAAGCAGGGCGAGGTCCAGCGCAACTGGGTTCTCGTCGACGCCGATGGTGCTGTCCTGGGCCGTCTTGCCACCCAGATCGCAATGATCCTGCGCGGTAAGAACAAGCCCCAGTTCACGCCCAACAGCGACTGCGGCGACTTCGTTGTCGTCATCAACGCCGATAAGGTCCAGCTTACCGGTAACAAGGCCGACACGAAGACCTATTATCGCCACAGCGGCTACAACGGCGGCCTTAAGGCTGAGAGCTTCCGCCAGGCTATGGAGAAGCACCCGGAGAAGGTCATCGAGCGCGCCGTTCGCGGTATGCTGCCCAAGACCACCCTCGGCCGTGCCCAGATGACCAAGCTTAAGGTCTACGCTGGTGCCGAGCATCCGCATGCTGCCCAGAACCCCACGAAGATTGAGCTGGAGGCTTAAAGATGGCTGAGAACACCGTTGTCTACCAGGGTACCGGCCGTCGTAAGAACGCCGTCGCCCGCGTCCGTCTCGTCCCCGGCACCGGCAAGGTGACCATCAACAAGCGTGATGCCGAGCAGTATTTCGGCCGTCATCAGCTCGTTGAGAACGCCCTTGCTCCCTTCAAGGTGACCGACACCGCCGGTCAGTTCGACGTTATCGCTCTGTGCGATGGCGGCGGCATTTCCGGTCAGTCCGGCGCTCTGCGCCTGGGCATCGCTCGCGCTCTTCTGAACGCTGGCGATTACCGTGCTGACCTCAAGAAGGCCGGTTTCCTTACGCGCGATGCTCGCGTGGTCGAGCGCAAGAAGTACGGCCTCAAGAAGGCCCGCCGCGCTCCCCAGTTCTCCAAGCGCTAAGGTTTTATCTCCTTTCGAGATACAATGTACAAGCGGGGCCTGCCGATTCCTCGGCGGGTCCCGCTTTTCTTTTTCGACTAGGGTGGGCGGTTGCATATCGCCTGCTAGGGAAGGAGCGATCCTATGCCCCAGAACATCTTCGGTACCGACGGCGTCCGTGGCGTCGCCAACGCTGATCTTTCGTGCGACCTCGCGTTTCGTCTGGGTCGCGCGGCGACCAAGTTTCTTGGTCCGGATATCTGCATCGGCCGTGATACGCGCCTTTCGGGCACCATGCTCGAGAGCGCTCTGACCGCCGGCATCATGGCCGAGGGCGGCCGTCCGCACTGCTGCGGCGTCATTCCTACGCCGGCCGTGGCGCTGCTCACCGTCCAAAACGAGCTCGATGGCGGCATCGTCATTTCTGCTTCGCATAATCCGCCGGAGTTCAACGGCATCAAGTTCTTTAGCCGCAAGGGCATGAAGCTTCCCGACGCGGTTGAGGAAGAGATCAGCGCCTGGGTCATGTCCGAGGAGGCCATGGCTGCCGACACGCTGCCGACCGGCGCCGGTGTGGGTCACATCATCAAGATGAAGGACGCCCGCAAGGCATATGTCGATCATGCCATCAGCACGCTCGACGGCCTTAAGCTCGACGGCCTGGTCGTTGCCGTCGACTGCGGTCACGGTGCTTCCTGCCAGACTACGCCCGCCGCGCTGCAGCGCCTGGGTGCCACGGTCCATGCCATCAACACCGATTACTGCGGCACCGACATCAACGTTGAGTGCGGCTCCACCCATCTTGAGCCCCTGCGCGAGCTCGTGCTGCGCACCCATGCCGACATCGGCCTGGCCCACGACGGCGACGCCGACCGCGTACTGTTCGTGGACAGCGAGGGCAATGAGATCGACGGTGACTACATCCTAGCTATCTGCGGTTCTGACCTCGCCGCTCGCGGCAAGCTCGCCAACTCCGAGATCGTTTCGACCGTCATGTGCAACCTGGGCTTCTCCATCGCTATGAAGGAGCAGGGCTTCGAGATGGTCCAGACCGCCGTGGGCGACCGCTACGTTCTGGAGCGCATGCTCGCGGACGGCGCCGTCATCGGCGGCGAACAGTCCGGTCACATCATCTTCCTGGAGCACAACACCACCGGTGACGGCCTGGTGACGGCTCTGCAGCTGCTGGCCGTGCTCAAGCGCACCGGTCGCACCCTCACTGATCTTGCCGGTATCATGAAGAAGTACCCGCAGGTACTCGTCAACGTGCATTCCGACAACAAGGCTGGTCTGGACGATTGCCAGCCTATCTGGGATGCCGTCGCTGCTGCCGAGAAGGAGCTTGACGGCCGCGGCCGCATTCTGGTGCGCCCGAGCGGTACCGAGCCGCTGGTCCGCGTGATGGCCGAGGCCGAGACGCACGAGCTGACCCAGCGCGTTGTCGACGACATCGTCGAGGTTGTCAAGCGCGAACTTCCCTAATGGTCAAAAACCGTTGCCAAGTGGTAAACTGTTAAGGTTATTTTGATTGATTGGTATGTCCGAGGGGGAGCATGTTCACTAAAGTCCTAAGGTCTTTTGGTATGCGTGGTCGAGTCCTTACGCTGGATGCTCCCATCTCGGGCGACGTCATTCCGCTTTCCGAGGTAAACGATCAGACGTTTGCCACTGGCCTTTTGGGCCAGGGCGTGGCGATTCAGCCCACCGGAACGCGTGTGATTGCACCGGCTGACGCCAAGGTCGAGGCCATTTTTCCCACGGGACACGCCGTTGCGCTTAACACGGTCGATGGCTTGGACGTGCTCATCCACGTTGGTTTGGATACTGTTCAGCTCGAGGGCAAGCACTTTACCGTACATGCGCAAGTGGGTGACATCGTCCATAAGGGCGATGTACTCATTGAGTTCGATCGCGAGGCAATTGCTGCCGAGGGCTACGATGTGACGGTTCCCATCTTGGTGTGCAACTCCGTTGAGTTCTCAAGCATCAAGGGCTCCGTTGGCGTGCATGTCGAAGAGATGGACCAACTCATCGTTGCTCGCGAGCGCTAGCAAGTGCACGTGGCCATTAGCCTACAATTCAAACACGTTTACGGAGGGTGCCCTTGAAAGAGGACGCCCTCCGTGGCAAGATGGGATTTGTCCGAGGCTAAACAGCTTCGGGTCACCGTGGACGGGCAGGGGCCTCGACGCGGCTAGACACGAGACACATACATTACGCGACCTCGCCCTGGTGGCCGCACACGTTGGTTGCGGCCGACGCGGGCCGCGGGCAAGTGCTTGTAAGGGAGCCTTGCCTCTCTTGTACGAGAAAGGACGCGTAATGAAGATCATTAAAGCTAAAGACTACGAGGATATGAGCCGCAAGGCCGCTAATATCATCTCGGCGCAGGTTATCCTCAAGCCCGACTGTGTGCTGGGCCTTGCCACCGGCTCCACCCCGATCGGTGCCTACAAGCAGCTCGCTGCTTGGTACGCGAAGGGCGACGTCGACTTTGCCGAGGTTAGCACCTACAACCTGGACGAGTATCGCGGCCTTTCGCACGACGATCCCCAGAGCTATCACTACTTCATGCGTGAGAACTTCTTCGATCACATCAACATCGACCTGAACAACACGCATGTGCCCGATGGCTCCAACCCCGACGCCGCTGCTGCCTGCTCTGAGTACGACAAGATTGTCGCCGACGCCGGTTACCCGGATCTGCAGCTGCTCGGCATTGGCAACAACGGCCACATCGGCTTCAACGAGCCCGATGACCACTTCTCCAAGGGCACGCACTGCGTCGACCTCACCGAGAGCACCATTCAGGCCAACAGCCGCCTGTTCGACAGCATCGACGATGTTCCCCGTCAGGCCTACACCATGGGTACCCAGACCATCATGTATGCCCGCATGATCCTGGTCGTCGCCAACGGCGAGGCCAAGGCTCAGGCCGTGCATGACATGTGCTATGGCCCGGTTACGCCCGAGTGCCCGGCTTCGATCCTGCAGCTGCACACCAACTGCGTTGTCGTTGCCGACGAGGCCGCCCTTTCGCTCTGCGAGTAGCGCGAATCCTGCAGCTCGACATAGCCTTGCCTAAGGCCTCCGCTTTGCGGGGGCCTTTTTGCTATCCCTGTCCGACCACTTGACCAAAATCTTGCCGCAAGCTTGACGAATGCCGGATGCCCAACAGCTTGATTCATTCCATATCAGATTCTATGCAAAAATGCCACTAAAAGGTCGTAGACGGTAGCGGGTGCTAGGCGAGTTGAATGACATAGCTGAACCTTGTTCATCTGCGTTACACTGCCGCTTAGATGGGACAAGCTGACAAGCTCATTTACCTGCTTAAAGACCGATTAGTCGGGGGATTAATAACAATCGGCCCTCGCTGTACAAAAACTTGCCGCTTTCGTACCAAAAGACAACCTAAAACACAAGGTCGCTCTATTCATAGCGCGGCTTGTATGGTCTTGCGGCTACAGTGTCCATACGGTCGAGTTGAGGAGCGGGCATGGTAAACGATTTGAGCAGTATAGACGAGCTCGAGCTGATGCCGCTGGGCGGAGGCTATATGGTGCGACGCGAACGCTTGATGAATGAGCTTATCGCCAAGGGCCGAAAGGCCGGCATCGTGGTTCTTTATGCGCCCGACGGGTTTGGGAAGACCTCGGTGTTGCTGCAGTACACCCATGAGGTTAAATGCGACCCGACGCGAGGCCCCGTGCGGATTATCGAGGCCGATCGCGCCACTGGGCGCGAGGTGTTTATGCAGCTCGAGGTGGTTACCGAAGAACTCAAAGACAAACCGCACTCCCTTATCGCGATTGATAATGTGCCAAACCTCGATCAGCACGATACCGAAGACCTCATCGACAGGATTCGCGGCCTGCGCGCTATGGGGATAGGGGTCTTTATCTCCTGCCGTCCTTCAAATCGTCAGTTGATTCATGGGCTGGGCGATTCGGTTAAGATCAATGCGCAGATGCTCAAGGTGCATGCCTATGAGTATTCGGCGTGGGCATCGGCGTTTTCGATCAGCACATCGCTCGACTTCTATCAGCTCACGCAGGGCGTGCCCGAGCTCGTTTCGGCATTGCAGACGGGTCTGTATGGCCAAGGCGACGTAGCCGGCCTGCTCGAAAACGAGATTGTCAACGTATATGGCGCGGCACTTGCCGATCTGGCTTCGCTCGACAATAATGCGCTGTTTTGCGTGGCATGTCTCATGGTTTTGATGGGCGAGGGCAATATCGCAGAACTCGAGGCTTGCGGGGTGAGGCTGTCGATGGTCGACCAGTCCTACTTTGTACGTGACTACCCGATCTTTGGCTTGGATCCCGCCGAGCGGAGTTTTACGTGTCTGGGCACGGAGGATAACGGACGCTTGCGCTTGCGTAAGTTGGTGGCCGAGGTTCGCCCCGAACTTGTTCCGAGGGCGGCCCGGATTTTGCTTAAGGCGGGCCGATGCGATGCGGCGATGGGCCTGGCAGACGCCTTTTTGGACCGTGAAGCGGTCCTTGAACTTGCTGGACAGTATGGGGTCGATCTTGCTCTGACGGGGCACGGGGCCGATATCTGCCGAGCAGCGCTGGGCACGATCGATGCCGACGATCCGGCTCCAGAGCCAACGCCTGCCGAGGCGCTTGGCGTATATCTGGCAGCGGTCAGCGTGTCCAATACAAAGCTCGCTCGCTATATGGCATCGGTCGTCGAACGCGGGGGCGAACGGGCGGCCTGCGAAATAGACCCTGTTTCATGGAGGGTGGCCCAGACACTGACGGCTGTTTGCTATGGGGACAACGGGCTTGGGCTTCCTACGAACCTGGCCGTGCCAGAAATAGAGACGTCCCATACCGCACTCGATATGTTGTCTGCGCATATCGAGGTCAAGCGGTGCCTGACCGAGCGGGGAGATGACGGCGGCGTTCTACAGCAGCTCAAAACGAGCAAGGCCTACGATTGCGAGCTCGACATCGCGGGGATTGTTATACGGGCCGATAGCATGCTGGTGGAGCTCTTTGACGGGTCGTTTGCGGGAACCGACGAGCGCGACGACGAGATGACGGTGGTGTGGGAGGCGCTCGACGTACGTGGGCTTAAGGCGATGGCTATCTGGGTGCGCATGGTGTTGGCGGCACGGCGGCTCCTTTCCGGCTTGCCGGTAACCGACGATGCGGCGTTCAACGAGCTCGATCGTTTTGCCGTGCGCATGCGCGACAACCAGATTCAGCTGTTTGGCCTGTTGCTAGAAGGTTGGCAGTCGCTGGCAGAGGGACGGCCGGTTAATGCAAAGTTCCGTGCGGTCCAAGTGCTTAAACTTGCCGAGGAGTCGATTGCGTACATGCGCGATAACGCATTGCTGCTGGAGCGCGCAGCGTATCTGCGTAACACGTCGATGGTTTCGGTACGCGAGGAAGCGGAGCTACTCGATATAAGCCAGACGCAGGTTGGTGGCGCAGAAGCCTGGATGGTGGCGCTGCATTTGGCCTGTGCGGGCCGAGACAGCGACCTTGCGGCCTGGATGTCCATGAATCGTGCGGGGATTCTAGAGCCATCGTATCGGCTCTTTGCGCGCCTTGCCATGCATTGTCTGGGCGAGCCGGCGGGCAGGATACGCAAGAAGCTTCCCGTGCGCGAGCTGTCGCGGTACTCGCTGCGCGACGATTTGGAAGGGGAGGGCGAGCGCCTGTTCCAGGCCGGCGAGGTTGAAGCCGTCGATACCATCGACCATATCGAGATTCGCATGTTTGGTGCGTTTCGTGCCGAGCGCGACGGGTTTCCCATCACGGATAAAATGTGGCGCCGCAAGAAGGCGGCGACGCTTGCCGAGCGGCTTGCACTGGGCATGGATGCGCTCGTCGATCGTGAGACGCTGGCCATGGAGCTGTGGCCCCATGCCGAGTTCAATAGCGCCCGCAACAACCTGTACTCGACGATATCGCGCTTGCGGTCGGCTTTGGGGCCGACGCCGGATGGCAAGTCGTGTGTGCTCATCCAAAATGAATGCATCGGACTCAACAGCGACTACGTCAAGACCGATGTACGGCTGTTCGACCAGATAAGCCGCGAGGTTTTGGGAAATCGCACGGGTGCGCGCGGGCCCCATTTAGTTGAGCTGTGCCTTAAGATTGAGCAGCTTTATGCCGGACCGCTGTATGTTCCCAATGGCTGTAATCCCACCTACTTTTTGCGCATGCGGCGCATTATGCAGTCAAAGTACATCGATTGCATGATTAAGGGAGCAAATGCCGCTCTAGAAGAAAACGATCTGCAGTCGGCGATTTGGCTGGCGGAGTCGGGGCTTCGACAGGAAACGGCGCGTGAGGATATGGTGCGCTGCGCCATGCGCGTCTACAGTGCGGCGGGGCGGCGGCGCGATATCGTCGAGCTGTACAGCGGGCATATGCACCACCTGAGGGAGCAGGTCAATGGCGTGCCCGAGCCCGAGACGCGGCGTCTATACGAGCGCTTGGTGGAGGGGCGGCTCAATCGCGTGCTGGTCGAGCGATAAAAAACGGGCGCCCGAAGTACTTGGGCACCCGTAAGCTTGCTATGTGTTGGATCGCCGGATCATTGGTTCTTAGACGAGCTTGATCTTCTCGATGTCCTTGCGCGAGGACTCGCGATACAGTGAGAACTTGCGGCCGATGACCTGGACGACCTCGGCGTGGCAACGCTCAGCGAGCTCTTCGGCGGCCTCGCGGGCGGAAAGACTGGAGCCATCGAGCACGGAGCACTTAACGAGCTCGTGCTTCTCCAGATAGGCGACCGTCTGCTCGACGGTGCCCTCGTTGACATCGGACTTGCCGATGATGATGGCGGGGTTGAGGTGATGGGCCATGCTGCGAAGCTGCTTGACCTGTGCTCCTGTCAGTGCCATGGGTTCTCGCTTTCTATGTATGGGGCGCCCCGCAATGGGGCCTTAATCTACGTGAGCTGTCCCACGATAGCGCAGGAACGGCGCGGTGTGGAGCGCGTTTGCCCAGTTCAAAAAGAATGCGGATGCCGAGTGAGTGGGCGGTGCGGGCTGCGAACAGACTACGAGCGGGGTGCAGAGACCGGCTCCCATGCAATAAACGCCCAACGGACCTTGCGGACGTGGTCGAGTATATAGCGTCCCTGCGGCACACCCTTGGAGCCCGGCTCACCGGCATGGGGATTCTCAATCATGTGTTGAGCGATATAGTCGCGCAGGCGGTCGATCTTATCCTCGTTGCCATGTTCGAGCATGCGAGAAAAGTCTGCCACGCCCGCCTCGAGACTATCGAAGGTGTCGCGGCGGGGCGATTCAAAGTATGTAACCTGTGGCAGCGCACCCATCTGAATAAGAATGTTAAAGGCATACACAAAACCATTACTGCAGGTAACCGAGGCACCGATAGCGTTCATCAAGTGCAGATCATAGCGCGGGCTGGAGTTGGCGACCATCGTGACAGCACAACGCCGACGAGCCGTACGGTCAAGCTTGGCAAGCGCACCTTTTAGATTGGTCGTCGTAACCGACCGACTGGCAAAGGCAATATCCACCGCTTTCGCGACCGGTCCAACCAAATCCCAATCATCATCCCAAGCAAGCTCAAGCGGCGTAATAAGATCTTCGAGCCCGTAATACTCAATGCCGGCATCAAGCGTGCCCAACATGGCAGGGGAGAAATCAGCCGCAATCACGGAATGCCCAGCCTGAGCAAGCGGAATAGCAATCGACCCAGCCCCACACCCCATATCAAGCACCGACTCACCAGGCTTCAACGCCAACAGCTTTATAAAATCCCGAGCATAAGGGGCAGTCTCCAACGGCCGAAAATGCCGAGCCCGCTTATCCCATTCAAAAGAATCATCAGCCCGATGCCGAGCGGCCTGCAGACGCATCCATTCGCCATTCCAATCCGCAGAAAGCAGCTCAGAACGAGAATCCCCATCAACCACGGGCCAACCTCCTAGCAACAAAAAAGCGACTCCCCGCAAAAAGAAGAGCCGCAACCAGCATATATCAGAAAAAGAACCGTTCCAACGCCAAACCACCGCACCAGTCAAGTGGTGCAGGAGCGAAGCGACTGCAACCGGGATAGAACCCAACCGAGGTCCCGTTGTGCGGGAGCCCCGGGGAGGGCAAATATATAAGGTCGATCGCGAGTTCCGCACGAGCCGGAGAGCACTTAATGTGCTCTCCGTGCGAGTCAGGACTGTTCGAGCAGGCGACCTTATATATTTGCCCTCCCCGGGGCTCCTCGCCAGTTCCCCTCAGCTAGTTCTTCAGCGAGTTCAGCGGCGCCGGGAAGCGTCCACCGCGGTGGGCAAGCACGGTGCCGGCGTTGGGGTTCACCGGCATGATGGGCGCACGGCCGAACAGGCCGCCGTACTCGACGCAGTCGCCCACGCCCTTGCCGATGGCAGGAATCACGCGGACGGCCGTGGTCTTGTTGTTGATGACGCCGATGGCCATCTCGTCGGCGATGATGCCGGCGATGGTCTCGACCGGGGTATCGCCGGGGATGGCGATCATGTCCAGGCCAACGGAGCACACGCAGGTCATGGCCTCGAGCTTCTCGAGCGAAAGCGCGCCGGCTTCGACGGCGGCGATCATGCCGGCGTCCTCGGACACGGGGATGAAAGCGCCGGAGAGACCGCCCACGCTGGAGCTGGCCATGACGCCGCCCTTCTTGACGGCATCGTTGAGCATGGCGAGCGCGCAGGTCGTGCCGGGGCCACCGCAGGTGCCCACGCCGATGATCTCGAGGATGCGGGCAACGGAGTCGCCGATGGCAGGCGTGGGAGCCAGCGACAGGTCGACAATGCCTTTCTCGACACCCAGACGGCGGGCTGCCTCACGGCTCATGAGCTCGCCGGCGCGGGTGATCTTAAAGGCGGTCTGCTTGATTTTCTCGGCAACCTCCATCATCGAGGCGGAGTCGGGGAGCGTCTCCAAGGCAGCAGCCATAACGCCGGGGCCCGAGACGCCAACGTTGATGACGGCGTCGGCCTCGCCACCGCCGTGGACGGCGCCCGCCATAAACGGGGAGTCCTCGACCATGTTGGCAAAGCAGACAAACTTGGAGGCGCCAACGGAATCCTGGTCGGCCGTGAGTTTGGCGGCATCGATGATGGTCTGGGCGGCCATGAGCACGGCATCCATGTTGATACCGGCGCGCAGGCTGGCGACGTTTACGCTGGAGCAGACGCGGCTCGTGGTGGCGAGCGCCTGGGGGATGGACTGGATGACGCGGCGGTCGGCGTCACCGATGCCCTTCTGGACGAGTGCGGAGAAGCCGCCCAGGTAATCGATACCGAGCGTCTCGGCCGCGCGGTCGAGGGCATGCGCGATGGGGGTGAGGTCCTCATCCTTGCAGCACGCGGCGATCTGGGCCACCGGGGTGACGGAAACGCGCTTGTTGACGATGGGGATACCGTACTCGCGCTCGAGGTTCTCGGCGGTCTCGACCAGATGCTCAGCCGTGTGCGTCACGTGGTCGTAGATCTTCGTGCACATGCGGTCGAGGTTCTCGTCACCGCAACCCATGAGCGAAACACCCATGGTGATGGTCCTGATGTCGAGGTTCTGCTCCTCAACCATGCCGCGGGTTTCCGCGATTTCTGCGGGCGTGATCGCCATCCTTGCGCTCCTATCTGCCAAAACGAGCATAGTCTTATCTATTCTAACGTGCCGCACGTGCCAAGTGGCGCGTGCGGCACGTTTTGGTGCTCGGTTATTTCCGTTGTGTTACTGCCCAAAGACCTCTTCGGCGATACGAGCGCTCTCGGCGGCGTCCTTGGCGTAGTAGTCAGCGCCGATCTGCTTGGCGTATTCGGGGGTGAGCACGGCGCCGCCTACGATGATCTTGACGCCCGGCACCTCGGCATGAAGCAACTTGATGGTCTCCTCCATGGCGACGACCGTGGTAGTCATAAGCGCCGAGAGGCCGACGAGCTTAATGTCACGCTCCTGCACGGTCTTGAGCACCTCTTGCGGGTCGACGTCGCGGCCTAGGTCAAAGACGGTGTAGCCGTAGTTGTCGAGCAGCATTTTGACGATGTTCTTGCCAATATCGTGGATGTCGCCCTTGACGGTGGCCACGCAGATCTTGCCCTTGTCGGCAATCTCGCCGGCGGGCATCAGGCGCTTGATGGTGTCGAAGCCCACGCGTGCGGCCTCGGCCGATGCCATGAGCTGCGGCAAGAAAAACTTTCCCTGGTCAAAGAGGACGCCAACCTCGTCGAGGGCGGGGATAAAGTGATTGTTGATGAGGTCCATGGCGTCGTGGTCTGCCAGTAGACGCTCGGTCTCGGCAGCGATCTCGCCTTTGCGACCCGAGACGACCATGCGACGAATCGGGTCGTCGTTGCCGTCGGCGCCGGCGGTGCCCGCGGCAGGCGCGGCATCACTCGATGCGGCCTGAGCTGCTGCCGGGTTTGCGGCGATCTTGTACGGATCGGTCCAGTCGGCGTAGCGCTCGATGTATCCGGTCGAGCCCTCGTCCTCAACGCTCAGGACGCGATAGCTGTAGACGGTATCCATAAAGCGCTTGGAGCCCGGGTTCATGATGGGGGCGTCCAGACCCGCGCCAAAAGCGGCGGCCAAAAAGACCGAGCCCAGCAGCGGGCGGGCAGGCAGGCCAAAGCTGATGTTCGACACGCCGAGCGCGCACTTGACGCCCAGACGCTCCTTGCACAGGGACATGGCGCGCAGGATCTGCTCGGCCTGGCGTTGATTGGTCGAGGCGGTCATGACCAGGCAGTCGATGAGGATGCGGTCCGGGCCGATGCCGTAACGGGCAGCCTCGGCCACGATGTGCTCGGCGATGGCGAAGCGAGCCTCGGCGGTATCGGGGATGCCGCCTTCGTCGAGCGTAAGGCCGACAACGTTGGTGCCGTAGTGGGCGACCAGCGGAAAGATCTCATCCATGATCTGCTGCTTGCCATTGACCGAGTTGATGATGGGCTTGCCGGCGTAGCGGCGCACGGCGGCCTCGACGGCTGCGGGGTCGGTGGAGTCGATCTGCAGCGGCAGCAACGTGGAGCCCTGGAGCTGCTCGGTGGCCTGTTGGATGATCTTGACCTCGTCGATCTCGGGCAGGCCCACGTTAACGTCCAGGATGTCGGCGCCCTGTTCCTGCTGGCTGATACCCTGGCTCACGACGTAGTCCAGGTCGCCGTCGCGCAGGGCCTGCTGCAGGCGCTTTTTGCCGGTGGGGTTGATGCGCTCGCCGATGACGGCGATCTTGTGGCCGTCGCAGGGAAGGTCCACGACCGTTTGGGCGCTCGTGACCGACATGCTGGGCTTGCGGCGGCGCGGGCTGGGCGTGTGGTTATCGATAAGCGTGCGCAAGGCCGCCATGTGCGCCGGCGTGGTGCCGCAGCAGCCGCCCACGACGCTCACGCCGTCGGCGATCATGCCGGCGACGGCTTCGGCGTATTCGGGGGCCTGGATATCAAAGACGGTATTGCCGTCATCGTCCACGTGGGGCAGTCCCGCGTTGGCTTGCACCATAATGGGCTTGTCGGTAACGGTGAGCATACGCGCGGCGAGTCCTCGGAGCTCGGCCGGTCCTTGGCTGCAGTTGATGCCCAAAACGTCGGCGCCAATGGCATCGAGCGTGATGGCGGCAACCTCGGGACTCGTGCCCAGGAAGGTGCGACCGTCTTCCTCAAAGGTCATGGTGGCAAAGACGGGCAGGTCGGAGTTCTCGCGGCAGGCGAGGACCGCCGCCTTGATCTCGGCAAGGTCAGTCATGGTCTCGATAATAAAGAGGTCCACGCCCGCATCGACGCCGGCACGCACTTCCTCGGCAAAGAGGTTGTAGGCCTCGTCGAAGCTGAGGGTACCCAAGGGGCGAAGCAGCGCGCCGATGGGGCCGATGTCACCGGCGACGTAGCGGGCGCCGGCCTCGCGGGCACAGGCGACGGCCGCGGCAAAGACGTCTGCCACGGTGGCGGCACCGTCGAGCTTGTGGGCGTTGGCGCCAAAGGTGTTGGCGGTGATCACGTCGCAGCCGGCCTCGACATATTGACGTTGGATATCGGTGATAACCTGGGGTTCCTCAAAGTTGAGCAGCTCGGGCAGGGCGCCCGCCTTCATGCCAGCGGCCTGCAACATGGTGCCCATGCCGCCGTCGAACAGCAGGTGTCCCGTGCCCTCGATGGCCGCACGCAGGCGATCGTCCTTAATGCGCAGATCGTCGATCGTGCGCGTCTTGTACGTGGCACCGTTGCGACGTGCGGCATCAACGGGTGCCGCCAATGCAGTGCCGTCAGAATCATGAGTGATAAGTATGTTTGAGCTATTCGCCATGTGCATCCATTTCGTCTAGAGCCCACTGAGGAATTTCTATTTGAAGAGATTTGTCGGGCTCGATATCTTCGATTCGCTTGTTGTAGTGGGCAAGAAGCCGTGCGACATTTAATCGAATTAGGCCTCGCTTGTAGAACGATAACTCTTCAATATTGATGCCGATAAACGATTCGAGCGCGATAACCTGTACGCGATTGCCGAGTCCCTCACTTTCGAACAGTCCGTAAGCGAAGGAAACTTTATCGTGGGGGACAACGACGATGGGCCGAATGCCATTTCGAATGTTATCTCGGCATCGATCGGTCAATTTGGCCATTGGCGATACAGTCACATGAAATGCAGCATCATTGATTTGGAAATCGCCAGAACGGTCTGTCTGCTGGTCGGCGGCGTTTGAGTTGTCCTTTCCGATTTCTATGGTTGGAAATAACATCTCAAGTTTTGCACCTACCAGGTGCTGTGCGACGGTACCCGTTGGCTTATCGGACCGTAGGCTTGCTTCGGCTAGGATATCATCGACAATGACAGAAATTGGTTTTTGAAGATCGATTTCGACTTTGATTCTCTGCCGGTTAAAGAAATCGACCTGGATTCGCTCGACGAAGAAATTGGCGATTGCATTCGCAGCTTCAAGACGAGTGTCTTCGCAAATGTCACTGGGTAGGGCAGAGTTGATAATTGTGGCAAGCTCAAGCGCCATCGGGAGTGTGCCGCGTGAGGTTCTGCCGCCCTCTGACGCGAAGGCACGCGTTTCCCCATGTCTGGCTAAAACTGTTTTGATGCATGCTCCACTTAGGCCTCGTACTTGGCTCCCCTTGTCCGATTGCACATAATCGTCGGTGAGCGGAAAACGGTTTTGCAGCAGCTCGCTTATGCCTATGCCAACCGCCATAACGTTACGGTTGACATTGCCTCGCTTGTTGCGCTTGGATTCGTACCAGAGTTCAATGGCATCCAAGATACCTTTATCGGGCTCGCTCAAGGAGCAATTGGTCATTTCCATTATTGTTCACTCCGTTCCTTGAAGACATAAGCGCGGGTTTGACTGCATTTTTTATAAGCCAAGTGACAACTGGCACGGCAACTGCATCGCCGAATGCGTAGCGAATCTGAGCATCCGAGAAGCCGCTAAACTGACATGAGTCAGCACCTTGGAGACGGGCATATTCAGTTCCAGTCATCCAGCGAACTTCTATTTTTCCGTTTTCGCATATAACGACTGCCTGTCTTGATGAGCCGCCGCGAGCCGTTCTTAGACATCCGGCAATTTCTTCTTCACGGATTTCCCAGCGCACAACGCCCGATCGCGTGCGACGGTAAGCAGTGCGAACAATTTTTTCTTTGGCATTTAAGAAGCGCTGAAGGCGCTCTGCTTGATGCGGTGCAAGTGAGTCGATAAATGCTTGCACTTGGTTTTTGTTCCACCAACGCTTGTCGTCCTCGGGAATATTTTCAACAACCGTTGCAAGGCCCCTCATGCGAAGTGGGCTCGGTTCGTTTAGGTGAGAGACGTGCGTAATGAGTGAAGGGTCGGAGTGAATCCAGGAGACCTTTTCAGGTCGAAGCGAGGAATCGAGTCGGCTGTTGGGAAGAGGGTTTTTTAATCCGACGACAAACATGCGGGGGCGTGACTGGGGAAGCCAGTGCCGTGCATCGATAAAATAGGCGTCGCATGAATAGCCTAAACGATTAAATTCCTGGCAAACGAGTCTAAAGTCATCACTGTTATTAGACGTGGCAAGGCCGATGACATTTTCGAGAACAAGTGCCCGCGGGGCACGATCGCTCATTCCTTCGATGGCCTTAATAAAGCCAAAGAACGCACTGGACTCTTTGCCAGAGATAAGTCCCTCCCTGTTTCCCGCGAGAGATAAGTTTGTGCAAGGGCTTGACGCCCATGCGATGTCGGCTTGGGGTATTAGGTCGGGGTCGAGTGTGTGAACATCCTGCTCGACTAGATGTTCATCGCCCCAACACTGGCTGTACATGGCGCATTTAGTATGGTCTATGTCATTTGCCCAGATTGTTTTGATTCCGGCTTTTGCCATGCCGGCACGAGCCAAGCCAATGCCTGAAAAAAACTCAAGCGCGGTTAGTTGTGGCGAGAACTGCAGAATGTTGTGCATGTACTGGCTTTCAGATAGTTGTTATTTGGCATCTAATGGTACTTGTTTGTGAGGACATCCGCTTACATACGGATGAGATTCCCTCGATACCGTGCCATCAATTGACATTTTATTCAGAATGCGAATAGCAGGTGGTGTGGGCGGCACGGAAGCGGCAGTTCTCGCGCATGCGGCAGATATTGCAGGTGGGGCGGCTTTGGGCGTCGTGGACCTCGCCATCGAACAGGCCGATCACCGCGGTCACGCTTTTGGTGGGCATGAGCAGGCTGGTGGGCGTGACGGTCAGGCCGATAAGCCGCGTGGCGTTGAGCGCATTGACGATCGAGCGCTGGGCCGAGAGCGGGCAGTCGCCGTAGCCGGGGCTAAAGCGCCAGTTGCCGGCGAGCCCATGAACGGCGGCGTCCGTCTTGACCTGCTGGTCCATTTGCTCAACGGCGGCTTCCACGTAAGCGGAGCACGCGGCGTCGAGCACGGCGCCCTCCAGGGGATGTTGGGCTCCCGTGGTGCGCAGGCGACGCTCGGCGTCCATGCCGAGGGTGCATGCCATGAGCGCGGCAAAGCGGGCGTCTTTGAGATGTCGATAGATATCACGACCGCGCAGCTCAACGTTGGTGCCGACCAGACGGATGCAAGGCTTGCCCTGCTCGTCCACGCCCGTGGCATCGATGGCAAATACGCGGCGCACGCCACGGGGCTCAATGTCCAATTCCAGACGCTCGACCACAAGCTCAATACGCTGCGACAGCTCGGGCTCAATCTGCTGGCCGCCGTAACCCAGATACCGCAGCATCTCGGCACGGTCGACACGGGGATGGTGCGCAGCATCGACACGGTAAAGCGCCGGCGACGCAAGGTCGGCCGGCACTTCGACAGCGGTTGTATCGATGTGCGGTTTTTCCATTACCCCAGGCGCTCCATAATGGTCGCGGCGATCGCAGGACGGTTCATAGTGTACAGGTGCAGGCCGTCGGCGCCGTGCTCCTTGAGGTCGCAAAGCTGGCGGGCGGCATAATCTACACCGGCTGCCTGCAGGCTCTCGGGGTCATTCTCGTACTTGGCGAGAATCTTGATGACGGGGGAGGGCAGCGACGCGCCGCACATAAAGACCATGCGGCTGATCTGCGACTTGCCCATAAACGGCATGATGCCCGCGGTAATGGGCACGGTGATGCCGGCCTTGTCGGCAAGCTCGCGAAAACGGTAGAAGCACTCGTTATCAAAGAAGAGCTGCGTCACAAAGAAGCTCGCGCCGGCGTCCTGCTTTTGCTTGAGGTGTTCGACCGAGAGGTTGAGATCCTCACAGGCAATGTGGCCCTCGGGGTAGGCTGCGGCGCCCACGCAAAAGCCGGCGTCGACGAGCTCGGGGATGAGGTCACGGGCGTAGGCGTAGTCGGAGGCGGGCTTGTCGTCCTCGGTCGCGCCGGCAGGGAGATCGCCACGCAGGGCCAGAATGTTTTCAACGCCGGCGGTGCGATACTCGTCGATCTTGGCGGCGATGTCGGCGTGGGTGCGGCCCACGCAGGCGAGGTGTGCCACAGAGGGCGTGTCGAATTCGCTCGAAATCATATGCGCGATGGGGGCGGTGGTGGCGCCGTTGCCCGAGCCGCCGGCCGAGCAGGTGACCGAGACAAAGCTCGGCGAAAGCTTGCACAGATTGCCTGCCACTTCGCGAGCCGTGTCGAGGGTGAGCTCGCCCTTGGGCGGGAACATCTCAAACGAAACGGGCGCGGTGCCCTGGGATGCTGCCTGCTTAAAAACCTCGTCGACGCGCATATCGTGCTCCTCTAGATACGTAATAGTGTGATGTGCTGTAAGGATTCTACAGCACCACTGTGTCACGGTGGAGTTTCACTCGTTATTCGGGGATACCAATCAAAGATGCCTTGCTATCGGCTTTCTCTATAACAGAGCGGCTAATCTAGGCACGGACTATAAAGACTGGTATCTGATGCAAAATACCAGTTAATAGAGCTCCATCCCAAATTGTCTACCCTTAAACCATGGGGAGAGGTCTGCAATTTATGCAGTTGATTGGCTGTTGAGGGTGGCAACGCCGCCTCGATAGGGTAACCTCATTGATTGGTTTCGCGACAGCAACATAACGGTAATGTCGCGGAAACACGGCGAGTCTAAGCTATGGCTCGTTCGTTAGTAATCAACACCGCTTCTCACGCGGTGCCGATACGAAGGGAGTTCCGTATGGCCGAACTTACTGACCGCTTCGGGACCATGGTGTTCTCTGAGGAAGTCATGAAGGACTACCTCCCCAAGGACATTTGGAAGCGCCTTGCTGCAACCCTCGAGGGCGGTGAGCCGCTCGACCTGGATGTGGCCAACGCCGTTGCCCATGCCATGAAGGTCTGGGCCATCTCCAAGGGTGCGACGCACTATGCGCACTGGTTCCAGCCGCTTTCGGGCATTACTTCCGAGAAGCACGACAGCTTCCTGGAGCCCAACCACGACGGCACCGCCATTACCAAGTTTACGGGCAAGAACCTTATCCAGGGCGAGCCCGATGCCTCGAGCTTCCCCAACGGCGGCCTGCGTGCTACCTTCGAGGCCCGTGGCTACACCGCTTGGGACCCCACTAGCCCCGCCTTTATCAAGGACGATGTCCTGTGCATCCCCACGGCTTTCTGCTCCTACACGGGCGAGGCCCTGGACAAGAAGACCCCGCTGCTGCGTTCCATGACCGCGCTCTCGCGTGAGTCTAAGCGCGTTTTGGCGCTGTTCGGTAAGACCCCCAAGAAGGTCGTTCCTTCCGTGGGTGACGAGCAGGAGTACTTCCTGAT
Source organism: Collinsella aerofaciens (assembly GCF_015553355.1). Classification (GTDB taxonomy): domain Bacteria; phylum Actinomycetota; class Coriobacteriia; order Coriobacteriales; family Coriobacteriaceae; genus Collinsella; species Collinsella aerofaciens_V. Next base: position 21,950 of record NZ_JADNGN010000006.1, read on the forward strand.
CAAGAAGGACGCTTACCGCAAGCGCAAGGACCTGGTCATTACCGGCCGCACCCTCTTTGGCGCCGCTCCCTGCAAGGGCCAGGAGCTCGAGGAGCACTACTTTGGCGCTATCCGCCCCACCGTCTCGGCCTATATGAAGGATCTGGACGATGAGCTGTGGGCGCTTGGCATTCCCGCCAAGACCAAGCACAACGAGGTTGCTCCCTGCCAGCATGAGCTTGCCCCCGTCTATGGCGAAGTCAACGAGGCCATCGACCAGAATCTGGTCATGATGGAGAAGATGAAGCTCATCGCCTCCCGCCACGACTTGGTCTGTCTGCTGCACGAGAAGCCCTTTGAGGGCATCAATGGTTCGGGCAAGCACAACAACTGGTCGCTTGGCACCGAGTCCGAGAATCTGCTCGATCCGGGCGACACCCCGCTCGACAACCTGCAGTTCATCGTCTTCCTCACCGCGGTGATCGAGGCCGTCGATAACTATCAGGAGCTCCTGCGTGCCTCCGTTGCCTCGGCCGGTAACGACCATCGTCTGGGCGCCAACGAGGCTCCTCCGGCGATTATGTCCATCTTCCTGGGCGACCAGCTTACCGAGGTCGTCGAGAAGATCATCGATGGCAAGGCTTCCGTCCATGCCACGCGCGGCGTGCTCGACTTGGGCGCCGATACTCTGCCCAAGCTGATGCAGGACAACACCGACCGCAACCGCACCTCCCCGTTCGCCTTCACCGGCAACAAGTTCGAGTTCCGTGCCTGCGGCTCCGAGCAGAACGTCTCCGATTCCAACCTGGTGCTCGATGCCGCCGTGGCCAAGTCGCTCAAGTCCTTCGCCGACGCGCTTGAGGGTACGCCCGAGGATGAGTTCCAGGATGCCGCGCTCGAGTACTGCAAGAAGGTGCTGACCGATCACCAGCGCATCCTGTTCTCCGGTGACGGCTACTCCGATGAGTGGCCCGTCGAGGCCGAGAAGCGCGGCCTTGCCAACAACAAGACCACGGCCGACGCCCTGCCCGCCTTTGTTTCCGATAAGGCCATTGCGCTCTTTGAGGAGACGGGCGTCCTGACCAAGGCCGAGGCCCAGTGCCGCTACGATTGCAAGCTCGAGAAGTACAACAAGCTCATGAACATCGAGGCCACCACGATGGTTCGCGAGGCGCGTCGTACCTATCGCCCGGTCATTACCGCCTATGCCACCAAGGTCGCTAAGGGCCTTGAGACTATTCGTGCCGCCGGTGCTGAGGCCGCCATGCAGTGCGAGCAGAACACGCTCAACAAGCTCTGCAACGGTATCACTGCCATCAACGACTCCATCAAGGCGCTCGACGTCGTGCATCAGAAGGCCGAGGCTCTCGATGGCCAGGAGCAGGCCAACGTGTACGCGCACGAGGTCGTTCCCGCTATGGATGCGCTGCGTGCCGCCGTGGACGCAATGGAGGAGATCGTGGCCGCCGACTACTGGCCGGTTCCGACCTACGACGACATCCTGTTCTACGTGTAGAGCGTAACTGACATATCGTCACGGTATTGAGCCGGGGTCCGCATCATGTGGGCCCCGGTTTTTGTTTGCGAAGGACGTTTAGGAGTCCGTTTTGCAACTGATTCGCCCACGTAATAAGGGGTCGTGGGCAAAAAACGTCAAATATGAGTACTGTCACAAGTCCTGTAGCATTATCTTTTTACAAAATATGCAGTATTACGCAACATATGTCCAAGTACTTAGCCGATAAACGTCTGCAATTTTTCCGCCGTAGGACGCCTGACGGCTAAATCGCCTTCTGAAGGCATGAAATCGCTGTAACTAAAATGGTAACAGTACTCATATTTGCCATTTTTTACCCGCTGGCTTTGCGATGATGCCGGGGTCCGCACCCTGCCGGGTTCGAATCCCGGCATATCGGTAGCAAAAAGCCCGCTACCGAATTGGTAACGGGCTTCACATCTCAAATGGTGCCCCCAGCGGGATGTCCGCGTGCGGCTGGCGCCGCCCGCTTTCGCTGCGTCGCTTCGCTCCTTGCGTGCTGCGCTGGAAAACGCTTCGCGTTTCCTCAGCTCCGCACCCTGTCGGGTTCGAATCCCGGCGCATGGGTAGCAAAAAGCCCGCTACCGCGAGGGTAACGGGCTCTTCAATTCAAATGGTGCCCCCAGCGGGATTCGAACCCGCGATATCCACCTTGAAAGGGTGGCGTCCTTGGCCGCTAGACGATGGGGACAGCGGGAAAGAGTATAGCAGACTTTTTTAGCCGTTCACATATCGTTGGCAAACTGAAAAACCACCACAAAGGTGCCTTGATTATCGACTTCATCCGAACACCTCCCACATTCATCCGTACATGTACGGATGAATGTGGGAACCCGATACCCTGAGGGCCGGACCGGCCGGCCCCGGAAGATCGGAGGACGGCATGTCCAGAAAGAGGAAGAAGGGTTCCGCGAAAGCGGCCCCGAGGGCCTACGGAAGGCTCACGAGGCACGAGCGGGACACGGTCCAGAGGATGCTGGAGCGCAGGGCCTCGTGCAGGGAGATCGCGAGGGAGCTGGGCAGGTCGCCCTCGACGGTGAGCGCCGAGGTGGCGTCGCACAGGTTCGTGACGGCGCCGAAGCCCAGGCGCGGCGAGCGCGTGGGCGCCGACACCGACCTGTCGTCGGCCTGCCCGCGCCTGGCGGCGTGGCCGCGCTGCTGCAACGGGTGCGGCCGCTACCGCGCGATGGGCTGCAAGCGCCGCCCGCACGTCTTCTACGAGGCCCGCGCCGCGCAGCTGTGCGCCGACTCGGTGCTCGTCTCGTCCAGGCGCGGGATCGACGCCGACGAGCCGGCCGCGGCGGCCAGGCTGGAGGCCATCAGGGACTGCCTGCGCCGGGGGCTCTCGCCCGAGCAGATGGCCGCATGCAACGGAGGGCCGGTGGACCTGTCGCCGTCGACCATTTACCGCTGGGTCGCGGCGGGCTACGACGGCATGACCAACATGGAGCTCAGGCGCAAGGTCGGCTACAGGCCGAGGAGGCGCGCCGCCGTCCGGTCGGCCACGCGCCACTCCGCCCGCAGGTCATACGCCGCGTTCCTCGCCCTCGGGGAGGACGCGTGCGCCGCGGCCTGGGAGATGGACACCGTCGAGGGCGCCCGGGAGGACTCGGCCTGCCTGCTCACGCTGCTCCACCGCCCCAGCAGGCTCCAGCTGGCGCTCCTGCTCGGGGAGAAGACCTCCGGGTGCGTCGCGGCCGCCCTGGAGGGCGTCCGGGCGGTCCTCGGCGCAGACGGGACGCGCCGCGTGTTCCGCGCCGTGCTCACCGACAACGGCGCCGAGTTCTCCGACGAGGGCGCGATCGCCGCGCTCCTCGGCGAGGGGCCCGGCGAGACGAGGCTGTTCTACTGCGACCCGCGCCGCAGCGACCAGAAGGGCGCCTGCGAGCGCAACCACGTCGAGATCAGGAAGCTGCTGCCCAAGGGCGCCGGGCTCAGGTTCGACCGGCTATCCCCGGCCGACATGGCGCTCGCCATGTCGCACGTGAACTCCGAGCCCCGCGGCGCGCTCGGCTTCTCGACGCCCGCGCGCGCCTTCAGGGCGATGCTCGGGGACGATGCGGCGGCGCTGCTTGACGCCTACGGCGTGGAGGATGTGCCTCTGGCCGAGCTCGACCTGACGCCGGGACTCATCGAGAGGGCGCGCGCAGAGAGGGGCGATGCCCCGCTGGCCTAGCCTGAAGGCAAAACGGAATAGACTGACCGACCGTCCGGCTGAGTCTGGGAAGAGGTGCCGGGCGGAGGGCGGAGCATGGCCACCGGACCCATCGAAACACATCTCCACCGTTCCTTCAACTGGGAAAACGGCGCCCCCGGGGCCCGGATGGGGCCTCGGGGGCGTTCGGCTAGCTGCGGGAACGGCCTGTCCGCCTAATGTGTTCGGCTGAGATCGGAAATCAACCCACCACAAAGGTGCCTGTCCCCTTTGTGGTGGTGGGGTGCTAGGGGAGGAGCTTCATGGCGGCGTCATGGGCGGCGTGCTCGTAGGTGTCATCGAGGGGTTTGAGCGGCAGCAGGGCGGCGGCCTGTGCATCGCCACGCCGCTCGAGAGCGTGGGTAATGAGCCAGTCGGCGAGCTCGGGGTTCTTGGGCAGCGCTGGTCCGTGCAGGTACGTGCCGATGACGCCCTTGTAGATGAGGCCCTCAAGGCCATCATCGCCGTTGTTGCCGGTACCCGTGACGACGGACGTTCCGAGCGGCGTGGCCTTTGCATCGAGCAGGGTGCGGCCGCCGTGGTTCTCGAATCCCACAAAGGGCTCGGGTGCCAGGTCGGTCCTGACGGCGACGTTGCCGATCAGGCGGTCGGAGCCGCGTACGGTTTCGGCGGCAATGACCCCCAGACCCTCGATGCGATCCTCGCCCATGTAGTACGAACGGCCGAGCAGCTGATAGCTGCCACAGATGGCGAGCAGCGAGCCGCTGTCCTCAACATAGGCCGCAACCTTGTCTTTTTGAGCGAGCAACTCGTGTGCCACGGCCAGTTGGTCGCGGTCGGAGCCGCCGCCCATCATGACGATATCGGCATCGGTGAGATCGAGCGCCTCGCCCATGCGGACCTCGTCCACGCGCACGGGAATGCCGCGCCAGGCGCAGCGGCGCTCGAGGGCGATGACATTGCCGCCGTCGCCGTAGAGGTTAAGGGCATCGGGATACAGGTAGACGATGCGCAGCGGGCGCGAAAGCTCGACTGGCGCGATGCCGACGGGGACGGTACTGCCATCGGCACACGTTGCAGCGCGGGCAGCAACCGTGGCTGCATCGGCACCCTTCAGCCCATCGAGTTCTTTGACCAGCGGCGGGAAGGCCGTGTAGTTGGCGACGGCATAGAAAGTGTCGCCTGCGGCTTCATCCACAACGGCGCCAATTGCCTGCGCGACGTCCGAGATAATCGCGGCATCGATGCCGGCGTACTTGAGGCGCACCTGCATGTCGTGTGCGCGCGTGCCGCCGGCAAAGGCGACAAGTCCCGGCGTGTCGGCGATGCGCTCAAAGTCGACGTCGTAGATCCACGATACATCGTGGCCGTCGGCATCGTTGTCGTTGAGGAAGAAAGCGCAGAGTCTGCCGCCTGCCGTCTTAATGGACTGGATTTGTCGATCGAAGCCTACGGGATTCTTAGCCAGGTTGGCCTCGACGGTGCGGCCGGCGATATCCCAGCGGCCCATGCGTCCGCCGGCGGGCACATAGGCATCGAGCGTGGGCTGCAGGTGCGCCATATCCACGCCTAACTCATGTGCGGCAAAGAATGCGGCGGCAACGTTGTAGACCATGTACAGGCCGTTGTAGCGTGTGGCGATGTGTGCGGCAGCCGCGTCGGGCGCAGATCCAAAGACCAGGTCAAAGCCGTAGCCGTCGCAGCCGAGCTCCACGCCCGTCACGCGACGGACAAGCGCAGGGCGTGCCCAACCGCACGAGGGGCAATGGTAGGCGCCGAGCTGGCCGTATTGCACGTAGTCATACTCCAGCGGCGCGTTGCACTGTGAGCAAAAACGTGAGTCGCTAATGCGGTCAGACTCGGTGTTGGTGGCGCCGTCGATGCCAAAGGCAATACTCGCGTTGGGAACGCGCGCGGCAATCGAGGCGCACAGCGGGTCGTCGGCGTTGTAGATGAGCGTCGTTGCCGGCGAAAGCTCCAACGCGTGGGCGATGACCTCCTGGGTGTGATCGATCTCGCCATAGCGATCCAGCTGGTCACGGAACAGGTTGAGCAGCACAAAGTACGTCGGCTTGAGCTTGGGCAGAACGCGTACGGTGTAAAGCTCATCGCACTCAAAAACGCCCACGCGCTTGCCGCTGCTGGTGTGTTTAAGGCCGCCGCGGGCCTCGAGCAGAGCACCTACCACACCAGGCTCCATATTGTTGCCGGCACGGTTGCACACCACGGCAGCACCGCTGGCAGCAACGGCGTCGGCGATGAGGTTGGAAGTGGTGGTCTTGCCATTAGTACCCGTAATCACCACGCTGCGGTCGACAAGGCCAGCGAGGTCGCTCAGCAACTCGGGGTCGATCTTCATGGCGATGCGGCCGGGGAGTACGCCGCCCTGGCGCTTAAGGACGGAGCGCAGCCCCCAGCGAGCGATATCGCTCGAGGTGCAGGCAAGAGATGAGCGGAGGTTCATGAAACCGTTCCTAACGTAAACGACATGGTCGGGTCGAGTGCGTCACTAAAATCCGTAGCGGCGCGCAAATTCCTGGGCAAGCTGCGATACATCTTCGCAGGCGTTGGCCCAGGGGGCAAAGTCGGGAGTGTCCGAGATAATACCGTCCGCTTCCCAAACGGCCTGGTGCGAAAGATCCCAGGGATCGTGTGGCTCGGGCCGGCAGGGAAGGTACGGTGTCTGGTACATGGGGTTCAGTAAGAAGAACGCGCCACCCTCGCAGCGGTTGGCGAACTCACGCAGCGCGCGTGTCGCCGGGCGCATCTTGTTTGTTTTGAACAGCAGAATCGTGCGGGCGAGCAGATACCAAGGAGAGTTCTCGAGGGCATCGGCCCCCATCTGCTCCTCGAGCTGGTGGGCCAGGGCAAAAAAGCCGTCCTCGTCTTCCAAGCGAGCGAGGGCGAGTAACACGGTGCCTGCCGCTCGGGTGGGATAGCCTTCCGCCTTAAGAACACGGCGAGAATAGTTGACGGCAGCACGGTAGCGGGCGCTCGCCATGCACAGCTGCGAGATGGCCTCGAGTGTGTGAAGCCACCCGATAAGCGCCGGCTCGCTCACGGTGAGCTCTGCCGCCGTCACGCCGTCCGTCAAAACTTTGTTGGCCCAGTAGTGCGGGGCCTCCATATCGAACCCGGGCACGCTTTGCTGCAGGTAATCGGCCGTGGTTGCCTCGAGTTTCATCAGGTCGCCCAGGCAGGCGTCAACGGGTGTGTCGGCCAGGATGATGGCGAGCAGCTGCGCGTCGACGGTCAGTGCGTCGACGCGGACAATCTTGAGCAGCTCATCGCGCATGTCGTCGAACAGGCGATTGCGCGTCTGCTCAAACTCCTCGTCGCTGCCCATATCTTCGATGCGATGGAGCTCGTCGAGCAGGTGGCGATGAACACCGGCATAGGACAGCAGCGCCTGGGCATGCTCGGACTGCGCGTACTTTTGGGGATTCGCACTAATGTCGTTATGGACAAGCTCGCGTGCTGCATCGGTGAGCTCGGGGTGCGACGCCAGATAGGTGCGCTCCAGGTAGGCGGGGATGTAGACGCTCGGATCCATTAGAGGTCTCCTCCCTTAAATGGAAGCCCCTGCTCGGCTGCGCGCAGGATGCGCTCGTCGATTTGGGAGCGCACGATGTCGTTGGTGGCGACCCAGGCGGCAAAGCTGGCGTTGTCGGGGGCGCCCAGGCCCTCCTGCAGTACCGGCGTCGCCTCGGACAGCGCAAGGACAAGCTCGTCGGTGGAGCCCACACCCACGTTGACGCGGGCATAGACGCCATCGGGAAACTCGGTTTGGAAGTAGAGTGCCTCGGCTGCGTGCGGACACGAGCGCACAAGGATACGCAGGTAGTGCTCGGCGCCCTCGTAGTCCAGTTCGCGCCAAGCCGTGCTCATCAGCGCGATGAGCGTCCACGGGTCCAAGTCGCGCTCCGCATCTTTGGGGCGGCGGCGCAGTGGGGTATTCGCGAGGTACGGCACGGAGTGTGCGGAGCGAAAGCGCTTGAGCTCCTCGGCGGGGTATTCGAGCTTTGCCATGGCGAGCATCGCGGTGTGGCGGACACCAGCGGGGTCGTTGGGCGCAAAGTCCAAGCTGCGATTCGCGGCTTCGAGCGACATGCGATAGCGGCCGCTAATGAGGGCGCGCGATGCCAAGGCGGCAAGCCAGCGCAGATAGGGGCGGCGCGTAAGGTCGCCTGCGGCCTCGCGCTCGTAGGGGTCCTGGGCCGAGGCGATTTTGAGCGCTAGGTCGTGCTCGACCTCATCGCACTTGGACACCAGGTACTGTACGTATTCCTCGTTGGATTCGGCGGTGAGTGCCGTCAGTATGCGCTGAGCGTCCCAGTTGGCCGGATCGAGTGCGGCCGCCTCGCGGAGCATGTTCTCGGCAGCTGTCTCTTCTTGCTCTGCCTGGGTATCGTCAGGGATAAAGGGAATGCGGTAGTCGACAGCCTCGACCACCTTGGCAATGAGGTGCCCGGCGCGGTCGCGGTCGTGCACGATGAGCGGTGCGGGGTTGCGGGTGAATTGTTCCATCAGACGCTCTACGGCGGCAGCGTCGGTGAGCGGGATATTGTCGCGGCGCAAGGCCTCAAGAACGAGGCGATGGCAATCCTCTTGAATGGGATCGAATGCCATGGGGCCTCCTTTGCTGCGGTTAGGGTTCAAATGTTTCTATATAAGGTTCTAGTTTACCCGCATGTGGCACACCGGGGGTGCCGCACTTGGACTTGCACCTTTGCACCACGAAGACGGATGTCGCACAAATGTCGGCACCTTGGACGACCGAGTGGTATCACGGTGCCGCAAACGGTCGATTTTTGGCGGCGAACGGTGCATATTTTGGAGGGGCACCGTCCTGCCCAGGATATGTAGTCAACCTTGATAAAACGTTTGCCCAGCTTGGGAGTATGAATGCCGCACAAGGGTCTTCAGGGATAGAAAAAACGTTTCATCATTGGCGGCTTTAGGTGAATAACTGACCAACCAGAACGGTAAAATAGTGTTTGTCTGAGCGTTGAGACGTTTAGACATCGCGCATTGTCATCGCCGGCAACGCGCAAACCGGTCCTAACGGAGCCAATTGGGTGCTCCGTTATATACGCAAGTCTAAGAGGGGCTTGTTTAGGAGGCACAGTATGGGACGTTTTACCAATCCTCGCGATCTGTACTTTGGTGAGGGCGCTCGCCACGAGGTGAAGAACCTCAAGGGCAAGAAGGCCATCATCGTTTCTGGCGGCAGCTCTATGCGCCGCGGCGGGTTCCTGCAGGACGTCGAGGCCGACCTTAAGGAAGGCGGCTTCGAGGTCAAGCTGTTCGAGGGCGTCGAGTCCGATCCGTCCATCGAGACGGTCATGAAGGGCGCCGAGGCCATGCGCGAGTTCGAGCCCGACTGGATTATCGCCATCGGCGGCGGCTCGCCCATCGATGCCGCTAAGGCCATGTGGGTCTTCTACGAGTATCCCGAGGAGTCCTTCGATAACATCATCCAGCCGTTCAGCTTCCCCGAGCTGCGTCAGAAGGCTCACTTCTGCGCCATCTCCTCTACCTCCGGTACCGCTACCGAGGTCACTGCCTTCTCCGTCATCACCGACTACGCCAAGGGCATCAAGTACCCGCTGGCCGACTTCAACATCACCCCTGATGTCGCCATCGTCGACCCCGAGCTCACCTACACCATGCCCGCCAAGCTGTGCGCTCACACCGGCATGGACGCTCTGACCCACTGCATGGAGGCCTACGTTTCCACCTGCGCCTCTATGTTCACCGATGCCAACGCTCTGCACGGCATCCGCGAGATCGTCGAGTGGCTGCCCAAGTCCTATGCTGGCGACCATGAGGCCCGTCAGCACATGCACGAGGCTCAGTGCATCGCCGGTATCGCCTTCTCCTCGGGCCTGCTCGGCATCGTTCACTCCATGGCTCACAAGACCGGTGCTGCCTTCGAGAACGGCCACATCATCCACGGTGCTGCTAACGCCATGTACCTGGGCAAGGTCATCCAGTGGAACTCCAAGGATCCCCGTGCTGCCGAGCGTTACGCTTACGTGGCCAAGGAGATCCTGCACCTTCCCGGCGAGACCAACGAGGAGCTCATCACTGCGCTCGTCCAGAAGATCCGCGACCTCAACGACCAGCTCAACATTCCGCAGTCCATCAAGGATTACGCGAATGGTGGCGTGAAGGTCGACGCCGAGAACCCGCAGATGGTTTCCGAGGAGGAGTTCCTCGCCAAGCTGCCCGAGATCGCCGCGAACGCCGAGCAGGACGCCTGCACGCCCGAGAACCCGCGTGAGACCAAGGCTGCCGACTTCGAGAAGATCCTCAAGGCCTGCTACTACGACACCGATATCGATTTCTAATCGACTCTTGTTATCGTAACGAGGGGCTCCGCACGTATCTGTACGGAGCCCCTTTCTTTTTTAGAGAATGGGATAGTTATGGCTGCAATTTTCAATAGCCCCAGCAAGTACATCCAGGGTCCGGACGAGCTCGCCAAGCTCGGCTCCTATGTCGAGCCGCTCGGCGCTAAGGCCCTCGTCATCGTGACGCCTTCGGGCAAGAAGCGCGTCGGTGCCAAGATCGAGGGCGGCTTTGCCGAGGCTAAGGCCGAGCTGCTGTTTGAGGACTTTAACGGCGAGTGCTCCAAGGGCGAGGTCGATCGCCTGGTTGCGCTCGCTCGCGACAACGGTTGCGACATCATCGTCGGCGTCGGTGGCGGCAAGATCCTCGACACCGCGAAGGCCGTCGCCTATTACCTGGAGTCCCCGGTTATCATTTGCCCCACCATTGCTTCGACCGATGCCCCGTGTTCGGCGCTTTCGGTGCTCTATACCGATGACGGCCAGTTCGACAAATACCTCTTCCTTAAGGCAAACCCCAATATCGTCCTTATGGATACGACAGTTATCGCGGCGAGCCCGGTGCGCCTGACGGTTTCCGGTATGGGCGATGCGCTCGCAACCTATTTCGAGGCTCAGGCGACGCACGATGCCGACGGCGGCACCTGCGCTGGCGGTAAGGGCGGAATGGCCGGTCTGGCGCTCGCCAAGCTCTGCTACGAGACGCTTATGGCCGACGGCGTCAAGGCCAAGGTCGCGCTGGAGAAGGGCGCGCTCACGCCTGCCGTCGAGCATATCATCGAGGCCAATACGCTGCTTTCGGGCATTGGCTTTGAGAGCTCGGGCCTTGCTGCTGCTCATGCCATCCACAATGGCCTGACGATGCTGCCCGAGTGCCACAGCATGTATCACGGCGAGAAGGTCGCCTTTGGCACTATCGTCCAGCTGGTACTCGAGGATGCCCCGACCGAGAAGCTCGAGGAAGTCTTGGGCTTCTGCATTGAGCTGGGCCTGCCGGTCACGATGAAGGAACTTGGCGTTGCCGAGCTTACGCGCGAGCAGGCCATGATTGTTGCCGAGGCCGCGTGCGCGCCCGAGGATACCATGTGCAACATGCCGTTTGAGGTGACGCCCGAGATGGTCGCAAACGCCATCCTGGGTGCCGACGCACTGGGCCACTACTATCTCATGGATGAGTAAATCAAGCTAAGGAAGGGGCAAAGCCAACAGATGGCTTTGCCCCTTTTTGCTATGGTGCAAAGGGGTCAGGGTACTTTGCACCAATCGTTGTTTGATGAAGGGTGGATTCTCGTATGGCGCTTCCTATGGTTTATGGCGGCCCCGGTCGGTATGTTCAGGGACCGGGGGAGCTTTCGCGCCAGGGCAGGTATTTGTCATGGTTGGGCTGCGCTGCCTATGTCTTGTTTGACCAGGGCACCGAGGATCGGCTGTGCAGGCAGATCGTCGATGGATTTCTGGATGAAGATCTAAGCGAGCCGTTCTTTAAGATTTACAACGGTCCGTGTACGGAAGATGCCGTTGTCGAAATGGCCAAGGAAGCCCGGGCCGAGTATTGCGACATGGTGGTGGGCATTGGCGGCGGCAAGATGCTCGATATCGCCAAGGCCGTTGCGTTTTATGCCGAGTTGCCGTTGTGCGTATGTCCCACGGCGGCGTCGATGGACGGTCCGTGCAGCGCGATTTCGGTGCTGTATCACGAGGATGGGTCGTTCGACCGCTACCTGATGCTCGAGAAGAATCCAGACCTGGTCGTGGTCGATACCAACGTGGTCGCGGCGGCCCCGCTGCGTATGACGGTCGCTGGTATGGGCGATGCGCTGGCAACGTATTTCGAGGCGCGTTCGTGCGCCGCGGCGCACGGCGCCAACGAGCACGGTGGCGCGCCGGGACACTTGGCCTTGGTTGCGGCTCGTGCCTGCTATGACACACTCATGGAGTGCGGCGTCGCTGCCAAGCGCGATCTCAAAAAGGGCCGTACATCGCCAGCGGTTGAGCGCCTGATCGAGTGCAATATTCTGCTCTCGGGTGTTGGCTTTGAGAGTGGTGGCCTAGCGCTTGCCCATGCCATAGCCAACGGCCTGACGATTCTGCCCGAGTGCAAGGCCATGCATGGTGAGGCCGTGGCATTTGGCCTGGTGGTGCAGCTGCGCCTGGAGCGTGCGCCCGAGCTTGATCAGGTGCTCGAGTTTTGCCAGCGCGTTGGTCTACCGACGACGCTCGCGGAGCTGGGACTTGGCGAGATTTCCGATGCCGACCTGATGAGCGTTGCAGATGCGGCCTTTAGAAACGAACGCAATATGGCTAACGAACAGGCCAAGGTGACCAGACAAAAGCTCGTGCAGCTCATGCGCGAGGCATAGCTAGGCGCTTGATCGACCTTGTGCAATCGAGGCGGCGATAGGCATAGGCTATTTGCCTCAAAGGTGCTCCGCGTGTAATTTGCCCGAGTCGTGGGCCGATGGCGTATCATTATCTCTTGCTTGTTTGCACTGCTCAGGGAGGGGCCGCGCATGGCGCAGGAACACGATCTGTTTGATGACATTATCGAGATCAGCAAGGGTTTCGACTTTCTTAAAAACCCGCTTGGCGGCGTGACCGATGCACTCGATCCGTCGGCGCCGCAGTGGAATCCTGCCGACTACAAGGAGCGCCCGCGCGGCAACACCATTCCGTGCTTGACCTGCAAAAACGAAAAGAGCGGTTGCACCGCGTGCATGGACGTGTGCCCGGTCAACGCTATCGAGGTCGAGGAAGACGCCATCGAGATCCTCGACTCCTGTCGCAAGTGCGGCCTGTGCGCCGCTGCCTGTCCGACCGAGGCGATCATCTCGCCGCGCCTGGCGCCTAAAAACCTGTATGACGATATCGTCTCCGCTGCTACGAGCCACGAGACCGCCTACGTCACCTGCACACGCGCCCTCAAGCGCATGCCGCGCGAAAACGAGGTCGTCGTTGCCTGCGTGGGCGATATTACGGCCGAGACCTGGTTCTCGGTACTGGCGGACTATCCCAACGTGAGCGTCTACCTGCCACTGGGCGTGTGCGATAAGTGCCGCAACACCGGTGGCGAGGACATTCTGGGCGAGGCCATTGCTACCGCCGAGGAGTGGGCGGGTACGGGCATGGGCCTGGAGGTCGACCCCAAGAGCCTCAAATGCCATAAGCGCCGCGAGTACGAGCGCAAGGAGTACATGGATAAGATTGCCCGCACCACGGGCCTGACGGTGACCAAGCTCAATCCGGCGACGGCGGCGCTGGCCTCGGTGACGCAGAAGTTGAAGGCTCACCGTCACCAGATCACGCAGCTCGAGCGCACGCTCAACACCATGTGCGGTACCACGACGACCAAGCGCCGCCGTTCGCTCACGCACGGGCGCCAGCTGGTGCTCTCGACGCTGCAAAACCACCCCGAGCTTGCCCAGAATATGCAGGTGAGCACACCGGAGTGCGATTTTGACAAGTGCACGTCGTGCGGCGAGTGCGTCAATGTATGCCCCACGTTCGCCTGCGATTTGGTGGGAAGCGGCCGCTTTGCGTTGGAGTCGACGTATTGCTTGGGCTGCGGTGCCTGCGTCAAGGTGTGCCCCGAGCATGCGCTCAAGTTGGTTGAGCATGACGCGTCCAATCTGGTCGTCGTCGACCCCGAGGCCGAGGAAAAGGCCGCCCAGAAGGCGAAGGCTCACGAAGAAGCTGAGAAGGTCAAGGCCGAAGCAAAGGCCAAGCTCGACAAGATGCTCGATCAGGTGGAGAAGCTCGCGGACTAGCCAGCGACCCCAATCTTTGCTTCATTTGCGCCGCCGCGGTGTCCGGATTCGCCCGGATGCTGCGGCGGCGCTATACTTATGCAGTTTGAAGTACCTGTACCAAAAGGAGCTGTCGTGTCCCTTTCCATCGGTATCGTGGGCCTGCCCAACGTGGGCAAGTCGACGCTGTTCACCGCGCTTACCAAAAAGACCGGCCTTGCCGCCAACTACCCGTTTGCCACGATCGACCCCAACGTGGGCATCGTCGATGTGCCCGATAGCCGCCTGCAAAAGCTCGCCGACATCGTCAACCCCGGCCGCATTGTGCCGGCTACGGTCGAGTTTGTCGACATCGCGGGCCTGGTGAAGGGTGCCAACGAGGGCGAGGGCCTGGGCAACCAGTTCTTGGCAAACATCCGCGAGACCGATGCCATCTGCGAGGTCGTGCGTTACTTTAAGGACCCCAACGTTATGCGCGAGGTGGGCCGCACGGGCGAGTTCGTCGATCCTGCCGGCGATGCCGACACCATCATGACCGAGCTCATCCTGGCCGACATGGGCACACTCGAGAAGCAGCTGCCCAAGCTCGAGAAGGAGGCCAAGCGCGACAAGGAGCTCATGCCCAAGTTCGAGGTCGCCAAGCGTCTGCTCGCCTGGCTCAACGAGGGCAAGCGCGCCGCATCCATGGAGATGACCGACGAGGAGCGTGCCGCCGCCAAGGGCCTGTTCCTGCTCACCATGAAGCCCATCCTGTATGTTGCCAACGTGGACGAGGATATGCTCAACGACGATCTGGCGCCCATCGATGGCGTCAAGCCGCTGTCCATCTGCGCCAAGATTGAGGCCGAGCTCTCCGAGCTCGATCCCGAGGACGCCGCCGACTACCTGGAAAGCCTAGGCCTGGAGCAGCCCGGCCTGGACGTGCTCGCTCAGGCTGCCTACAAGCTGCTCGGCCTGCAGTCGTTCTTTACGGCCGGCGAGATGGAGGTCAAGGCCTGGACGGTTCGTCAGGGCGCGACCGCCCCGCAGGCCGCCGGCGTCATTCACACCGATTTTGAGCGCGGCTTTATTAAGGCCGAGGTCATTGGCTACGACGACTACATCGAGCTCGGCGGCGAGCAGGGCGCCAAGGCCGCCGGCAAGTTGCGTATTGAGGGCAAGGACTATGTCATGGCCGATGGCGACGTCGTGCACTTCCGCTTTAACGTGTAAGGACGACGCATATGTTCAAATATGGCAAAAAAGCTGGCTACATGGGTATTGCGCTGCTCGTACTTGCGGTGATTCCGCTGGTGGTCGCAGCGTGTGTTATCCCCAACATTGGCCCCGAGGTGGCAACGAAGTTTAACGCCGCCGGCGAGGTGACGCGCTGGGGTAAGAGCTACGAGCTGCTGGCACTGCCGGTACTCAATCTGCTGCTGAGCGTGGCGACGTACTTTACGGCGGGACGCCAAGCCAAGAACAATGACGACTCCGCCGCCATGGCGCGCATCGTGTGCGAGCGCTACCTGCGCAACGGTTGCATTACGGGTGTGTTCCTCAACGTGATCAACGTTTACTTTATGTACTCGGCGATTACCGGAACGGGCTTTGGCTTTGGTTTCTAGCTTGTCCTTTTAGGCAACGAGCCTGCAAGCATATTCGATGGCTGCTGCGAGGCCGCCGCTCGATCGTGGTTGAAAGACTGCATCGGCGGCGGCCTCGTTTTCGTATCCGGCGCCGCGAAGGGCGAGTGCTATGCCGGCTTCTAAAAGGAGCGGCAGGCCGCGTTGGCTGGTTGCGATTACGGCAGCCTGATTGAGCGAGCAGCCGTGCGTTTGGCATCGGATGGCAAGTTCACCTCGCGCCGGGCAAGGGACCAGAACGGCGGCGACGCGACTTGATAGCAATGCAAATGCTGTGCGCTCATCGGGCGAAAGGCATTCAGCTTCAACGACGACGAGCTTGGGCGGCGCGCTGTTTGTGCGAAGCGTGGCTCGGTACATGCGGACCGAAGAACCCGACATAGAAAACTCCTGTGTATTCGGGAAAACGTAAACTATAGTTTACGTTTATGTTCGGCTCCATTTCAAACTCGGCTGCATGGACGAACGTGCGAAACAGATTCTTGGCAGGCGGGTCGAAGAGACACGCAGGGACCTTGGTATCTCCAAGGTTGATTTTTGTGTGGCGACAGGAATCAGCCGACCCTACCTCGACCGAATCGAAGATGGGACGGCAAATTTCACGCTCAAGGTTCTATTTAAGATCGCGCCCGCACTCGGCATGACGGTGTCAGAGCTTCTCGAGGGTATCGAATAGGGGATACCCGTCGACAACTGAATTACGCCATCGGGATGCGGTCGTGGTTGACTTGGCTGTAGAACAGGCGCCGAATCTCGGCCGCATCACGTGACTGGCCGAGTGCCCACATGGTTTTGGCCACGAGCGTCTCGGTGGTCATATCATCGCCGCGCAGAATGCCCGGATGATCGGCGTAAGCGCGGCCGACCTCATAAACGCCCAGATCGAGGCCCTCTTCGGGGACCTGCGTGGTCATAACGACGGTGCGACCCGAATCGACCCAGCGGAAAATTGCCTCTTGGAACGACTCGCCGGACTCGCCAAACTCGGGAATACCGCCAATGCCAAAGGTCTCCAGAATCACGGCGTCGTAGCTGTCGGCAAGGGCGTCGAGGATGCCCGGGTTCACGCCGGGCGTAAGCTTAAGGACAAACACGCGTGGGTTGATGCTGTCGTAGAAACGCACCGGGTTTTCGCCCTGATGCGTGCCGTGGAGCCCGTTGCGCACGATGCGGTCGTTGCGGATGTAGGCAATGGGCGGATAGTTGACGCTAATGAACGCGTTAAAGCTCATGGTGCGCTGCTTGCGGGCGCGCGTGCCGGCAATGGCTACGCCGCCAAACACGATCGAAACGTCGTGCGAATGCTCGTCGAGCGCATAGAGCAGGCTCTGGTACAGGTTGAGCTTGGCGTCGGTAAAGGGATTGCCCATGGGCTTTTGCGAGCCGGTGAGCACGATAGGCTTAGGGCTGTCCTGAATCAGATAGGAAAGCGCCGCCGCGGTGTAGCTCATGGTGTCGGTGCCGTGTAGAATCACGAATCCGTCGTGGTCGGCATAGCCCTTGACGATGACGTCGCGGATACACATCCAGTCGCTGGGGCGCATGTTGGTGCTGTCGATGTTCATGGGCTGCACGACGTCGAGCTCGCAGAGGCCCGAGATCTCGGGGACGCTCTGGGCGAGCTCCTCACCGGTCAGGGCGGGGGAGAGGCCGTTGCCGTCCTCGGTCGATGCGATGGTGCCGCCCGTGGCGATGAGAAGGATGCGCTTCATGCTGGTATTCCTATCGTATTTGCCGCCGCAGAGGCGGAGTCGTTCGGCAGTATTGTGGCACAGGGCGTCCAATGTTCAAACGTATTACATCATCTGTAACGTTTGAAAACACTTCAATTGCCGTCAAATAGGGGCCCAGGTCGTGCGTTTGCCGTGCGCTGATGGCTGCGAGGGGCGAGAAACCCCATATAACGTGTACACTATGAAGGCTATTTTCGTTCATTCACGCGGGTGGGCACCGGCTCCCCGCCAACAAGAGGGGGAACCATGGATCAAAAGGCTTCCGCAAAGGTCCTCGTACTCGACTTTGGTGCGCAGTACGGTCAGCTCATTGCCCGTCGCGTCCGCGACCTCAACGTGTATTCCGAGATTGTCCCCTGCGACATCTCGGCCGACGAGATTCGCGAGATGAACGCCTCTGCGCTCATCCTTTCCGGCGGTCCGGCTTCCGTGTATGCCGAGGACGCTCCGTCTATAGATCCCGCCATCTTTGACCTGGGCCTTCCCGTCCTGGGCTTCTGCTACGGCCATCAGATCACGGCCGTGACGCTCGGCGGCAAGGTCGGCCACTCCGAGGTGGGCGAGTACGGCCGCGCCACCATCACGCGCACGGCCGGCGCCAAGCTCTTTAACTCCACGCCCATGGAGCAGACCGTGTGGATGAGCCACCGCGACGCCGTTTCCGAGGTGCCCGAGGGCTTTACCGTTACCGCCAGCACTGACGTGTGCCCGGTTGCCGCCATGGAGTGCGTCGAGCGCAAGATTTTCACCACGCAGTTCCACCCCGAGGTCAAGCACTCCGAGTATGGTCAGCAGCTGCTGAGCAACTTCCTGTTTGAGATCTGCGGCCTGGAGCCCAACTGGAGCATGGACAACCTGGTCGAGACCATGACGGCCGAGTTCCGCGAGAAGGTCGGCGACGACCGCGTGATTCTGGCCCTGTCCGGTGGCGTCGACTCCTCCGTCGTGGCTGCGCTGGGCGCTCGCGCCGTGGGCAAGCAGATGACCTGCGTGTTCATCAACCACGGCCTGCTGCGCAAGGGCGAGCCTGAGCAGGTGGAGGAGGTCTTCACCAAGCAGTTTGACGTCGACTTTATCCACGTCCACGCCGAGGACCGTTATGCCGAGCTTCTGGCCGGTGTGACCGAGCCCGAGGAGAAGCGCCGCATCATCGGTACGCAGTTCTGGAAAGAGTTCTTCGCCGTGGCGCAGCAGCTCGAGACCGATGGCAAGCCGGTCAAGTACCTGGCTCAGGGCACCATCTACCCCGACATCATCGAGTCCGGCGCTCGCAAGACGGGCGGCAAGACGGCCACCATCAAGAGCCATCACAACCTGATCCCGTTCCCCGAGGGCGTGCACTTCGACCTCATCGAGCCGCTCGACCACTTCTTTAAGGACGAGGTCCGCGCGCTTGGTCTGGCACTGGGCCTGCCGGGTCACATCGTGTTCCGCCAGCCTTTCCCGGGCCCGGGTCTTGCCATCCGCACCATCGGTGCGGTCGACAAGGAGAAACTCGAGATCCTCAAGAACGCCGACGCTATCGTGCGCGAGGAGCTGGATGCCTACAACCAGCGCCTGTTTGAGCAGACCGGCGAGCGCAACTCCGAGCACAGCTGCTGGCAGTATTTCGCGGTTCTGCCCGACATTAAGTCCGTCGGCGTTATGGGCGACGAGCGCACCTACCAGCGTCCGATCATCCTGCGTGCCGTCGAGTCCAGCGATGCCATGACCGCCGACTGGGCCAAGCTGCCCTACGACGTGCTGGCCCGCATTTCCGGCCGCATTGTTGCCGAGGTCCCCGGTGCCAACCGCGTGTGCTACGACATCACGTCCAAGCCGCCCGCGACCATCGAGTGGGAGTAGTTGATATCTAGCGTTTCCGAGCCCCTGACCTGCACAAACAGGTCGGGGGCTTTTCGTTTGGCAACCGCTGGACAACCTTTATGGTTTCGTGCCCCGTGAACAGGGGACGTAGCGCTGTTCACGTCTGGGCCCATGTCGGCACCGATCATTGCCCGCGCTGCTTCTGCTTGCGCTTCAGCTTCCGCTGCTCGAAACACGTCGTCGGGAGTTCCGCGTCGGCGCCCCGCCTTCCCGCCGAAGGAGGGGGTGACGGCTCCCTGCAGAGCCGCGGAACCTCCTATATCCGCTTGTTGCGGGCTTGCTTGAGCCAGTTCCTCTTGAAAGAGCCTATACCTCCGAAGAACTTGTTGTACGTCTCACCGTTCTCCTTGGCCTCGTACTTGACCAAGGCAAGTTCGATAGTGCAGAGGTAATCCGCCACTTGTTCGAGGCGGTAGTCGGTCATCGAGGTCTTGCGGCATCGGACGACCCCTTTTGAGAGGACCTTGCCCACCGAGTCGTCTCGCCCGCGGAACAGAAGGAGCGCATCCTCGCGACCTTCGGCGACCTGTGCTGCGAGATGGAGGGCTGCACCATCGCGCAGGCCGCCTATCTCAACGGCGTGCCCCTCGTCGTCGTGCGCGCCATCAGCGACAAGCCCTGCGCCGAGGGCCAGGTCGTCGACTACAACACCTTCGAGAAGAAGGCCGCCTGCGACTGCGCCCGCATCGCCGCGCGCATGGTTAAGCTTTAGGCCCTGCGCGCCGGGGCCCTTCTTTATGTTGGGACCCCGGCGCGCAGGGCCCTTTCCAAAGCGAAGTGTCGAGTCGAAGTGTTGAGCGTCGGCCCTGAATGTTCAATGGCCGTTGTTTTCTGCCCCTCAAGTGGTGAACTTCTCCTCGGGGCTGTTGATTCCCCCACGCGCCCCCTTCCGTTCTCTGTGTTCCCCTTATACTCCTTGTACAAGGAGGTAAGAAGTCATGGACAAGACCGCACAGGACAGCTTGGCAAAGAAGCCCGCCGACATGAGGGACAGGATTCTCGAGCATCTCGAGGCCCTCACCTCTGCCGTCTCGCTCGACGACCTTGCCCGTCTGTCCACCTCCGACATCGCCGAGACGCTCATCATCTCCAGGAGTCTGGCGAGCCAGTACCTCAACGACCTTGTTCGCGCCGGCCTTGTGGTTAAGGTGGCGGGCAGGCCTGTCCGTTATTTTCATCGCCGCGCGTTCCAGAAGCGTTTTCAGGTAAAGCTCTCTGCAAGCGAGTACGCCTCGCTCGCCGACCTCATCCAGGCGACGGGAATCGCCGATCACCGTGACTTCGCGCGTGCCGTGGGCTTTGACCTGAGCCTCAGCTCCGTTGTCGAGCAGTGCAAGGCTGCGGTTCAGTACCCTCCGTTCGGCCTGCCCATCCTCTTGAGCGGCGGCGTGGGTGTCGGCAAGTCTTTCCTTTCTCGCCTTGTGTACGAGTACGGCAAGAACCAGGGCTTGCTGTCCCGCGACTCCTCCTATGTGCGCATCGACTGCGCCGGGGTCCCGGACGCCGCCTCGTTCAACGGGCTTCTTGACGAGTCGATCGCGAAATCGCGCGGGGGTGTGGTTTTTGTCAACGGCATCGAGGCACTCTCTCCCTCTGCGATGGAGCACTGCCTTGCGACGGCCCTCGGGCTCGATGCCTCCCAGGATGCGCCGCGCGCTCGCCTCGTTCTTTCGACGACGCTTTCCGCCGATGACCTGAAGGTTTCCTCGGCCTACAGCAAAATGCCCATCTGTGCCCGCGTCCCCTCACTCAAGGAGCGGACCCCCGAGGAGCGCGAGGATCTCATCTTGAGCTTCCTGCGCAGCGAGGGGTGCCGAATCGGTTCTGATGTGAAGATTAGCCGCGGCGCATACCGTTGCCTCGTGAACGCGGACTTTTCCGATAACATCGCCGGCTTGCGCGCCTGCGTGACGAACTGCTGCGCCAAAGCGTTCCTCAATCGCGAGGGCGACTACGTCGTCGTTCGCCCGTATCTTCTTCCCAGCGGGCTCCTCTCCTCCGCGCAGATCGATCAACAGCCCGACGATGGCGTTCTGATCGACGCGTCCCTGGATGCCGCCGAGAGCACAGGGCCGGTCGAGCAGGCGCTCGATGCCCTGTGCTCTCTCGATGAGCGATTCTGCGCCGGGGAGCTCTCTGTCTCCGAGCTCGTCTCGCAAGCTGTCTCCGCTGTGCGCGGCGTTGAGGATCACTTGATCTTCGGCCGCGGCGTTACCTCCTCGAGGTCGCGCGCCTTCGAGCGCATCGTGGGCGCGGTCCTTGCCGACGCAGGCTCTTCTTATGGCATCGAGCTTTCGAGGAAGGTCGCTTTTCTACTGGCCCAGGAGATTTGCCTGCAGTTGTGGCCGGGCATCGGCCTGGCTAAGCGAAAGTCTGCCTGTGCGGAGCAAATCTCCCATCTCCTCGGTGCCGTGACCTCCGAATTACCGTTTGCCTCGAGCGTCTCCGATCAGGTCGCCGCAGACGTGGAAGGGGCGCTGGGAATCTCGCTCGATCACTTCACGAAGACGCTTCTGACGCTGTGCGTCGCATCGGAGTCTCGCGACGCGAAGGCCCTTCGAACGCTCTGCGTCATCTTGTCCCACGGCTACTCAACGGCGACGAGCATCGCCGACGCGGCGAACCGTATGCTCGGCATGCATGTGTACGAGGCGGTCGACATGCCCTACGACCAGCAGCTGAAGGACATCGTCGGTCCGCTCCAGCGCCTCGTCGACCGCCATTCCTACTGCACCGGGGTCGTGTTCCTCGTCGACATGGGCTCCTTGGAGGAGGCCTATAAGGCCCTCGAGAACGTTACCGACTCCACTATCGGCGTGGTGAACAACGTCTCTACCGGTCTTGCGCTCGAGATCGGGGTCGGGCTGCTCGGCGGCAAGTCCATCGCCGAGGTTCTTGGCGATGCGACCGCCGCGTGCGTGACGCACTGCAAGGTGATCGAGCGCGTCAACCGTGAGGACGCCATCGTCTTCTGCTCCGAGTCCGGGGTCGACGCCGCGGAGAGGATACGCCAGCTCGTCTCGCAGAGCCTCCCGCGCACCATAGGCGCGCGCCTGCTCACGAGGCCCTTCAAGCAGCTCGTCGCGAACGGGTCGAACGACGCCGTTTTCTCCGAGCACCGCGTCTGCGCCGTCATCGGCACGGGAGACCCCGGGGTCGCCTCCGTCCCCTTCGTCGCCCTCGAGGACATCATGTCGACGGCGTCCGCCTCTAAGGTTGATGCCGTGTTCGGCAGGTGGCTTGACGCTTCCGAGCTCTCTTCTTTCCACGAGAAGCTGCTCTCGAACATGACGCTGCAGAACGTCATCCGCTCCATCACCATCCTCGACCCGGAGCGGCTATTCCATGAGATCGAGAGCGCCGTGCACGAGCTTCAGCGCAGGACAGGCGAGAAGATCGGCAGTAACGCCATCATTGGGCTCTACGTTCACCTCTGCTGTCTCGTCGAGCGCCTTGTTACCAGAAACCCCATTGAGACCTACGTTGGCCAGGACCGCTTCGAGGAGGAACGCGCCGATTTCATCGAGTCCTTCAGGCAGAGCTTCTCGAGCATCTCGACGCGCTATCGCGTAGAGGTTCCCGTAAGCGAGATCGCATATGTCTTCGACTACATAAGCGTGAGCGCCGCCCCGGCGCGAGAGGAGCGCCTCGGCTCCTCGGACCTCCTGCTCGACGAGTGACCTTCCCCGCGCCGCCGCAAGCTGACCGCGCGTCCTCAATAATCCGATAACCCCTTGCCCGGCGCGAATCCGGATAGCGCCGAGGCAGTACCGAACGTAAAACTTCATTTGATAGGAGCAAACATGAGTGTTGTTATGGCACGAATCGACAATCGCCTGCTTCACGGCATCATCGTGACGCAGTGGGCCCCGGTGTCGGGCGCGACCCGAGTCATGGTCATCGACGACAAGGTCGCCGGCGACGAGGTCCTGAAGTCCACCATGAGGATGGCGCGCCCCGCGGGCATGGCCGTCTCGATCATCTCCGAGCAGACCGCGCTCAAGAACTTCGCGGCGGGCAAGTACGACCGCGAGAAGGTCTTTGTCATCGCCAAGGAGCCCGAGACGATCCTTCACCTGGTCGAGTCGGGCATCGAGCTCCCGTCGCTGATCGTCGGCGGCTCTCTTGTCAAGGAGGGCGGCGTCCAGCTCACCCAGCGCGCCTATGCCTCCGCCGAGAACGTCCAGAGCTACAAGGCGCTCATCGCCCGCGGCGTCAAGGTGACGGCACAGCTCGTGCCCGCCGACAAGCCCGTCTCCGTCGCCGACCTCATCTAAGGAGGGATCATGGTCAACTTCACTATCCTGCAGGTCGTCCTTTTGACCCTGCTGGCCTTCATCAAGCACGTGGACTACTACGGCATCCCGATGATCTTCGTCAACTATGCCGTCTTCTGGGGCCTCATCACCGGCGTCGTCATGGGCGACTGGAGGACCGGCCTTGTCATCGGCGGTACCATTCAGCTCATGCAGCTCGGCGTCGCGGGCTTCGGCGGCTCGTCGATTCCCGACTACGGCACGATGGCCATCATCGCCACCGCCTACGGCGTGACCCTGGGCGCGGACACGGGCCTCGCCATCGGCCTGCCGGTCGGCATGCTCGGCATCCAGCTCGACGTCATCGTCAAGATCCTCAACGGCTTCGTCGTCGAGAAGTCCCAGAAGTTCTGCGACGAGGGCAAGTTCAAGCAGATGAACGCCATCCTGTGGGTCTGCCCCGTGCTCTTCGGCCTGTGCGCCGCCCTGCCCGTCTTTGTCTCCGTGACCCTCGGCCAGCCCGCCGTCAACTGGCTCCTCGAGGTTATGCCCCAGTGGTTCCTTTCCGGTCTCACCCTCGCCGGCAAGATGCTCCCGGCCGTCGGCATCGCGATGCTGCTGCGTTACATGCCCACTGGCAAGTACTTCCAGTACCTGCTCGCCGGCTTCTTCCTCTCGGCCTTCCTGAACGTGCCCATCATCGGCGCCGCCATCGTTGGCGTTGCCCTCGCGATCGCGTTCTACCAGCGTGCCGAGAGGGACACCGAGCTCGCCGCCCACGCTTCCGCAGACGCCTTCATCGGAGAGGATGAGTAACCATGGAAAACGAGAACATCACCGCCGTCGCCGAGGGCAAGCCCTCCGGCTACAAGGTCACCAAGAAGGACCTGCGCAACGCGAACTGGCGCTGGCTCATGAGCGTGTGCACCTTCAACTACCAGACCCAGCAGGGCGCCTCAGTCGCCTACGCCCTCTCGCCGGTCCTGAGGAAGATCTACACGAACGACGAGGACTATAAGCAAGCGCTCAACAACCACTTCCGCTACTACAATACCCAGCCTTGGCTCGCCGCCATCATCCTTGGCGCCTGCGTGGCCATGGAGGAACGCGACGGCCTAGCGGCGGCGGACGCCGTCCAAGACCTGAAGATCGGCACCATGGGACCGCTCGCCGGCGTCGGCGACTCCCTGCTCATGACCATGATCCCGACCATCATGGGCTCCATCGCCGCCTACATGGCCATCGAGGGCAACCCCGTGGGAGCCGGCATCTGGTTCGCGCTCATCCTGGCCATCTTCTGGGTCCGCATGCACGCCCTCGAGTTCGGCTACAAGCAGGGCGTGAAGCTCGTCACCGACTTCAGCGAGAAGCTTCCCAACCTCACTGCCGCCGCCTCCGTGCTCGGCCTCACCGTGGTCGGCTGCCTCATCGCCTCGGTCATCGGCGTCACCTGCCCGATTAGCTTCAGCTTCGGCGACGTCTCGATGGAGATTCAGCCGCTGCTCGACAAGATCCTGCCTGCCATGATCCCCGCCGCCATCACGGGAAGCGCGTATTACCTTCTTACCAAGAAGAACGCGAGCATGACGGTCCTCATCCTCGTGGTGATCGTCCTCGCGATGGTCGCCTCCGCCGCTGGCATCCTCGCCTAGCTTCGACCCAAGAGATTGGTGAATCAATGAGAAAGATAGTTGTGGCGAGCCATTCCCTTCTCGCCCAGGGCTTCAAGGACACCCTCGAGTTCCTTACGGGTAAGAGCGACGCCGTCAACGCCGTGTGCGCCTACGTGAACGACAACGGCGAGGGGCTCGACGCGGCGGTCGAGGCGGCTCTTTCGGGCACTGACGAGGTCGTCGTCCTCACCGACGCGCTCGGCGGCAGCGTGAACCAGCGCTTCTCCCGCTTCGCCTCCGACCGGATCCACGTGATCGCGGGTGTCAACCTCCCGCTCGCCATGACGGTCGCGCTCGCGCGCCCCGACGAGAAACTCGACTTCGACGCCCTCGTCGACGAGGCGCGCCAGCAGATCGTCTACGTGAACGGTGCCAGTTCCGCCGAGTGCGAAGACGACGAATAGAGGAGGTCGACGATGAGAGAGTTCCTTAAGGACGTGTGGATGCACGGCGGTGAGGAAAGCCGCGCCATCACCCCCGAGAACATCACGGGCGAGAAGGGCCGTGCCGCCATGTCGGCCAGCCACCTCGGCGTCGGCCGCAAGGGCTCGTGCTGCGTGCCCCTTGAGTCCGGCGAGACCATCACGCTCGCGGACATCGAGGGCCCCGGCATCATCCGCCACATCTGGATGACCGTCCCCGACAAGACCGCCGCCGGCAGCTTCGTCATGCGCGACCTCGTGCTGCGCTTCTACTGGGACGACGAGGAGACCCCCTCGGTCGAGTGCCCTGTCGGCGACTTCTTCTGCAACGGCTTCGGTGAGCGCGCCATCGTCAACTCGATGCCCATCTGCGTGAACCCGACGGGCGGCATGAACTGCTACTTCGAGATGCCTTTCAGGAAGCACGCCAAGGTCACGCTTACGAGCGAGCACCCCGGGTTCATTAAGTACATCTTCT
Source organism: Collinsella aerofaciens (assembly GCF_015553355.1). Lineage (GTDB taxonomy): Bacteria > Actinomycetota > Coriobacteriia > Coriobacteriales > Coriobacteriaceae > Collinsella > Collinsella aerofaciens_V. The sequence continues at coordinate 47,770 of NZ_JADNGN010000006.1, forward strand.
ACACGTTCAACTACGCGCTCACCGACGTGCCGGACGACGCCATGTACTTCCACGCCCGTTTTAACCGCGAGCGCAGCACCCGCAGGGGCGTCGACTACACCGTGCTCGACGGCGTGCGCGGTAAGGGCTACTACGTCGGCACCTACATGGCCCTGTGCGCCCTGGAGCGCTATTGGTGGGGCGAGGGCGAGATGAAGTTCTTCCTCGACGGCGACGAGGAGTTCCCCACGGTCACCTCGACGGGAGCCGAGGACTACTTCGGCGGTGCCTGGGCCTTCCTCGACAGGCCGCCCCACGCGCTGCCCGAGGCGCAGTGCTTCAACACGCTGTTCGCCGGCTACCCGTACCGCTCGACGCGCGACGCCACGCGCGACCGCTTCAGCGCGGGCAAGCCGAACCCGAACCCGATGCTCGCGACCAACGACGACGCGCTGCCCAGGCACGGCCTCTACAGGTGGCACCTTCCCGACCCGATCTCGTTCAAGGAGGACCTGCGCGTGACGTTCCAGGACCTCGGCAACGACGACATCAAGCTCTACGAGCGCGAGGACGACATCTCCACCGTCGCCTACTGGTACCAAAGCGAGCCGCACGCCGTGCTCTCCCCGTTTGCCGCAAGGCAGGACCGCGTGCCCAGGTAGGGTCGCCTCGAAACAAGCCAACGTTATGGGCGCCCGCGGTTGACCATGACTGCGGGCGTCCCTTTGTAAGGAGGATCACATGAGCGAAAAGCAAATGAGGCTCGGCGCCCTCGAGGCCGGCGGGACCAAGATGGTCTGTGCCGTGGTGTCCGGCGACGGCGAGGTTCTCGACCGTATGGAGACCCCGACGCTTACGCCCGCCGAGACCGTCCCACAAATGGTCGAGTGGTTCACCGCCCGCGATGTGAACGCGTTGGGCATCGGCGCCTTCGGCCCGACCTGCGTCGACCCCAACGATGAGCGCTACGGTTCCATCCTCCAGACGCCCAAGCTCGCGTGGCGAGGCTATGGTCTTCGCGCCGCGTTCGCCGACGCCCTCGGGATTCCGGTGACCTACGACACGGACGTGAACGTTGCCTGCCTCGGCGAAGTGGTCTTCGGCTGCTGCAAGGGGCTCGAGGACGCCGTCTACGTGACCATCGGCACCGGCGTGGGCGCGGGCGTCATGTGCGCGGGCAGGCTCCTTCACGGCATGCTGCACCCCGAGGCCGGCCACATGCTGGTAAGGACCCGTCCCACCGAGGAGGGACGCTGCGTCTGCCCGAGCCACGCGAGCTGTCTCGAGGGCCTCGCCTCCGGCCCCGCCATCGCCGCGCGCTGGGGAAAGCCCGCGGCCGAGCTCGCGGACAACGCTGAGGTGTGGGCGCTCGAGGGGGATTATCTGGGGCAGATGCGCGCGAACCTCGTGCTCATGTACTCGCCTCGCCGTATCGTCCTCGGCGGCGGCGTGATGCACCAGGAGCAGCTCTACGGCATCGTCCGCAAGAAGACCCTCGAATATCTGGGTGGCTACATCCAGACCGCCGAGCTTAAGGACATAGAGAGCTACATCTGCGCTCCGGGCTGCGGCGGCGACCAAGGAATCCTTGGCGCGGCCGAGCTGGCAAGAAGGGCGCTCGCGTAACTTGCACTCTCTCCGCCATACGACGCGTTAAGAAAAGACGAGCGCTTCTTGCCAATTGAGCGGCAAGAAGTGCTCGTCTTTTGCATTTTTGCCTCTCAAAATCTTATTTTCACGATTTGCATTTTCATCCCGTTGTCACCGACCCTTGCGAGAAACCGGAAAAAGCCGCTGACAGAAGGGTCTCTCAAATCGTTATAACCCAGCATATAGCCGCGACTTGTGACCTGCAGACGGCTGTCCCACGCGCCGATTTCCTTGGCGGCATCCGAAACCGCAAAATATGCCCCAACATCCTTGATTTTTGCAGTCTTAAGCCATGTTTTTGCGATCATCTTTACTGCCGTCCGATTGGCAGCATCAAAGACCAGCACACCGCCGGGGAAAGCGTCCGCCATCTCCCGCACCAGTTCCCGGACCTGCTGGGTCAGAAAGTAATAGAACACCCCGGAGGCAAAGAACACCACCCCGCCGGAGGCATCGATTTTGCTAAACCATGCGGTGTCTTTCAGGTCACAGGGGATATTTTGTTCTCGATTCCCGGCGGGCAGTAGCTGCTGCCGCAAGGCAATCACATCCGGGAAGTCCAGATTGTAGATCTTGCATCTACCGTTGTCGCAGGTTCTGCCGGTGTTGTCCAGCCCGCAGCCCAGATTGACCACCGCCGCATTGGGGTGGCCTTTCAGGTAATCCCGCACCTCGAAAGCAAGATCACCCTGCCGCATGGCCACCTCCAGCGCACCAAAACGCTGCATCAGGCTGCGGGAGTTTTTCTCTGCCTCTGAAAAGTCGTAGTCGATCTGGTCGAGCAGACGAACCGCTGTTTCATCCCTGTAAAGGTTCGGGTACAGCTCCGTACACAGCTTTCGGGAATACAGCGGGAGGATCAGCGTCTCCTGCACGGTGTTTTTCTCAATTTTACATTTCATAGGTTTCTTCCTCAGTGAATAAGAACTGTCATAATTGCCGCCAGCACAGCCGCTATGACCGTCATGCCTATCGCCATGTGCAGGATGGATGCAAAAACACCCGTGCTTGATGCCCTTACTTCCGCGCCGTGACGCAGAGCCACTTTTTCTTTTTGTGTATCTGCACCTCGTGAAAACCCGCCTGCTCCAGACAAGCTTTTAATTCAATGTCCTTGTAGATGGTCATGCCGCCGATGATCTGCGTCCACCTCTCGTCCTTGTCCGTATCGCCATTGCTCTCGTTGCAGATAAGAATTGTCCCGCCTGGCTTCAGCGTCCGCCAGACCTCACGGAAGCATCGGGGCAAATCAGGCCAAAAGTAGACGGTCTCAAAGGCCGTGACTGCATCGAAGCAGCTATCCTCAAATGCCATATCCGCCACACTGCCTTGCAGAACGGCGCAACGCCCCTCCTGAATTGCGGTTCGGTTGAGCTTTCTAGTCTTATCCACGCTGACGGGCGAATAGTCGATGCCCTTGACGACGCCATGCGGGCATTTTTTCAGCAGCCGTTTTATGTTCGCCCCGCCGCCGCAGCCGCAATCCAGCACCTTGGCATTTGGCGCAAGTCGTAGAAATCGAAGTCCCCACCGCGCCACAGGGCTGTGCCCCAGATTCATCATGGCAACCATAAGTTTTCCGCCGAGGCCCACGGGCTTGCGGGTGTTTTCAAAGAACGACATCTGGCCCCTCCGATTTCGTGCATTCCGCATAGGTCAACGGGAACGAGGCCTTCAGCACCGCGCTTTTCTGCACTGCCCAGCCGTTTTGACGCAGGAAACGTAGGTATTCCTCGCTTGTCCACCTGCTGTGGAGGGGGAATCCCGCCATACGCATAAATAAGGCTTTTGCCTTGCCGGAAACCGAGCTCCCCGCGTGGGTGAAGGTTGGCGCGATGAGCACGCCGTCGTCTTTCAGCACCCGCCTGATTTCTTGCAGGGCCTTTTCCGGATGCGGCACTATGTGAAGCGCGTTGGACGCGATCACCACATCAAAGGACTTCTGTGCATAGGGCAGGCGGAACATATCTTGTACGGAAAAGTGCAGCTTTGCGGATTGATTGTCCCGCTTTGCTTCAAGGATCATCTTTGCAGAAGCGTCCGTAGCCTCGATGTGCGCCGCCGCATTTACGATGCTCTTTGCGATAAGCCCCGTGCCGGTGGCAACCTCCAGTACGGTTTTTGCTTTCACCACCGGCCTGATCAGCTCATACATCTTCTCATACGTCGCCCGGTCCTTTCGCATGAAACGGTCGTACCGACCGGCATTCTTGTCCCAGAAGCCCTTGCGTTCGTGCATTGCTATCGCCCCCAAATAGTTAGATACATCTAACTATAACATACGAATCATGCAGTAAGTCCTTGTGTCCGTTCATGAGGGGCTCGGAGTGGAACGGGATGTTGGGGAGGTCAGCCCTGGCAAGCTTGACCTCATAGCCCTTGACCGCTTCGGCGATGCTGTCTGCCTGGTCGTGGAAGACGAGTGTGAGCAGGTAGTAGCGAGCCTTGCCGCCGCCGAATAACGCGTTGGTCGATGCGATGGGCCTCACCTGGCTCCTGCTAATGCTTTTGGTCATGGTCGTCCTCGAGCTCCTCTCGTCTCGAGGTTCCCTCGCGTGCCCGGCCGCGGGCGGCTCCCGGGGCGGTCGCCGCCGTCATTTCCTGCCGCTCCTCGACTCGATGTAGGCGTCCACTGACGCCCTCGAAACCAGGAGCTTCCTTCCGAGCCTGTACGAGTCGATCTCTCCCGACCAGATGAGGTCGTATGCCTTGTTTCGGCTCGCCCTCATGTACTCCTGCATCTCGATCACCGTCATCCATTCGTCCCGATCTTGGCTTCCCTCGGGCGCGGCGCATTCGGCTGTGCGTGCCATGGTTCCTCCAATCTTCCCGTGCGGCACCGCGCGAGGACACCGCACGACACCGTGTGCCTTTTCGTCTGCGCGACGATTGAACCGCCTGATGGCGATTAGTGAGCACGGCGCGAGTGGAGATGGGTCGAGGTGGGTCGAGCTGGCCGGGCCTTCACGAAACGGCCATGAGCCGCACGCCTTAGCAGGCAGCTAAGTCCCTGAAAAGTAAAAGGCGCCCATGCGGGCGCCTGCCTAGTAGCTGGAGTTGTTCGGTTGTGGTTGGAATGCTTCTCTTCCGCGGTGCTGTCGTCCAGGGTCCGGCATCTGTCGTTCGCCTCTTTTGTCGTGTTTGGTGTTGCGTGTTCTGCGAGTGGCTTTGCGAAGGTTTTTTCAGCCCGTTGTCCCAGGTGCACACGGGTAAATGGTACCCATCCGTTGGGACGCGGCCTATTGAAAGAGGTGATTGTGCGACAAGGAGATAGACGAGCGGCAGCTCGTCGGCTCCCGAGATAGGCCGCGAAACGTCTGTAGGAGTCCTCTGACAGGCAGTGCTCTATGCGGCAGGCCTCCGCCGAGGCGGTCTCGGCGTCCACGCCTGACTCGACGAGCAGCCGCTCGAAGAAGCGATGACGTTCGAGCGTCGCCGATGCGGCGCGCTCGCCCTCCTCTGTAAGGCGCACGTCATGGCCGAACATGCGGACGAGGACGGCAGCGCCGAGGTCCGAGAGCGCCTTGGTGACGCCCATACGCTCCGCGATGTCGACATTGCGGCAGAACCCGCGCTCGGTGCGGATGACGAGGATTGCCTCATCATCCGCGTCTGCTCATCTGCCCGTCAGAACATTGTCGGCACCGCTCCCGTCGGCGGGAGCGGTCCACGACGAGCTTTCCTGCTGGAGCCTCCACAGCCTCGCGTACAGTCCGTCTTCGGCAAGCAGCGTCTTGTGGTTCCCCTCCTCCGCCACGCGCCCGTCGTCGAGAACGACGATCTTATCCGCATTGGCGACGGTTCTCAGTCGATGGGCGATGACGATCACCGTTTTGCCTGCGCAGAGGGCTCCGACCGCCTTCTGGATAAGCGTCTCGTTCTCGGGGTCGAGCGAGGCGGTCGCCTCGTCGAGGAGCACCACGGGCGCGTCTTTCAGAAGGGCCCTCGCAATGGAGAGGCGCTGACGCTCCCCGCCCGAGAGAGAGGCGCCGTTCTCGCCCAACATCGTATCGAACCCCTGGGGAAGCTTCTCGATGAACTCCAGGCAGTGCGCCGTCCTTGCAGCCTCGGCCACCTCTTCGTCAGAAGCTCCCTCGCGACCGATCCGGATGTTGTTCGCGACCGTGTCGTCGAAAAGGATCACGTCCTGGAAGACTATGGAGACGTACGCGAGCCACGATTCCTCGGAGAACCCGGCGATGTCCTTGCCCGAGCAGAGGATCCTGCCGCTGTCCGGCTCCCAGAATTTCGCCGCCAGCTGGGCGCAGGTCGACTTGCCCGATCCACTCGGCCCGACAAGGGCGGTGACTTTTCCTTCCTGCGCGTCGAAGCTGATGCCGTGGAGGACCTCCTCGTCGCCGTACCCGAACCGGACGTTTTGGAAAGACAGGCTATGGCCGGAGACATCCGCCGGGGCAGAGCCCTTCGCTTCAGGCTCGTCCATGACCGCCTTGATCCGGGCTGTCTTGGTCGACAGGTTGAGAAGGTTGGGCAGCTGGGACACGAGGGCGAGAATGGGGCCGTACACACGCGAAACGATGAGCAGGAACATGAGCAGAACCATGAAGTCAACGCCGCCGGAGGCGAGAAGCATCGCGCCGACGCAGGCGGTCAGCCCGACTCCAGAGCGAAGGATGGCGCTCGCAAGGGAGACGGAGACGTCGACGGCGAGCTCGACCCGCATCGTCACCCTCTTGAGCTCGAGCATCGCCTGCTCCATGGCGGCGGAGTCCTTGCCCACCGCCCTGCAGGCCCTTATGTCCTTGATGCCCTCGAGGTAGTCCTGCACGCGCGCCAGCGCATCCAGGCGGACGCGGTTCTGCCTTTCGAAAAGGCGCGACTGATGGCGTCGGCCCAAGGCGATGACCCCCGCCGAAAGCGGAAGCGTGACCATAACGCAGCAGGCGAGCCTCCAGTCGAAGAATGCCAACATCACGCAGATGACCACGGTCGACACGATTCCGGCGATGAGCTGCGGGAGCGTCGAGGAGAGCATGGACTCCTGTGCCGTCACGTCCCCCATGATGCGGTCGGCAACGTCGGTCGTGTCCCGACGGTTGAAGAAGCTCATGGGCAGCTTCCTCAGGTGGTCGGCGAGGCGCAGGCGGATGCCTTCGGACTCGGTGTACGCGGCCACGTAGGTTTTCTCGTAGTCGTTTCTCGAAGCGACGAAGACCACCGCCATCCCCGCAAGCCCCACGGCGAAGATCGCCCAGAGCGCGGCGGCGTCGAACGGCTCGCCCGCAAGGGTCCCCACGAGAGCCGCGAACGCCGCGACCGTGCAGACGAAGGGGATCATGAGCGCCAGATCGCTCAAGGTGCACGCGAGGGCCGAGCGCTTGAGTCCGGCGTAGCCCTCGCCGGAAAGGTTGAACGCCCTCTGAAGCCATGGCGCCCCGCCGTTCGACGGCTTGCCGGGCTTCTCCGCAGGGTCGTGCTCGCCGGCGGAAGCATCCTGCGCCGCATGCGGGGCGGCCGCTTCGGAGGATTGGGCTTCGTCGCCGCCCGGAGCCGATTCGACGCCCCATTCGACCGCCTCTGTGTACTGGCTCCACATCTTCGCGTATGTCCCTGATGCGGCGAGGAGCTCTTCATGGGTGCCCTCCTCGACTTTGCGCCCGTCGTCAAGCACGACTATCTTGTCGGCGCCGACGACGGTGGAGAGCCTGTGGGCGATCATGATCACGGTCTTGCCGGCCATGAGCCTCTCGAATGCCTTCTGGATCAAATGCTCGTTCTCGGGATCGGAGAACGCGGTCGCCTCGTCCAGCACCACGATGGGCGCGTCCGAGATGATCGAGCGCGCGATGGCTATCCGCTGCTGCTCTCCGCCGGACAGGTGCACGCCCTCGGAGCCTATTACCGTGGCGTAGCCGTGGGGAAGGCTGTTGATGAACGCGTCCGCCTGGGCGGCCTTCGCGGCCTCGACCACCTCGTCGTCGGTCGCCCCCGGCCTGCCGCGCCTGATGTTGTCCGCGATGCTCTCGCGGAACAGGTGGGAATCCTGGAACACCAGGCTGAGGCTGCCCATCAATTCGTCCTGGCCCATCTCGCGGACGTTTACGCCGCCGACGAGAACCTGGCCCGAATCGACGTCCCAGAAGCGTGCGACGAGGTTCGCCAGCGTCGATTTGCCCGAGCCGCTCGGCCCCACGACCGCGCATACCGTGCCGGCGGGGATTTCCAGCGAGACGTCGCGCAACGCCGGCTCCGCGTCGTCCTCGTAGGAGAAAGTCACGTCCCGAAGGGACACCGAGGCGTCCTTCGGGGTTTTCGGCGCCTCGGGACAAGAGAGCTCCTCGATGCCGAGCACCGAGTCGATGCGGTCGATGTTCGCCTGGGCGAGCATCCCGTCCTCGCTCACGTAGAGAATCTTCGCGAACACGCTCGATATCGAATGCACGAACAGGAGGTAGAAGACGAGCGAGAGCACGAACGTCGGCCAGTCCTGCGCGCCCGGGGCGAGGAGTATGCCGACGGGCAGGACGAACAGGTACGCGTTGTTGATGATCGCCGTGAAGCCCGGCATGGAGTTCCGGAAGAAGAGCGTGACGTCGAGGGAAAGCCCCGTGTAGTCCTTGATCGCGTCTGCGAGCCGCTTGAACGATCTCGCCGTCTGGCCGAAGGCCTTCACGACGCGCATGCCGCGAACGTACTCAACGGCGGCGTTGCCCATCTGCTCTTTCACTTCCTGGTAGCGCCCCATGCTCGCCATGACGCGCTTGTCGGCGTAGCCGGAGAACTGCACGATGCATGCGACGACGACCGCCGCCAACGTGGCGACGCCGAAGCGCCAGTCGAAGACGAAAAGCAGCGCCACCAAGACGACGGGCGCTGCAGCGGTGGCCGCCAGGTCCGGGACGGAGTGGCCGATGAACTGCTCGATCCCGCCGACGCTCTCGTCCATGACCTTCGAGATCCTGCCTGTGCCGAGCCTGGCGACGTGCCCGAGGGGGATTCGCCCGAGGTGGGCGGCGATCCCGAGCTTCGTGCGGTACTGCGCGTCGAATGCCGCGGCGTGGGAGCACAGAAGCGCGGCAAGATAGCACCCCACGTCAACGACTATGCCCGCCACCGCCAAGCCCGCGTAGCCCGTCATCGCCGAAACGTCGACGGCGGCCAGGTTCGGGTAGACCCCCACCGCATCCCTGATCATGAAGTAGATCGCCACGTATGGGACGAAGGACGCCGCCGCGGATAGGACCGCCAGCGCCATGGAGGCGAACACGAGGGGCTTTCTTCTCCCCGCAAACTGCAGGCAGCGGGAAAGGGCCCCCGGCTTCCTTCCTTTGCTTTCCTTGCTCATCAAATTCCTCTTCTCTCATATTGCTTTGAAAAAGGGCGCTAGGCGATTCCCGCGCGCTCGAAGTGCTTCTTGAACACCGCCCGTCCGACCAGCGAGCCGATGATGCCGCCCGCGAAGGTCACGACCGCGATGATCGCGAACGTCTCGGGGGTCACCGTGGACAGAAGGGCTTCCATGTAGGCCGGGTCGATGCTGTTGGACCCCATCAACTCGCGGTAGTAGTCCTGGGAGGCGAACATGGGAACGAAAAGGCCCGTCGCCCAGCAGGTCTCGAAAAGCGCGTACCCCACGGCGACGCCCGCGAACCTCCCGTACCCGAGCGCTTTCCGCACCAGCTCGGAGACGACGCCGCCGACGGCGAGGCCGAGCGCAACGGGCCACCCCGACCCGATGACGAAGACGATCACGGCGAAGACGAGGGCCATGATCAGCGAGGTTCCCGCGCGCGGCACGCGCGCATGCATGTAGACCCAGACGATCCCGGCGGGCATCGCTGCGATGGCGCAGCAGCCGCAGTACGCCACGACGCTCATGGAGGTGATTCCCACGACGAGCATGCTCACCACCATGAACAGCAGGGAGAAGACGCCGAGGGCTATGAGGTCTCTGGAGCTGAGGCTGCCGCTTTCCTTCCGTTTTACTTTTGCTGCCATTTCCAAATCCTTTCTTCCGTAGGAATCCCTTCTCAGCCTTTGCAGGCCGGCTCACTCGATGAGCACAATCTGGTCGCAGGCCTTTGACAGGAACTCCGTGTCGTGGCTGACGACCGCCGCCGTCTTTCCGCGAGACGCCTCCTCGCGTAAGATGAGCGCGAGGCGTTCCATGTTCCGGAAATCCAGACCGCTCGTGGGCTCGTCGAGGAGAAGCGCCTGCGCGCCCGACTCCGACGCAATGGCGCAGACACACCTCTGCTTCTGCCCTCCCGAGAGCGATGCGGGATGGCGGTCGGCGACATCTCCCAGGCCAAACCTCTCCAAGACCGCTTCGAGACGAAGTTCGTCGACGTCGGAAGGAGACGGGGCCGCGGATGCCAACTCGTCGCGCACGCTCGGGCGAAAGAGCTGGTAGTCGGGGTCCTGCATGACCAGAAACACATGCTCGGGCCTTCTCTTGGGAGGGACCACCGAGCCTTGGAACCGGACATGCCCGAGCTCTTCTTTCTTGATCCCCGCCAGGCACTTGAGCAGGGTTGACTTGCCCGCCCCGTTTCGCCCGACCATACCGACGACCCTCCCGGGGTCGAACGAGACGGTAGTCCCCTCGAGGACCGGTAAGCCCTTCTCATACCCCGCATAGATCCCCCTCGCCTCGACGGCGGGAAAGGCGGAGACGGGACGGGAAAGGCGCTGCATCAGGTCGGCGAGCTTCGGCGGCTCGGAGGACCTGAGCCCGCAAGACTCTCGCTCGGAGTCGGGCAGCCCCAGGAATTGCTGCGCGTCCCATTCGGCGGCGACGGAACCGCCTTCGAAGAGCAGGTACCGGTCGGCGACGCCTTCGAGGTAGGAGAGCCTGTGCTCGGCGATGATCACGGCAGACCCGCTCGACTTGGCTTTCGAGATGAAGGAGGCGAGCTTCTCCATGGAGGGAGGATCCAGATTGCTCGACGGCTCGTCGAGGACGTAGACGCTCGGCCTGCAGGCCCATGCGCTCGCGAAGGCCACCGATTGCATCTGGCCCCCGGAGAGCTCGAAGATACCCCTGCCCATGAGCCTTTCCATGCCGAGCTCGCGAACGACGCCGCGCACCCGTCTGTGCATCTCCTCCCTGGGAACGCCAAGGTTCTCCATGCCGAACGCGATTTCGCCGGTCGTGTCGAGGTTGAAGAACTGGGTGCGGGGGTTCTGGAAAACGCTGCCTGTCAAGGACGAGAGCTCCCAATCCTCCAGCTCGTCGATGTCCCTGCCTGCCACAAGGACCTTCCCCGTCCGGCTGCCCTCGTAGAACCCTCCCGCCAGCCCGTTGACGATCCGGGTCGCGGTGGTCTTCCCGCAGCCGGACTCCCCGCAAAGAACGACGCATTCGCCCGGCGCGACGTCGAAGCTTACGTCGTCGATCGCCGGGGCGTCGAACCCCGCATACGTGAAGGAGACGTTTCTGAACTCGACGGCGTTCTTCGTCATAGCAGCCTTCCAATCCCCTGGCTGGCCTTTGCGACCACAAGAAGCAAGCAGCAGACGACAAGAATCGAGAGAGGGAGGAAGTCGGCCCATCCGAACCGGGGCGCGTTGTAGGAGGTCTTCCTCCCGGGCCGGTCGATGCCGCGCGCGACCGCTGCGGCGGCGAGTTCGTCTGCGATCTTGGCGCAGCGCAGCATCACGGGCACGACCGCGGATTCGAACATCAGCGCCGGCTTCGAAACGAGATTCTTAAGCGAAAGGGCGAGCCCCCTCACCCTCATCGCGTCCGCTACGGCAGAAGACTCCTCCTTGAGCGTTGGAAAGAACCGCACCGCTATCACCAGCGGAACGACAACCGCCTTCGGCAGCCTCATCCCGTAGAGGGCGGCCGTGAGGTCGCCAATCTTGGTGGTGGCCGCGAAGACCGCCGCGAACAGGCAGATGGGCATGCAGGTGCGGCAGGCCAGGGCGAACGAGCCGAGGGCTCCGGCGGCGTTCGGCGGAAGCATCGTCGTGACCCAGAAGATACCCATGAGAAAGAGGTAGGCGAAAGAGAAAGACGCTGCCATCCTTCCGCGCCCGATTGCGAAGGAGAGGAGGACGACGACGGCAAAGAGAAGCGAGCCCAGAACGTAATCCTTCACGATGGCCCCGGTCGCTATGAGCACGACGAGCATGGCCACCTTCGTTCTGACGTCGATGTCCTCCGCAAGTGTTTTCCGTATTCTTCTTCGCAAAACCAGAGAGCCTTTCTTGTATCGCTAAAATTGACAAAGAGATGTTAACCTTGGTTAATTTGAATCAGGTTGCACCTGGAGGGAAAAACCCGAGCGCGAAAGAATTGCGTCCGAACGCGAATAAAAGGATCGGAAGATGGACGACAAGGAAACGATGTTCTCCCACGCCGCCCAAGCCGCGGCGGAGACCTTTGCGGCCTCGCTTGAGCCAATCGGCCTCGTCTTGGCAGATGGATGGAACGGAGAGGGGTCCCTCTTCGAAGGCGACGGGCGCAGATGCGAGGGGTGGTACTGGGCATGGGAGGCGCGGCGGTTCTTCTCTGTCGTCTGCTGCGATTTCACTTTGAAAGAACGCCTGCCCTTCTGCTTCGATTCTGGCGGGTATTTTGCAGTCCGCCGCGAAAGGCATGGCCTCATGCCGCAATCAAGCGTTTCTGCCTTTCTGGAAGCAAAGCCCAAGACAAGCTCGGTCCTTCTACCAAAAGGAGCGAGATTCTCCTACACAGAGATTGAGTATTACGACGAATACTGCCGAAGCGTCTTCGGGGAAAGAATCGACAAGGCGCTGAAACCGCTGGCGACCAGTCTGAAGGGTCTGAGGAGCCAGGCTTCCTGGGATCCGGAAATAGCAGAGATGCTTGACGAGATAGCTCCAAGGGAGATCCCGGGGTCGGAAGCGGGCCTCCAATATTCCGGAATCGCGAACTTGGTGATGGCAAGGCTACTCAGGATGGGAGAGAGCCTGTGCGGGGGAGTGGCCGAGCAGGACCGCCTTTCGATCGCGAGAGCCGTATCGTACATCGAGAGCAACCTAGGCGGTGCGATCGAGCAGAAGGACCTGCTCGAGGCAGCGAACATGGGGTCAACCAAGTTCAAGAAGACATTCAAGCAGGTGACAGGCTTGACGGTGACCGAGTTCGTCTCCTCGGAAAGAATCGAGCTGGCGAAAAGACTGCTCACCGACCATGATATGAGCATAGACGAAGTGGCGCATCGCTGCGGATACGCACGAGCAACAAGCTTCTCCGCCCTCTTCACGAAATCGGTCGGCATACCTCCACGTAAGTGGAGATCGATCGCGAAGGTCGCCTTCGATGACGACCCAGAATCGAAATTTCTGGACATTCTCGCAAGCGGACGATCCTGCGTCAGCGAGCTAGGATCTCATTCTTAGCCATCTTAGTTGCCCTGCCTCCCGGCAGGCGCGCAATTCCTTTAGCCGATTCGTCTCGAGGTGCGCTCTTTGCTCATCTTGTGGCCCAGAGTTATGATACTCCTAAAAGTGTAACCAGATTCGAGTTTTAGGAGTAGCTCTTGAAGTGCAGCAGGCTCAGGAACCGTGGCAGGTACCTCGAGGAGGCAATGCTCTTCCGTGACACCGACCTCATCAAGGTGATTACGGGCGTGCGCAGGTGTGGCAAGTCGAGCCTTCTCGACCTTATCAGGATAACCATCGAGTCCGAGGGGGTCGCTGGCCGCGGTTTTGTGAGCGTCAACCTGGAAAGCAAGGGTGCGGGCATCAAGACGGAAGACCAGCTTTACGATCGCATTCGCGGGTGCCTGTCGGACAAGGGGCGCACCTACGTCTTCATAGACGAGCCCCAGAGAATCGATGGCTGGCAGGATGCGGTCAATGCGATGAGGGTCGACTTCGATTGCGACATCTACCTCACGGGCTCGAACGCGTATCTTCTCTCGAGCGAGCTGGCCACCTATCTGTCCGGGCGCTACGTAGAGGTAAAGATGCTGCCCCTGTCCTTCTCCGAGTTCGCTGACTTCTGCGGGATCGAGTTTGCATCGGGAAGGTCGGTGGCTCTCACCCCTGAGGGGGACCCCGTTCTCTTTGACGATATGCTTACTCGTTACCTTGAGTACGGGGGCATGCCAGCCATTGCATCCCTATCGACGACCCAGGCGCAGCACTCGGCGTACATGTCCGGAGTCTACGAGGCTATCGCCGTGCGCGATATCGTCAACCGCGAGCGCGGGAAGGGCAAAAGCGCGGTGACCGACCCTTCTCTGCTGCGCTATGTGGCCGAATTCCTGGCGGACAACATCGGCAACGAGTGCTCGTCGAACCGAATCGCCGGCGCGTTAACTTCTGCGGGGTCGAAGACCACGAACAAGACCGTTTCCTCGTACGTGGGTGCGCTCGAGGAGGCCTTCCTGTTCTATCGTGCCACGCGTTACGATCTGCACGGCAAGGCGCTCCTCAAGACGAATCCGAAGGAGTACATCGTCGACACCGGCTTCAGGACCTGGATGGCCGGCTATAGGGTCACGGATACTGGGCGCCTGTTCGAGAACGCCGTGTATCTCCAGCTGCTCTACGAAGGATGGAGCGTGCACGTGGGCAAGCTCTATGGCAAGGAGGTTGACTTCGTCGCGACGAAGGACGGGCGCGTGCTCTACGTGCAGGTGACTGACGAGATGTTCGCAAGCGAGACCAGGGAACGCGAGATCGCCCCTCTGAAGTCGATACGAGACAACCACGAGAAGATTGTGGTCGTGAGGCAGGGTTCCTACGACACGGACATCGATGGCATTCGCATCGTGGGCGCGAGGGACTTTTTCCTCTAGGGCCATGAAATTCATCGCGAAGCAATCAGGTCAAGTCGGGAACAATGTCTGACATCGTGTGGCGATAGCATCGTGCGCGCGATGTCAGTTTTGGCTTCAAGATGGGTAAAACCGCACGGCGCACTGGCTGCCACGTCGGTCACGGATGAACTCATGAGATAGCCACCTGGCACGATTCCTCTTTGCGATCAATAGTTGAAACTTATGACCTGCGGTTTTGCGAACGGCTCGAAAGTCACCCTCGTTAATTCACTTACGATTGCAGCTGGCGGCTTGCAAGCTAAAGGGCGGCTGAGTTTCAAAACGGGCATTTTCGGCGCTATCGAGCCTCCAAAGGCGGCCAATCGCGGCCTTTGGGACAAAAACAAAAACTCAACGTCCTGAGTTTGAAAATAGTTTTTGAAGTTGTCCCAGCTTTTGTCCCCGAGGCCGACGAAACGCGACATGGCGTTACCTGGCGGCACTCGGTTCGAGACGGCACCGAAAACTGGGCGCAACTGGAATGATGGGACGGCAGAACTGAAGCCATCGAGTGGGAATAAGCCGATAGGGCTTTGACCTGCTCTTTTGAATGCTGTACTGTGCTCCAGAGTTTCGTTTCGTACGAGAGTCACGGTAAAGTCACCAACGACATTGGTGAGTAAATACGGTAATCTGGCCTCCGTTCCCGCGTTGGGACGGAGGCTTTTTCTTTGCCGTTTTACTCCCTTTCACCTGCGGTTTCGCGATTTACTCCCCGTGTTTCAAGATGGAAGCGTTTGGTTGCGAGGCACGCCGGTGCGAGGGCCTGAGTCGTTAGACCCTCACAGGGGGACCGCGATGGTGGCCACCGCGCCGCCCGAGGGGCTGTTGGCGAGCGAGACGGAGCCCCCGTGGGCGCTCGCGGCCTCGGAGGCGGCGTGGAGGCCGAGCCCGTAGTGGCGGCCTCCGTCGCGCGAGGAGCGGGATGAGTCGTCTGTGAAGAGGCGCTCGCAGCCGCGTTCGAGGGCGGCGGGAGAGAAGCCCGGTCCGTCGTCGGCGACCTCGATGACGAGGTGCCCGCCCGCGACGTCGCAGGAGACCGCCACGCGCGAGCGCGCGTGCTCGGCGGCGTTGGCCACGAGGTTCGCGGCGGCTCGCGCCAGGGCGGTTCGATCGAGCGGGGCCTCGGGCGCGCATCCTCGTAGGCGAGGCGCCCCCCGCAGATGATGCCGATGGTGTCCGCCATCTGCTGCACCTCGGAGAGGATGTGGCTCGAGACGATCACCGTCGTGCCCGCCGCCGCGAAGCCGCGGATCTGGTCGCGCAGCTCCTCGATGCCGATGGGGTCGAGGCCGTTGGTGGGCTCGTCGAGCACGAGCAGGCGTGGCCGGGCGATCAACGCCAGCGCGAGTCCCAGGCGTTGCCGCATGCCCATCGAGAAGCGCCCGGCGCGCTTCTTCCCGGTGTCCGCGAGGCCCACGGCGGCGAGCACCTCATCTACGCGGCTCTCGGGAAGGCCCAGCAGCGTGGTGCGCACGCGCAGGTTCTCGCGCGCGGTGAGGTTGGGGTAGAGCGGCGCCTCCTCGATGAGACTGCCGATTGCGTAGAGGTCCTCGCGGTGCCAGGCGTGCCCGGCAAAGAGGATCTCCCCGGCCGTCGGGCGCAGCATCCCGCAGATCATCTTGAGCGTTGTCGACTTGCCAGCGCCGTTGGGGCCGAGCAGCCCGTACACCTCGCCCTCGCGGATATGAAGGCTCACGTCGGCCACGGCATCCTGCGCCTGGTCGCCACGGCCGAAGCGCTTGGTGAGCCCGCGCGTCTCGAGCATGTAACCCATGGGTTCGTCCTTTCTCTTCCGGGCGCGCGGGCCGAGTCGCCGTGCCCGCGCGCCTTGCCTTTCGGGTTCACCATCCATGGTGGGGCGCGTTTCTAACGAAGCCGTAACGGCCGTTGGGCTCTTTTGGCGCCAGCCCTTCTCGACCCGCACGCCTCTCATGGTATTTTTTCGTGATAATAAGGACGGAGGTGCCCGTGGCACGCAATAAGTACCCGGAGGAGGCGGTCGAGAAGATTCTCGATGTTGCCGAGCGGCTCCTCGTGGAGCGCGGCTACGAGCACACCATGATGATCTGAAGAGCAATACGCTAAATCGAAAAAGGTAATCGAAGCCGCGCCTGTGGACTTATCGAGGGTCGAGATTCCCGCCCCATCCATCGGCACCCAGCAGAAGGTCATCGACATCCTCGACCGCTTCGACACCCTAACGAAATCGCTCACCGACGGTAGGATAAACCCCCATAACTATATGAATTGACCTGCTGACTCCAATGAAGATTGGAGGGTAACTGCCAGGGGTGACGGCCCAGCGAGTGTTATTTTGCGAGCTAGGCGCATCGAAAGCGACCTTTCGTGGTATAAACTACTTGCCGGAAGCCGCGGCTTTCAGAGTACGGCTTACGTGTACGTTTAACCTCCGTGGGCGACGGGGTGCCGCAAGGCGTAGAATATCGCCCACCTGTAGGGGCCTGCAGCGATGCGGGCCCCGCTTCGCATTTTTGAACGCCGCGCGCCCCAAATACCCGAGAAGCAGGCCATAAGGCGCGGCGGCGCGCTCGTGCCCGCGCGCAGCCATCTCCATCAGCGTCTACGGTGCGCTACAACATCACGGGCAAACCGCCTAACAAGCCGAGCATCCTGATCGTTCCGTCTATGAGCTACGTTGCCGTACGGGGCAAGGGCGATTCCAATGCCGAAGGCGGCGCGTAGCAGAATGCATTGCCACTGCTCTACGACGTCGCATATACCATCAAGATGTCGAAGAGGGGCCCGCCGCGGGAAATCGAGGGCTATTTCGACTTCGTCGTGCCGCCGCTCGAGGGCTTCTGGTGGCAAGACCGCGCCGATGGCGAGATTGATTATGCGCGGAAGAACGACTTCAACTTCATCTCGTGCATCCGTCTGCCCGATTCCGCCACTCGCGATCTTGAGTAGCCTGGCCGAGTTAATGAGATTAGCTCTTGGGTCCCCGCGGCGCGGAGTTTTGATACCCCCAAAAGTGTAACTAGATTCGAGCTTTAGGAGTATTTCTTGAAAGGCGATAGGTTGAAGTGTCGCAATAGATACCTCGAGGAGGCGATGCTCTTTCGTAACGCTGACTTCTCCAATGTGATTGCGGGCGCGCGAGGATCAAAGCGCAGTGGCCTACCTCTCTCTGGGCCACGCTTTACAACTTGCACGGTAAGGCGCTTCTCAAAACCCAAGTTCTTTCAAGTCTTTTTCGTTTTGGATATCTTCAGCGGTATGCTTGCCAGTGATAGCACCGTAGGCTTCTTTTATGCCATTTTTCACCGCCCATTTGATAACGAAATACAGTGCAATCAAAATAATGATTGCCGTTCCTGCACTTATGCCTAATTCATTCCACATGATTCAGTCCTCATAATTCCGATTTTTTGCTCATTTTTAGTCTACGAATTATGACTTGCTCCTGTGGCGTTGTCTAGGACAATCGCACCCATCATCCCTGAGCAGTTGCAATGAAAACCAGCATTCGCCGTTATGATCTAGCGGCCTCGTATTCAAGATGCATATATCGAATACGAGTGAGATGGGGGTCGACTGTTGACGAACGGTGCAATAGATAGCGGTGTCGGTTTCAAACGGAACTGACACCGCTTCTGTGTAAGGTTTGCCGTAATGGCGATCAATGCCCGCGATGCTTCTGCTTGCGCCTTAACTTTCGCTGCTCGAAGCGCGTCTCCGCCTCATCCGCGCGACGCTGACTTCTTGCTTGAGCCGACTCCCGCTTCATCGCTTCCCGCTGTGCCGCGAGCGCCTGTTGTGCCTTGGTGCTCACCGCGGGCCGTTTAAGGGCTTTCGCTGCCTCGCGAGCGCGCCGCTTGGGGTTCTTCGCGGGCTTGCTCGCCTCGGTCGAATCGTGATCGAAGAACGAGAGCTTCGCCCATTTGTTGACGACGAATCGCAGGATCTCCTCAGTGGACGGTTCTGCGCCGAAGACGATGCGGGCGACGCCGTATCTGCCGTCCTCGACATGCTCCGCCAGCCCGACCCAAAATTGGCCGTCGTGATATGACGATGAGCAGCAAGTCGCTGATAGCCGCCCTGCGAAGCTAGTTGCCTTGTTCGCAGTCGGGCCGCAGGCCGCACCTACGCTCGAGCTCTGCCATGAGGGCATCGTTGTCGGTCACCGAGACGATGGCGTCGCCGTCGTAGGGCGCCTTGATATAGACGCGGTCGAGCGAGTTGGCCGTCCCCGCCCAGAGCGTCCTGGTGCGCCGGACGCCCCGCACGTGGGCGTAGGGTATCACCGAACGCATCCCAGCGTACACGACGACGAGGCGGTCGCCGTAGAGCTCGAGGCGGTTGCTGCGGACGGGAAGGGCGGCCAGGGCCACGAGGGCCGGGACGGGCAGCAGCGCGAGCCAGCCCCATAGGAGCGCGGGACTCGAGCTCAGGAAACACGCGATACACGCCGCGGATAAACCGCCCGCCACAATCACCATGGCCGCTATGAACCACGGGTCTGTCCTGCCGGGAAACACCCGCTCCGGCCGCTCGCTCCTCTCACCCATTACGGCCTCCCTCCCGACGCCCTCCCTGGCGGAGCGTGGGGCCGGAGAGTGCCTTGAACCCGTCGCCGACCATCTCGCTCCCCGTTCCGTGGGCCATCTGTAGTGGTGTGTACCCCCGACTGTTCGACGGATGTCGTACTATTAGACTTTTTTCGAACTTTTTTAAGACGTGCACGGCAAGATCGAGCAGATTGTCCGCGCGAGAGGCATCCCGCCGCAGCGCCCGGTCTCGGGTTCGATGCATCGACGTCCGTCTCAGGTGGTGTCTCCGCTGCGCGGCATTGCAGGGGGCAAAGTCGAGATGCCATGGGGCGCGCCGAGGCTTTGCCCGCGGGGCGAAGATTCTAGGGGTCCGACGTGGCCCGGAGGGGAGACGGACATGTAAGCGCTTATGACCGAGGAGCTGGCCGAGTGTCTGCCGTCGCTGTACGCGACCGAGGGAGGGACGCTCGCCCTCGACCTCGCAAGCCCGGAAGGCGAGGGTTACCTTGACCTTTGGTGCTCGCTCACCATCAACCTCTCGGGCGGCCCCTTCGCCTCCACGTGGCGCATTCACGCTTGTGCCCGGCATCATGGGCATGGGCGTCGCTAAGTCGCCCACTGTGGCGCAAGCCCCTGTCGGCTCAACGTTCGACGAGATAAACCGCATGTTCTCAAAGCTCGGCTTTATCGATTACAATTCACGCCTCGCGCAAGGGCCGTTCTACTCCCCAAACCTAATCTGCCTGTCGCACGTCTCGAGGCGACGGGGCGGCGCCTTCTCGCGTGAGTCGATTCCCGTTTTACTGATGCGTCCCAACATGCCCTTACGCATGTTGGGACGCCGCTTTCGAAACTTCAAAACCATTCGATTTCCGAAACTGAGTGGGAATAAGTTATCGGTACGCTTTTTTATAAAATGTAAAAAAGCACCCCCATAACTGATGAAATGGACGCTGAGAAAAAGGGGTGCATCTTGCGTATATACCGACGTGAAGATCTACCTCTATCTTGCATCGCGCGGGTACGAGCTTTCTGTGGGCCGTATTGGGAAGCTCGAGTGTGACTTCATCGCTCGTAGGCGCAATGCTTACGCCTATATCCAGGTCTCTATGTCGATTGCCGACAGAGGCGTCGAGGAGCGCGAGTACAGGCCGTTCGGCCACATCAGGGATGGGTATCCGCGTTACTTGTTCACGCTTGATCCTCTATTGCAGGAGAGGGGTGGCGTCAGGCACCTTAACATGGCGTCGTTTATGCAAGATGGCGGTGATCTTATTTGAGTGGTGGCCAGATTCCTTTGCTTCCTAGTGCGCAAACAGCGCGGTATCAAATGATGATCATTGCCTCACGTAGAATCGACAGATTGAGAACTTGTTTTGATGTTGACAGGCTTTTGGCCAGTGGCTCCTATTGTCGAGTGGGAATAGCGGAAATAATAGCCTCCGGACCTTTGGTTCGGAGGTTTTCTTTTTCGTTCTGTTCGGAAAGAGCTCCTTGCCGGAGCCCCATGGATAGCGAACGGCTTTATCGAGCGTGCGCGTTCTCGTAGGCGCCTTTGATTTCTTCCGGCAAATTGTCGGGAATCAGCGCCTTCACTCTATCCTCGCTGCCATCTTGAATCGCCTGCTCGTAGTACCAGCATTTGAACTTCAACATGTCCAGGGCACGGTTCATCTTCGCGATCTCCGACTCCATGTGGGCCTTCCGTTCCTCGAACATAGCCTTGCGCTTGGGATAAGTGGACGGGCCCTCCGCGCACCATTCCATGAACAGCCGGATTTCCTTGATCTCCATTCCCGCCTTCTTCAGGCATTCGATGACTCGAAGCGCCTCGAGTTCCGTATCGCCGAATCGGCGAATGCCGGACGTCCGCTCCAGCCCCGGGAACAATCCCTGCTTGTCGTAATACCGCAGCGTGGAAACGGGCAAACCGAACATCTCCGCCACCTGTCCGATTGTGTACATGGTTCCTCCGGATAAATCTCGAATTCACTCCTTGACCTAAAGTCAGGTTTAGGTATTACCTTCATTTTCGTCAATATAAATCGGTAGCGCAAGGGGTGGTCCGTAATGGACAAAACGGTATTCGCCGGCGGCGTGAACGGTGTGGGCGATATCGTCGGGCATCCCGTTCTAGAGTGGGCGCAACGAATGGGCATGGAAATCTAGGCGGGCTACTTGGTCGCGCGGAGACAGATTCGTGTCCAGAACCATCGATAGGAGGAAATCGATCATGGCAATTAAGCAGACGGCGGGTAGAGATGCCCTGGGGGGCTTCGCCCCCAAATTCGCACAGCTCAACGACGATGTGCTGTTCGACGAGGTGTGGAGCCGAGAGGGCGAGCTCTCCCTGCGGGACCGTAGCATCGTGACGGTGGTGGCCCTGATGGCGCAGGGCCTGACGGACTCTTCGTTCCAATATCATCTGATGTCCGCAAAGAACAATGGCGTGACCAGGACGGAGATAGCGGAAATCCTTACACATGCGGCGTTTTACGCAGGATGGCCCAAGGCGTGGGCGGCCTTTCGCATGGCGAAGGAGGTCTGGGCGGATAGCGATGCTGCTGATGCAAGAGCTAAGCACCAAAACGAGATGGCCTTTCCTATCGGCGCCCCCAACGACGCATTTGCGAAGTACTTTATCGGGCAAAGCTACCTCGCGCCCCTTTCCACCAATCAGGTCGGCGTCTACAACGTGACGTTCGAGCCCGGCTGCCGCAACAACTGGCACATCCATCACGCCAAAAGCGGCGGCGGACAGATCCTTGTCTGCGTGGCTGGTCGAGGGTTTTACCAGGAATGGGGTAAACCGGCACAGGAGCTGCGCCCTGGCGATGTAGTAAATATTCCCGCGGGCGTAAAGCATTGGCACGGAGCCGCGCCCGACAGCTGGTTCTCCCATCTCGCGCTGGAGGTTCCGGGCGAGGAGACCTCCAACGAGTGGTTGGAGCCCGTGGACGACGAGGAATACCTTACAGCGGCTGACAAGGAGGCTTAAACTTTGACACCCGAATCAGAGCCATCGCTTCTATGGGCGTGATGTCCGGGCTGATGAAAGCGCAAAAGCCTCGCCACGTTACTCGTCTCCCACCCGCGCCACCGAGAGCAGGGTGCGCAAGTCGGCCTGGATCGCCTCTGCTTTGCTTCCGAGCTGCAGCGGAGCCGAGTCGCCCGAGATGTTTACGCTCAGCAGGTGCGCATCCGGCAGCTTTGCGGTCATGCTCCAGAATGGGAGCGTGATGATACCGGGGGTCATTTCGCCCACGCCAAGTTCCAGCAACAGCACGCGGCAATCGCTGCGCTCGCGCACGAAGCGCTCATATCGTTCGATACTCTCGCGCCATGCCGCGCCCTGCAGAAATGTGTCGTCGCGCACCCACGGCACAAGCTGCCAGCCGCAATGCGGGCAGCGGGGAACGTCCTCGCTGCGTACCTCAAACCTCTCCATCCCGGCAATCATGCGCTCAACGTAGGGGCTCGCGTCGAAGAGCTCGTCGCAGCATGGCTGCTTGCACTGAAGGTATGCGAAGCTCCCCTGGTAGTTGCAGGTCCTCTCGGCGGGGAAGGCCTTTTCGACCTGGGTGTCCACATTGGTGCTCAGGATGAAGTAATCCTTATGGCCGATGAGGGACCGCAGGTCGAGATAGGGTTGTGAGGCCGGCTCGCGCAGCATGAAATCGATGTATCGCGCGTAGTAGGCCCATTGCTGCTCGAGGCTGGGGTAGAGGTGATAGAAGCCGTCGAAAAGGCTCTTGAAGCCAAAGGCTTTCTGCCAGTCCGCCATTCCGGCACACGTCATGCCCGCATGGTTGTAATGGTTGAACCCGGCGGCGCTCGACATACCCGAGCCGATGCCGACGATGATGGCGTCGGCATCGTCGATGAGGCTTCGAAGCCTCATCGCTTCTCTTTCTAGAGGTGGCATCGAACGATCTCCTCGAAAGCCGGGGTCATATCGCCGTCAACGAGAATTGTCTCGCACGAAGCGTCGGGCGTCAGAGCCTGACTGTAGTTGAACACGATGTAGGTGGCGTGTTCGCAGGCGTTCGCGACCCGAGCGAGCATGCGCTTTATGACGCCGTTGCGCAGCCCCACGCCAAGTTCGAGGATGGCAACCTTGTGGTTGCGATGCGCTTGCACAAGGTGCGCGAGATCTTCGAGCTGCGCCATGGCGAGGGCATCTGGGTGGGCGAGACGCTGCTCGTCAATCGACGTGCACGTACTCCCCTCCGTCTCGAGCACGTGGTTCTCGTTGAACCCTGCGCGTGCGAAGTGCCCGTCAATATTGCATGTGATCACGAAGGTATCAGCGTGCTCCGTAAGATGCCGCAGCCCGTTCATGATTGGGCCGGGCTCATACTCGACATACTCCTTTTGATGGAATCGATCGGCCCATCGGCGTCGCACGTTTGCATCCGGAGAGGTGAGCCCCTGCAGTATGCAGCCGATGCCATCAGCCTGGGCGAGGTCTCCGTACGCTTCTTGGAAATGAGCATCGGCGTAGAAGAGGTTGAGCCCCTCTGCCATGTCGAGCCCGTTGCTGGCGCCGATGATGATAAGATCCGCCTCGGCAAGTGCCTGGCCGATACGAACCGCTTTTACCGTTTCCATGCGCTACCTACCCAGCGTCTTGCGCACGTCGGCGAGCACGTCGGCGATATCGGCACGAACGGCGAGCCCCCGATCCTCGATTGCACGGGGGAGAAACTGCGTCCTGTTGTTCACGGCGATGTAGCCAGCCTGCGGCAACTGCGCCGTGAGGGCCCAGAACGGCTCCTGGATAAACGCAGGCGTCATGCGGCCCACGCCCAGCTCGAGGAAAAGGATCCTCTGCCGCGCGTGCGCGTCGAGCCAGTCGGACACCTTGCGGTACTGCTCCTCGTAGAGCTCGCCCTGCAGGAAGTTGCCGTAGCCGCGAACCCAAGGGAACGCCTCTGCCCCGCAGTGCGGGCAGCGTGGCACGAATTCTGTCGGAACCTCAAGGCCGTCTCCCATGGCCTCTACCATGCGGGAGACCGGCTCGACCGCGTCCCACACCTCGCCGGTGCAACAGTGGGAGCACTGGAAGAAGCGGTGATCGCCTTGGATCTCTGCTACCTTCTCCCAAGGGTAGATTTTCATGAACTGCGTGTCCTGGTTGGTGGTGAGAACGAAGAAGTCTTTCTCGGTAAGAATGGCGTCGAGATCTTTGTAGGGCTCGCGCAGCGGGGCGTTGAGCGTGGTGTCGAGGAAGGTGGCAAGGTAGCCCCAGCGCGACTCGGCGGTGGGCCAGCGGTAGGACGACCCTTCAAAAGCGCCCCTGAAACCGTAGCGCTCGGCGAATTTGCCGAAATGCCTGCGATAGGTCGCGTTGTCTTCGTAGTAGAAGTCGCCGCCGCCCGCCGCGGAGAGCCCAGAGGCCCCGCCTACAAGCACGCAATCGGCTTCATCGATCATGCGGGCAAACGTTTCGATTTGCTGGTCGTAGCGCTCGGGCTCGCGGGCACTCAGTTCATAGGGCGTGCCGCCGGTGCGGTAGGCGGCCTGATGGGAAAACGATTGGTTGGTGAGTTCGATAACGAGCCGCTCGTATAGAGTCACTTGATACTCTCTTTCAACTACAATGAACAGGTGTCTATAAAAAGTATCAGTGTTGATTTGCGTCAGAGCAATGAACAGTTTCAAGCTGCTGTCGATAAACGAGCGGCTTCTGGATATTGTTGAGCGCTGCAATTGGAGGGGCCATGGAATCGGGGAAGATCGATCGTCGCCGACGCTATACGCTTTCGGTCATACGGGAGGCGTTCTTTGCGCTGCTGGCCGAGGTCGGCTTCGCGAAGATGACGGTGGCGGATATTTGCCGCTGTGCCGATATCAACCGCGGCACGTTCTATTTGCACTACGAGGACAAGTTCGCGCTGCTTGATGCACTTATCGACGAGGCCCTGGCGGCGGCGCCCCCGCTTGAGGGAACGGAGGCGGAGGCTCTCTGCCAGCGCCCGCCGGCAAACGATGACTATTATCTGCTCTACTCGGATGACGATGCATACGCCCGGGTGGCACAGCGCGTCGTCGAGCGCGGCGCTGAGCAGATGGTTCCCTCGATCATGGAGGAGACCGGGCTCTCGCGCGAGGACGCCTATCTGCTCTTCGTTCACAACGTCCAGGGAAATCTCGCGGTCAACCGCCTGCTCGGTTGGAGGCGAGGGCCCGAGTTCGCCCACGCCCAGGAGCTGCTCAGCACCTATTCCGAAGGGGGCATGCGGGCGGTATCGGCCCCTTGCACACCGATCGCGAATTAGAACATGATAGCGTCGTCGGCTGTGAAGGCATC
This sequence comes from Collinsella aerofaciens, assembly GCF_015553355.1. Classification (GTDB taxonomy): domain Bacteria; phylum Actinomycetota; class Coriobacteriia; order Coriobacteriales; family Coriobacteriaceae; genus Collinsella; species Collinsella aerofaciens_V. Next base: position 72,987 of record NZ_JADNGN010000006.1, read on the forward strand.
AAGGGATCCCTGCTTGACCTGAATGCAGACGTATGTGATGCCCGAGTCGGATGCGGCGCGGAACTGACGGTGTGCGGCGGGGGAAATGCGCAGCCAGTCGCCGGCTGCAAGCTCGATTTCCTCACCGTCGATCGTGACCGAGCCCGCGCCCTCGAGCACGCCATAGATCTCCTCGTTTTCCTTGTGTGCATGGACGAACGGGACGCCAGCGCCGGCGGGAAGATTGTTGACACTCACCTCTGCCCCGGTAAGTCCGAGCACTTCGTGCAGCTCGACACGGCTCTCATTGCCGATGTGGGTCTTTGCATAATTAGCCATAATGGTTCCTCTCTTTGGGTTGATTTACCTTGCAGGCATCTCCTGCGTGAGTTATATTCAACGCGAAGGCGCATGCAAATACGAGTACGCACATATTTGTAACTGCGTACTTTTTTGTGAAACCGGTATGGTCAAGGAGGTTGGGTCTCCCGTGGTGGCGAAAGAGGAGCTTCCGGAGTGTCCGGTCGCAACGGCGGTAGCGCTCATTGGCGGCAAGTGGAAGCTGCTCATTATCCGTAACTTGCGCGTACGCCCCTGGCGTTTCAACGAGTTGCGCCGCGACCTTGAGGGGATCTCTCAGAAGGTGCTTACCGACAGCCTGCGGCAGATGGAGGATGATGGGCTGGTCTTTCGCCACGACTATGGCGAGAATCCTCCCCGCGTTGAGTATGGCCTTACCGAGCTCGGCCGCCAGATGATGCCCGTCGTGGACTCGCTGGCAGACTTCGGCGCTTATTACAAGACGGTCGTTTCGTAGCGGACGCGCTGCTTAGGGGGCGGAGAACCGCTACGAGGGTGCTAACGAAAACCTGTCCCGAATCATCGTGCGCCTGCGGCATGAAGAAGGGAGATTCTTATGAATATCGTTGTATTGAGCGGCAGCCCGCGCAAGGGCGCCAATACCGACACCATGGTCGAGGCGTTTGCCGAGACCGCGCGCGAGGGCGGCAATACGGTCGAGGTCATCCGCGTTGCCGGCAAAAAGATCGCCGGCTGCCTGGGATGCCAGTACTGCTTTGCCCATGAGGGCACCTGCGTGCAAAAGGACGACATGGCCGGCGTGATCGAGTCGCTGAAAGACGCCGACATGGTTGTCTTCGCTTCGCCCATCTACTGGTTTGATATCACTGCGCAGGAGAAAGCTGCCATTGACCGCCTGTACGCCTTCGGTGCTACAGGCTTCCCGTTCACCAAGACGGCCCTTTTACTCGATAGTCACAGTGAGGGCGTCTATGATGCGGCGATCGCTATGTACAAGTCAACCTGCGCGTACTGCAAGTGGGAGGACCTGGGCATTGTCACCATCAGCGGTATGACCGAGCGCGATAGCATGGCATCGTCGCCCAAGTTGGAAGAGGTGCGAGAGCTCGCTCGCAAGCTTGCCTAGCGCGCATTTCCAATAACGAACAAGGCCCGAAAGGTTCATTTGAACCATTCGGGCCTTGCTGCGTTTCAAGGGAGCTGGGCTGTCGAAACCGGCCAGACGGCTGTTAATCAAACAGGCTCGGCATGTCGTTTTCTTTCATGAGGGCACCGGCTGAGGGGAGGCTCTGCGCGGTGAACTTCTCGGCCGAGACACCGGCGCCAAGAATCTCCTCGGTTGTGCCGACAGTGGTGACCGAGCGGCCCTTCTTGGCCGTAAAGGCCTGGACGCCCTGCGTGTTGGTGGTCGTCTTGGTCTTGAGCAACGACGTGTTGAAGTTCATCAGGCGGTAGTCGCTCGAGACCAGCGCGATGTCGCGATCTTCCTTGAGCACCTGGGCATACTGCAGCTTGCTGCCGCCATAGATGGCGTTCTTGAGGCGCTTGCGGTTGGTCTTGGTGACGTATCCAGAAAGCGCGACGCGCACCACGCGGCCGTTCTCAAAGACGAATAGCACGTCGGCCTTGTAGTCCTCGGGGTCGATGACCCAGATGACGCTCTCGTCGGGTTCCATCTCAAGATCGGTCGGCAGGTACGAGCCCAGCTGGGCCGACTTGGTGTCCTCAAACGCTGCGACCTTGCACTTGTACACCTGGCTCTTGTTGGTAAAGACCAGCAGCTCGTGGGTGTTGGAGGACGGGAACTCGATAAAGGGTCTGTCGCCGTCCTTGTACTTGAGCGTGGTCGCCTTCTTGAGCACGCGGTCCGTCATCTTCTTAAGGTAGCCGTCGCGCGAGAGCATGATGGTGACCGGGTACTCCTCGACCTCGGGCTCCAAGCTTACCTCGATAACCTCATGGGGTTCGATTCTGCCCGTGCGGCGCGGCATCACGTACTTCTTGTTGACCGCGGCCAGCTCGTCGCTGATGACCTTCTTGATGTTCTCCTCGCTGGAGAGGATCTCCTCAAGCTCGGCAATCTCGCCCTCAAGCTTGGCAATGTCCTTGGTGCGGTTGAGGATGTACTCCTCGTTGATGTTGCGGAGCTTAAGCTCGGCAACAAACTCGGCCTGGGTCTCGTCGATGTCGAAACCCTTCATAAGGTTGGGCACGACCTCGGCCTCGAGCTTGGTGCCGCGGATGATGGCGATCGCCTTGTCGATGTCGAGCAGAATCGCCTCGAGGCCGTGCAGCAGGTGCAGGCGCTCGGACTTTTTGCCCAGGTCAAAGTTAATGCGTCGACGCGTGGACTCAATACGCCACTTGACCCACTCGTGCAAGATCTGGCGCACGCCCATAACGCGGGGGTAGCCGTCGACCAGCACGTTGAAGTTGCACGAGAACGAGTCTTGCAGCGTGGTCGAGCGATAAAGCTTCGCCATGAGCTTGTCGGGGTCGACACCGCGCTTAAGGTCGATGGCGATGCGCAAACCCGAGAGGTCGGTTTCGTCGCGGATGTCAGCAATCTCCTTGACCTTGCCCTCTTTGGAGAGCTTAACGATGCGCTCGATAATGACATCGGTCTTGGTGGTGTAGGGGATCTCGTAGACCTCGATGATGCGCTCTTCGGGAATCCAACGCCAGCGGGAGCGAATCTGGAAGCTGCCAAGGCCGGTCTCGACGATCTTCTCCATCTCCTCGCGGCGATAGATAATCTCGCCGCCGGTCGAGAAGTCGGGCATGGGCATGTACTCGAGCAGGTCGCAGTCGGGATCCTGCAGGTAGTGCATCGTGGCGGTGCAGACCTCGTTGAGGTTGAAACCGCAGATGTCGGACGCCATGGCGACGCCGATGCCCTTGTTGGCCGAGACGAGGATGTTGGGGAACGTGGTGGGCAGCAGACGCGGCTCCTTCATGGCGCCGTCGTAGCTGTCGACGAAGTCGACCGGGTCCTTGTCGATGTCCTTGAAGATCTCGGCGCTGATGGGGGAGAGCTTGGCCTCGGTATAACGCGAGGCGGCGTAGCTCAGATCGCCCGAATAGTACTTGCCAAAGTTGCCCTTCGACTCCACGAAGGGGGCGAGCAGCGCCTCGTTGCCGGTTGCCAGACGCACCATCGTCTCGTAGATCGCGGCATCGCCGTGCGGGTTGAGCTTCATGGTCTGGCCCACGATGTTGGCGCTCTTCTGGCGCTCGCCCTTGAGCAGACCCATCTTGTACATGGTGTAGAGCAGCTTGCGGTGCGAGGGCTTAAAGCCGTCGATCTCGGGGAACGCACGCGAGACGTTGACGCTCATGGCGTAGGGCATGTAGTTGACCTCGAGCGTCTGCGTGATCGGCTGGTCGGTGACCTCGGAGTGCAGGCCGATGACGTTCTCGGCGTTAACCTGCTTTTTCTTTGGCTGGTTCTTCGTCTTCTTCTTTGCCACGATATCCTCTTGAACTTCTTATGGGCCGTCGTTATCGATTTACTGCTACTGCAGGTCCAGCTGGTCCAGGTATTCCTTGCCGTGCTCGGAGATATGGCGCTTGCGGCCTGCCTCGTCGTTGCCCAGCAAAAGGTTGAACATAGTTTCCATCTTGGCGACGTCCTCGGGCTCCACCTTGATCAGGCGACGCGTCTCGGGGTTCATGGTGGTGAGCCACATCATGTCCGGATCGTTCTCACCAAGACCCTTGGAGCGGTTGATGGAACACTTCTGGTCGCCGATCTCTTTGAGGATGCCGTTCTTCTCGAGCTCGGTGTAGGCAAAGTAGGTCTTCTCTTTGCAGTTGATCTCGTAGAGCGGCGACTCGGCGATATACACGTAACCCTCGTCGATAAGTGTGGGCACCAGGCGGTAGAGCATGGTGAGTATGAGCGTGCGGATGTGATAACCGTCGACGTCGGCGTCCGTACAGATGATGACCTTGTTCCAGTTGAGGTTGTCCAGGTTGAAGGCGCCAAGGTTCTTGATGCGCTTGTCCTTGATCTCCACGCCGCAGCCCAGCACGCGCATAAGGTCCATGATGATGTCGGACTTAAAGATGCGCGGATAGTCCTCCTTCAGGCAGTTGAGGATTTTGCCGCGGACGGGCATAACACCCTGGAACTCGGCATCGCGCGAGGTGCGAATGGCGCCTGCTGCCGAGTCGCCCTCTACGATGTAGATCTCGCGACGGCTCTTGTCCTTGGAGCGGCAGTCGATGAACTTCTGCACGCGGTTGGCCATGTCGGTCTTCTGCTGCAGGTTGGTCTTGATGCTCTGACGCGTCTTCTCGGCGTTCTCGCGCGAGCGCTTGTTGATGAGCACCTGTTCCATGATCTTATTGGCGGCGTCCTTGTTCTCGATCAGGTAGGTCGAGAGGCGCTCCTTAAAGAAGGCAGTCATGGCCTGCTGGATAAAGCGGTTGTTGATGGCTTTCTTAGTCTGGTTTTCGTAGGACGTCTGGGTAGAGAAGCAGTTGGTCACCAGTACCAGGCAGTCCTGGACATCCTGCCACTTAATGCCGCTCTCGTTTTTGTTGTATTTGCCCTGTTGCTTAATGTAGGCATCGATGGCGCTGGTCAAAGCGCTGCGAGCGGCCTTCTCGGGCGAACCGCCATTCTCGAGCCACGATGAGTTGTGGTAGTACTCCTGCATCATGAAGGTGCGCGAGAAGCACATGCACGCGGTGATCTTTACGTTGTAGTCGGGCAGGTCCTCGCGGTCGCGACCGCGACGGTCGGCCTCGATAAAGAAAGGCTCGGTAAGGTAGTCGGTACCGACCTTCTCGAGCACATAGTCCTCGATGCCCTTGGGATAGCAAAAGTCCTCTTCGGAAAACTCGCCATCGTCGCCCTCAATGCGCAGGCGGAAGGTCACGTTGGCGTTGACCACGGCCTGACGACGCATGGTCTCGCGATACCAATCGTGGGGAATGCTGATGGAGGTAAAGACCTCAAGATCGGGGCGCCACTTGATGGTGGTGCCGGTGCGGTTCTCGTCGCTGGGCTCAATCTCGAGTGCCTTCTTTTTGGCGCCGACGACCTTGCCCTTCTTAAAGTGCAGGGAGTACTTATTGCCGTCGCGCCAAACCGTGACATCCATGTACTCGGAGGCGTACTGGGTCGCGCACGAGCCCAGGCCGTTGGTACCGAGCGAGAAGTCGTAGTCGCCGCCCTGGTTGTTGTTGTACTTGCCGCCGGCATAGAGCTCGCAAAAGACGAGTTCCCAGTTAAAGCGCTTCTCGGAGGGGTTCCAGTCGAGAGGGCAGCCGCGGCCATTGTCCTCTACCTGGATAGAGCCATCGCGAAAGGCGGTAAGGGTGATGAGCTTGCCGTAGCCCTGGCGCGCCTCGTCAACGGCGTTGGACAGGATCTCGAAGGCGGCATGCGCGCAGCCATCGAGTCCGTCCGAGCCAAAGATGACGGCGGGGCGCAGGCGTACGCGCTCCTCGTCCTTGAGCTGGCGGATACTGTCGTTACCATAGTTTGCGGTGTTTTTTGCCATACTCGCTCTCTCGGTGCTCCTTTGCTGCGTTTAAGTCATATAGATAGTCAAGGTAGCATAGCCCAACCCACAGACGATTCCACCCAACACGAAATCCATCGAACAATCGTTCGGAATTTGGTGGAACAGCGTTTACTCGGACAAATCCGAGTCGGTTCTGTCCGAGTAAGTTTGAATAGCGAATCGAAATTGCTATGTCCGCATAGCGATGGCGGATATGGTTTCCGTAATGACAGATATAGTTGACATTGGCTGATAGATGCAATATATATGTGTCATGTTGCAACGGATATCTGTCCATTACTACGAAAGGAACTCCATGCCGGGCAAAAAGAACCTACGCATGAAGGCGGCGCGCGCGGCGGTTGGCCTTTCGCAAGCTGACTTGGCCGAGGCCGTGGGCGTTACGCGCCAGACCATCGGCCTGATCGAGGCGGGCGGCTACAACCCCACGCTCAATTTGTGCGTGTCAATCTGTAAAGCGCTACGCGTTACGTTGAACGACTTGTTTTGGGAAGACGAGAGCGACGTCGACCCTGACGCTCTTTAGGAGTTCGCTATGAAATTTGAAGATTTAAAACTCGTGCAAAAGTGGCGTGAATATGCCGGCCCAAAGGATGAGCGCCTGGAGGCTGAGAGCGCGAAGATCTACAAGATTGGTTTCGTGCTGCTTTCGTTTGGCATGTTGATGATCTTTTTCTACCAGTTTATAGCTCGACAGGTTGCGTGGGTTCACAGCGACGCCAGTGAAATGCCGCATGGCTTTGCAACGCCGTTCGAGGCAGCCATGTATTTGTGGCTCGTTCTCGTGATGTTGATTTGCGCAGGACTGCAAACGCGGAAGGGCTATGTCGATACCAATCGTTTTGGGCAAACCGAGTATCTTCCTGTTGGATATTTCCTGCTTCTCAGCGGTCTTAGCGGCGCCGCGTTCGCGCTTGTTATTGCCGCAATGCGCTGTATCGCTGAGGCGCAGATCGTGCCGCTCGAAAGCGTCTTTTGGTTGGCGAACCTGGCCACGGGCGTGTTCTGCGGCGCGACGATTTTCGCGGCCACGTTTGCTGTCCTGTGCGCAACGTTTTTCACGGCGAAAAGACGCCGTGCCAAGCTCGAGGCAGAACTCGACTCCACTGACGATATCTAATGCGTAATGGGCTGGCTCTGGGTATCCAGAACCAGCCCATTTGATGTTCGATGAGCCGAGTCGGTGTCTCTCGCAAAGGCAACTGAGAGCTAGTGAGGCTTATCAGAATTGACCTCATCGGCGGTGTCGTTTTCGAGCGCCGTGCGACGGGCGCTGTAGGCGACAAGGCCGGCGCCGGCTGCGGCGAGTGCTGCTGCGGCTGCTGTCAGGGGGACGTTGCTGTCGCCCGTGCCCGCAAGCGCGCCCGCTTTTCCGGGGCGCTTGTTATTCAAGACTTTAGTCTGCTGGCCGCGCAGCGGCCAGCTTTAAACCACCCGCTACGCGGGTGGAGACAAACGGCTTTA
>NZ_JADNGN010000070.1 GCF_015553355.1 Collinsella aerofaciens
GCGACCGAAGGTCGCGATCATAGGCGGCTTGACCGCCGCATGAAAACCGACTCGCTAATCCGAATCGCAATGCGGGCCGCGTCACCTTTCGACAAATCCAACAGCGCTACGAGTCACGCTAATGACTCTCCGCGCCATTGAAATTGTCGAAAGCTGCCTCAACTTTTTCGCAAGCGTCACGAAAACGATTCGACAAAGTCGAATGTTTGCGCCGCGGGCGTCGCAAACCCGCTGCGCGATATTGCAAATACTCGGCACCCCTCGCATTCGCATTACCGCTCCGCTCTCGCTACAGCGAATTTCTAACACTCAGCATCCTTCGCGTTAAAATTTCGCTTTCGCTCACGGTCTTCACGCGGTTACGACGCCGCGAGGCCTCTCGCTTGGAATGAGGCCTCTCATTCCACGTCTACACTGCGTTTCGCCCAATCACCGTTCCGGAGATTGCAAGATGTACGTAAATGGCCATAATTACATGCAAGCATGAACTATGGCCATTTACGATCTTGCTTTTCCCTCACACGGGAAAAGAAGACAGGCAAAGCTGAGTTCCGCTTTGTGCGCGAAGCGGTTTCGCCTTCGAGAAAAATTCAGCGGACTTTTCCAAATCTTGTTTCGGAGGCCACTCCGAAGCTGAAGGGATAAAAATGAGACGAAGCGAGAAAGTCGAAGCGACGTTGACCGCTGAAGAAAAGGAAATTCTTCAGCGCCTCTGTGGCGAAGCCGGTTGCACGGAAGCTGAACTAATCCGCTCCGTTTTGATTAGCCGTTCGATTGCTCTCGACGGTCTTGAGACTGGAAAGAAAATCGAGCACGAGAAAAATAAAGCGCTGCACAACTGCAAGCGCAAACACGCTTCAAAAAAATCTGGCGAGTGCGGTGAAGCCATCGCCGAGAACGCCGAGAAACGTGACGTTTCGTTTCATGTGATGCTGACCGCTCCAGAAAAAAAGGCGATCGAACAGCGGGCGGCAGTGCTTGGCATCTCTGTAAGCGAGTTGGTTCGCCGCAGCGCGATCTACGGAAAGATTGAATCATTCAACTTCGATATTGCTGAAGTTGAAAAACTCCATCATGAGTTATTGAAGGAAGG
>NZ_JADNGN010000007.1:0-31489 GCF_015553355.1 Collinsella aerofaciens
CGAAAGGGCGCTGACCTTCTGGTCGCGCCCTTGAAGTTGAACGTCAGATTGTCCAAATGCGGCCCGCGCAGCGTCGAGCCGTTACGCGGTTTGGTAAAACCGCGCAACAACTACTTTGGTACCTTGACATTCATTTCTCATGCTCCTAGATTGGTTAGGCACAAAACAATTCCACTACCTAACTAAAGAAAGGAGCAACACTAATTCATGTGCGATGAACCTCTTAACCTTTGTTCGCACGAGCCCGGCGGTGACCCGTCGCAACCGGTAGACATACCCGAAGCGGTCGGCGCCGAAGACAGACTCGCCAAGCGCATCCTGAGCGGCCTGGGGTTTTGCGGCCATTACATGCATTTTCACGGCGGCGGTATATCTGGCAAGGCGCCCATCGTCTGCCTGCTCGCTAAGCAGCCGACCGGCGAGCTGTCCCAACAGGAACTCGGCATGCACTTCGACCTCAAGCCGGGGTCCCTTTCCGAGATTCTGTCCAAGCTCGAACTGGGCGGTCTTATCGAGCGCAGTCGCAATCCCAAAGACCGTCGGCAGCTCACCATCCGCCTGACCGATGCGGGATGGGAAAAGGCCCGCGTTGAGCAGGCAGCCCGCATTCGCTTTAGAGAGCAGGCCTTTAGTGCCCTCACCCACGACGAGCGCGAACAGCTCGCCGAAATGCTCGAGAAAATCCGTGTAACCTGGGAGGAACTGGATGATTAAAACCCTCATGGGCAGCATCCGCGACTATATGAAAGTCACTGTTGCCACGCCATTGCTCGTGCTTGGCGAGGTGCTCTGCGAGATGCTGATTCCATTTATCACCGCCAACCTGATCGACGCCATCAAAGACGGCGCCACCGTAGCCGAGATGCTTCCCACCGCGGGCTTTTTGGTGCTCATCGCGCTGACGTCGCTTGCTTTTGGCGCCGCTGCCGGCGTCACCTGCAGCCATGCGAGTTGCGGCTTCGCCAAGAACCTGCGTCACGACCTGTTCTACAAGATCCAGACGTTCAGCTTTGCCAACATCGATGATTTCTCGAGCTCCTCGCTCGTCACGCGCCTGACCACCGACATCAACAACGTGCAGCAGGCCTTTATGATGATCATCCGTATCGCCGTGCGCGCGCCGCTGGTATTGGTCTTCGCCTTTACCATGGCATTTATCATGGGCGGCAGCGTCGCCATGGTCTACCTGGTCATCATTCCGCTGCTGGGCTTTGGGCTGTTCTTTATCATCTTTAAGGTGCGCCCCATCTTCTCGCGCGTGTTCCACAAGTACGATGCCCTTAACGAGTCCGTCGAGGAAAACGTCACCGGCATGCGCGTGGTCAAGAGCTACGTGCGCGAAGACTTTGAGAAGGAGAAGTTCGCGACCGCCGCGCGCGACGTCCAGATGGACTTCACCCGCGCCGAGAAGCTGCTCGCCTTTAACAACCCCATGATGAACATCTGTGTCAACGGCGCGTTTGTCGTCATCATCTACCTGGGCTCCAAGCTCATCATCACGAGCCAGGGCACGCTGTTCGACGTGGGCCAGCTCTCCTCGATCTTTACCTATGGCTTCCAAATCCTCATGAGCCTGATGCAGCTGTCGATGATCTTTGTCATGGTGACCATGGCCGACGAATCAGCGCACCGCATTACCGAGGTGCTAGCCGCCGAGCCCACGATCGCCAACCCGGCCGAGCCCGTGCTCGAGGTTGCCGACGGCTCCATCGACTTTGACCACGTGAGCTTTAAGTATTCCGCGCATGCGAAACGCCAGGCGCTCGACGATATCGACCTGCACATTACGAGCGGTGAGACCATCGGCATCATCGGCGGCACCGGCTCGGCCAAGTCCACGCTCGTAAACCTCATTGCCCGCCTGTACGACGCCACCGAAGGCACCGTGCGCGTGGGCGGCGTGGATGTGCGCGACTACGACTTGGACGCCCTGCGCCACCAGGTGGCCATGGTGCTGCAGAAAAACGTGCTGTTTAGCGGCACCATTGCCGAAAACCTGCGCTGGGGAGACCCGAACGCCACCGACGAGGAAGTCCGCGAGGCGGCACATCTGGCCTGCGCCGATGAGTTTGTCGACGGCTTCCCCAAGGGCTACGACACCTGGATCGAGCAGGGCGGCTCCAATGTTTCCGGCGGTCAGAAGCAGCGCCTGTGCATTGCGCGTGCCCTGCTGCGTCGCCCCAAGATCTTAATCCTGGACGACTCCACCAGCGCCGTCGACACCAAGACCGACGCCAAGATTCGCGCAGGGTTGGCAAGCTATCTGCCCAACACGACCAAGCTCATCATCGCCCAGCGCATTAGCTCCGTGCAGGACGCAGACCGCATCATCGTCATGGAGGGCGGACGTATCGCTCAGATCGGCAGCCATGACGAGCTACTCAAGACGAGCGAGATCTACCGCGAGACCTTCACCTCGCAAAACAAGATGTCTGCCGAGGGCGAAGGAGCCGTCGAGGCCGACACCGAGGCATCCGTAACGCAAGCTCAGACCCAGGAAGGAGGCGAGGCACATGAGTAAGGCAACGACCGCCGAGCGCGCGCTCAACCGCAAGGGCGGCACCATGTCGCGCCTCATCAAGACGCTCTTTGGCTTCTACCCCGTGCTTTTGCCCCTCGTCGTCGTCGGCGTGGTGCTCTGCGCCATCATCAACTCCATCGGCGCGACCTTCCTTCAGAGCGCTCTGCAGATTATTAGCGAATCGTGGCAGTCGGGCGATTGGGAAGCCGCACAGCCCAAGATCGCACAGCTCGTGACCACCCTCGCCTGCATCTACGGCGTCGGCATCCTGTCCTCGCTCTTCTGGAACCGCGCCATGGCCATCGTCACGCAGGGCTCGCTCGAGAAGCTGCGCGAGAAGATGTTCAACCGCATGCAGGACCTGCCGATTCGCTACTTCGACACGCACCAGCGCGGCGACATCATGAGCCACTACACCAACGACATCGACACGCTGCGCCAGATGATCAGCCAGTCGCTGCCCAACCTGCTCATGACGACCATCGTCATCGTCACGGTGTTCTTTATCATGCTGTACTACAGCGTTTGGATGTGCCTGGTCATTGTGGCAGGCGTCGCCTTTATGACCTTTATGACCAAGCTGCTCGGCTCCAACTCCGCGCGCTTCTTCATTGCGCAGCAGACCGAGCTCGGCGTGGTCGAGGGTCATATCGAGGAAGTCATGAACGGCCAGAAGGTCGTCAAGGCATTCTGCCACGAGTCTGCCGCCGAGGCTGATTTTGACGAGCGCAACGAAAAGCTCTTCGAGGTCTCGCAGAAGGCCAACATGTACGCCAACATCCTCATGCCTATCCTTATGAACCTGGGCAACCTGCTCTACGTGCTGGTCGCACTGGCAGGCGGCATTTTCCTGGCGCTGGGCGTGCCCAACCTGAGCATCTCGGGCATGACACTGTCCATCGCCGTCGTGGCGCCGTTCCTCAACATGACCAAGCAATTCTGCGGACAGATCGGTCAGATCTCGCAGCAGATCAACGCCGTGGTCATGGGCCTCGCCGGCGCCGACCGTATCTTTGAGCTCATCGACGAGAAGCCCGAGACCGACGAAGGCTACGTGACGCTCGTCAACGCGCAGGTGAACCCCGATACCTGGCAGCTCGAGGAGGCCGACCGCCACACCGGCATGTGGGCGTGGAAACATCCGCACCGCGCAACCGGCGAGATCGAGTACGTGCCGCTGCGCGGCGACCTGGTCATGGACAACGTCGACTTTGGCTACACGCCCGACCACGAGGTGCTGCACGGCGTGTCCGTGTTTGCCAAGCCGGGCCAGAAGGTCGCGTTTGTCGGCGCCACCGGTGCCGGTAAGACGACCATCACCAACCTCATCAACCGCTTCTACGACATCGCCGACGGCAAGATTCGCTACGACGGCATCAACGTCAACAAGATCCGCAAGGCCGATCTGCGCCGCTCGCTGGGCGTCGTGCTGCAGGACGTGAACCTGTTCACCGGCACCGTGATGGATAACATCCGCTACGGCAACCTGGATGCGACCGACGAGGAGTGCATCGCGGCGGCCAAGCTCGCGGGCGCCGACGACTTTATCACCCGCCTGCCCGACGGCTACGACACGATGCTCACCGGCAACGGAGCACAGCTGTCGCAGGGCCAGCGCCAGCTGATTTCGATCGCACGCGCTGCCGTCGCCGATCCGCCGGCAATGATTCTGGACGAGGCCACGAGCTCCATCGACACCCGCACCGAGGCCATCGTGCAGGCAGGCATGGATAAGCTCATGGAGGGCCGCACGACGTTTGTCATCGCGCACCGCCTGTCCACCGTGCGCAACTCCGACGCGATCATCTGTCTGGACCATGGCCGCATCATCGAGCGCGGCAACCACGACGAGCTGATCACCAAGCGCGGGTATTACTACCAGCTGTACACCGGAGCGTTTGAGCTGGAGTAGTTCGGCCCGCCGAGACGGCCGATTTGCCGCTCATTCGTCGGGCATGACCCTAAGGTCAATGCCCTCCTCTTTCGGGGCAAATCGACTCATCTCAACGACCCAAACACAATGCACCGCAACGAATAAAGCCTCCGCAGCACACACGAGCTGCGGAGGCTTTATTCATGCCGGCCGGAAACCGTATCCCACTATTCGGGCCCAGAATGGGATGCCGTTTCCCGCTGGGCCCCCTCCGGGAAACGGCATCCCATTTCAAGGGCATAAACCGGGATGTGGTTTCCCCTAACGGCACCTTTGGGAAGCCGCATCCCACTCTGGACGCACAAAACGGGATGAGCTTTCCCATGGTGATCCAAGACCAGAAACATGTCCGATAGCGCGGCCAGGTCAAGAACAACAAGGCAAGCGTCACGCCAATTTGGACGAGCGTCTGCTGCAGTTTGAGGCTGCTGGCCCATATGGTAGAGTTAACCACCCATGAATTTCAGCACGCTGGGTGCCACCTGCGCTTTTGCCATTTGAGGGAGTGAACTTGTGAATACTTCTGTCGCCAAGAAGGCCAGCCAGGCGGTGCGCCTGCTCATGATGGTGCTCACGGCAGTTCTCATCTTCTTCTTCATCAATGTTATGCTGCTCGTCTCCGATATCCAGGGCACGGCGCGCGTAGTCAACTACGCCGGCCTGGTACGCGGCACCACGCAGCGAATCGTTAAGCTCGAGGACGCGGGCCAGCCTCAAGATGACCTGCTCAAAGCCGTGGATTCATACATCAACGGTTTGCGTTACGGAAGTGACGACCTCAACCTCGTCCGTCTCGACGACGATGAGTATCAGGCAAAAATGACCGAGCTTGCAAATTATTTTGATGAGCTTTGCACCGAGATTGCCCGTGTGCGTGAAGTCGGCTACGAGAACACCGATATCATCGCGATGAGCGAGGAGTTCTTTGGTATTTGTGACGATGCTACACGACTCGCGGAGGACTACTCTCAGGAGAAGGCGTCGGCGCTCAACTATCTCGAGGGCCTGGTGATCATCGACATCATGGGCTTGGTGGCGACCTTTGCGGTCGAACTTGTTCGCGCGGTGCGAACTGCCGCGCTCAATCGCGAACTGCAGAACAAAGTCTATCTCGACGAAGCCACAGGACTGCCCAACAAGAACAAGTGCGAGGAGGTCTTGGGGCAGGAGCAGCCTGTCTCCGCGGAGGCGCCCGTTGCGGTGTGCGTCTTCGACCTTAACAATCTGCATACGGTCAATAACAACTTCGGTCATGAGAAGGGCGATGAATACATTCGCTCTTTTGCCCAACAACTGGGAAGTGTGGCATCCGAGACGTGCTTTGTGGGCCGCGACGGCGGCGATGAGTTTATCGCGGTGCTGCGGGATTCCGATCGGGCTGCCGTGGAGTCTTGTCTCGCTCGGGTCCGTGCGAACGTGAACGAGTATTCCGAGGCTCACCCCGACATGCCCATCAGCTATGCGGTGGGCTTCGCGCTTTCCAGTGATTTTGATGAACCGCCTACGATGCGCGAGCTCTTTTCCCAGGCCGACAAGAACATGTACGTCGATAAGAACCGCGTAAAGGCAGCCGAGACAGCCGACCCGCAACGCGAGGACCGCTAAACCCGTCCCAAATGAGCTATTTGAGGAGTTGGGCCATGGCGTTGACGAATTTTTGGACTTGGAGGGTGGGCTCGAGCGGGTAGTGTAGAAAGACCGGCACCTCGCGCCCGCACAGGAACGGCACACCCACAAAGGCCGGGTGCACCCCCGACCATGCGCCGCAGGTGAGCACCGCGTCACCCTTTTCCTCTGCCTCGTTAAAGAGCGCAAAGTCAAAGCTGTCCACGTCGATCACGTCTACGCCGCCGTCGGCCAACAGATCGATACGCAGACTGTCCATAGCGTCGTTGCCGTGACGGAGCACGCGCAGGCGCATGCCCTCCAAGTCGGCAACCGTGATGCGCGTCTTGCGCGCAAGCGGACTCGTGCGCGGCAGGTCGATATAAAACGGCACGTTGACAATGCGAAGCTTTTGGCAGGCGTCGCCCCAGCGCGGGGTAGAAAAACTCGACTGCACCACATCGACCTCGCGGCCCAAGCTGCGCATGACGGTCTCGCGCTCGTCATAGAGGTCGCTTACCGGCACGATCTCAAATCGCAGCGATGGCTCCAGCTCGTGCACGCCCGTCCACATCGAAAGCGTCTGGCGCCCCGGGCACATCATCGACACGCCCAGGCGTACGGCATCGCCATCGCCTGCCGCGCGTCGGGCACGGCGTAGCGCGTCCTCGGACTGCCGCATGATCGAACGTGCATCGTCCACCAGCAGAGCACCTGCCGGCGTCACCTTAACACCAGAATGCGAGCGCTCGAACAGCGTGATGCCGAACTCGGCCTCGAAGCCCGACACCTGCTTGACGAGCGCCGGGGTCGACACGCGCAATTTTGCCGCCGCACGCGAGAAGCTTCCCAGTTCCGCGGCGGCCGATATGGCCTCAAGTCGTCGATCGTACACGTCAATCTCCCGTTTTCGCGCCTGTGGCCACATGATGCCACAGGGGGTTGTTTTCGCAGGTCACGCGCTTAATTGAGAAAAAACTGCATCGCACGGTGTAAACCTACGGTTAACTTCATTCTAACAAATATGCAATTCACCTGCGCAAATGCAAAGCATACGATAACCAGCGAAAACCACGTGGGTCGGTTAATGGGAGCGACCCACCGGGAGGCACAAGAAGGGAAGTTCCTATGAGCAATTGGCTTAAGCTCGAGGGCGATGTCTGCGCCGTGACTGGCGCACTCGGCGGTATGGGCGTCGAGATTTGCCGCGAGTTCGCCCGCAACGGCGCCAACGTCGTCCTGCTCGACCTGGACGAGGAGAAGGTCAAGGCCGCAGCCGCCGACCTCGCCGCCGAGTTTGGCATCCACGCCGAGGGCTACAAGATGAACGCCACCGACGAGGCCGAGGTTCAGGCCGCCGTCGATGCCACCATCGCCGACTTCGGCCGCGTCGACGTCCTTGTCAACACCGCCGGCATCCTGCGCTTCGCCGCCATGGAGGACCTGCCGCTGAGCGACTGGGAGCAGGTGCTCAACGTCAACCTCACCGGTTACTTCATCACCTCGCAGCGCTTTGGTCGCGAGATGATCAAGGCCGGCCAGGGCCGCCTGGTGCACATCTCGACCGTCGCCAGCCACTCCCCCGAGACGTTCTCGGGCGTGTACAGCTCCACCAAGGCCGGCGTCAACATGATGTCCAAGATGCTCGCTGCCGAGTGGGGCCCCTACGGCGTGCGTTCCAACTGCGTCGAGCCCTGCTTCGTCAAGACCCCGATGTCGGCCAATTTCTACGCCGACCCCGAGGTCGAAAAGAGCCGCAGCCGTCTAATCGCCACGCGCCGCATCGGCGAGGTCAACGATATCGCCAACGCCGTCATGTTCCTGGCATCCAAGCGCTCGGACTTTACCACCGGCGACGCCATCAAGGTCGACGGCGGCTTCTCCAACATGATGGGCGACCTCACCGCCAAGCCCGGCGGCCGTCGCGCCTATGCCGATAACTACCTTAAGAACAAGGGCGTCGAGCTCTGGTCCGATGAGTCCGGCGTCGCCAAGCCGACCGACCAGTAAACCAACCTGACAGGGAGGCCCCGCGGACACGCCCGCTCCTCCCCCATATCGATTAGAAAGAGTCCAATGGCTTCCACCAACTCCAACAAGGGTCGCGCCGTCGTGCTTTCCGCCGCGTGCGTCACCATGTTCTTCATCAGCTCCATCGCGCTGTATTCCGTCGTGAGCAAGAACCTGCTCGCCGTCTACCCCGAGTGGTCGAGCGCCCTTACCTGGGCTTTTCCCGTCTTCCAGACCATCATGGCCGTGACGGGCATCTTCGCCGGCCGTATCTCCGATAAGATCGGCCCGCGCAACGTTGTGATCGCCGCCGCCGTGTGCTACGGCGTGGGCTGGTTCATGTCCGGCACCGTCACCGAGCCGTGGCAGTTCTACCTGTGGTTCTCACTCGTCGCCGCCGTCGGCAACGGTCTGGGCTATAACCCGGCGCTCACCACCGGCCAAAAGTGGTTCATCGACAAGAAGGGTCTCGCCTCCGGCATCACCCTGGCCGCTTCGACCGCCGGTCCCGCCGTGCTGTCCCCGGTGCTCGCCTCGCTGCTCATCCCGAGCCTGGGCATCTTTGGCGCCCTTAAGGCGCTCGGCGTCATCTTCTTTGTGATGATCGCTGCCTCCGCCCTGTTCCTGAAGGCTCCCGAGGCAGGCTGGCTGCCCGAGGGCTTCGAGGCCCCCAAGGGCGGCGCGCACGCCGGCACCTTCGGCGACCTCACCCCGGGCGAGATGGTCAAGACCCCGCGCTTCTGGGTCCTCATCGTCACCTTCGCCTTCGCCGCCACCGCGGGCACCCTGCTCGTGGGCAAGGTTGCCTCCATCGCCGCCGTCCAGCTCTTCGCCGACCCCACGAGCGCCGCGGCCGTCGCCCTCGGCGGTGTGGTGGTCTCCGTCAACACCTGCGCCAACCTAGTTGGTCGTCTGTCCTTTGGCCAGATCATCGACAAGCTCGGCGCCTATAAGTCGCTGCTCATCAGCCTTGTCGTCACCATCGTCGCGCTCGTCATCATGTCGATGAGCTTTACGCAGGGCATGTTCTTTGTGGCGCTCGCCCTGCTCGGCTTTAGCTTTGGCGCCCTGCTCGTCATCTACCCGCCGCTCACCGGTGGCGCCTTTGGCACCAGCAACATCGGCGTCAACTACGGCATCATGTTTTTGGGTTATGCCGCTTCCACCTGGATCAGCCAGCCCATCACCGCCGTGCTGTATCACGCCGAGGCCGGCAGCGCCGCCTACCAGCAGTCCTTCTACGGCGCCATTGTAATCGCCGCCATCGCCGTCGTGCTCACCGTCTACATGATGGTCTCCGACAGCAAGAAGAAGTCCGCCTAGTTTTACCGATGCGGCAAAGGGACAGCCCCTTTGCCGCATTCCACCGGTCACCAGTATTAAGGAGTCGAAATGTCTGAGCTCAACCCCGTCCGCATTGCCGTTATCGGCGCCGGCGCCATGGGCCGCAACCACATCCGCTTTGTCACCGAGGAGCCCGAGGCCGAGCTCGTCGCCATCGCTGACGCCTTTGAGGGCGCCCGCGCCACGGCCGAGGCCGCCGGCGTGCCGTTTTACACCGATCCCGCCCAGATGATGGACGAGGTCAAGCCCGAGGCCGTCATTATCGCCACGCCCAACGACCTGCACCTGGGCGTTGCCCGCGAGGCTGTGAAGCGCAACATCGTGCCGTTGGTCGAAAAGCCGATCTCCAACGACCTGGAGGATGCCCAGACTTTCGCTGCCGAGGCCGAGACCGCCGGCGTGCCCGTGCTCGTGGGCCAGCACCGTCGCCACAACCCCTTCGTCAACAAGGCCAAGGAGATCATCGAGTCCGGCGAGCTGGGCAAGCTCACCGTGTCGAGCTTCCACTACATGATCTATAAGAATGACGAGTACTTCGATGTCGAATGGCGCCGCAAGAAGGGTGCCGGCCCGATCCTGGTCAACCTGGTGCACGACGTCGACCTGCTCCGCTACCTGCTGGGCGAGCCCGTTGCCGTCCAGGGTATGCAGTCCAGCGCCGCCCGCGGTTTTGAGACCGAGGACTCCGCCGTGGTCAACGTCCGTTTTGCCGATGGCGCGCTCGCAAGCATGACCATCTCCGACGCCACCGCCAGCCCCTGGAACTGGGAGGCAACCGCTCGCGAGGACCCGCAGTACCGCCCCTTCGACGCCGACGCCTACTTTATCGGCGGCACTAAGGGCGCCCTGTCGCTGCCCCGCCTGCACCAGTTCTCCTACGACGGCGCCTCCAACTGGCACAAGCCGCTGCAGATGGAGATTCCGGCCGTCGACCCGGCACTGCCGCACAAGATGCAGCTCAAGCACTTTGTGAAGGTTGTCCGCCGCGAGGTCGAGCCCGTCGTGACCCCCGCCGACAACGTTAAGACGCTCACGCTTCTCAACGCTATCAAGGAGGCCGCCGAGACCGGCCAGCTCGTCGAGCTGTAATGCCTTAAGAGCGACCGCGGCAGAAACCCCATGCCGAACCCTTCGGTCCGTCACCAACAAGCCCCTCTTCTTTGCCCCGCGAGCAGCCTCCTGCCCGCGGGGCATTTTGCTACCTTGCCGACGATTTTTCTGGGGCGGGGGCTATTTTGCACCTCGGCTTGATTCGTTCGCCACGAAATGGGCCTATCTACTACGCTTAACCGATCGCCCTCAACCATGCCGAATTTCGCGAAATAAAAACCGCAGGTAGACGGCTTGCGTATTCTCTGAAAACCGGGGAATGGTCGACCCATATGGGTTAAACGTAGTAGATAGGCCGTTTTCGTGACGCGGGCCCAAAACAGTCTTTTGGGACGGGTGGTATCCTTGGTAGCCCTGTGCTGCAAACGCACCTTAAACGCAAGGAGTCCCATGGATCTTATCGCCCAGCTCGCCCGCGAGCTCAACCTTAAGGCTGACAACATCGAGGCAGCCGTCAAGCTCATCGACGAGGGCAACACCATTCCCTTTATCTCGCGCTACCGCAAGGAAGCCACGGGTGGCATGGACGACGTCGCCCTGCGCGCGCTCGACGAGCGCCTGTCCTACCTGCGCAATCTTGAGCAGCGTAAAAAGGACGTCATTCTGCTCATCGACGCCCAGGGCAAGCTCACGCCCGAACTCGAACAGCAGATTCGCGAGGCCACGCAGCTCCAGCGTGTCGAGGACCTCTACAAGCCCTACCGCAAAAAGCGCATGACCCGCGCGCAAAAGGCCCGCGAGGCCGGCCTGGAGCCGCTCGCCAACATGGTCATCATGCAGGCCTCGGCCAAGGGCAGCGCACTCGACGCCGCCGCGGCATACGTCAACGAGGAGGCCGGCTTCGACACGCCCGAGAAGGCGCTCGCCGGCGCCGCCGACATCGTGGCCGAGACGGTAGCCGAGGACCCCGAGAACGTCGCCGACCTGCGCGCCTTTACGCAAAACACCGCCGACATCGTCGTCGAGGCCACCGACCCCGCCGAAAAGACTCCCTACGAGCCGTACTACAGCTATGATGAGCCACTGCGCCGTATACCCAACCACCGCGTGCTGGCTATCGACCGCGGTGAGCGCGAAGGCAAGCTCCGCGTGCGCGTGAACGTCGACGGCGCTGCCGCCACGGCGCGCCTCGGCAGCCGCTGGCCCCGACGCCAGGGCGTCTTCGCGCCCGTCTTTGACGCCGCCATCGCCGACGGTTACAAGCGCCTCATGGCCCCCTCGCTGGAGCGCGAGGCCCGCGCCAAGCTCACCGTCCGCGCGCAGACCGAGGCCATCAATATCTTTGCCAAGAATCTCGAGGGCCTGCTCTCGGCACGCCCCGTGCGCGGCGCCCGCGTGCTCGCGCTCGATCCGGGCTACCGCACCGGCTGCAAGGTCGCCGTCATGGACGAGACCGGCAAGCTGCTCGACCACAGCGTGGTCTACCCCACCAAGCCGCGCCACGACGTCGCCGGCACCAAGCGCGAGCTCGCCCGCCTCGTCAAGAAGGACGGCGTCAACACCATCGTCATCGGCAACGGTACCGCCAGCCGCGAGACCGAGGAAGTCGTCTCGGAGTTCATTGCCGAGCAGGCGCCTGGGCTGCGATACACCATCGTCAACGAGGCCGGCGCATCGGTGTACTCCGCCTCCGAGCTCGCCAGTCAGGAATACCCCGATCTGGACGTCACTGTGCGCGGCGCCATGAGCCTGGGCCGCCGCCTGCAAGACCCGCTGGCAGAGCTCGTCAAGATTCCGCCCCAGTCCATCGGCGTGGGCCAGTACCAGCATGACCTTGACCAGACCGAGCTCTCGCGTACCCTGGGCCACGTGGTGGAAGACGTCGTCACCCGCGTGGGCGTCGACGTAAACACCGCGAGCGCAAGCCTGCTGGGATACGTATCGGGCATCACGCCGAGCGTGGCCAAGAACATCGTGGCCTACCGCGAGGAAAACGGCGCCTTTACCGATCGCCGCCAGCTCAAGAAGGTCCCCAAGCTGGGACCCAAGGCATACCTCAACGCCGCGGGTTTCCTGCGCATCAGCGGCGGTAAGAACCCGCTCGACGCGACGAGCGTCCACCCCGAAAGCTACGAGGTGGCCACGTCCGTCCTGGAACGCGCCGGCGTTAAAGCCAGCGAGCTCAGCCGTG
Source organism: Collinsella aerofaciens (assembly GCF_015553355.1). Taxonomy (GTDB): domain Bacteria; phylum Actinomycetota; class Coriobacteriia; order Coriobacteriales; family Coriobacteriaceae; genus Collinsella; species Collinsella aerofaciens_V. The sequence goes on from NZ_JADNGN010000007.1 coordinate 12,655, forward strand.
GCGGCGTGCCCGACATCGAGCGCCGCCTGGGCAGTATCTCGGCGCTGGCAAGCGACCTGGACTGCGGCACCCTGACGCTCATCGACATCGTCAACGAGCTCAAGAAGCCCGGTCGCGACCCGCGCGACGACGCACCCGAGGTGGTCTTTAGCCGCTCAGCGCTTTCCATCGACGACCTGGAGCCCGGCATGGAACTCAAGGGCACGGTGCGCAACGTTGTGGACTTTGGCGCCTTCGTCGACGTGGGCGTGCACCAGGACGGCCTCGTACACATCTCCAAGCTGGCCAACCGCTTTGTCAAGCACCCGAGCGACGTGGTGCGCGTCGGTGACACGGTCAAGGTGTGGGTCGAAAAGGTCGATCGCGACCGCAAGAAGATCTCGCTCACCATGGTACAGGGGAAGTAAACCGCCAAAGCAGGGGTACCCCCTGTAGTGACGTGCAAAATCGCGAGTATTCTGCAAATTCCACCGTTCCGGATGCCCCTCAGAGGCGAAAAAGCAAAAAACAGCCCCCGTTTTAGCGTCGTCAGAGCCAAAACGGGGGCTGTTCCGTGCTTCACCCAACTGGTAAAAGCCTTTACCTTGCTGAATACTCTCAATTTTGCACGGCGCAGGCGGGGGTACCTTTGCCCACGGCAGGATATGGAAACCAAGCGCCAACTTGCTGGCAAGCTCGTGTCGGCAGCCCCGCGGCGTAGCCAGTGTTCGCGTTACGGCAGAATATGGAAGCCCAAAGCGGCGATATCCTTGGCAAAGCCGCGCACGGTGTCGAGCGAGACCTCGTACGGGTCGCGACCAATGTTCTTGCGCTTGGCCAGGATGCTGTTGGGCACCGTAATGATCTGGCAACCGCAGGCCTCGGCCTGGTAAATATTGATGAGCTCGCGCGTGGACGCCCACAGGACCTCACAGTTGGGCTTGGCGGCGGCCTTCTTGACCGACTCCGTCACAAACGGAATGGGGTCGACGCCGGTATCGGCGATGCGGCCGGCAAAGAGCGAGATGATGGACGGCGTCTCGGCGTCGACGGCCTCGACCATCTCATCAACCTGCGTAGGCGTAAAGATGGTGGTGACGTTGACCTTGATGCCGTCGGCCGAAAGCTTGCGCACCAGCTCGGCGGTGGACTCGCCCTTGGTGGTCACGCACGGAATCTTGACGTAGACGTTCTCGGCCCAGGTAGCGATCTCGCGCGCCTCGACCTCCATGGTCTCGACGTCGTCGGCAAAGACCTCAAACGAGACGGACACATCGGTGATGTGGGCCAGGACCTCCTTGGCAAACGCGCGGTAATCCGTCACGCCGCCCTTCTTCATAAGGGACGGGTTGGTCGTGAAACCCTGAACGTTGCCGTTCTCGTACATGTCGAGCATGCCCTCGAGGTTTGCACCGTCAGCGAACACCTTGATTGCCATCTGCCTGATTCCTTTCGCTTGCACATGGGCGTTAAACTGCTAAACACTTTACCTACGTTTATCAAGGCGTGAGCTGCGGTTTTTTATCTTCTCGGCGAACGGTATAAACACCTCAGTGTTTGGATTGATAAATCGATTGAGCATGCAAAAGCAAAGAGTCGCAGTTTGGGCAAACGTCAGAACGCGGGATTCATTAGATGAGGCCGAAATGCTGCATCGCTGTGACGGTGCCGTCGTGTGCGACATCGTCGGTCACGTAGTCGGCGACCGCCTTGGCCTCAGGCATGGCGTTGCCCATGGCGACAGCCGTCTCGACCGCAGCGAGCATGCCCAGGTCGTTACCCGAATCGCCGAAGCCAAAGGTGCGCGCGTTGCCGGTGCGACCCAGGTATTCCAGCGCTCGCGCCACGCCCACGCCCTTGTCAATGCCCTTGGGGCTCAGCTCGCGATTCTGGCCACCGGTGTTGCACAGCTCAAACTCGCAATCGATAAAGCCGTCATCATTGGCTACGCGAGCCAAACTGGGCACACTGAGGCACACCTTGCCCACGCGCAAACGGCCGTCGACGCGCATTTCCTCGTCGCTGTGCACCACAGAAGTGCCGATCAGAGACGACTGCTCAACGCCCACAGGCTCCAGGGCAAAAGTAGCAACGTTGGTCTCGAAAAAGGCTTCAATCCCTGCCGCGGCCATACGGCGTGCAAGCTCCTCGATAACGTCCTCGTCAAAGCAGTCCTCGTGCACCACGCGGCCCTCGACCTCGAGCGTCGCTCCCGCCATGGCAACGACACCCGCCGGGTTCAGCGCGCGCAGGCCATCGGCAATCAGCCACAAGGGACGACCCGTGCAGATAAATGCCTGGTGTCCCGCGTCGCGCAGGCGATGAAACGCCTCGACGACCGCCTGCGAGGGGCGAACCGCCGAAAAGTCCTTGTCGGTCATGTTGTCGGGATCGAACGACGTCAGTGTGCCGTCCACGTCAAAAAAGAGCACGGCGGAATCGGGGCACGCATCAATCATACGGGTTCCTTTCGGGGGCGAGAGTAAACGAAGCATCCATCATATAATGGAGCGACGCAACCAGAGAGGTCACCCATGGAATTTTACGCAAGCTGCCCCGAGGGCTTTGAGTCCGCACTCGCCGATGAGCTTAAACGCCTCGGGCTTTCGCATGTTCGCCGGCTGAAGGGCCGCGCTACATTTGAGGGCGAGCTCGAGCAAGGCTACCGCGCCTGTCTGTGGTCGCGCCTGGCGAGCCGTGTGTTCGTAGTACTCGGGCGCTTTGAGGCGCAGGATGCCGGTGAACTGTACGACAGCGTTTACGACATCGCCTGGGAGACCATCATCCGCCCCGGCGCCACCATCGCCATCACCGCCCGCGGCGTGACCGAGCAGCTGCGCAACACGCGCTTCTCGGCCCTGCGCGCCAAGGACGCATTGTGCGACCGCTTGGCCGAAACCACGGGCCGTCGCGCCAATGTCGACGCCGCCGATCCCGATGTTCACCTGCTGCTTTCGCTGCGTCAGCGCCGCGCGAGCATCAGCCTGGACCTTTCGGGCGACCCGCTGTTCAAACGCCTGCCGCCCGCAGCGACCCGCGCCGGCGAGGGCGCGCACGTGCTGCGCCCCGACTACGCCGCCCTGGTGCTGGCGCAGGTCGGCTGGACCGCACTGTGCGAGCGCGAGTTGACGGCCGACGATTACGAGAACGAAGCCCTTCCCACGCTGATCGATGCCTCGTGCGCCGGCGGCGGCCTGTTGCTGGAAGCCGTGAACATTCTGACCGACCGCGCCCCGGGCGCCGCACGCGAGCGCTGGGGCTTTGAGGGCTGGCAGCTGCACGACGCCGCCCTGTGGGAGCAGCTGCTTGCCGAGGCGCGCGAGCGCGAGGCGGCAGCGCGCGAGCGGCAGGCGCGCATCGTGGCCGCAGACATCGACCCCGCCGCCCGCAAGACTGCCGAGCGCATGGTCAAGTGCGCCGGCTACAAGCGTTTTGTCGACTTTTGTGCCGCCAAGCCCGCCACCGTGCTGGACCATGCGGGCGCCGTCGCCGGTGCCGCCGTGGTCGCAGACACCACCGAGACCCCGCTTTCGCTCATGCACGACGCCATGACGCTCATCGGCGAGCTGCGCCGCGCGCCCGAGCTCGCTTCGGCACCGGTCGCCGCACTCACCCGCGATGGCCTTATGGCCCGCGCGCTCCATGCCGAGCCCGCGCGCTCCATCGCCGTCATGCCCAATAACGAAGAGGCAACTATTGAGGTTTGGCCCTCGCTCGACCACGCCGCCGCAGCGTTTGAGGCTGCGACCAGTGCGGATGCCGAGGCCGAGGTTGCGGATGCCAACGAAGCCAACGACAAAGCCGCCGCTTCCTCCATGCCCGAACCTGCCGCCACGCTCGACCTGGGTGACGGCAAGCCGTTGCCCGTGCTCATTCCCGAGTCCGAGCAGTTCGCCAACCGCCTGCGCAAGAATGCCCGCCTGTGCCGCAAGTGGGCAAAGCGCGAGGGCGTGAGCTGCTACCGCGTCTACGATGCCGACCTGCCCGATTACTCCGCCGCCATCGACCTGTACGAGGGTTGCCCGCAGACGCCGGGCCGCTGGCTCGTCATCGCCGAATACGCCGCGCCCAAGACCATCGACCCAGCGCTAGCCCAGGCCCGCATGCTCGACATTTTGGCCATTGCGCCCCGCATCCTGGATGTTCCCGCCGAGCATGTGCACGCCAAGGCCCGTATGCGTTCGCGCGGCGGCTCGCAGTACGGCAAGCAGGGCACCGGCAAGGGCAGCTCGGGCGAGCGCGCCAATATCGCACGCCGTCGCCTGCCGCTCATCGAGGAGGGCGGCCTTACCTTTGCCGTCAGCTTTGATGACTACCTGGATGTGGGCATCTTCTTGGATCACCGCGTCACCCGCAACCTGGTGCGCGAGCACGCCAAACAGGCGCGCCGCTTCCTCAACCTGTTTGCCTACACCGGCACTGCCACCTGCTACGCGGCCGATGGCGGCGTCGAGGAGACTGTGACGGTCGACCTTTCCAACACCTACCTGGACTGGGCCGAGCGCAATATGCGCCAGAACGGCTTTGTTGGTCCGCAGCATCATTTTGTGCGCGACGACGTGCTTGCCTGGATTCGCGACCAGCGCCAGACGCGCAACCGCTGGGACCTGATCTTTGTCGACCCGCCCACGTTCTCGAACTCGTCCAAGATGGGCCGCCGTACCTGGGATGTCCAGCGCGACCATGTTGAGCTGTTGGCCGGCGTATCGCGCCTGCTCGCGCAGGGCGGCCATGCCATCTTTAGCTGCAACCTGCGCGGCTTCCGCCCCGAAACGCGCAAGCTCGCACGCGCGGGCGTGGTGCTGGAGGACATTACGGCACAGACCATCCCCGAGGATTTCGCGCGCAACCAGAAGGTGCACCATTGCTATATCGTGCGCCGCCTGCCCATCGAGGACGCCATGGCCGAAGTCGGCTTTAGCGCCGAGGAGATTGCCGAGCGAACCGAGGAGCTGCGCAGCCCCGAAACCCGCAAGCCTCGCGCAACGGCGCCCGCGCACGCGCAGGCCGGCAACGGCAAGCCCAACTTTGTCGGCAAGCCCTCCCCCGCCGGCAAGCCCAAAAAGAAAAAGTTCTACGCCAGCAAGCCCAAGGGCAAATAACGAAGTTGCGGTGGAATAGTTCTTAAAAATGCCTGGCAAAGGCCTAAACAGGAACTATTTCACCGCAACTCATATTGGGATGGTGGTTGGCAATCTAGCCTTGGGTGACCAGGCGATAGCCGATACCCACATGCGTCTGGATATAGCGCGGGTGCGCGGGGTCGGACTCGATCTTCTTACGCAACGTGCCCATAAAGACACGCAGGCTCGCCAGGTCGCTCTTAGTTGCCGTACCCCAAATCTCGTGCAGGATAGACTGGTGCGTCAGCACCTTGTCGGCGTTATGCGCCAGCAGGCACAGGAGCTTGTACTCGATCGGCGTCAGATGCAGCTCCTCGCCATCCATCGTGGCGATGCCGGCATCAAAATCGATATGCAGCTCACCGGTATCGAACGAGCCCTCGGAGGCAACGCCGCCCGTTTGCGCATACGAAAGGCGCCTGAGCGTCGTGCGAATGCGCGCGAGCAGCTCCTCGACCGAAAACGGCTTGGTCAGGTAATCGTCGGCGCCAGCATCGAGCGCACGAATCTTGTCCGCATCCTCGCTGCGCGCCGAGACCACGATGATCGGCATGCCCGACCATGCGCGCACCGACTCCACCACCTTGACGCCGTCCATATCGGGCAGACCCAGGTCGAGCAGCACAATGCTCGGTGCCTGCGATGAGGCGGCGGCGATGGCGGCATGGGCGGTCTCCACGGCCATATGACGCAAGCCGTGCGCCTCGAGCGCGGCAACAATAAGATTGCGAACGGCGGGGTCGTCCTCAACGACCAAGATGAGCGGTTTTACGGCAGAGTTCGGCACAGCGCTACTCCTTATCAAACGAAACGTCGGCGACGGGAAGCTCAATCGTAAAGACCGAGCCGTGCGGGTCCGCCGCGGCAACCTCTATGCTACCGCCATGCGCCAGCGCAATGGAGCGGCAGAGCGAAAGACCCAAGCCCACGCTGCGGTGGCTGTCGGCCAAACCGTGGTTGGCGGTATAGAACGACTCAAAGATCCGCTCGCGATCCTCGGGTGCGATGCCCGGGCCGTCATCGGCCACCGAGCACGCCACGCGTCCATCGTCGACGCCAATCGAAATCACGATATGCGAGCCTGCGGGCGTATAGGTGATGGCGTTGTTCACCAGATTGACCACCAGCTGCACCATCAGGCGCGCATCGACGTTGACGAGCGCCGGCTCATCGCACGCCACTACCTTAAGGTCGTGCTCGCGCACGGCAGGGTTCACGTGGCGCAGCGCCTCCTCGACGATATCGTCCATGAGCTCGAGTGTGGTCGACAGGCGCATACCGCCACCCTCGAGCTTGGTGATGGCGAGCAGGTTCTCGACGGTGGCGTTGAGCCATTGCGCATCCGAGCGAATGGAAAGGAGCAGGCCGCGGCGCGTCTGGGCATCGAGCACCGCGGTGCCGGTCGAGCCCTGGTCGAGCAGCACGTCGGCATTACCCGAAATACTGGTAAGCGGCGTGCGCAGATCGTGCGAGATGGAGCGCAGCAGGTTGGCGCGCAACTGTTCGTTTTTGGCGAGCACCGCCGCCTCCTCGCGGGCCTCCATGGCGCGGGCGCGATCGAGCGCCAGCTCGCCTTCGCTCACGATAGCATCGGCAAGCGTCCGCTCCTCATGCGTCAGCACGTCGGGCTCGGCAACGATAGCCAGCACGCCCACCACCGAGGCGGGGTCGCCCGAGCGCACGAAGCCGTCGCCCGTGCGAACCGTCAGGTAGATGCCATAAAACGCCGAGCCGCCAAACGTGGCGTCGAGCGGCGTTCCCACATAGGCGGACGCCGAAAGCCGCGGCGGCATCTGCGGCGCCAGCTCGTGCACCGGCACGGCATCGCCCACGGCCGTGTACGTCGCACGCGGCAGCAGGTCATCGCCCTCGGCGTCGGCGCTGTACCACACGACCGGACAGCCCGAAAGACGCGCCAGCTGCGTGGCCATGGCGTGAACGATCTGCTGCTCGTCGGCGCAGCGCTGCAGCATGCGGTTGGTCTCGAGCACCATATGCGTGCGACGGTCGCTGGCGGCAGCCTGCGCCAAGGCCCGGCGCAGGGCTAACGCAATCGAGCTCGATACAAGCGAGACCACAAACATGATGAAGAACATGCCTGGATAGCCGCGGTCGATAAGCGACAGCGAGTAGCGCGGGTCGACAAACAAGAAGTTGTAGAGCGCCACGGCGGCAGCCGAGCTCAGCAAGCAATACAGGCGACTCCAGGTAAAGAATGCGCACAGCTGCACGGCGAACACATAGACGATCATGATGCTCGGCGCGAGACCCGGATGGTCGAGCAGCGCGCCCACAATCGTCGCCGCGACCAACAGCCCCACCGACACGCAGGCGTCATACAGAGGAGTGCGGCGCGTCAGCGTTGTGCGCCGCCACCAAAAGCTATCGGCAATATCGCCGTCCGTACGGACGTCCATCAGCGCCCCGCCCCTCTCTCAAAAACAAAAACCACCACAAAGGGACAGGCACCTTTGTGGTGGTTTCCCTTGTGGTGGTTCCAAGTGTATAGCCTTTGCAACCGGCGGTCGCTAGACAAACAACACGTGCGCGAGCAGCGCGCAAACGCACGCCGCGACAAGCAGCGTAACCACGATCGAGATCACGCGATCGGCCATATCCATGTTGGCACGGTTCGTCAAAAACCGATCTTCGGCGGCGTCGGCGCGTGCCTCACGTACCAGCTCGGCAACAACCTCGCGGCCATCAAGCATCTTTGCATCCATGTTTGCCTCCGCGGTCTCAATCTTGTCCATCGAAAACCAACTCCGTGCAACCCGTCGGCGCCTACGGCCGCTCGTTGGGGGCCAGGCGCTGCATCTTGTTCACGGCCTTGAACTTGGTGAACAGCGGCACGTACTCAAAGCTCACGTTGGAGTTCTCCAGGCCGTACCAGCGTGCAGGCGTGCCGGCGGCGCGGCGGATGATGTACTTGAGCGTGATGGCCGTACGCTCGCTCGGCTCCACATCGCTTTCGGGCGCCAGAAGCTTACGGATCAGGACGAACTTGAACGTACCGATGTTACCCGGATCCTTGTAGACCGAGTAGTCATGCGTCTGCGCAGGCAGTTCGCCGGTGGCAGCCAGGTCCTGAACGACCTGACGCAGGTAGGCATTGACGCGCTGGTTGATCTTGTAGCCCAGGTACAGATGCACGCGGAACACGTAGTCGGTGCCGAACGTCTCGACCGAATAGGCAAAGGTATGCGGCTCGTCCATGGTCTCGACATTCACGAACCACCAGGCGCGAGCGCGCTTGGGATGCTTGTCCAAGATCGAGTAGACGATATCACGGTCGATGTAATCGGTATGGGTGTCCTTGGTCAGGTACACGATGTTGTCGCTCATGCGCTCATAGCGATCGTCGTCGCGCAGGCGCTTGAGCTGCGGCAGGTAGCTGCGCAGCGGCAGCAGCGTAAACTGGCGCTGCTCGACCGCCGTGCCGTTGTACCAGCACACCATAATGCCCATGATGAGTGCAGCCATGAGGATGGTGAAGTAGCCGCCGTGGAAGAACTTGGTGAGCGAGCTCACGAAGAAGAAGCCTTCGAGCAAAAGGAAAAAGGCCGCGAAGATCCACGGAGCAACCTTGAGCTTGCGCTCCTCGTGCAGGTAGAAGAAGAGCAGCAGCGTGGTGCACATCATAGTCAGCGTAATGGCAAGGCCGTAGGCGGCTTCCATATGCGCCGAGTTCTGGAACAGCAGCACCACGATGACGCAGCCGACAAGCATGACGTTGTTGACCATGGGGATGTAGAGCTGGCCCTTGGTCTCGGCAGGGTAGAAGACCTGCATGTGCGGCATGAGGTCCAGGCGGCTGGCCTCGGACACCAGCGAGAATGCGCCGGTGATGAGCGCCTGCGAGGCAATGATGGCCGCGACGGTGGAAAGGCCTACGGCAAACGGGCGCAGGCCCGGGGCGAGCATCTGGTAGAACGGGTTGAGATCGGCAATGCCCATGAGCTCGGGGTTGGCAGCGTTGTTCATAAGCCAAGCGCCCTGGCCCATATAGGAAAGCAGCAGGCAGCACTTAACGAACGGCCAGGTAGCGTAGATGTTGCCGCGGCCGACGTGGCCCATGTCGGAGTAGAGCGCCTCGGCACCGGTGGTGGCGAGGAAGCAGCTGCCCAGAATCATGATGCCCGCGTGGTTGTTGGGGCTCAGCAAAAAGGCGATGCCGCGCAGCGGGTTGAGGCACAGCAGCACGGCGGGGTGCTGGAAGACAAAGAACAGACCCGTGCCGCCCAGGAACAGGAACCACAGCGTCATGATGGGGCCAAAGGCGTGACCGATCTTGGCCGTACCGATGCGCTGTACCAAGAAGAGCGCGATGATGATGGCAAGCGTAATGGCGACGACGCGGCCCTGATCATCGCCCAGCACGGCATGGACCGCCGGGATGGTGCGCAGGCCCTCGATGGCCGTGGTAACGGTAACGGCCGGCGTCAGGATGCCGTCGGCGAGCAGCGCGGCGCCACCCAGCATGGCGGGGATGATGAGCCACTTGCCGCAGCGCTTGACCAGGCTGTACAGGGCAAAGATGCCGCCCTCACCATGGTTATCGGCGCGCAGCGAGATGAGCACATACTTGATGGTGGTCAGCAGCGTGACCGTCCACACGACAAGGGAGAGCGCGCCGAGCACGAACTCCTCCGTGACGCTTCCGATGCCGCCGTTGCCGGCAACGAGCGCCTTGGTTACATACATAGGGCTGGTGCCGATATCGCCGTACACCACGCCCAGCGTGACGAGCATCGCCGAGATGCTCACAGGAATCGCAGCGTGCGAAGCTGCCTCCTTGGCCTTTTGTTCCATAAGCCGGTTTCCTCCCAACTTTAATGTTCGAAGGAATTATAGGTAATCGGCCCATGTTTGAATGGCACTGTTTTCCCAGCTAGATAAACATTTATACAGCCTTTAAGCCACCTCGGCGATATGGAATGTGACAAAGGGACTTTCCCTTTGTCACATTCGTCATTTTCCAAGCCAATTTTTGAACCACCACTCCATGGAGCGGCTCATCTCGGCCATAAAGGGACTCGTGTGCTTACGGGTATAGATGTCCACGACGCGCTCCCCCACCTCGCGGGCATGCGGACGGAACATCGCGTCCATCTCGGCCACCTGCGCGTCCATGGTCGCGGCATCGGCGCGGCAGTAGCGCTCCTCGTGCACCAGGTTCGCCACGGGATGCGCAATGGCCGGACGCTCCTTACGGGGCGTGCCGATGATGAGCATCGACAGCGGCATGGTATAGGGCGGCAAGTCCAGCAGCTCGGCAACTTCCTCGGCATTCTCGACGATATCGCCGATGTAGCAGCTCCCCAGCCCCAGGGCCTCGGCGGCAACCACGGCGTTTTGCGCAGCGATCACGGCGTCCTGGGCCGCGATGGCAAAGTCGCCCAAACCCGGCGCGCGGCGGGGCGCCTTGCCCGTACGCTCGACAAACTCGGGCTCAAAGCAGCCCACGTGCTCAAACAGATCGATCCACTTGGCATAATCGACCACAAATATTAGTGCCCAGGGCGCCTTGGCGATCATGGGCTGGTAATCGCACAGGTCGGCGAGGCGGTCCAGCGTAGCCTGCTCGCGAATGCTTACGATGGAATACATCATCATGGCGCCTGCCGACGGCGCACGACTCGCCGCATGCAGAATCGCCGCCCGCTGCTCGTCGGTCACCGCCACGGGGCGGTCGTCGTCATCACGCGCAAAGACACGCGTGGAGGAACGGTGCTCCAACGTGTCCAGCACCGCATTGCCCGTCGTCTCGACCGGATAACCGTTCGTATCCACAGCCTTGGTGCAAACCTGCTCGTTCATCGCATCATCCTCGCTAATTCTTTAAGAAGCCTTTACGTTTCCGTGTAATTCCCGTCCATTATCGCGCAGGTCGCCACTACATTGCGCCACACCGCCACACGTGCGCGTTAATATGGCTGGTTGTTGTGCGCAGACACCAATTGCGGCGCATATCTTGGTAACAATCGGGTAAACCCCCGCTTTCGTAGGTTTTAGTTTGTGAGGAGTCTCAGCATGTTCGCTGCCGCCGTCTCGCTCGTCGGTCTTGCGGCGACCGTCTACCTTGTTTTGCGCGAGGCCAAGGCCATTCGCGCTCAGTCGGGCACCGTTGCCAAAAGCGCTCTTGGGTGGAGCGTCGCCTTCGGCCTGTTCCAGCTCTTTTTGACCATTTGGGGCGCTATTGGTCTCGTCGCCCAAAACGAGCCGCTCGCCTTCGTGATGCTCATCCTGACCAATGCCATTCTCACCGGTTGCGCCTGGGCCAGCATCGCCCGCGACCGCATCGCTCCGCGCGTCTTTGCATTCGCCGAGCCCGACGCCCCCGCCCCCACCGGCAAGCTTGCCCGCCTGCGCGGCGCCTTCGTGGGCAAACCGCTCGTCGCGGCTGTCTTGTGCCTGCTGCTCGGCGGCGTCTTTGCGCTGCTGGGCATGGAGGTATCGTCCAACCACGACTTTACCTGGGTCTACCCCCTGTGCATCCTGCTCGAGTGGGCCATCATCACCACGCTCATGGTCGGCTTGTTCTTCCTATTCCAGCGCCACGGCGCAGCCCCCGCGGTCCTGGCCTTTGCCCTCTTTATCCTGGGCATTGCCGAGTTCTTCGTTATCACGTTTAAGTCCATGCCCATCCAGCCGGGCGACCTTTCGGCCATCTCCACCGCCGCCGCGGTCGCCGGCACCGGCTACACCTTCTCCATCTCGCTGTTCTGCGTGCTGTCCATGGGCTTTACCGCCATCGCCATGCTGCTGTGCGAGTACGCTGGCCTGGTGGCACCGCACCGTCAGAAGGGCGCCGCCAACGCCAAGCGCATGCTGCTCACCAACCTGCTCGTGGCCGTGCTGTGCCTGGGCGGTGTGACCGCGCATGTTACGCTCATCGACTACTACAACACTCTCGGCATCACCGTCTACACCTGGCGTCCGCTCGAGAGCTACTGGCGCGAGGGCTACCTGCCTGCCTTTATTAGTGCGGCACAGTCCATCAAGCCGCCCAAACCCGCCGACTACTCCGTCGACGATGCCAAGGCCACGCTCAAAAAGTACGCCAAGGCCTACGACAAGTCCGACGCGGCCAAGAGCGACGAGCGCGCCGCCGCCCAGGAGCAGTTCGACAGCGAGAAGCCCACGGTCATCGCCATCATGAACGAGACGTTCTCGGATCTGTCGATCTACCAGAACATGCGCGCCGGCTACGAGGGTCCGCAGTACTTTAAGAGCCTGTCCAACTGCCTCAGCCGCGGCAAGCTCTACGTGAGCGCCTACGGCGGCGGCACCGCCAATACCGAGTTTGAGTTTATGACCGGCAACTCCATGGCCAACCTGGGCTCGGGCGTGTACCCCTACACCATCTACAACATGGAAACGACCGGGAACCTGGCAGAGCAGTTCAAATCGCTCGGCTATTCCACCACGGCTATGCACCCCAATCACGCAACCAACTGGAACCGCGAGAACGTCTACAAGGACTTTGGCTTTGACCAGTTCCTGTCCATCAACGACTTCCAGGGCGCCGATACCCTGCGCGGCATGGTGACCGACCAGGCGACCTACGACAAGATTCTTGAGCTGCTCGACCAGAACGCCGATCCGCAGTTTATCTTCGACGTGACCATGCAGAACCACTCGGGCTACGACACGGGTCTGCTGCCGGTCGACAAGCAGATGCACCTGAACATCGACACGACCGATCTGGACGCCAAGACCGTCGAGGACGGCACGCTCTCCGATGTCGACGAGTATGTCTCGTGCATCGAGCAGTCCGACCAGGCGCTTCGCTACTTCCTCAACGCCCTGAGCAAGCTCGACCGTAAGGTAGTCGTGGTGTTCTGGGGCGATCACCAGCCGTTCTTCCCGTCCAAGTTCAACGACAAGTGGTTTACCGGCGAGGACGACGCCACGCATCAAGAGCGCCTGTGGCAGACCGACTACATCATCTGGGCCAACTACGACGTTGCCGGCTGCGACCAGACGAGTGAGGTCGACGACCTGTCCACCAACTACCTGTCCACGCAACTCATGCAGCTGATCGGTGCCCCGCTGACCGACTACCAGAAGGCGCACATGACGCTGCGCAAGTCGCTGCCCGCTATCAACTCCGTGGGCTACGAGGACGCCAGCCTGCGCTGGGCGCTCTCCTCCAACGTCACCGGTGACGACGCCGCTGCCGCTGCCGCAACCAAGGCGCGCGAGGATTACGCCAAGATGCAGTACTACGAGATGTTCCGCGACGGCAAGAACGTGTACACCGAGCACTTCCAGACCGAGGCCAACGAGACCGACCCCAACCTGGCACCGGGTACAACCAAGATCAAGTAGCGGGTCGCTGCTAATTCACAACTGAAACGTCTGTCCGGGCGGAGGCATATAAGGTTCCCTGCTCGGACAGTCCTGCGCAAGACGGAGGCCACATTAAGTGGCCTCCTTTGCGTGCGGAACTCGCGATGAACCTTATATGCCTCCGCCCGGACAGACGCCCTGTTGTTGGAGCGCGGCTTGTCATGGGGGGGTATCCGCAACATATATAAGTTGAAGGCCACGTCTTGTGGCCTTTTTTGCATCCGGAAACCGTGTCCCAGAATTCACGTCCGGAATGGGATGCAGTTTCCGCTTGTGGGGGACGCACTTTCCGAAACCCCATCCATCCGGAAAGCCCGTCCCACTCTGAATACATCCAGCGAACGCATGAGAGCGTGTCATCCAGGACAGCCTCGTCATCGTGGTGATGGAAAATGTCACCCCAAACGCTTGCCACGGTTGCGCCTATGAGTGTCAAGAAAAAAGCCTCGAGAATTTCGAGGCTTTCACATTTGTATTGTTTTGCACGAAGGACCGCGAACGACGAAGCTACTCGCCCAAAACGGCCTTTTTGGCGGCTGCAGCCATGTTGTCCAGATCTTCCTTGGTGGGATGGTCCTTCGCGGCAACCCAGTTGTCGAGCAGCATCTTAAATCGGGCGTTGTCGGGATCTTGCTCGAGCATGGCCTCGTAGCGCTGCTTGACCGCGGGGCCCATCTTGCCCTGGCACATCGCCCAGCCCGCAAGCTCGGCATCCCCAGCCAAATTGGAAGTTACGCGGTCGATAATCTGCTGATAGTAGCTCTGGTCGGCCCCAAAGCCGCAGGTGCCAAACAGGAACACGCGCTTACCGTGCAAGGCGGAGAGCAACGCCGCGACCGAAGGCGTGCACGCGCCCTTGTCGCACCAAAAACCGACGAGCACCGTGTCGGCCGCGCAGGCGCCCTGTGCCTCGAGCGCGACCTGATCTGCATCCGCATCGTCGCTCAACGCCGCGGCATGGACAAACTCAACACCCGCAGCCTGCAGAGCGCGCTTGATCGCGCCCGAAACCATCCTGGTATTACCGCTCTTGCTGTTAACCACCAGAGAGCACGTCATAGTCACGTTGCCTCGTTTCCCCCAAAACTAAAGCCACTAATGCAATTTATTAGATGAATATCTTAGTACTTACGTGACAGATGTAAACCACCGTCTGTCGATTGATTAATTTGCCCCACGGGCTTGCTCACTGGGCAAACTGGCTGCGGTAGAGCTCGGCGTAGAAGCCGCCTGCCGCTAGCAGCTCGTCGTGCGTGCCGCGCTCGATAATCTGGCCGTCGCGCATCACCAGAATGCAGTCGGCGTTGCGGATGGTGCTCAGGCGGTGCGCCACGACAAAGCTTGTGCGACCGGCCATGAGCTCGTCGAATGCCGCCTGCACCTGCAGCTCGGTACGCGTATCGATGCTCGACGTTGCCTCGTCCAGCAGCAGAATCGCCGGATCGGTGAGCATAACGCACGCAATGCACAGCAGCTGTTTTTGACCCTGGCTAAACGTGCCGCCGTCCTCGCCGATGACCGTATCGTAGCCGCCTGGCAGCTGCACGATAAACTTGTGCGCATGCGCGCGCTTGGCAGCTTCGATAACCTGCTCGCGCGTGGCGTCGGGACAGCCGTAGGCGATGTTTTCCGCCACCGTGCCCTCGAACAGCCACGTATCCTGCAGCACCATGCCAAAGGCACGGCGCAGGCTTGCGCGCGTGTAGTCACGCGAAGACCGGCCATCGACCATGATGTGTCCGGCATCGATATCGTAAAACCGCAGCAGCAAGTTGATGAGCGTCGTCTTGCCGCAACCCGTGGGGCCGACCAGGGCAAAGCGCATGCCGGGTTTGGCCTCGATGCAGATATCCTGCAGCAGCTTGCGATCGGGCACGTAGCTAAAGTCCACATGCTCAAAGGCGACCTCGCCCTGCGGGGCGGCAAGTTCCACGGCATCCGCCGCATCGGGCTCCTGCTCGCGGGCATCGAGCAGCGCAAACATGCGGCGCGCCGAGGCGTACGCGGTCTGGATCTGCGTAATGACGTTGGTGACCTCGTTGAACGGCTTGGTGTACTGGTTGGCATAGGACAGGAAGATCTGCACGCCGCCCACCGTAAGCGCCGCGGGCACGCCCGTGATCACGCCCACGCAGCCGATCACAGCGACCACGGCATAGATGATGTTATTGATAAAACGCGTACCGGGGTTGGAGAGCGAACCCATAAACTGCGCGCGCTCGCCCGCGGTGTAGAGCTCGGCATTGAGGGCATCGAAGCGCTGCTGGGCGTTCGGGCCATAGGCAAAGGCGTCGACAAGCTTTTGCTCGCCTACGTACTCCTCGATATGACCACCGAGCTGCCCTTGAATACGCTGCTGCGCCGTAAAGCTCTTGTTGGAGAGCTTGGCAATAGCACCGGCTGCAAAAATGGAAAGCGGCGTGACGAGCACCACCACGAGCGTCATGGTCAGATTAATGGAGAGCATAAACGCGAGCGTGCCCACGATGGTGATAACACCGGTGAAGAGCTGTGTGAAGCCCTGCAGCAGACCGTCGCCCACCTGATCGACGTCGTTGACCACGCGACTCATGAGGTCGCCGTGGGCATGGCCGTCGATAAAGCTGAGCGGCATGCGGCTGAGCTTGTCGCTCGCCTCCACGCGCATGTCGCGCACCGTCTCGTAGGACAGGCGGTTGACGCAGTAGCCCTGCAGCCACTGGAAGGCCGCCGCGCCCACCACGACGAGCGCGAGCTTGGTAACGAGCGGCAGCAGCGCGTCAAAGTCCACCTGCCCGGCGGCAACGATCAGGTCGATGCCCTCGCCGATGAGGATGGGCGTATAGAGTTGCAAGATCACCGAGATGGCGGCGCTCACAAACGACGCCGCAAACGAAATGCGGTGTGGACGAACGTAGCCCATCAGGCGGCGAGTCACCGCACCCACGGGATAGCGCTCGGGGTCGCCGGGCTGGCGCGGACCGTCGCCCAGGTCGTTGAGGTTATCGTTACCGGACACATTGGCCGTCATCGTGGCGACCGAACCGGAGGAAGTGTACGGATTCATTTAGCAGCCCTCCTTTGCGCAGGCAGATGCAGGGGCGGTCGGAGCGGACGCGAGCGCCGCACTCCCCTGCTGGCCCTCGAGCTCCTCGCGGCGAAGCTGCGACTGGCAGATCTCGCGGTAGAGCTGGCAGGTCGCGTACAGCTCATCGTGCGTGCCCAGGCCCGCGACCGAGCCGTGATCGAGCACGCAGATTATGTCGGCATCGCGCACGGTTGAAACGCGTTGGCTCACGATCACCGTCGTCAGCGGCAACCCGCCCTCGGCGGCGCCGCGCGTGCTGCGCTCGCGAATGGCGTGACGAAGCGCCGCGTCGGTCTTAAAGTCGAGCGCCGAGGCGGAGTCATCCATGATCAAGATCTGCGGGTCGCCCACCAAGGCGCGCGCGATGGTCAGGCGTTGGCGCTGGCCGCCGCTAAAGTTCTTGCCGCCCGCCTCGACCGGGGCATCCAGGCCCTGGGGCTTGTTGCGCACGAACTCGCTGGCCTGCGCCATATCGAGCGCGGCCCAGAGCTCCTCGTCGGTCGCCGTCTCGTCGCGCCAGGTCAGGTTGCTGCGAATCGTGCCGCTCACCAGCGACGCGCGTTGCGGGACGGTCGCGACCACATGGCGCAGCTGGTCGAGCGGCCACGTGCGCACATTGGCACCCATCACGCTCACGCCGCCGGCGCCCGCATCGTACAGGCGCGGGATAAGCGAGACGAGTGTGGACTTGCCGCTGCCCGTGCCGCCGATGATGCCGAGCGTTTTGCCCAACGGCAGTTCCAGGGTCACATCGTCGACGGCATTTGCCGCGCCCGCGCCAAACGAGAAGCTCGCATGGTCAAAGCTCAGCGCTGATACTGGGGCGGCGGCGACCATCGCGCCCGGCTCGGGCAGCGCGACCGGCTGGTTGCCCTCGTCGGTGATGCTCGGCTCACAATTGAGCACCTCGTTGATACGCGACGCGCTGGCGCTCGCCTTGGTAAAGACCACCACCAAGTTGGCAACGTACACGATGGAGGTAAGGGTCTGCGTCATGTAGTTCACAAACGCCATGACCTGGCCCTGCGTGAGCTCGCCCACGTTGACCTGGATACCGCCCACCCACAGGATGGCGCACACGCCCAGGTTCATCACCAAAAACGTGACGGGGTTCAGGATCGACGAGAGCTTGCCCACCGCGATGGCGACATGCGCCTGGTCATCGGCAGCTTGGGCGAAGCGCTCACGCTCGTGGTCTTCGCGCACAAACGCGCGGACCACGCGGGCGCCCGAAAGCCCCTCGCGGCAAATGAGCGCGATGCGGTCGAGTTTTGCCTGCAGTTGTTTGTAATACGGGATGCAGCGCGCCATGACAACCCAAAACACTAGGCCGATGGCGGGCGTGCAGATCAAAAAGATCACGCCGAGCTTAAGGTCGATGGCAAGGGCCGCGCACATGGAGCCCACGGCCAAAAAGGGCCAGCGGATAAGCATGCGCACGCCCAGTGCCACGGCAAGCTGCACCTGGTTGACGTCGTTGGTAATGCGCGTGATGAGCGAGGGCGTGCCAAAGCGGTCGAGCTCGGCGTAGCTCAGCTTGTTGATGTGCTGGTAGAGCGCGCCGCGGATGTCGGTGCCCATGCCCTGCGAGGTGAGCGCCGCCATCTTTTGGCAGACGAGCGTAAACGAGATGCCGATCACGGCCATGGCGGCAAGCACCACGCCGTAACGGATGACAGCGTCCACGTCGTGCGCGCCGATGCCCTGATCGATCATCTGGGCAATCACCAGCGGCGTAAGCAGGTCAAAGATCACTTCGATCAGCTTGCACGCAGGGCCAATCACCATATATCGGCGAAACTTACCACCAAAACGCCTGAGCAGCTCAATCATGTATAGGCGCTCCCTATCATCATTCACACTCAATTCGAATCATGATAGTACTGTCGCCCCAAAGAAGCGTAAACAACTCGTCATTTCTAATGGGGTTCGGTTTCCAAAGAAGCGGAGAGGTGCGCATGCCCAGCCAGTGTCGGGTCGACCGCTTGGTATACTTACATTAGTGCTACCAAGTTAGTCGCCGACCCTTGAAATGAGGTGCCGAGATGAACGACATTCTCGCAAGAAGAGCAAGACGAGCAACTGTGGGCATCGCCCTTTCCGCGGCACTTGTCGCGGGAATCGCCCCCGTAACGGCGATCGCGGCAGAAACCAGTTCCCCCACCGGTGCGGCCGTTTCGCAGACGAGCGCCGCCAACGGCAATTCGGGCGCCCCGCAGACAGAAGACGCGGCCGCCGCAAAAGAAAAAGCGTATGCAGCCATGCAGGAAGCGCTCAAAAACCTCGAGGCCGCAAAAGACGCCGCAAGTCC
>NZ_JADNGN010000007.1:31588-70380 GCF_015553355.1 Collinsella aerofaciens
CGCCGCAAAAGAAAAAGCGTATGCAGCCATGCAGGAAGCGCTCAAAAACCTCGAGGCCGCAAAAGACGCCGCAAGTCCCGAGAAAATTGCGAGATTCAATGATGACATTGCCCGTTTTCAAGAGCTCCGCGACAAGATGGCGGCGCAAGCCGTCGAAGAGAGGGAACTCCTTCCCACCATGCAAGCGGACATCGATGCAGCCCAAGCCAAATACGACGGGGCCATCAACCGGGTAAGCGAGCTCCAAGCAGAATTAGACAAGAAACTTGAGGTGCTTAAGGCACTCGAAGCGCTCGGCGACGAGGAGCTTGTCGAAACTGTTAAACAGCAAATAAAGCAGTTGCGCCAAGAGATCGTAACGGCAAAAGCGCGAGTTGACTTTTGCGAAATGGAGCTCCGCGAGGTCAAGGGCCGCCTCGAAAGGCAGGAAAGACAAGTTAATGACTGTGAACGTGCTGCAGAGAAGTATAAAGCCCATACCGACCAGTTCATAGCCTGGCGAGATGCGCTCCTCGACAATTTGAAAAAAGCGCAAACGGCCTATGACGACGCCTGCAAGGCATACGAAGAGGCGAAAGCCGCGGCAGACAAGGCCACCTCGCCCGAGATAACGCAACCGACCGAGACGACGCCTCCCTCCAACTCGGCGCAACCGGCCGAGGCGACACAGCCCACCGGCTCGTCCGCGACCGGCAAAAATACCCCGCCAAGCTCCACCAAGCAGGCGAACTTGAGCAGCGGCAAGCAAGCAGATACGACCGCCGGCAAGCTCGCGAACACGGGCGACGCAGCGCCGAGCGCAATCGCACCCGCAGCAGTCGCCGCCGCAGGCCTCGGAATAACCACCGCAGCCACACGCCGCCTCAAGAACTCAAAATAGCTGCCGACCCTTGAAATGAGGTGCCGAGATGAACGACATTCTCGCAAGAAGTGCAAGACGCGCAACCGTGGGCATCGCCCTTTCCGCGGCACTTGCCGCGGGAATCGCCCCCGCAACGGCGATCGCGGCAGAAACCAACTCCCCTGTCGATGCAGTTGCCTTGCAGACGAAAGATGCGGACGCCGCAAAAGAAAAAGCGTATGCAGCCATGCAGGAAGCGCTCAAAAACCTCGAGGCCGCAAAAGACGCCGCAAGTCCCGAGAAACTTGCGGAAATCGATGATGACATTGCCGCTCTTCAAGAGATCTACGACAAGCTGGTGGCGGAAGCCGCCAAATTGAGGGGACCCCTTCCCGCCATGCAAGCGAACGTCGATGCAGCCCAAGCCAGATACGATGAAGCCCGTAACCGGACAAGCGGCCTTCAGGCAAAATTAGATAAGGTACTTAAGGACCTCGGCGACGAGGAGCCTAGCAAAGCTATTAGCGAAACTATTAAGCAGTTGCGTTCGGAGATCATGGCGGCAAAACGGCAAGAAGAGTTTTGTGAAGAGGAGCTTGACCAAGTTCGGCATAGGCTCGAGAGCCAGGAAAGAGTGATTAATAACCTTGAAAGTGATGCGGAGAATGTCAAAGCCCACATCGACGAGGACATAGCCAAGCGAAATGCGCTCCTCGGCGATTTGGAAAAGGCACAAGCGGCCTATGACGACGCCTGCAAGGCATACGAAGAGGCAAAAGCCACGGCAGACAAGGCCACCTCGCCCGAGGTGACGAAACCCGCCGAGACAACGCCTCCCTCCGGCTCGACGCAACCGGCCGAGACGGCACAGCCCGCCGGCTCGCCCGCGACCGGCAAAGACACCGCACCGAGCTCCGCCAAGCAAGCGAACTCGTGCAGCGGCAAGCAAGCAGATACGACCGCCGGCAAGCTCGCGAACACGGGCGACACAGCGCCGAGCGCAATCGCACCCGCAGCAATCGCCGCCGCAGGCCTCGGAATAACCACCGCAGCCACACGCCGCATCAAGAACTCAAAATAGCCGCCAGAGCATATCGCCTTCGCCAATCACGAACCCAGAAACAAAAGAGGCCCGTTTCCCCCAGGGAAACGGGCCTCTTTACTTGTAAAAACAGACGGCAACGCCGCCATCCCTTGAACCACATAGCCACCGCGCTCCAGACAACGCCACCGAGCAGCAAAAGGCACGGGATTCAATTCTTCAGATTAATGCGCCTCTACGGGTGATTTTTGGACGACATGGTCCGGGAGGCGGCGAGGTATTTGGTAGTCGAGCGATCCCGCAGGCAAAGCCGAGGACCAGCGAGACACCAAATACCTCGCCGCCTCCCGGACCATGTCGCGGCACCAAAAAGCGCCCGTGCGCTCGATGGATTCGGATGCCCGACAGAGGCTCCTTATGGCTGCTTCCTTCCGGACCTGACCAGATTCGGAACATGTCGTCATCCGAACCCATCGAACGCGCTAGGCGCTCGGTATATCTTACCCGCTCCCGCCCACCAGAGCAAGGTAGCTAATTTGGGACGGGGCTTTTTTGACTACTTTTGCAGCCCGATTGCCAGAGCAGCCAATGAGTAGTCAAAATAGTCCCATCCCAAAATGACCGGCTTGGTGCCGCACCGCAGAAAGGGCCCATCTACTACGTTTAGGCCACAGGGGTCGACCATAGCCGACTTTTTCGAAAATCGGCAAGCTTTCTACCTGCGGTTTTGTTTTTGTAAATTCCGGGATGGTCGAGAGTGGCCGGTTTAACGTAGTAGATGGCCACGTTTCGTGGCAGGCGGTCCGACCCAAGGCACAAGGCAGCCAACCTCGAATGGACATTCTCGAAGTTGCGGTGGAATACGGACTGAATTGGCACCTTAAAGGCAAAAACACTCCGTATTTCACCGCAACTTATCGAGGGGATGGGTTTTAGATACGGCCAAGGTCGTAGGATCGAGCAGCCGCTTCGCCAGCACAGATGAGGTTGGTTGTGGCTTCTTGCGGATCGAGTGCCTGTTCCAGGTCCATGGGCTTGCGGCAAATCGGCAAAACCAAGTCAATACCCTGCCCATACACCGCATCCAGGTTGTCAGCACGACCGCCCACGACGGCGACCACCGGCTTGCCATATCGCTTCGCACGACGGGCCACGCCCACCGGTGCCTTTCCAGCGGCGGACTGCTCATCCATGTTGCCCTCGCCCGTTATGACCAGGTCGGCATCGCGCACGCGTTCGTCAAACCCAATCAGATCGAGCACCGTCTCCACACCCGAACGCAACTCGGCACCAAGTGCCAACAACGCGGCGCCCAGGCCGCCCGCGGCACCGGCACCGGGCACGCCGAGCACCGAGCCAAATGTCCGTGCGCCCTCGGGCACGCGCAGCAACCCCTGAGCCCGCACCCCGGTAATCGCCGCATCGAGCAGGCGGCCGTAGCCGACCATCCAGCTGTCGTACCTGCTCAGCGCCGCGGCGTCATCCGTCGGTAGGCCCTTCTGCCCGCCAAACACCGCCAGTGCGCCTCGACGCCCCACGAGCGGATTCTCGACATCGGAAAGCACGACAACGCGCGCACCGCTCAGTGCCCGAAGCGCCGGTGCCAAATCGATACTCGTCACGTGTTCAAGTCCTGCGAGACCGGGAGCGATATTGCGGCCACACTCATCGACAAGGTGGGCGCCCAGCGCCTGCAGCATGCCGGCGCCGCCATCGTTGGTGGCACTGCCGCCCAAGCCAATATAGATGGTCTTTGCCCCCGCACGGACCGCGCGAAGCATGAGCTCGCCCACGCCATAGGTTGTGGCCGCCAACGCCGCCGACTCCGTGCAAGGCGAATACCTAATACCCGCCGCCTCGGCCATCTCGATTACGGCCGACTTGTGCTCGCCGTCCACCAGCATCCGGGCAGACACGCGATCGCCTAAGGGGCCTGCAACCTCGCAGGTTGAGAGCTCGCCACCGCGCGCGGCGATGGCGTCGAGCGTTCCCTCGCCACCATCCGCCAGCGGCAACGCGGCCATCTCGGCATCGGGCCACGCACGGCGTGCGCCTTCGGCAACCGCCGCCTCCGCCTGCGCGCTCGAAACGCTACCCTTAAAGGAGTCGATCGCCAGCAGCACACGGCGGGGCCGGCGGCATGCGGGGCCAAAATCGACCGCCTCAACGGCAATATCTCCAGCACCAGCGAGCGCCTCGGCATGAGCGGTATGCGCCTCAAGATCAGATCCACAGCCGCACGCAGCACCATCGGTGTCACGCAGCCCACTAAAATAGCTGCTCAACACCTCACGACACTCATCCGCCAGCACGCCAGCGGTCACATTAAACCGATGGTTCAGGCGCGAATCGGCATTGAGGTCGTACAGCGAGCCCAGCGCACCCGCCTTGGCATCGGCCGCGCCATACACGCAACGTCCCACGCGCGCGTTAACCATAATTCCCGCACACATGCAGCAAGGCTCGAGCGTCACGTAGACCGTGCAATCGGAAAGGCGCCAGCGACCAAGCGCCTGGGCGGCAGCGCACAGGGCCGCGAACTCTGCATGAGCCGAAGGATCCTGATCGAGCTCGCGACGATTATGCGCCCGCGCGACAACCTCGCCGTCGCGCACCACTACGGCTCCGATGGGCACCTCGCCCACCGCCGCGGCGGCTCGCGCCTCGGCCAGCGCCTCGCGCATGAACTTCTCGTCGATTTCGGTGATCGTCATCGTTCGCCTTCCCTGTTGCAAATTCAAAACGATGCTATCATTACGACTCACGGAGAGATGGCAGAGCGGTTGAATGCGGCGGTCTTGAAAACCGTTGAGCGCGAGAGCGTTCCGGGGGTTCGAATCCCCCTCTCTCCGCCACTCCTAGTGATGCACCGGTGTCATTGTCCGCTCAAACAGTGCATCGACCACGTCGGCTATCTCAGGTCGACGCTCAAGATCGTGGCCCGATTCCCACCATATCGTGAAAAGTCGAATAATACCGCCGGCGACAAACTCAGACGTCGTCTCGAGTGACACGGGGGCCAGGGCATCCTCGGCAAGCACGTTCATCACACGCTCGCGGATGGAGCGGGCAATGCGGTCGCAAATAACGTTGGTCAACATGCCCGACATGCTGCTTGCCAAAATGTTATCCATGAGCTGCTCGTGCGCCAGAATCAAATCCATGGCATCGTCCAAAATCGCGTGCCGAAGCGCGCGCACGTCCTCGGCAGACACTGCGCCGGCCTCATCGGGCTGTTTTTGCGGCAAGCCCGACATAAGCTCATCGATATAAAAGGCAAAGTAATCGTTCTTGTCGCGAAAGTGCTTGTAGAACGTCGTACGGCGAATCATGGCGCGGTCGCACAGCATGGCAACCGTCAGGTCCTCAAAACGATGCTCCTCGAGAAGCTCGGTGAAAGCATCGAACAGGGCGCGGTAGGTTTTCTTAATGCGAAGGTCCACTGGTATCGCCATCCTCAGGGCAAAGACAACACTCGTCAATCTGTCGCATATCTTACACCTGTACCTCGCACGCTTTGCCCCGGTGCCAACCCCGCCGAAAACACAACGCTTACCGGAAAGTTCGGCACGGCAAAACGTTGCGGGTATACTAGTAGCGTTATACCAACGGCAGCTGGCGCATGCCGCCGCGGCCATTCGAAACGGAGACATCATGATTACCGTCATCATCGGCATCGTTGTTGTCATTGTGATTGTCTGCGCCATCGCCGGCATCTACAACAACATGGTCACCAAGCGTAACCGCATCGATAACGCCTGGCAGAACATCGATACGCAGCTGCAGCGCCGCAACGACCTGATCCCCAACCTGGTCGAGACCGTCAAGGGCTACGCCAAGCACGAGCAGGAGACGCTCTCCGCCGTGATCAGCGCGCGTAACACCGCCGTCAAGGCAACCACGCCCGAGGCCAAGATGGAAGCCGACAACGTGCTGACCGGTGCGCTGCGCCAGCTCTTCGCCGTGGCCGAGGCCTATCCCGATCTTAAGGCAAACACCAACTTTACGCAGCTGCAGGCATCGCTCGAGGATACCGAGAACAAGATTAGCTATGCACGCCAGAGCTACAACGACTGCGTGCTCAGCTACAACAACGCCATTCAGACGTTCCCGGCTGTCATCTTTGCCGGCATCTTCCAGTTTAAGGAACGCCAGGGCTTCGAGGCCGCCGAAGCAGCCCGCCAGGCCCCGACCGTCAAGTTCTAGTAGTTTGACAGCGCATCCTTAATCAGCCAAATGCATAAACCGCCCCGTCGAATGCATACTTCGACGGGGCGGTTTCCCTTTTCGCAAAGGTCCCCCTCTAAGTGCCGTGCATTTTTAGGAGTATTCAACATAACCAAGAGCTTCGGGCGCCACGATAAATGCCAAAGACCGCGAATATCCCTGCAAATCAAACGCTGTCAGCCCATAACCCCGCCCATCATCCGTAGAAAACATCGAGAAATCCCGATTTTTTGCCCGAGGTCGGTATGCAGGGGCCTTCGATTGCAGAATACTCGCAAAAATGCACGTCGCCACCGCCCCCACATGGCGCGAAGCAAAGCAGAAGCGCGGCCTAAAAGGCCGCGCACCATCTTTATTCAGATTAATCATTGCCCGTTGTGACATCGCCGAACCCGCAGGGCAGAGAACAAGTTCCCTCCCGGCGCACTCCGCAGGACGAAAGAGCCTCCGCCGCACGAAGTGCGCAGCGGAGGCTCTTTCATGTCCGAGGACGCGCCGGAAAGGAAGGTCGCCCTCGGGCCGGACATATCCGTAAGACAAATTACGCGACGGTGTAAACCCAGTTGTGCTTATCCTCGACAGCACCGGACTGGATGCCAGTCAGGGTCTCGCGGAGCTTCTTCATCACAGGACCGATCTCGGTGTAGCCAGCCGGGAAGGTCACGGTCTCATCGGCACCGTAGACCTTGTTGTCGATCTCACCGACTGGGGAGATAACGGCAGCGGTGCCGCACAGACCGCACTCAACAAAGGTGCCGGCCTTGACCTCGGCCCACTCGACGGGACGCTGGTCGACGGTCATGCCCAGATCCTCAGCGACCTGAACGAGCGAACGGCGGGTGATGGAGGGCAGGATGGAGTCGGTGTGCGACTGCGGGACGACAAGGGTGCCATCCTCCTTCACGAACAGGACGTTGGCGCCACCGGTCTCCTCGACATAGGTGCGGGACTCGGAGTCGAGATACAGGTTCTCGGCATAGCCCTCGCGGTGAGCCTCCATCGTGGGCTTAAGGGACATGGCGTAGTTCAGGCCGGCCTTGATATTACCGGTGCCGTGCGGTGCGGCGCGGTCGTACTCGGAAACGCGCAGCTTGACGGGCTTGAGGCCACCCTTAAAGTACGGACCGACCGGAGTCACGAGAATACGGAACGTGTACTCAGGAGCGGGAGCCACGCCAATCACGTCACCGGAGCCGATCATAAACGGACGGACATACAGAGTCGCGCCGGAGCCGAAGGGCGGAACCCAGGCGGCGTTGGCAGAAACGACCTGCTTAACGGCCTCAACGAACTTGTCCTTGGGGAACGGGGGCATCTCGAGGCGCTGGGCAGAGTTATACATGCGCTCGGCGTTCATGTCGGGACGGAAGCAGACGATGCTGCCGTCCTCGGCGGTGTAGGCCTTCAGGCCCTCAAAGACCTCCTGGCAATAATGGAAGATGCCGCCGCACTCGGAGACATGCAAGGTGTGGTCGGTGGTCAGGCCGCCCTCGTCCCACTCGCCGTCCTTCCAATGAGCCTCGTAGCTGTAATCGGTCTTCATGTAGCCAAAGCCGAGGCTACCCCAATCGATATCCTTCTTCTCGACAGTCATATGTCGCTCCTTACATACACAGTTGCATACTCGCGAACTCGCACGCAAGGACCGAGGCCGACCGCGTCGCAACGTCGCACACCCGGAGCGTAGAGCCGGACGGGACACGCGAGCAGCATCAAAGCCGATGGCACGTCGATTCGCATGCACGAGATTGTACTCCGCACGCGCGTCGGATAAAACGTTTTTCTTTAACTAACTAAAGTAATTTCATTTGACCGAAGCTGAAGAGGCCCGCCACCGTAAACGGTGACGGGCCTCAACTGCACGGTTTGCGCGCTGGCTCGAGCTACGCGTTCTTTTTGCCCAGCTTAGCCTTAACCAGACCGACCACAGTCGGGATGATCGATACGGCAACGATGCCGACGATCAGCAGCTCAAAGTGCTCCTGCACAAAGGGGATGCCGCCAAAGAAGTAGCCCAGCAGTGTAAAGAGCGTCGACCAGGTAATGCCGCCCAGCACGTTAAAGATGACAAAATTGCGCCAGTGCATGCCGCCCATGCCGGCGATAAAGGGCACAAAGGTGCGGATAAACGGGAAGAAGCGACCCAGGAAGATGGCCAGGTGACCCCACTTGTCCAAGAAATCCTCGGACTTTTTGATGCGCTCAGGCGTCATGGCCTTGACCTTGCCCGAAGCGATAATCTTTTTGCCAAAGAAGTGACCGATCATAAAGTTGCACTGGTCACCCAGGATGGCAGCAGCCCATGCGACGGCCAGCAGTGCCACGATGTTAAAGCCACCGTTGTGGGCAAAGAAGCCCGAAGCAAACAGCAGTGAATCGCCAGGAAGGAACGGGAAGAACACCACGCCTGTCTCAATGAAGATAATCAGGAACACGCAGCCGTAGGCCATAAGCGGGCCGGCGGCGATCCAGCTGGCAATCGCGGTGCGCGGGTCTTTGAGCAGCTCGGCGATAAAATTGATGAAACCCATGAAGTAAAACCTCTCAGTTGTGGGCGCGGATACGTCCAAGTTGACCAGTATACGGTTGCGGCGCCCCCTCGTGCGCAACCCCACAAAAGCATGACTCCATTACCAGCAAGTTTGCATAACTGACACCTGTTGCGCAAAGCCGCCAGGATTGTCCTTCCTAATCCCTAGCGAATCGCTATACTTTATTGAATCGCATTGCTATGACGCTAAGGGAGGGCGGCCGGTGAGCTTTATCAATACCATTCGCGAGGACATCAAGACCGTCCAAGCGCAAGACCCCGCCGCGCAAAGTGCCCTGGTCATCTTCCTTTCCTATCCTGGTCTGCACGCCAAGTGGAACCACGTGCCCGAGCACTGGCTCTGGGAGCACGGTCATCGCTCGCTCGCCCGTGTGCTATCTCAAATCACCCGCCACATCACCGGCGTCGAGATTCACCCTGCCGCACAGATTGGCAAGCACTTCTTTATCGACCACGCCATGGGCGTCGTCATCGGCGAGACCACCATTGTGGGCGACAACTGCGTGCTCTACCAGGGCGTTACGCTCGGCGGCACCGGCAACGAAACCGGCAAGCGCCACCCCACCCTGGGTAACAACGTCACCGTGGGCACGGGCGCCAAGGTGCTCGGCAACATCCGCATCGGCAACAACGTCAAGATCGGCGGCAACTCGGTCGTCGTCAAGGACGTGCCCGACAACTGCACCGTCGTGGGCGTGCCGGGACGCATCATCAAGCGCAACGGCTGCCGCGTGTTCGAGGAGAGCTTCGACGCCAAGCAGCATCGCGAGTACATGCCCGATGACGCCGCCGAGCAGAGTGCCCTCAACCGCCAAGGCATCACCGAGAACGCCCGCCGCGTCAAAGAACTCGAGCGAGAGGTGGCCGAGCTCAAGGCCCTCGTCGCCAAGCTCGTGGACGAGCGCTAGGAACGCAAGCGGCACAAAACGACATCGGCATCAACGCAAGAAGGCGCGCTAGGGAATTCATCCCCGGCGCGCCTTTCTTTTTGATGTGACATGCGGGACTGTCCCTTTGTCACATTATGCGAACTGACTCAGATAGAGGTCGGCATAAGCGCCCTCGGCTGCGAGCAGCTCCTTATGCGTGCCCTGCTCGATAATGTTGCCGTGGTCCATGACCAGAATCAGGTCGGCATCCACGATCGTCGACAGGCGATGCGCGATCACAAAGCTCGTGCGCCCATGCATGAGCGCGTCCATGGCACGGCCGATGGCAAGCTCGGTGCGCGTGTCCACGCTCGACGTCGCCTCGTCCAGGATGAGAATCGCCGGGTTGTTGAGCAGCACGCGCGCAATGGTCAGCAGCTGACGCTGGCCCTGGCTGATGCTCTCGGCATCGTTGGCCACGCGCGTGTCGTAGCCCTGCGGCATGGTGCGTACAAAGAAGTCGACCTGCGCGGCGCGTGCGGCGGCCACGACCTCCTCGCGCGTCGCCTCGGGGCAGCCGTAGGCGATGTTTTCGGCAATCGTGCCATCGAACAGCCAGGCGTCCTGCAGCACCATGCCAAACTGCTGGCGCAGCTCGCCGCGGTCCATGCGGCTCGTGTCTACGCCGTCGAGCGTAATACGCCCGCCGTCAATCTCGTAGAAGCGCATGAGCAGGTTGATGAGCGTGGTCTTGCCCGCGCCCGTGGTTCCCACCACGGCAATCTTCTGGCCCGGCTCGGCGGTAAACGACACATCGCGCATGAGCGGCTTGTCGGGCGCATAACCAAAGCGCACATGCTCAAAGGCGACGCGGCCCTCCACGCGGCCCGGCAGCTTGGCGGCCTCGCCCGGCTGCGGATCCGCCTCCATCTCGGGTTCATCGAGCAGGTCGAACACGCGCTCCGCACTCGCCAGCGCGCTCTGCAGCGAGTTGAAGGTAAACGACAGCTGCGTCATGGGCTCGGATGCCTCGTAGATAAACTGGAAGAACGCCTGGAACACACCGACGGTCATGTGGCCGGCAACCAGCATGCTGCAGCCCACAATCGCAATCACGATCTGTGCCAGGCGGCCGATAAAGCGCACCGCGGGGCCGACGGCGTTAATCATAAAGTCGGCCTTGGTGCTCACGCGCGCTAGCTCGCCCGAGGCCTGATGCACCTCGGCAGAACTCTGGCGCTCACGGTTGAACGCACGGATCACCAGACGGCCCGAGTAGCCTTCCTCGACCGCGCTCGTAATCTTGGACACCCACTCCTGGCGCTCGCCCGTCACATCGTGCGTGCGGCGCGACACGACCTTCGTCACCAGCAGCGACAACGCCGTAAAGAACAAAAAGACAAGCGTGAGCGGCACGCTAAACACGAACATCACGCTCACGGCGCCCACCACGGTACCGATCGACACCAAAAGCTGCAGCAAGCCGCGCTGCATGCTCTCGGACATCTTGTCCAAGTCGTTGGTCGCACGGCTGACGACCTCACCGGGACGATGCGCGTCAAAGAAGGCAAGCGGCAGACGGTTGAGCTTTTGAGCGATGCGGTTACGCAGGTGCAGGTTAAGGCGTTCGGCCACGCTCGACATCAAAAAGCTCTGGAGCGCGTAGAACGAGGCAGCGGCCGTCCAGATCATAAAGTAGATGAAGATGGTCCTGCCGCAGTTCTCCCAGGTGATGTTGAAGGTGGTGTCGTTGGCAAACGCCACCTGAATGTGGCCCCACAGCTCATCGATCACGCGGGCGCTATATGCCGGCGCAGCGGTGTTAAAGATGGCATAGAACACGATGCTCGCGAACACGATATAGAAGCGCCAATGGTCACCGGCAGCCTCGCTCCACAGGCGGCGCACCGTCGCCCAGGTGTCGCGGGGTTTCTCGTCCTCGTCCTCGTCGTCCACATCGCGCATGCGCTCTGCCTCAGCGCGGGCGCGCTCGTCCTCGGCACGTTCGTTTTCCTCGTAGAGCGCTTGGCGGCGAGCCTCGCGCTCGGCTGCAGCCTTGGCGGCCTCGTCCAGCTCGGGTGCTACGGCAGCCGTTTCCTCAACCAGTCCCGCGGCAACGGCGTCATCAACGCTGGCCTGCTTTTTGAGCTCCTCGGTCATGCTACTCACCTCCCTTCATCTGCGATTCCGCGATTGCGCGGTACACCTCGCAGGTTTCCATGAGCTCGTCGTGCGTGCCTAGGCCCACGATCTCGCCGTCTTTGAGCACCACGATCTGATCGGCATGCAAAATAGTCGAGATGCGCTGGGCGATGATGAGCACCGCGGCATCGCGCGTCTCGTCCTGCAGTGCACGGCGCAGTGCCGCATCGGTCTTAAAGTCCAGGGCCGAAAAACTGTCGTCGAAGATATATAGGTCGGCGCGCTTCATGAGTGCGCGGGCGATCGCCAGGCGCTGGCGCTGACCGCCCGAGAAGTTCGTGCCGCCCTGGGCCACCGGCGTATCGAGCCCCTGGGGCTGGTCGAGCACAAAGGTGCTCTGGGCAACCTCCAGCGCATGGAGCATGTCAGCCTCAGTCGCGCCCTCGTTGCCATAGCGCAGGTTGCTCGCCACCGTGCCCGAGAACAGCCATGCCTTCTGCGGCACGTAAGCGATATGCCCGCGAATCTCACCTTGCGAAAGGTCGTGCAGGTCAACGCCGTTTAGGCGAATGGCGCCCTTCGTGGCATCGTGGAAGCGAAGCAGGAGCTTGGCCACCGTTGACTTGCCCGAGCCCGTTGAGCCCACGATCGCGGTCGTCTGTCCACGGCGGCAGGCAAAACTCAGGTTGCACAGGGTGTCCTCATCGGCATCGTCAAAACGGAACGACATGTGGTCGAACACGGCCACCACGTCGGTCCCATCTGCGGACTCAGGCGCCCCGTCGCCCAGCGTAGCCTTGCCGTCCACAATGCTCGGCTCGATTTCGAGCACCTGTTGCGCGCGGTTGAGACACGCCGCGGCGCGTGGGAGCGTCAGAATCACCATCTGCGCCATCATCACAAAGAACAGGATCAGGATCGCGTACTCCAGCACGGCCGAGATGCTACCGATTTGCATGGCGTGGACGCCCACGCGGTTGCCGCCCACCCACAGCACCGCCACCTCGGCGATATTCATCAAAAAGAAGCTAGAGCTGTCGAGACCCACAAACAGGTGGTTGACCTTGATGGCGTTGGCCGCGTAATCGCTAAACACCTCGTCCAGGCGCTGCTCCTCGTGGCGCTCCTTGTTAAATGCGCGGATGACGCGCACGCCCACGATGTTCTCGCGCAGCACCACGTTCATGCGGTCGATAAAGCTCTGCAGACGCATAAAAATCGGCGCGGCGTTAGCCACCGTAAAGACCGCCGCCACCAGCACGATCGCAACCACCACGCCCAGCAGCGTGCCCATGGCGGGATCGATAAACCAGGCAAAAATGATGCCTGCCACGGCCAAGAACGGCACCGGCAGCACCAACTGAATCGTCTGAAGGACAGCTTGCTGAATCACGTTGATGTCGTTGAGCGAGCGCGTGATCATCGAACCCGTGCCAAAGCGCTCAAAGTCGCTGGCGGACAGCTCGAGCGACTTGTCGTACACGGCATTACGGATATCGCAGGCCACGTTGGCGGCCAGGCGCGCCGAAAGATAGCAGCCCAGCACCGTGCCGCCGCTGGCCATGCCGGTCGCGATAAGCATGTACAGGCCGTTACGTAAAATATAGTCGACATCGCCCGTGGTAATACCGGTGTTGACCATGTTCGCCAGCATCGTGGGAACCAACAGCGTACCGACGTTATCTATCAGCACCGCAAACAGCGTCACCGCAATCAGACCGCGGTACGGCCTCATAAACCTCATTAAGAGTCGCATGTGTCCCCCTCGCCCTTATCGTCAGCCTCGTTCTCGGCGGCCACTTGCCGTTTAAATGCCTCGCACTCTTCGTTCAGAACGTGGGAGAACTTACCGACCAAGCGCATGATCTCGCGCTGTTCCCACGGCTCGAGCGCCTCGAATGCCTGTTGCTCGGCTTTTTGCGCCGGCAACGCGTAGTGCTTGGCAAACCGCACGCCTTCTTCGGTCAGTCGCACAACTTTATTCTTACGACTGCCTTCGGCAAACTCCAACGTCGCAAGCCCTCGCGCCCTAAGCGTCTTAATCGCCGAATTGATGGTCTGTTTGCTGTAGAACCATTCACTCGTCAGCCGACTCACGGCAACGCTTCCGCCCGCTGCACTCGTGTCGACGAGCATCCAGTAGGCGCAGTCCGAAAGACCGCAAGTGCGCGCGAACTCCGAATAGATACGATCAAGCCCGTTGAGCATCCGGTCGAAATCGACCGGGCTAACTGCACTATTCATCTCTCCCACCATTCGATAGTCCGAGTTTTGACCAATTAATATCTCTACATTAGTCCGAGTTTTGACTATCGTCAATAAGCTCGTTGTCTATGGTCGGCTCTACATAAGCATATCGACAAAAAAGACCGCCGGCGCGGGGGCGGCGCCGGCGGTTGCGAGAGAATATCGATTGTTGGCTGTTAGGCAGCGACGGCCTCGTAGACCGTGGCGCCCGAGAAGCTGTCGTGCAGGCTCTTACCGCAGATCCACGGCAGTTCGACGACCTCGCAGACCGTGTTGACCAGCTCGGAGCAGTCAGTAAAGTGGCCCTTATCGTTGAGGGCCTCGCAATCCTGAACACGCCAATAGCCATCGGTGTGCGTGATGTAGTACTCGTGATCATTGATCGACACGAAAGCGCGCGTCTTGGAACGCAGCAGCTTCAGAAATCCTTCGAAGTCGGTCTCGACGACATCTCCAGCCTGGAACATGATGTTACCTCCTGGCCCGGCGCCACCATGGCGCGTTGATAAACGTTGGTGCTCCTTTAGTAAAACCTTTATCAGAGCTTATGCGCGCATCATTTAGGCAAGTGGTAAAAAACCGCAGGGTAGACGGGATAAAACGTTTAACCATCCCATTTGTTTGTCACATTCTGAAGGTACTTTTATGCAAACCTACTTTCCCAATTGGAATCTATCCTTTTGGCCGGGCAATTGACCGTCTATCGTTTGAGCCCGACGGGTATGAACGGGGCATCTGCAACGCCACCGCAAGGAGACACCATGGAGACTATCGAAGCACTCATTCACCGCCGCAGCTGCCGCAACTACAGCGATCGTCCCGTCGAGGCCGAAAAGCTTGCACGTATTATCGAAGCCGGCCAATATGCACCGAGCGGCATGGGCCGCCAGCCGGTGACGTTTGTCGCCGTCACCGACCCCGCGACCGTCGAGCGTCTCTCACAGCTCAACGCCCAGGTCATGGGCAGCAACAGCGACCCCTTCTATGGCGCCAAGACCGTTGTGGTGGTGCTGGTTGACCGCAGCGTGCCCACGCATCTGGAAGACGGCTCGCTCGCCATGGGCAACTTGCTCAACGCCGCCTATGCGCTGGGTGTCGATTCGTGCTGGATTCACCGCGCGCATGAGGTCTTTGACTCGCCCGAGGGCCTGGAGCTGCTGGCCAGCTGGGGCCTGCCCGCCGACGGCAGCCTGCGCGGTGTCGGTCACTGCATTCTGGGCTATGCCGAGGACACGCTACCCGAGGCAAAGCCGCGCCGCGACAACGTGGTATACGTCAAGTAGCGCAGGAGTGTCCCAAACTGCCGGCAGAAAAGGAACGTCCCCTTCTGCCGGCAAGCTATGTTGTTATTTGAGTTGTCGTCGTTTCGTTCGTCTGGGCCGTTTCGGCGCCATCGCCCTGTTCGTCCTCGTCCTTTTGCGCATCGGCGATGGTGGAGGCCGCCGCAACGATACCGCGCTGGGGCGCGACGCCCGTCTGGGTCTGAGCGCCCTCGACAACTTCTGTGCCTGCATGCGCGAGCTCGGGCGATTTAAACACTGCGTCCAAGTTGGCGCCACCACCGGCATATCCGAGCGCCGCGAGCGCGATGACGATCACTGCAACGACGACCGCAATCGGAACATAACGATGCCAACCAGCAGGATTGAGCCCACTGCGGCGAGCCGCCCCGCGGCTGATGTAACCGAGCGTGCCGTCGTGCTTGAGCTTTGAGCCCACCACGCGCTTGCGGCCCCACAGCGACGACTCGGCCTGCATGGCCAAGCGAGCGCTTGCCGAAGGATAGCCGTATTTAGTGCGCTTGAACGAGCCATCAAACCCCGAGGCGTGTTTGCCCCACGTCACCGATGTCGTGCGTCGGTTAACCGGCGCGGCGCTCCGCCTTCTGCGGCTCGGTTTTGAAGTCTCAGCCATATGCCCTCGCACGCCGTAACCAAATCGAAACAATAACGCTTTGGACTGTAGCACACGCGTCGCGCGCGGTCACGGGCGCCTCGCTCAACGGTCATCGTCCTTCAGCAAGCGCCACAGCGTTGTACGGCTTATGCCCAGCACCTCCGCCGCACGGGTTCGGTTGCCGTGGAGATGGTCTACAACTAGATGCGCGATATCTCGCTCGGTATCGGCCAGCGGTCGCAGGATATACAGGTCACTTTCGAGCGTCGGGGCGCCAAAGGTTGCGGTCTTAATCACGTCCTCTTGGGCGAGCACTTCCTCCGCCACAGCGCGGTCCACCGTGCCCGCCCCCACCAATATATACAGTCGTTCCGAGACCTCGCGGAGCTGCAGATAGTTGCGCGGCCAGCGGTAAGCATCGAGCGTCTTCGTCGCCGTGGCAGACAGCGTGGGCGCTGCCGTCCCAAATGCATCAGCGAGATATTCCAAATAGCGCGCAACCTTCGTCGACGCGGCTCCCTGCTCGGCGATTGCCGGCGCCACGCTCACCGCGCAGGCGAAGCGCTCGGTCACAAACGCGGCTTGATCACTTTCGCCGCCGCCCGGCATGTCATTCGCTGTCAGCACCACATGGCAGCGCGTCGCCAACGCGGTGTCGGTCATCGTGGAGACCAGCTCGCGGAGGCGCTGGGGGCCAACCGCGTTCCAGCCCTCAATGCAAAGGGTCAGCCCCGTTTGGAACAACGGCGATTCGGCGCTTTTGAGCACATGGCGCCAACCGCGCTCGGTGAGTTCATCAAGCGCAAGGGAAACAAAGGGCTGATCGGCAAAAGGACCGTCCAGATAGAGGCGCTTGGCGATCTCGACCTGACCCGCTCCCAGCTCACCCTCGAGCATAAGGGGCACACCGCGAGCGTAGCTCTCGGCAACCGGTGCAGCCACCGAGGCCGCCCCTTCAACGATGCCGTACGCACTCGATTCGTAGCGGGCCTCAACCTCGTCGGCGTTGAGCCACTCGATGCCCGCATGCGCCGCGGCGCCGCGCACCTCGCGGACCACGACGGCCCAAAGGCCCCCGCCCTCTTTGTCGGTGGGACGAACGGTCAGGCTCAGGCGCGTACCCGCACGCCCCATAACCAGACGTGCGCCGTCTCCTATACGGTCGAGGCGCTCAGCGACAAAAGCCGCCACATCCCGCTCAAGCGCCGCGTCATTCATGGTCGAGATCGCGACGTCCCCACGCGCATCGATTGCCAATGCCGAGGCCCCGTCAGCAGCCAGGGCCTCGGTCAAGATGTTCAGTTTGGCATAGCTATCCATGATTTGCCCCTGTCCGCGGCATCGTGCAACCGCCGACGGTCGCACGACCGAGTGTTTCAAAATTGAACGATATTGCCCACCAAACACTATAGGGCAGAAAGCGCCGTCCTGCGAGTATAGGTGTTGCCCCGCATCGCCATCCTGGCGGGGCGATAAGAGCTCTTCGGGACTTATAAACCTGCGGACAAGCCATACCCGCAAGAGCTCCTATCGCTCCACCGCAGGCATGCGCTCACCAGCACGCAACACGCAAATAAGCTACTTCTCTACCAGATTCCCAGCACGTGCTGCATTCCCAAACTCATGCACGCAATGCCAATCCAGCAGCAAAAGCCCAGCGCGATGGGCTTGCCGCCCTTTTTGACCAGCTCGACGATATCGGTATTAAAACCAATGGCCGCCATGGCCATCACAATAAAGAACTTCGATAGCTCCTTGATGGGCGCCGTAATGGGCGCGGGAAGCTGAAGCACCGTGGTGATTACGCTCGCCAGCACAAAGAACAGCACAAACATGGGAAACGCACGTTTAAGCGAGAACGTGCTTTTGGCGTCACCGCCGGCCTTGCGCGCCAGATGCATCTGCCAGCATGCGAGGACCAACGTGATGGGGATAATGGCCAGCGTTCTGGTGAGCTTGACCACCGTGGCGCTCTCGAGCACATTGGCGCCGGGATGCATGCTGTCCCAGGCGCTCGCCGCAGCCGTTACGGACGAGGTGTCGTTGATGGCGGTGCCGGCAAACAGGCCAAAGCCCTCGTTGGTCAGCCCGAGCATGCCGCCGAGCGTTGGAAACACGAGCGCCGCGATAACGTTAAACAGGAAGATGACCGAAATGGCCTGGGCAATCTCGCGATCGTCGGCATCGATGACGGGCGCTGTCGCAGCGATGGCCGAACCGCCGCAAATCGACGAACCCACACCTACAAGCGTCGCGATCTTACCCGGCACGTTCATAACGCGGCAGAGCACAAAGGCGATGACAAGCGAGGTCGAGATTGTCGCCACGATAATCGGCAGCGACTGGGCGCCCTTGGACAGGATCTGGGAGAGGTTCATGCCAAAGCCAAGCAGGATAACCGCGTACTGCAAGACTTTTTTGGACGTATAGGTAACGCCGGCAGCGAGCGGTTCGCGACGATTCTTGGGAAAGACGAGCGCCAGGACCATGCCAAAGAGGATGGCAAACACCGGACCGCCGACCACTTCAATTTGTTTGCCGAGCAACGTCGCGGGAATGGCGATGATCAGGCAGAACAAGACGCCTTTCCAGCGCTCGCGTACGAAATTTGCCAGTTGCATATGGGATTCCTTCTTTCTATTTCACGTTTGCGACGGCTTATGATACGGCAACATTGAGCGCAGCCTTGCGCAAACACAGACTAAGATGCCGCAATAGTTCTCAGGCAACAGCCGAATTACCCACCGCGGAGAGCTGATTCGCGGCATAATTAACAACTGACATATGAGTTTGATAGAACAGTTGCGAGGCGCTATGGAAGAATCGATGCACGTCGGCGAGCAGGAAACGAGCCTACAGGACCAGTCCTACCACACCATTCGACGCAAAATCGTCTACCTGGACTACAAGCCGGGCGAAAAGCTGGGCGTCAAGCAACTTTGCGACGACCTGGATATGGGGCGCACCCCTGTGCGCGAGGCACTGGTGCGTCTGGCGCAAGAGGGCCTGGTGCGCACCGTGCCCCAGAGCGGTACCTACGTCTCACCCATCAACCTCACCCTTGCCGAGAGTGCCTGTTACATCCGCGAGCATCTGGAAAAGCAGGTGATCGTGGAGTGCTGTGCGCGCGCCACGTCGGCCGGCATCGAGCAGCTCGACCGCGCCATCGCGCTGCAGGAAAAGGCCATGGCCGAAGAGGATCGCATCGGCTTCTTTTTGAGCGACAACCTCATGCATCACATGATTTTTAGCATCGCATGTCGCAGCACCGTGTGGTCGTGGCTCGAAGAGACCAATGCCGACCTTGAGCGCTTCCGCTGGCTGCGCGCCGCCACGCAGGTTCTCGACAATCAGGACATCGTGAACGAGCACAAGCAGATTCGCCGCGCTATCGCCGGTCGCGACCCCATCGAAGCGAGCTTTTTGGTCAGCAAGCACCTGCACATGATGTTCCGCAACCAAACCGAGGTTCTGGACCAGTTCCCCGAGTACTTCGAGACCAGCAAGCTCCGCTAACCTGCCAAAAAGGGACAGGTTTATTTTGGCAGGTTTTATCTGGGCAAATGCAACAAGGCCCGGCTCCGCTGCAACGGAGCCGGGCCTTGGTCGCTAGGACGGCGGAACCAACTATTCCACGGTCACGCTCTTAGCGAGGTTTCGGGGCTGATCGACATCGCAGCCGCGCAGGATGGCGACCTCGCGGGCGAGCAGCTGCAGCGGGACGCTCGCCGTGATGGGGCTGAACACGTCGCGGACTGCTGGCACGCGGATGATGCAGTCGGCGATCTTGTTGATCTCCTCGTCGCCCTCGGTGGCAACGACGATGACCTTGGCGCCGCGCGCCTTGCACTCCATGAGGTTCGACACGGTCTTGTCGTAGGTGGCACTCTTGGTGGCCACAGCGATGACAGGGAAGCCCGGGTCGATCAGGGCAATGGGGCCGTGCTTCATCTCACCGGCGGCGTAGGCCTCGGCGTGCAGGTAGCTGACCTCCTTGAGCTTGAGTGCACCCTCGTAGGAAATAGCGGCGCCCATGCCGCGACCCACGAACAGTGCGGACTGCGCGTCCTTGCACAGCAGGGCGGCCTCATGCACGGCCTCGGTTTGGGTATCCAAAATCCACTGGATCTGCTCGGCCGTATCGGAAAGCTCGCGGAACAGCATGCGCGCCTGCTTGGTGGTCAAGCGGTACTTGACCTGCGCCAGCAGCAGGGCCAAAAGCGTAAGGCTCACAACCTGGCCGATGAAGCTCTTGGTCGAGGCGACCGCGATCTCCTTGTTGGCCTTGGTGTAGATAACACCGTCGCTCTCACGCGCTACGGGGCTGCCCACCACGTTGGTGATGCCGAAGACCTTGGCACCCTTGATGCGCGCGTCGCGAATGGCGGCAAGGGTATCGGCCGTCTCGCCCGACTGGGACACGGCAACGACAAGCGTCGTCGGCGTAATGATGGGATTGCGATAACGGAACTCGCTGGCCGCCTCCACCTCGGTGGGGATGCGAGCCCAGCCCTCAATGAGATTCTTGGCAATGAGGCCAGCGTGATAGCTGGTGCCGCAAGCGATCACGTAGACGCGGTCGATGTCGTTGAGCTCCTCGAGCGAAAGGCCCAGCTCGTCGATGTCGAGCTCGCCGGCCGGCGTCATGCGGCCCACCAGCGTGTCGCGCACGACGCGCGGCTGCTCGTGGATCTCCTTGAGCATAAAGTCGGGATAACCGCCCTTTTCTGCCATGTCCAGGTCCCAGTCGATGTGGGTGACCTTGGGCTCGATAACGTTGCCGGCCTCGTCGGTGTACTCGACGCCTGCGGGCGTAAGCTTGGCAAACTGACCGTCCTCGAGCACCACGACATCGCGGGTGGCGTCGATGAGCGCGATGACGTCGGAGGCGACATAGGCGCCGGTCTCGCCCGCGCCGACCACGATCGGGGAATCCTTGCGGGCCACGGCGATCACGCCGGGCTCGTCAGCGCACACGACGGCCAGACCATAGGCACCGACCACGTGGGCGCAAGCCTCGCGCACGGA
This sequence comes from Collinsella aerofaciens, assembly GCF_015553355.1. Taxonomy (GTDB): domain Bacteria; phylum Actinomycetota; class Coriobacteriia; order Coriobacteriales; family Coriobacteriaceae; genus Collinsella; species Collinsella aerofaciens_V. The sequence goes on from NZ_JADNGN010000007.1 coordinate 52,432, forward strand.
GGCCATCAGGTCGTGCGTCTCGGCATAAGCCTCTTCGATCAGATGCGCGAAGACCTCGGTATCGGTCTCGCTCTTAAAGTGGTGGCCGCGACCCTCCAGCTCTTCGCGCAGCTCGGCGAAGTTCTCGATGATGCCGTTGTGGACGATGGCGATACGACCGTCGCAGCTGGTGTGGGGGTGAGCGTTAACGACCGAAGGCTTGCCGTGGGTGGCCCAACGGGTGTGGCCGATACCGCAGGTAGCGTCGCTGTCGATGTTGGAAAGCTCGCTCTCCAGGCCCGCGACCTTGCCCACGCGGCGGATGACGTCGAGGTGCGCCGCGGCGCCCTCGCCCACCTCGAGCGCGACGCCCGAGGAATCATAGCCGCGATACTCCATACGCTTGAGGCCCGTGACCAGGATGTTCTTTGCAATATCAGAGCCGGTGTAGCCGACGATTCCGCACATAGGATAAATCCCTTCGTTCGCGTGACTGCAAGACGTCCACGCACAGGGGGCGCTGAGACGTATAACGTTCGAGTATTGTACTCACGCAAACGCAAGCTGATATACCAGAAGTGGTACCTCAACTTAGATACCACCCGATGCACACACGTCCAGCCGGTCCAAACCACCACAAAGGCGCCTGTCCCCCTTCGTGGTGGTCGCGTTGGCAACAGCGTTTCCCCAGATAAAACCTGCCAAAATAAACCTATCCCTTTTTGGTTGGTTTGGGATGCTACAATCTGGCTTGTACTTGAAACGCATCAAAGGGGCCGCTATGGCAAAGGTAAAAATCAGCGACGTCGCGCGCGAGGCCGGAGTTTCGCTGGGCACGGTTTCCAACGCGCTCAACCACCCCGAAAAGCTGCGCCCCGAAACCCTCAAGCTCATCAACGAGACCATCAATCGCCTTGGCTACCTGCCCAACCAAAGCGCTCGTCAGCTCGCGGGCGGCGCCACCAAGTCCTTTGGCCTGGTGCTCCCCCGTCTCGATCACGGCTTTTCGCTCCAAATCGCCAGCGGCGCCCACAACGAGGCCCGCAAGCACGGCTACGACCTGCTCATCGCCAACGCCGATAACGACGATATTCTCGAGGACCATTACCTGCGCTACTTTATGGGCACCCAAATGTCCGGCGTCATGGTTCAGCCCATGGCATCCCCCGACTGGCACCCCGCCATGGCTAAGATGCCCGTGCCGATCGTCCACCTGGACATCCATTGCTCCGAGCCCGGCTACTACGTAGCGGCCGACAACGAGGCCCAGGGTCGCATCATTGCCGAACTCGCCATCGCCCGCGGCGCGCACCATATTGTCGTCGTCGGCCGAGCAGCATTTATGCAGCTCACCCTACGTGTGCTTGGCATTCACAAGGCCCTCGCTCTGCACCCCGATATCAAGATCGAAGTCATCGACGCCGGCGAATGGAATACCGCTGCCGACGGCTACGGCATCGGTGCCCAAATCGCCGAGCGCCCCGCGAACGAACGCCCCGATTTTGTCGTCGGCCTGACCGACGTGTTGGCCTCGGGCGTTATCTCGGCGCTGGTCGACAAGGGCATCTCTGTCCCCGGGCAAGTACGCGTAGCAGGTTGCGACGGCAACCCACTCGCTTGGAGCGGATCGGTCCCGCTCACTACGGTAGCGCCCCCGGGCTACGAGATTGGCCGCAAGGGCGTTCAATTGCTCATGGAGCAAATTGAGAACAAGGCCCCGGCAAAGACCAAGCATATCCGTGTCGGCTCCGCAGCGCGTACCGTCACCGCAGTCGCCGCCGAGGATATCAACCGCCAAGAACTCGTGCGGCCGTTCCTGCTGGAACGCGCCAGCACCCAGGCAAGCAGCCAGACCGACGCCACGGCCATCAACCTCGGTGCGTATCTATAGCACGCCCGCAAGTATGCTAAGTCGCCGCTCAAGCAAAAGGGGCCCGACCATTGCCGGGCCCCTTTTGCTTGAGCGCAAACGTGGGCAATTGCTCGTTTCAACGCCGCAATTGTCTAGCGCACGGCCTTGACCGCCGCCGCCAGATCGAACAGCGTATCGAGCACGGCCTCGCAGCCATCCACCACGTCCTGCGGCAGCGGCACGATATCGGGGACGGCGAAGACATGGCATCCGGCCGTGATGCCCGAGACGCAGCCGTTGCGCGAATCCTCGACCACGGCACATTCCTCGGGAGCAAAGCCCGCGCGCTCGCAGGCGAGCAGATACATCTCGGGGTCGGGCTTGCCGTGCACGACGTCCTCGCCACACGTTACCGTTTCAAACTTGTCAAAAAGACCGACCATCTTAAGGTTGCGCTCGGCCGTAACGAGGCGCGACGACGTCGCTAGACCCACGTGATAGCCCGCAGCCAGCAGCTCGTCTAGGCACTCGGCGGCACCGGCCTTAAGTTCCAGTTCGGTCTTGACCATCTCGTCGCGAATCTCCTTGTGGCGACGATAGATCGCCTCGGTGGTTTCATGGCTGCCGTAATGCTTATCAAGGATGTCCATAACATCGGGCAGCGTGCGGCCGATAAACTGATGGATCAGCGCTTCATCAATCGCGAGCCCCAGCTCAGCGGCGCCTGCCTTCCAGGCCTTAATCCCCAAACGCTCGGTATCGACCAGCGTTCCATCCATGTCAAAAATAACAGCCTTGATCATATCGGTCCCCCATCGACTCTCGCTGTCGTATTGCCGCAACTCTACCGCATTTGGCAACTTGTATATAACGTATATACCATATTGCACTTTCGTTACACAGATAGAAGTCTTATGGCAAGTAACGCATTAGGATTATAGTTTTCGATCGAGTACTCAACGATAAGGATCGTTTCATGATTTTAGACACCACGGCACCCGCAGAGGAGCTTCAAGACAAGCTATCGGCGCTCGAACAGCTGCTTTTGGCATACGGGCGCGTGGCTATCGGGTTTTCCGGTGGCGTCGACAGCAGCTTTTTGGCCGCCGTATGCGCCCGCATCATGCCTACCAATACCCTCCTCGTCCATCTCACCACGCCGCTCATCGGCACGCCCGAGCAGGCTTCGTTTGAGCAGTCCGTTGATGGGCAGGCCAATGAGGGGCCGCATTTTAAGCTCCCCGTGCTCAATCTTTCGGTGGATCAGCTGCAGCTCCCCCAAGTAGCCTGCAACGATACTAATCGCTGCTACCACTGCAAGCACGCCGGCTTTACCGCCATCGTCAACCACGCCAAGTCGCTCGGCTTTCCCACCGTCATCGATGGCAGCAATGCAAGCGATCGCGGTGACTACCGCCCCGGCATGCGTGCGGCAGAAGAGCTCGGCGTACGCTCACCCCTTATGGAGGTCGGCTTTACCAAGGACGAAGAGCGCGAGCTGCTGCGCGCATGGGGCTATCCCGTTTGGAACCTGCCGGCGGGAGCATGTCTTGCCACCCGCGTCCCCACGGGCGAGGAGCTTACACGCGAGAAGGTCGATTTAATCCGCGCCTGCGAGGATTACCTGCACGATCTTGATCTGGCACAGGTACGCGCGCGCTTGGTCGGCGGCTGCATGCATATCGAGGCCGCACCCGCAGATGTCGCCAAGATTGCTGCCCTCGGTGGCAACGCCGTCGACGACAAGGGCAAGACCCCGCCGCCCGCCGCCATCGAGTCCGCGCTGCGCGAGCTGGGCTGCGACCATATCTCCCCCGAGGTCACCCCCTACATTCACGGCAACATGAACCTTTAGGTTACGCCGTTTTACAAACGGCGTAACTGCTCGGCGCTGCGCGGGCTCCGGACACGGCAATCTGACGTTCAACTTCACGGGCGCGACCAAAAGGTCAGCGCCCGCTTGTTTCACGTCACCTTACCGCACCCGGAGACCGCTCGCTCGCATATGCTCAACCTGCACTGCGTTAACTGACCCGCCAATAAGGGACAGGTTTATTTTGGCAGGTTTTATCTGGGGAAATATCGCGAGGCAGTCGCCCCCCTAGCACCCATCTCACTTCGAGAGACACAAGAGGGGCGACTCGGCTGCATCTACTTCTTCCGATAGCGGCGGTTGCGGCTCGTCGATGAACCCATTACTTCGATGAGTCCTTTATCCGCCATTTTTGGCAGATGGTAGCGGACGGACGAATTTTGGCATTCCGTCTCTCTAAAACAATAGATTTATCTCTCTAACTTTAGAGAGATAAGCGCCTTGTTTTAGAGAGACATTTAGAGAGATGTATCGAATTCGCTGTTAGATTGCCCAATGTTATCTCTTTAACTAGCTTTCTCTTTAGAGAGACATTTAGAGAGACGAGCGCAATCTCTCTAATCAAGGGCTCCACTCTTTAAGGTGCACACTTCCTAACCGTGCCCTAAGTTGCGGTGAAATAACTCACGATTAGCCTGCCAAAAAGGGACAGGTTTATTTTGGCAGGTTTTATCTGGGGAAACGCAAATAGGGCCGTGACACCCATACGGCGTCGCGGCCCTTTTCCTTGGAGAAGGATCAATTGATTGAACGGGATGACCGTTCTAGTCTTCGAGTCCGCTATTGATGAGCTCCGCAATCTCAACGGGATCGGTGCTCGCGCGCACCTTGTCACGGAAGCCGGCGTCCATCAGCATCACGGCAGCCTTGGAGAGCAGACGCAGGTGCGTAGTTCCGGCCTCGCCGGCGGGCACGTACAGCGCGAGCGCAACATCGACGGGCACCCCATCGAAGCTCGGCCATTCAACGGGTTCGGTCAGTTTAAGCACGGCAACGCCCGGCGTGTGGATCGCGTCGCTTTTGGCATGCGGAACGGCAAAACCGGCGACAAGGCCGGTCTCGGCCTCGTTCTCGCGAGCAATGAAGGCGGCCTCTACGGCAGATGCGTCATCGGCAAAGCCGAGCTCGATGGCCTGCTCGGACAAATAATGTAGGGCGTCCTCGCGCGAGGCGGCGGTATACCCGATTGTCACTTGGTTGGCAGATACAAATCCCATGGAAACCTTCCTTACAACACGGACCTGACCGCAGCTTCGATGCCGTCGGCGTCCAAACCGTACTTGTGCAGCAAATCGACCGCAGGGCCGGACTCGCCATACACATCGCGCACGCCGACGCGACGCATCGGCACCGGATGCTGCTCCGCGAGCACCGAGGCCACGGCCTCGCCAAGACCACCGATAATCGAATGCTCCTCGGCAGTGACCACGCGACCGGTCTTCTTGGCGCTGGCAACCACCAGGCGCTCATCAAGCGGCTTGATCGTGTGCATATTGATGACCTCGGCATCGATACCATCGGCAGCGAGCGCCTCGGCAGCCTCAAGCGCCTCGGCGACCATAAGGCCACAAGCGATGATGGTCACATCGGACCCCTCGCGCACGACCACGCCGCGACCAATCTTGAACTCATAGTCCTCGTGATCGTTGATGACCGGTGTTGCCAGGCGGCCGAAGCGCATGTAAACCGGGCCCTCAAACTCATAGGCGGCGCGCACGCAAGCGCGAGCCTCGATGTCATCGGCGGGAACGATTACCGTCATACCCGGGATCGTGCGCATGAGCGCGATGTCCTCGCAGCACTGATGCGTGGCGCCGTCTTCACCGACCGAGATACCCGCATGCGTGGCACCGATTTTGACGTTGAGGTGCGGATAGCCAATGGAATTACGCACTTGTTCGTACGCACGGCCGGCGGCGAACATGGCAAAGGTGCTCGCAAAGGCGACGTGGCCCGTGGTCGCAATGCCGGCGGCGAGCCCCATCAAGTTGCTCTCGGCAATGCCGGCATCGTAGAAGCGCTCAGGGTGCGCAGCCTTAAACTTACCCGTCTGCGTAGCGGCAGCCAGGTCGGCATCGAGCACTACAAAGTCATCGTGCTCATTGCCCAACTCGACGAGCGCCTCGCCGTAGCTTACGCGCGTGGCGACTTTTTTGACCTCTGCCATTAGAGCTCCTCTCCTGCTGCCGCGAGCTCGGCCATGGCCTGCTCAAACTGTTCATCGTTGGGCGCCTTGCCATGCCAGCCAACCTGGTTCTCCATAAAGGAGACGCCTTTGCCCTTCACCGTCTCGGCGATGATAGCGACGGGCACGCCGGTCACCTCACGAGCCTCAGCGAAAGCCGCCTCAATCTGCGCCATGTCGTTACCGTCGGCGAGCTCGATCACATGCCACTTAAAGGCGCGGAACTTGTCAGCGAGCGGCATGGCCGAGTTGACCTCATCGATCGTGCCGTCAATCTGCAAGCCGTTGTGGTCGACGACGGCAACAAGATTGTCGAGTGCATGGTTGCCGGCGAACATGGCCGCCTCCCACACCTGGCCTTCCTCGCACTCACCGTCGCCCAGCAACGTGTAGACACGGTAGCCGTCGCCCCAGTGCTTAGCGGCAAGCGCCATTCCAACTGCAGCAGAGATGCCCTGACCGAGCGATCCGGTGGACATATCGATGCCAGGGGCGTCGTTCATGTTGGGATGGCCCTGCAGTCGGCTGCCAATATGGCGGAGCGTCTCGAGCTCTTCGACGGGAAAATAGCCGCGATTTGCCAACACCGAATACAGGCCCGGCGCCGCGTGACCCTTGGAGAGCACAAAGCGATCGCGATCGGCCTTGTGAGGGTCAGCAGGATCGATATTCATTTCCTCAAAGTACAGATACGTCATGATGTCGGCAGCACCGAGCGATCCACCCGGGTGTCCCGACTTGGCCGCGTGAACCGCAGTCACGACACCCTTCCTGACCTCATTGGCGACCTTCGCCAGCTCCTGGTTGGTCATACGAATTCCTCTCTTGAGAACAACCCCGGCACCGGATGACGCGATGCCGGGGCAATCCACTCGTTAAGCCTGAGCGACGACCTTCTGCCAGTCAGCCTCAAAAGAGGCGAGGCCCTGGTCGGTCAGCGGATGATGCAGGCACTTCTTGAGAGCGGCCATGGGCACGGTCGCAATATCGGCACCGAGTAGCGCGGCCTGGGTCACGTGGTTGGGCGTACGAACCGAGGCGGTGATGATCTCGACGGTGTCGTCGACGTTCTTGCCCGTCCAGTCGTAGTTCTTAATGCAGGTCACGACGTTGTCGAGCTGCGAGATACCGTCCTCGGCGATGTCGTCGAAACGACCGACAAACGGGCTGATGTAGCGAGCACCGGCGTTGGCGGCCATAAGGGCCTGCGTCGGCGAGAAGACGAGCGTCATGTTGACGCGCACGCCAGCATCGGCCAGCGCACGGCAGGCGGCAAGGCCGGCCTCGCACACGGGAAGCTTGACCACGATGTTGGGGGCGAGGGCGGCAAGGCGCTTGCCCTCCTCGATCATACCCTCGGCAGTGGTCGCGGTAGACTCGGCGGACACGGGCAGGCCCTCGCAGAGCTCGGCAATCTTGAGCATATGCGGCTCAAAGTCGGCAAGCTTGCCGCCGGTCTTGGCGTACAGGGACGGGTTGGTGGTAACACCGGCCAGGCAGCCCCAGCTCTTGGCCTCGGCAATCTCGTCCAGATTGGCGGTATCGATAAAGAACTTCATGGTGAACCCCTTCAAAGGAAGCTAAAACTCAAAAGAATGGGACAAAGGGACTGCCCCTTTGTCCCATGTGCCGGGCCTGCAGCTGGGACATGCCCCAGGCCCGGCGTCGCGTAGGAAAAGCTACTTACTCGGCAAGAGCGGCCTCGATGCGGGTCGTGACGCCCTTGAGGTTAAGACCGACGACGTACTGCTTGATCGGGCGCTTGATGTGCTCGATGACAAAGCGCTTGCCGTCGATGTCCTGAGCGGCGAGGTTGCGGTAGAGCTTCTCGACCTGCTCCTTGACCTCGGGATCGTTGAACGCATAGTGACCGGAGACATCCAGGATCTTCAGGCTGAGCTCATCGTCGGCAAGAATGTCGTCGACCTGCAGGTTGACGTCGTCGCCAGTCATCCACTTGCGCCAGCGCTCGGTCTTGATAGCCTTGACCAGCAGGGTGTGATACAGGTCGGAGGGGTCATCGCACAGACCGTTGTCGACCAGGATCTGCTCGGTGGCGCAGAGCTTGAGGTAGGCGCGGGTCTCCTCGGTGCCATACTGCGGAGCAACGTTGGAGGCGGTCACGTGTGCCGGGATGTGCTCGAGCAGCGTCGCGTCGTCCAGATAGTCGGCGTTGTGCTCCTTCAGGCCCACGCCGTAGCGCTTAGCCATGTCGGCGAGCTCGCGGGCATTCTTGAAGTTGTAATGGCCGACCTGCTCGGTCCAACGGGTGAGCGTACCGGTCTGGCCGACGATAAAGGTGGGCATGGGGCAGCCGCGCTTCTCGAGCTCGGGCTGCAGCTGAGAAATGAACTCCTCGTACTTATCGGTAGAGGTCAAGCCGCCATTGGTCTCCTCGGTACCGACCTCATAGGCAACCTCGGGCAGGTTATGCTCGCGACGGTACTGCTCAAGGTAGTCGATAAGATCGATCGTGCGGCGAAGCACCACGTCGAGCGGAATAACCTTGCCGATCTGATAGGGGTCCTTGGTGGGGTCGACCATCAGCAGGTCAAAGCCCGCCTCCATGTCGGCGACGAAGGACTTGCGGGCGAGCTCCATGGCCTCGTCCTCGGGCAGGTGGGCGTTACGCTCCTCGTCGCGCTGCCACGGACCGCCGTGATCTCGGCACAGGTAGTACGGACCGGTGTAACCCACCTCGTCGGCGACCTTCTTGATGTCGGCGGCAAAGCGCGTCTGGTCCCAACCGTTGACGTAGCCGGCGCCCATCTCGTCCATATCGACCTGGTTGCGGCTAGCAATAAACATGGGCGGGAAATCCTCGTCCTTGGCAAGCTCGAACACGGCCTGAATCAGGTTGGGGCTCATGGGGCCAATGCCGACCATGGTTGCGTGATCGCCGCTATCCTGCAGCTTGAGCATGCCCTGAACGGCCTGACGGATGGTGAGGTTGGACATTTTGTTCTCCTTCTCCAGAGGATTTTTGACAAAAGTTCCCTGGGACCCAGATGTGGGCCCTATCAGTACGGATGGATTTTGTTGTGTAGGGGCGGTTGTGCGGAGTCAAATCCATCCCTCCGCACAACCGGAGTCCTTAAAGGTTTACTTGGCCTGCTTATCGAGCGTGGGCTTCATGGCAATCAGGATTGCAGCGGCGACCACGGCGCCAATCACGATGTCCAGGCAGAACAGCGCGACGTTGTTGGTGGCAAGGGCGACGATAAAGCCACCGTGCGGGACGTAGCAGTCGATACCCTGGAAGGCGGCGAGCGCCGCGCCCACGGCAGAGCCGATGCAGATGCCGGGCAGGGTGTGGCCAAGGTCCTTGACCGCGAAGGGGATAGCGCCCTCGGTAATGCCGATGCAGCCCATGAACAGTGCGGAGATACCCATCTGGCGATCGGCGTCATCGAACTTGTTCTTGGCGATGAGCGCAGCAAGGCCGCAGGCAATCGGGGGAATGGCGACGGCGACGCGGAACATGCCGTTGGGGCCATAGATGCCGGAGGCCATGATGGCCATGGTGAAGGTCGAGGCGGTCTTGTTGATGGGGCCACCCATATCGAAGGCGGTCATAACGCCAATGACCAGACCCAGGACAACTGCGGAACCGCCCTGCAGGCTGCCGAGCACGCCGGTGAGCCAGTCCATCACAAAGCCAAGCGGCGTGGCCAGGATGTAGATATAGGCCATACCCAGGACAAGCGAGGTCAGAATCGGGATGATCAGGATGGGCATGATGGTCTGGATGGTGTTGTTGACCTTCCAGGTCTTCATCCAGCGGACAAAGTAGCCGCAGATGACCGCCATGATCATGGCGCCCAAGAAGCCGGTCGAAACGCTGTTGCCGTTAGGGGTAACGACTGCGTTGTTGACCAGGTAGCCCAGGACAAAACCGGGGGCGAGCGCGGGCTTGCCGGCCATCGAGTAGGAGATGTATGCCGCAAGCACCGGGATCATCATGGAGATGCCGGCCATGCCGATGGTGTTAAGGCTCACCATCAGCGGGTTCGTAACCTCCATGCCGTTGGCGCCGGCGGTACCGGATGCCAGCGAGAAGGCAAGAAACACGCCGCCGATAACGACGATGGGGATAAAATAGGAAACGCCGGTATTGAATGCATTGAGCAGCGTCTTGCCAGGATCGGCAAAGATAGACTGCTTGGACGCCGGTGTCGGGGCCTGCGGGGCAGCGGAGACGGCCTTCTTCTCTGCCTTGGCCTCGGCCTTGGGCGCGTCAACGGCGCCACCCGTCGCCTTGATGATCTCAATGGCCTGGTCGATGATCTTTACCGGATCGGCGATTACATCCGAGGTGCCGACCTTCAGGAACTTGCCCTCGGCCATCTTCTGCTCAAAACGGTCCTCGTTCTCGACACCCACGTCGACGGACTCCAGGACCAGGTCGGCGGAGTCCACGTCTTCCTGCGTGAGCTCATTCTCGATACCCAGGCCACCCTGAGCCTCGACCTTGCACTCGATGCCACGGGCGGCGCATTCATCCTGAATCGCCTTCTGGGCCATATACGTGTGGGCGATACCCACAGTACAGGCGGCAACGCCTACGATCTTCATTGCTTCCCTCTTTTCATAGAGTTGCGTGCGCAAGACACCGTCTGCGGAGGCCTCCGGAGCATCCCCTGCCGTTTGGACTTGCTGTCTTTTCGACAAGAACAATATAGGTGCTCGTTTTTCTTAATGCCAGCTTATTTCGGTAAACGCGCAGGTCAGAGCGTTGGTTATGCGATTTAGTTATGCGTTTAACCAAAAATGAATCCTGCGATTTTGCCCTCGATTTCAAAAGTCAAGAAGTATTTGATTTTCTCGGTAGACGGCAGATGCGCATGCCGGTCACAAATTTCGACCCCACCCGTATGCCGCATTTGTTGCATACTCATATGAAAGGAAAAAGCCGCTCACCGAAGCGTATCCTTCACCAAGACTCAAAGTCATCATGTTGGAAAATGCTCATCTGTCGGAAGGAGTCGCTGTGGCAAAACAGCGCGTTACGATCGCAGACGTCGCTCGAGAGGCGGGAACCTCGACGGCAAGCGTCTCGTATTACCTCAACGACAAACGAGAAAAGCTTAGCGAGAAGACGCAGAACAAAATCGCGCGCGTCATTAAGGAACTCGGATACGTTCCCAACGCCCAAGCGCAGACGCTCACCGGCAAGCAAACCCACGTCATTGCCATCATCATTTTGGATAACACCAACAAATGGGCGGGGCTCGTTCTCAATGGCATGGAGCAGGTCATGCTCCCCGCGGGCTACCAGACGGTCGTTTGCACGAGCAACTTTAACCCCGAGACCGAGCTCATGTACGTCGACAAGATGCTCTCGCTGGGCGTCGATGGCTTTATCATCCAGCCCACGGCAAACTTCAAAGCCGTGTATGACCGCATTAGACGCGCCGGCAAGCCGGTCGTCTTTTTCGATGCGGCCATCTATAGCCCAGGTACCAGCTGGATCAAAACCAACCTTTACGACGGCGTGTACAACGCCACACAGGCACTCCTCGACGCCGGCTACGAAGATTTCTTTTCCATTGCCGCCAACATGACCGAAATGCGCACCCGCATGGAGCGTTTTCAGGGGTATGCCGAGGCGCTGGCAGCGAACGGGCAGCTCTACAAAGCGATTCCCATCGATCACAACAAGCCGTCAATCAACGAGCTCACCGAATACTTTAAATTCAAGTTCAATCCCGCCAAGCGAACCCTTATCTTCGTGCAAAATCAGTGGGCACTTCCCCGTGTCTACAAGGCCCTCCAGCCAATGGCCCATCTGCTTCCGCAGCAAATCGGCCTTTTGGGACTCAACTGCGAAGACTGGACTAATCTCACCACACCGACCGTCTCCACCATCATCGAGCCCGTCGACCAAGAAGGTCGCGAAGCAGCCGAGATGCTGCTCGCCCTACTTGACGGAAGCAGCGAACCCGGCGAGCAGCGCATTCTCGAGTGCAAGCTCAACTGGCTCGACTCCACCTCGATCTAGACCGCGGGACAAATGAATCAGTAGCGTTTGTCTCAAATCTTAAGTATTTGTTCGACAGAACGGCCCCTGCCGGCTCCTGCTAGACTGGTAGATTCCCAACCGTCCATCCAGGAGCCTCCATGTCGCGCAAGTCCGCCTACAAGCAAGTACTTTCCATCGGCACCGCCGTGGTGCTGGGGTTTGCGCTGTTCACAGGGTCGCTCGACGGGGCGCCCAAGCTGTTGTCGCCGCAAAGCGATGAGCAGGCAGCGGCTCTGGCCGAGAAGCAAGACGAGAGTCCCAGCCGCACCGACGACGAGGCGGACCTGGTTGCCCGACTCGAATCGGGAACAGCGAGCTCCTCGGACTCTCAAAATAGCCAAGACTCTGGCGATGGCTCCGATTCCGCCGCAACCGACACCGGCGACGGCGCTTCCGCGGACAGCGCCGCCACCCCCATCGACGAGGTCGAAAACCCCGACCTCAACCGCGCCCGCGGTGTTTATCTCAGCAGCATTCCCGACTACGCCGGCAACCCCTATGTTGCCCTTCGCGCCGACAGCACGCACCCGCTCGGCACGCCATCATTCACACTCGATGAATACGAGCGCGCTACAGAAGAGGGTTGCTTTAAGAAGTTCTCCAAGCTTGACAGCCTGGGCCGCACCCGCAAAGCGCTTGCCTGCGTGGGCCCCGAATCACTCGGTCAAGGCGAGCGCGGCGATATCTCGCGTATCCATCCCGCTGGATGGCGCCAGCAGCGCTACGACTTTATTCCGGGCCAGAGCCTCTACAACCGCTGTCACCTCATCGCCTGGTCGCTCTGCGGCGAAAACGCCAACCGCAAGAATCTCCTCACCGGCACGCGTTATCTCAACGAGACGGGCATGCTGCCGTTTGAAGAGCAGATTCTCGGCTACATCCGCGATACGGGTAACCATGTGCTCTACCGTGTCACGCCCATGTATAACGAAGAGGAACTTGTCTGCCGTGGCGTGCGCCTTGAGGCGCAATCGGTCGAGGACCACGGCAAGACCCTCTGCTTCCACGTATACTGCTACAACCTGCAGCCGCACGTGCAGATCGACTACGCCACCGGCCGCAACCAGGCCTCGGGGAACTAGCCCCAAGCCACGACAAGAACCGATTTGCAACCCCACCGGGGACCAAAAAGGGCCGCCCTGGATTGCCCAGAGCAGCCCTTGCATCGGCATGCATGTTGCAGGCAAAGTCCCACGCTACTTGGCGCGACCCTCCTCATAGCGCTCCACGAGCTTGGCCTGAACGTCATAAGGCACCTGCTCATAGCCAGCGGGCTTCATGGTAAAGTCGCCCGTGCCGCGCGTGATAGAGCGCAGGCGCGTCGAATAATCCGTCAGCTCGGCCAGCGGCGCCTGGGCAATGACCACGGTATCGCCGCGCTCATCGGTCTCCATACCCGTCACGCGACCGCGCGAGGCCGAGATGTCGCCCATCACGGCGCCGGCGTAGCTCTCGGGGATAGTCACCGTGATTTCCTCGATGGGCTCCAGCACCACCGGGTCGGCATCGGCGCATGCCTTGCGCAGACCGATGCGAGCCGCCGCGCGGAACGCCATCTCGTTGGAGTCGACGCTGTGATACGAGCCGTCGTACACAGCCACGCGAATGCCCGTGAGCGGGTAGCCGGCAATGATGCCGTCCTTCATGGTCTCCTGGACACCCTTGTCCACGGCGGGGATGAGCGAGCGCGGGATGCGGCCACCCACGACCTCGTCTACAAACTCATAGCCATCGCTCGTGCCGTCGGGCCCAATGAGCGGCTCAACGCGCAGCCAGCAGTCGCCATACTGACCGGCACCGCCAGTCTGTTTCTTGTGGCGGCCCTGCGCGCTTGCCGTACGGCGAATGGTCTCGCGATACGGAATGCGGATCGGCACGCTCTTGGCCACGACCTTGGTGCGATCCTCCAAACGGTTGAGCAGCACCGAAACCTGCGCCTCACCAACGGCGGAGATAATGGTCTGGCCCGTCTCCTCGTCACGATCGATGCTCATGGTCGGATCGGCCTTGCAGGCCTTCTCGATAAACGTGTAGAGCTTCTCTTCGTCGCCGCGATTCTCGGCCTCGATGGCGATGCGGTACTGCGAGTTGGGGAACTTAAACGCCGCAGCCTCGACCTTGCCGGTAATCGAGAGCGTATCGCCCGTCTCGGCCGCCAGCTTGGGTGCCACGATAATGTCGCCGGCATAGGCGTGACCGACCTCGGTCATGTCGCGGCCGCACATCACATACAGGTGAGCCAGACGGTCGCCCTTGCGCGTGCGCGCGTTGACCAGCTCAAGGCCCGGCTCAAGCGTACCCGTCAGCACCTTAATAAAGCTGATGCGACCCTGCTGCGGATCGGCCAGGGTCTTAAACACAAACGCCACCGGACGATCATCGTCGCTTGAAATCTTGAGCGAATCGCCGTCGATAAGCGGCATCTCGCCGTAGTCGGTCGGCGCCGGGAAGTATGTGGCGATGTCGTCCATCAGCGAGTTGACGCCCTGCTCCTTAATGCAATCGCCCGCAAAGACCGGCACAAAGATGCGCTCGGCGATCGCCTTCGACAGCAGGCCTTCAAGCTCCTCCTGCGTCAGCGTCTCCTCGCCTTCCAAGTACTTCATCATCAGCTCGTCGTCAGCCTCGGCCACCAGCTCGCACAGATGGTCATGGGCTTCCTCGGCCTGGGCACGATACTCCTCGGGAATCTCCGAATCAACGGCTTCGGTGCCGTTGCAATGGCGCGCCTTCATGCGCACCAGGTCGATGATGCCGTCAAAGTCCTCGCCCTCGCCCCAGGGAAGGGTCACGGCGCCCAGGCGCGTGCCAAAGCGCTCTTGCAGCAGGTCCATCGTGGTCGCAAAGCTGGCCTCGGAGCGCGACAGGCGGTTTACGAACACCGCACGCGCCAGGCGCAGGTCCTCGGCGGCATACCAGAGCTTAACCGTCGTAGGCTGCGGGCCGGCCTCGGCGTCGACCACAAACAGAGCCGTCTCGCAGACGCTCATCGCGGCAAAGGCGTCGCCGATAAAATCGGGGTAGCACGGGGCATCGAGCACATTGATGCGCGCGCCCTTCCAGTCGATCGGCGCGATGGTCGTCGAGATGGAAAATGCACGCTTGACCTCTTCGGGGTCATAGTCGAGCGTGGGCTTGGTGCCGTCGTGGCCGCCCAGGCGGGCGGTCTTGCCGGAAAGGTGGAGCATGGCCTCGGCGAGTGAAGTCTTGCCCACCCCGCCTTGGCCTACGAGCACCACGTTCCTTACGTTACCGGTCTTGGGAGCACCCATGATGACCTCCTTGCAGGGCCGCGCGCAATGCGCGACGCCAACGGGGAGAGTTCGCGGTCGGTGCCATCCCGGGAGCAGCATGGTCGGCAGCCGAGCCGACTCACCCTCCAAATGTCCTATGCCACCACCCTACCCTCACGGGCGGCTGTCCATGCATACCTTTCGGCGCACGTATGAATACAGGCGGCGAGAGGACAGAGCAAGTATGCCAGGCGATTATTAAACCCCATCGATACAAATAAAAGCCGCCGCAGTCCATAAGACCCGCGGCGGCTTCTTCTCAATACATAGCTGAGCTTAGCCCTCGATACGACTCAAGAACTCACGGGTACGTTGCTCACGCGGATGATCGATAACCTGCTCGGCCGGGCCCTCCTCGACAATGCGGCCTCCGTCCATAAAGACCACGCGATCGGCAACATCGCGCGCAAACTGCATCGCATGGGTCACGATCACCATCGTCATATTCTGCGCCGCCAGGTCTTTAATGACACGCAGCACCTCGGCCGTTAGCTCGGGATCGAGCGCCGAGGTCGGCTCGTCAAAGAATAAGATTTCCGGATCGAGCGCCAGGGCGCGGGCGATACTCACACGCTGTTGCTGACCGCCCGAAAGCTCACACGGCACCTTGTTCTCGTTGCCTGTCAGCCCCATTTGGGCAATCAGCTCGTGAGCGCGGGCTTCCGCCTGCTCGCGCGGACGCTTAAGCACGCGAATCGGCGCATCGGTGATGTTTTTCATCACCGTATAGTGCGGGAACAGGTTGTAATTTTGGAACACCAGGCCGAATCGCGAGCGCGCCTGCTTGGGCACATCGCCCTTCGCATAGACCGCGCCCGAACCCGCATCCGTCGCAACGGCAAGGTCGCCAAACGAGAGCGAGCCTCCGTCGAGTGTCTCGAGCAGCGTGGCACACCGCAGCAGCGTGGACTTGCCGCCACCCGAAGGCCCGATAATCGCCACGACCTCGCCACGCTTCACCTCAAGCGAGATATCCTTGAGCACCTCATTGCCGCCAAACGCCTTACGCGCGTTCGATATATTCATTACCGAATTAATCATGGTAGTAATCCAATTTTTTCTCGGCGGCGCCCAGCAGCATCTCGACGACGAAATTAAAGACCCAGTTAATCAGCGCCGCGATCGCAAACGGCACCATGCTCACCTGCGAGGCGACCAGCGCCTTGGCCGTCGAGAACATCTCACCCACGCCAATGGCAAACGCCAGCGACGTGTCCTTGACCAGCGTGATGATCTCGTTGCCCATCGCCGGCAGAATACGCTTGGCGACCTGCGGCATCACAATATACAGAAACGTCTGCACGCGCGAATAGCCCAGCACCTCGGCAGCCTCGTATTGACCGCGCGGAATGGACTGCAAGCCCGAGCGATAGATCTCGGCAAAGTAACCGGCGTAGTTGATGATGAACGCCACGACGCACGCCGTCCACTTGGAATCGGGCGTGAGCGAAATGCCAAACACGTAGTACGGGGCAAAGTAGATGGCAAACATCTGCAGCATGAGCGGCGTGCCGCGCATGACCGAGATATAGATGCGCGCAATCCAGCGAAGCGGCGCGATTTTGCTCATGCGCATAAACGCCACGGGGATTCCCAGCGGAATCGACCCCAGCAGCGTCAGCACAAACAACTGCAAACTGACCAAGAATCCCTGGCCAAGCATCTGCATCATGACCTGAATAGACATTACTTGAGCACCCAATTATCGAAAGATAGACCATAGCTTGAATACTTGTCGCACAGGTCCTTGACCGTGCCGTCCTCGTAGAGCGCCTTGAGCGACTCGGCTACAGCATCGGCCGACTTGGTGTCGCCCTTCTTAAAGCCAACGGCGTAGTGCTCGCTGGACAGCGGCTCATCAAGCTGCGTATAGGCATCGGGCTTGGCGGCAAGCTGATACTGGGCAATCGAAAGATCGCACGCCACGGCATCGACCGCGCCGCTCTCGAGCTGCATAAAGGCCGTGTTGTACTCGCCGATCGTGTCGAGCGTGGCAAACGTCGCTGCCAGATCCTTCTGGTCACCCTCAAGCACATCCTGCGCAGCGGAATCGGTCTGGGTAATCACGGTCTTGCCGGCAAGATCGTCCCAGCTCTTGATGCCTGCATCCTTCTTTACCACCAGCACCTGCTCGTTGAGCATGTACGGCTCGGAGAACGTGTAGTCGTCCTCGCGGCCCTCCATGGTAAAGCCGTTCCAGATACAGTTGATGGCGCCCGAGTTGAGCAGCGTATCCTTGGCATCCCAGTCGATGGCCTCGTATTTGACCTCCCAGCCCTGCTTATCGGCAACAGCCTTGGCCAGATCGAGATCAAAGCCGGTGTACTCGCCATCGTCGCCCACAAAGCCGTACGGAGGATAGGACTTATCAAAGCCCACCACGAGCTTCTTGGACTCCGCAGCGCCCTTCACATCCTTGGCCGCGGCAGAGCCAGCGGCGGAGCCCTTGCCGGCGCCACCGCCGCAACCGACAAGACCAAGGCCAAGCACCGTGGCGAGCGAGCCGGCTAGACCAACAAACTGACGACGAGACATATCGGTGTTCATGGTATTCCCCCTTGATGACACTTTAGTTAGGTAAAGTGAGTCATGTAACGTCCAGAATCATACACTTTAGCGTGATAGAGCACAAGGCGAGTTTGCCCGCCGCGTGAGGGGTGTGGGGGTTAAGTTTCCTGCTCTACAGTCCTGCTCACGACGGAGGCCACATTAAGTGGCCTCCTGTTCGTGCGGAACTCGCGATAA
>NZ_JADNGN010000008.1 GCF_015553355.1 Collinsella aerofaciens
GGGTATCGGGTTCCCACATTCATCCGTACATGTACGGATGAATGTGGGAGGTGTTCGGATGAAGTCGATAATCAAGGCTGTCCAACAATTCGTGCGAAACACAATGAAAAACCGTTTGATGTGAGTTAATATAAACAACGTCGTGAATCTGACTCCTGCCACATACATGACAGGGGTTAAACACAAAAAAGGAGTCAACTATGGTTTCTGAGAAGGCTACCCTCGTTAATCCTCAGGGTCTGCACATGCGTCCGGCTGGTCTGTTCGCCTCCACCATGGGCAAGTACGCCTGTGACGTGACGGTCGTCACCCCCGAGAAGGAGGTCAACGGCAAGTCCCCGATGGCCCTCATGGCTGCTGGTATCCCCTGCGGTACCGAGGTCGAGGTCAAGTGCGACGGCGCCGACGAGGCCGAGGCTCTGGCTGCTGCCATCGAGCTCATCAAGAGCGGTCTTGGCGAGTAGAACTCAAACGGGTCGCATGTTGAACAACTAAGTTCATATTTGGGGGCGCAGTGACCTGTTGTAAGGTAGCTGCGCTCTTTTGTCATGGATATGGCAAAACGCTTTATCACATGACACGGAGAGAGGAATGGGAATGTATCAGGGAGTCAACGCTTCCGAGGGCATCGGTATCGGCACCGTCATGGTCGCCGTCGATCCCGACTTGACGTTTGAGCCGCACGAGGTTGCTGATTCGGCAGCGGAGAAGGAGCGCTATCAGTCCGCTCTTTCGGTCTTCTGCGAGAAGACCCAGGCTCAGGCCGACCACATGAAGGAGACGGTGGGCGAGGCCGAGGCCGAGATCATGAGCGGACACATTGTCCTGGCTCAGGATCCGGGCATGACTGACGCCATCAACGCCGCCATTGACGGCGGCACCTGCGCCGAGCAGGCGCTCATGGACACCTCGACCATGTTCGAGAACATGTTCCTGTCCATGGACGACGAGATGTTCCGTCTGCGCGCGGCCGACATCGCCGACATCCGCACCGGTATTCTGGCCGAGCTGCTGGGCAAGGAGGTCGTCGACCTCTCCGTCCTGCCTGAGAACACCGTTGTTGTCGTGCACGACCTCACGCCGTCCATGACCGCCACGATCGATAAGGCCCACGTTGCCGGTATCGTCACCGAGACCGGTGGCCGCACGTCGCACTCCGCGATCATTGCGCGCGCCCTCGAGATCCCGGCTGTCCTTTCGGTTTCCAACAGCTGCACCGCGCTGCGCAACGGTATGACCGTTGTCGTCGACGGTGGCAAGGGTATCGTCGAGGCCGATCCCGACGAGGAGACGCTCGCTGCCTACACCGCCAAGGCCGAGGCCTTCGCTGCCGAGAAGGCAGCCCTCGAGGCCTTCCGTGGCAAGCCGTCCGTGACTGCCGATGGCATCAAGAAGATCATCGCCTGCAACATCGGTAACCCCGATGACGTGCCCAACGCGCTCGATCACGACGCCGAGGCCATCGGTCTGTTCCGCTCCGAGTTCCTGTTCATGGACTCTGCTGAGCTTCCTTCCGAGGAGGAGCAGTTCAACGCCTACCGTAAGGTCGCCAGCGCGCTCAAGGGTGCTCCGGTCATCATCCGCACGCTCGATGTGGGCGGCGACAAGGAGATTCCGTATCTGCACATGGTCAAGGAAGATAACCCCTTCATGGGCTTCCGCGCCGTGCGTTACTGCCTGGCCAATCCCGACCAGTACAAGGTCCAGCTCCGCGCTCTGCTGCGCGCTAGCGCCTTCGGTGACGTCAAGATCATGATCCCGCTCGTCACCTGCGTCGAGGAGGTCTTGGCTGTCAAGGAGCTCGTCGAGCAGTGCAAGGCCGAGCTGACCGAAGAGGGTCGCAAGTTCAACGAGAACATCGAGGTCGGCATCATGGTTGAGACGCCTGCTGCTTCGCTGCTCGCTGACCGTTTGGCCGAGGTCGCCGACTTCTTCTCCATCGGCACCAACGACCTGATCGGTTACACCATGTGCGCCGACCGAGGCAACGACACCATCTCCAACCTGTACCAGGTGTACTATCCCGCCGTGCTCCGCTCGCTTAAGAACATCATCGAGAGCGGCGTGAAGGCCGGCATCATGGTCGGTATGTGCGGCGAGGCCGCTGCTGATCCGCTGCTCGAGCCGCTGCTGATCAGCTGGGGCTTGGAGGAGTTCTCGATGAGCGCTCCGTCGATCCTGCGCGCCCGCAAGACCATCAGCCAGTGGACCAAGGCCGAGTGCGACGAGCTCGCCGAGAAGGCACTCGCCTGCAACACCGCCGCCGAGGTCAAGGCACTGCTCGAGTCCGCAGCTCGCTAATTTGGTATCAGAGGTAACCGCGTGGTTGGAATGGGCCGGCCACGCGGCCCTCACATATACAGGGGGTACTGTAAATGTTCTACACGCTAACCGCTAACCCGGCTGTCGACATGACGGTTTCGAGCTCTCCGCTCGAGCCCGACGAGAACGTCCGCACCGGCTCGGCCAGCTACACGGCTAACGGCAAGGGCCTCGACGTGTCCTTCGCCTTTAAGAAGATGGGCGTCGACACCGTCGCGCTCGGCTTCTTCGCCGGCTTCACAGGCAAGTTCATCGTCGAGGAGGTCATGAACCTGGGTTGCCTCTGCCGCCCGGTCTGGACCGACGGTATCACGCGCATTAACACCTACGTCAACGATGGCCAGCACGAGTACGGCATCCTGAACCCGGGTGCTCCGATCACGCCGCAGCACCAGGAGGAGCTCTACAACATCCTGGACACCGCGGGCGATCTCGAGTGCCTGATCGTCTCCGGCTCCGTGCCTCCCAAAGCTACGCCTGACTTCCTGGCTCAGGTCATGGAGCACGCTCAGGCTCGTGGCGCCGACGTCGTCCTGGACCTGTCCTCCGACAAGCTCAAGGAGCTCGCTCACAAGAAGCCTCTGCTCATCAAGCCGAACCATCACGAGATGAAGGCCATCTTCGGCGTGCCGGTCGACACCGACGACGAGGTTCGCGTTGCCATGAAGATGGCTCACGACGCTGGCGTTCAGAACGTGCTGCTCACCCGTGGTAGCCGCGGCGACGCTTACTTCTCCAACGGCGAGGACATCTGGTACGCCAAGCGTGAGTTCAACATCAAGCTGGTCTCTTCCGTCTGCGCCGGCGACTGCACCCTCGCTGCGTTCCTGCACAAGTGGTACAGGGATCGCGACAACGTCGAGGAGGCCATGAAGCTCGCTATGGCCACCGGCGCCAACGTTGCCGAGTCCGTCGGCATCGGCGACTTCGGTCACGTCGACGAGTACAGCAAGCGCGTTGCTGTCCGCAAGCTCGATCGTCAGTAATCGAAACGCGACATATTCGTGCGCATGCGGCGCCCCGGTTTCGGCTGGGGCGCCTTTTTGTTCCGCCACGGGGGAGAGGTGTCCCGCCGTACTTCATCGCTTCCACACCGTTCACCGAGTTGTCCTAGCCTTTTACCGATGCGTGGAATATACTTTCATTAACACGTTGCTTCGTGAAAGGAACATTCATGATTTACACGCTCACTGCAAATCCCGCCATTGACTACAACATCGCCTGCGACGGCCTTGCTGCCAACACCGTCACGCGTACTCGCAACGCCGTCTATACGCCCAACGGCAAGGGCCTCAACGTCTCGTTTACGCTTGACCACTACGGTGTCGACACCACGATCCTGGGCTTCTTCGCTGGCTTCTCGGGCGAGTTCATCGTCAAGGGCGCCGAGGCCCTGGGCGTGCCCGTCAAGCCCGTGTGGACCGACGGCATCACGCGCGTCAACGTGTTCCTCAATGCCGGCCCCGACACCGAGTACAACATGGTCAACGCCGGTGCCGCCATCAACGAGGCCAATGAGCAGGAGATGTTTGAGCTCATCGATTCGCTCGATGACATGACCTGCCTGGTCATCAGCGGCTCGCTGCCTCCCAACACTTCCGAGGGCTTCCTGGCCGAGGTTCTGCGCCGCGTCAAGGCCAAGGGTGCCGAGTTCGTTCTCGACATTTCGAGCCATCAGCTGGCAGATCTCATTGCCATGGAGCCGCTGCTGATCAAGCCCAATGACGACGAGTTGCTCGATATCTTTGGCATTAAGGTGAGCGGTGGCGACGATGAGTCTGTTAAGGGCGCAATGGCTGAGCTTCATGCCAAGGGCGCCAAGAACGTGCTGCTGACCCTCGGTGGCGCCGGTGCGTACTTCTCCAACGGCAAGCACATCTGGTTTGCCAACCGCACCTTCGACGTCAAGCTGCTGTCGACGGTGTGTGCTGGCGATTCCTCGCTCGCTGCCTTCCTGTCCGTGTGGCATGACGCCCCCGAGCGCGTCGAGGACGCCCTGCGCCTGTCGATGGCCACCGGCGCCAACGTGGTCGAGTGCCCCGGTTTGGGCGATTTTGCCAAGGTGGACGAATATAAGAAGCACATCGAGGTTCGCCAGGTCTGCTAGCCGCATCGATACATCGTTGCCGAACACCCGCTTTGGATTACCAAGGCGGGTGTTTTTTGCGCGCTGAACATATGTGGTGTCTGCTGTCTCGTTTTATCGAATCGACGACGCGATTGCGTGTGCGCGCTTTCTCGTTTCTTGTTAGACTTCTTGAGAACCATCGATTAACGCTCACAAGTGCAGGAGGCCATAGGCATGTGCAATGTTTCGCTCAACGGTATGCAACCGTCCGATGCGTCCCTACGCGTCCTGCGCGCGCTTGAGGCGGCTGGTCTTGAGGCTTGGTACGTGGGCGGTTGGGTGCGCGACGCCCTGATGGGGTGCCCCAGCCACGATGTTGATATGTGCTGTAACGGCCTGTGGCAGGAGTCCAAGGCGGCGCTCGAGGCCGCCGGCATCGTGGTTGTGGAGTCGGGCATTAAATTTGGCGGAATCACGGCTATTTCCGATGGCGAGCGTATCGAGGTCACCACGTACCGTCTGGATGGCTTCTATACCGATGGGCGCCATCCTCAGAGCGTCGAGCGCGCCGCCTCGCTCGAGGACGATCTGGCGCGCCGCGACTTTACCGTCAACGCCATGGCCTGGCATCCCGAGCGCGGGCTTGTCGACCGCTACGACGGCCAGGGTGACTTGGAGCGCAAGCTGATTCGCGCTGTCGGCGATCCCAAGCGTCGCTTTAACGAGGATGCCCTGCGCATGCTGCGCGCGGTGCGCTTTGCCTGCCGCCTGGACTTTATGATTGAGCCCGAGACCAAGCGTGCGCTTGCCGAGTGCGCGCCGCTGCTCGATGCCGTAGCGCGCGAGCGTGTGGGTATTGAGCTCGAGGGCATTCTTTCGACCGGTCACGGGGGAGACGCCATGTTGCGCTACCCTGAGCTCATCTGCGCCGCTGTGCCCGAGTTGGCAGCGGGTCGCGGGTTTGATCAGCGAAGTGTCTATCATGCGTTTAACGTCTACGAGCATATCGCCCGTGTGCTGACGGTGGCAGGGGAGCTGGCGCTGTGCGACGGCGTCGCGCCATCGTCGAGCCTTATGTGGGCGGCGTTTTTGCACGATGTCTCCAAGCCCGAGTGCTTTACGGTCGATCACGCCGGCAGCGGACACTTCTACGGTCATCCCGAGCTCGGCGCCAAGAAAGCGCGCGTCATTATGGATCGCCTGGCACTCTCGCACGACCTGGTGCGCGACGTTTGCCTGCTCATCAAATATCACGATAAGGCGCTGCGCCCCGAGCGCTCCTGCCTGCTCAATATGATGCGCGCACTTTCGGGTGAGGGCGTCGACACGGCCCGCCTGATTGACGAGCTCATGGACCTCAAGCGTGCTGACACGCTTGGCAAGGCCCCATCGTGCTTCTATTACGTTGAGACGATTGAGGAGATGCGCGCGCTGGCGCACGAGCTGCTGAAGGCAGGGGAGCCCCATACGCTCAAGATGCTCGCCATCAACGGCGGCGACCTGATCCGTGCCGGAGTCAAGCCCGGGCCGGAACTGGGTCAGCTTCTCAACTCCGCCCTCGACGCCGTGATCGAAGATAACATCACCAACGAGCGCGAAGCACTCCTGGCTCACTTGCACCTGGGGTAGCTAATTTACCTGCGTGTTCCATAACCTGCCGACAATTTTTCGGCAATTTGGAATTTCTTCTTGCGCTGACGTTTTTTGTCCCGTAATATATTTCCTCGCAGCACGGCAGTGCAGATGTCATGTGGCCCGTTCGTCTAGCGGTTTAGGACGCCGCCCTCTCAAGGCGGAGATCACCAGTTCGAATCTGGTACGGGCTACCATACATCTGATACCCGGCCTTCCCATGGAAGGTCGGGTTTTTTATTTTCAAACAACCGTCTGCAATTCCCGTTTGAACCAGAGCTTTGCGTTCTGCCTATGGCCCTTACGGGTACAATATCCAAGATATTTTGACTGTTAGAAGGAGTCTCATGACGGAGTCCTCTCAGCATACGTCTAAGCCCCAGGTCGAGGTTGAGGCCTCGGGCGGAGATGACAATAAGAGCGCACGCCGCGGCGCCATCTTTATCGGCGTCGTGCTGGTAGGTTATATCGTCTATCTGGTGGTAACCGGGCAGATGGGGCAGTTCTGGGCCGCTATGTCGAGCGTCCAGGCGTCATGGCTCGTTGTCGCGTGTCTTTGCATGTTCATGTACCTGTTCTTTGGCATTGTGGCCTATGCGATCGCCGTCTGGCTCGATCCCAATTCGCCCGTCGGCATCCGCGACCTGATCTCGGTCGAGGCGAGTGGCATCTTCTTTGGTAACCTGACGCCCATGATGATGGGCTCCACCCCGGCTCAAATCTATCGCCTGACCAAGGCCGGCCAAAACGTGGGCGAGGCCGGCGCCACGCAATTCACGCGTTTTATCGTGTACCAGTTTGGCCTCGTTGCCTGGGGCGCTATCCTACTGCTTGCTCGCATGCCGTTTTTTGCCGAGCGCTATGGCGACATGACGTTGCTGTGCGTCTTTAGCTTTGGTGGGCACTGCTGCATCTTGCTGGGCATCTTCGCCGTCGCGCTCATGCCTAAGACCGTCACGCGCGTCGCCCATTGCATCATCAATTGGCTTGAGCGCATTGGTGTCTCGGCCACTAAGATCGAGGGATGGCGCACGTTTGTCGATGGCGAGATCTACTCCTTCTCCGAGAAGTTCAAGCTTTCGGCCGGACATTTTTCTTCCATGCTGCTCACGGTGGTCATCACCATGCTGCAGCTCGCGTTTTTCTATCTGGTGCCGTATTTCCTGATGCTTGCCTTTGGCCACCACGAGGTCGACTTTTTCTCGGTCATGGCCGCGAGCGCCTTTGTCCAGCTGCTGAGCTCTGCGGTTCCCTTGCCCGGTGGAACTGGTGGCGCTGAGGGCGGCTTTGCATTGTTCTTGGGTCATTTCTTTGGGTCGGCTTCGACCGCCGGCTATCTGCTGTGGCGCCTCATTACGTTTATTGCGCCGACCATTTTGGCTGCGCCCCTGCTGGGACTTAAGAGCGCCCACAACGAGAGCATCCATGCGCGCTGGGATCGTGTGATGCGCAAGCTCGGCCGCACACCTCAGACGCCCTCTGCGCCCACTATGCCGCACCCCACGAATGCTGTTACCGTTGATCCCAAGAAGCGCGCTCAGAAGGCTTCTGGGACCGCTAAGCCGGCTCATAAAGCCTATGTGCGCCAGACAGGCGATGGTATTCGCGTATCTCCGTCGGCACTCAATAAGAAGAAGCATCCCAAGTCGCAGTAGGGCAGTCGTGCGTTCTTCATGATGCGGGGCATATTTGTGCTGTATGGGGGATAATCCTCTTACGTAGATTATCTCTCATCTGTTGATGAATGCTTGCATATCGAAGGGACACGCCCATGGCAACCAGCAAACCGCGTCTTGATCGCCGCATCGTTCGCAGCCGTAATGCCATCCTTTCGGCTTTCGAGCGCCTGCTCATGGAAAAGCCGCTGGCAGACATTACGGTGAGTGCCATCGCACGCGAGGCCAATGTCGACCGCAAAACCTTCTACGTTCACTTTGGTACGGTTGACGGCCTGCTCGATGCCATTGCCGTCGATGTTGTGGAGATGATTGTCGACTCGGTCGAGAAAACGCTTGCTTCCATGGACGGCGACACCAACGAGCGCGCCCTTGGCGCGGCGGCGACCTTCTTTAAAACCGTTAACGAGGCGCTGTGCAACAACCTCGTGCTCAATCGTCAGCTGATCGAGAACATTCCGCTCGATGATTTTATGGCTCGTCTTCGTGCACCGCTCGAGCACGAGATTGCCGAGCGCGATCTGCTGCCCCAAGGTCTCAAGGACGAGATGTTCGACTACTATCTGGCGTTTTTGCTGTCGGGTATTATCGGTATCTATCGCACGTGGGCGCTGTCTGACGGCTCGGTTCCTATTGAGCGCGTCTCTGAGGTCGCCAACGACCTGACTCTCAACGGCCTGTCGAGTCTGGAATCTCGCTTGGACTAGGCCTAGTTGGGCTCGTCGGCGTGGAAATTCTTGTTCACGAGGTTCTCCGGCGCCTTGTAGACCTCGCCGGCGTAGGAGCTGTAGCCTGAGGATCCTTAAAATAAAGTCCAGTTTATCCTTCCCACTCTAATTGGGAATCCTCCGATGCGCCTTCGCACGCTCGCACGACCTCGATACCATGCGAGCGTGCGAACTCGACGAGCTCTGCGTTGCGTGCGTTTATAGTGCCGAAGGCGGCGGGGCACACGATAAGGAGCACGCAGTGGACGAGGAGCTCTTTGGCGCGGGCTATGGTTTTATCCCCGATCGGCTCGAAGGCGCGCTCGGCCACGCATTCCGTCGCCAGGTCGCGCGCGAGCTCGCAGTCGATGTCCCCTTCGTGCAGAACGCCCGCGTAGAACGCCTTGCCCTGCCGAATGAGCTGGCGAAACACAGCCGACCCCGTACCTGCGCCGGCGATGACGAACGTGTGCGCATCGCCGTGTGGGCGCCCAATTTCCACGCTGCCGAAGCGCTCGTTGAAGGTGCCATGTTGAAGGCCGTAGAGCTCGCCAATTGTCTCGCGCGTGAATATGTCCTCGGGTGCGCCGGCGCGGAAGACCCGGCCGTCCTTCACGCAAATCACCTTGTCGGCGCTTTTCTGCGCGAGCTCGAGTTCGTGGATGGACATGATGACAGCAACATTCCGCGATTTCGCAAGGTGGCGAAGTATTCGCAGCAGGTCGATCTGGTAGCGGATATCGAGATACGACGTGGGCTCGTCGAGCACGAGCACACGCGGATCCTGCGCGATGGCGCGTGCGAGCATGACGCGCTGGCGTTGCCCATCGCTTATCTGCATGAAGTCGCGCTCGGCGAACTCTTCCACATGTGCGGTTTTCATGGCCTCGTCGACCCGACTATGGTCGTCGGGCGAGAGTGTGCCCATTCGCCCGGTGTAGGGATGCCTTCCCGCCTCTATGATATCGCGGCAGGTGAGGAGCTCGGTCCGGGGTCGATCTGTCAGCATAACGGCAAGGTTCCTTGCGAACTCCGCCGTCTTCCATCGGGAAATCTCCCGCCCGTCGAGCTCGACCGCGCCGGCAAGCGGTGCCAGATGGCGTGTGATGGTTTTCAAGATGGTCGACTTGCCCGAGCCGTTCGGCCCGATGAGCGCCACGACGTCGCCCGCGCGAACCTCCAGCTCGACGCCTTCGACTACGACCTTCTTGTCGTAGCCCGCCGACAGGTCGCTTATGCGGAAAAGCGGCGCTCCGTCAGCCTTCGTTGCGACCGGGGTTTCGAGGTTCGACTCCCCTCTGAGCGTTTTGGGCCGCGGCATGAATTCCCCCATCTACCTCACACGTTTCTTCAACATGAGTGCGATAACCACCGGCGCGCCGAAGATGGCGGTGACGGCGCTGATGGAAAGCTCGACGGGGGAGAACAGCGTGCGCGCGATCAAATCGCAGCCCGCGCAGAAGATGGCGCCTCCCAAGAAGCACGCAGGAATCACGCGGATAGGCTTCGACGACTTCAGCGCCGACTTAACGAGATGCGGAACCGCGATGCCTACGAACGACACCGGACCAGCGAACGCGGTCACGCAGGCGGAGAGCATGCTCGCTAGAAGGACGAGCACCACGCGGAAGCGTGCGACGTTCACGCCGACGCTTTTCGCGTAGGCTTCTCCCAGCTGGAAGGCGGAAAGGGGCTTCGATATCGCGAATACGCATGCGCTCACGGTGATCACCACGACCGCGATGACCGCGATGTCGTCCCAGCTCGAACCCGAGAAGCTACCCGAAGACCAGTTGTGCAGGTTCACGATGGACTGGTCGTCGGCGAAGGCGATGAGGAAGTTCGTCGCCGCCGAGCAGATGTATCCCACCATGACGCCCGCCACGATGAGTATGGCCATGGAACTTATGCGCCGTGCGATGAGGAGCACGAAGCCGATGGTGATAAGCGATCCCAGAAACGCTGCGGCCACCATGGCCGGCGAGGACATGGCCTGGTTCGCGCCCAGAAGCACGATCATCGTAAGCGCGACGACGAACTTTGCGCCCGAGGAGACGCCCAAGATGAACGGGTCGGCGATGGGGTTGTTGAAAAACGTCTGCAGCAGGAACCCGGAGAGCGAAAGTGCCCCGCCGAGAAGCACGGCTGAAAGCACGCGCGGCAGGCGAATCTCCCAGATGACTTGGCTTTCCATGGAATTGGCCGCGCCGCCCGAAAGGATGCCGGGGATGTGGTCTGCGGGCACGAGCACGCTCCCGATGCACAGGTTGGCCCCGACGAGCACGATGAGGACAACAGCGAGCAGCGCCGTCACGACGCGACACCGTGCGACGCGCCCCGATTCGTCGTATGCCATGGAAAGTCGGCTTCTCATGGTGCTAGCCGAGCTTCCTCAGATAATGGAAGTCGCTCGCGTCATCGCCGGTGAACGCCCCGTGCAGCTCGTCGATAATGTCGGCGGTAGAAGTCATCTGCTGGT
Source organism: Collinsella aerofaciens (assembly GCF_015553355.1). Lineage (GTDB taxonomy): Bacteria > Actinomycetota > Coriobacteriia > Coriobacteriales > Coriobacteriaceae > Collinsella > Collinsella aerofaciens_V. The sequence continues at coordinate 10,885 of NZ_JADNGN010000008.1, forward strand.
ACATGTCGGCGCTTGTGACCCAGACGTTGCCGTTCTTCACGGCTTTGAACTGCGACAATAGCGCGTTTTTGCTTACGAAGTCGTTTAAGGTGGCAACCGATTCGTCGATGGTGCCGTTGTAGACGATGATGTCGGCATCCTTCGCCGTCGCGTAGAAGCGCTCCATTTCGAGCGTTACTGACGAACCTGACGTCGACGCCGTCTGCGCGTCATCGAGCGCGTAGTTGCCGCCTGCAAGCTCGATCATCTGCGCCACGTAGTCGCCCGCCCGCCGCGTGACGGCGGCCCCGTTTGAGTTAATGTAGAAATGCGCCACGGTTTTACCTGACGACGCGAGCCCCGACGTTTGCTCGACGCGGGCCTTCTGCTCGTTGAACAGGTGCGCGGCCTCGTCTTCCTTGTCGAGCAGGACGCCGAAAAGCTTAATCCACTCGACGCGCCCGAGTGCTTCAGGCTCGCTCGACGACTGTTCGGTGAGCACGACGAGTCCGAGTTTCTGCAGCTTTTCCTTCACATCGGGTGTGTGGTTGATCATGGTGTTCTCGATGGCGAGCGTGCAGCCCGAGGCCGATATTCGCTCGTAGTCGGGCGCGCTGTACTTGCCGCCGTAGGCGATCGCCCCACTTTCGAGTGCGCTTTTGAAGCCCGCGACCGAGCAATCGTCGGCCTTCGTGCCCGACATGATGATATTGTCGTTCGCATCGAGCGCGTCTACCAGGCACATCGTCGCCGACGACACGAGGTACACCTTGTTGGCGGGGCGCCTTATGACCGCGATGTCAGAGCTCAACCCATCAGGTACCTTCTCATCCTGCGGTACCACGAGGAAGCGCTCCCCGTTCGAAACGCAGATAAGCCGCAGGCCGCCTTCGAACTCGTCGACAGTGAAGTGCTTGGCGTATTCAAGCTGAAGCGTCCCCGTCGGCTCCCAGCCGCAGCCCAAATCTGGGTTGTGGAAGTCGGCCGCGGCGCTTGAAGCCGTTCCCGCGGGGGAGTCGCCGCTTGCATCGTCGCCCGATTTCTCCTTCATGGTGGATGAGTCGAAGCGGAGCGTGTAGTCGATGGTGTGCGGCGTCGACATGGCGACGGTCTCGGCCGACACGGCGATGTCCTCGTCGAGCGTGACGGGTATCTCGAACGTGGAGTTGCCGCCGTCGTTTATGGGCGCGTAGTCCACGCCGTCGACGGTCATCTTGTCGTAGTTCGAACTCGACCAGGTGATGGTCGCGGTGTAGGTGTCGCCATCCTTCACAATTGTGGTTGGTGAGGCGATGCTTGCGCGCCCTGACCCGCCGGAAAGCGAGACGCTCACAGTGTATTCCTGAGAGCCCGTCGTGGCACCGGTCGCGTTCGGGCTCGCACTGCACCCCGCGAAGGGAAGCGCGAACAGGGCGACGAGAACGCAGGCGATCGCGCGCACCGCGATGCTGCGACGCTTCCTGCTTTCCCCCTTGGGAAGAATCGACCGCATGGCGTTACTTCAGTGCGTCGGCGCGCAGATCGACGCCGGCGGATTCGAACACGAGCGTGCGGTCGTACCACTGCTCTTTTCTAATACTCCACGCGGCGCAGGCGGTGTCCTCGTCGAGCGCTTCAACGGGCACGTCGTAGGTGTACTTGCCTTCCGCGTTTTCCACATAGGGGATGAAGTCGGCCTCGCTCGCGGCGGCAGCCTCGTCGCCCGTGCCCATGAAGAGCTTGCCGTAGCCCGTGCCGGAAAGCGTCATCACGCAGTGCATGGAGCCGTTTTCCACGATGAGCTGGGCGTCCACAATCCTGAACATGTTCGAGCTGGAATCTACGGTGATCGGATAGGTGCCGTCGGCCACCTTGTCGGCGGTGATGGGGGCAGCGCTTGCGCCCTCGGGCGCATCGGCCGCCTGTTCGGTCTTTTCCTGGGAATCGGCATCGCTTGCCTTTGCGCTGTCGATTGAATTTCCGCCGCAGCCGGCGAGCGAGAACGCGAAAAGCGCCGCCGACAGGGCGAAGGCGAGGGTTTTCTTCAACATGGAGGGGTTCCTTTCAATCGCTTCGACCGCCCGCGCCGTGCGGTGGGCGGGCGGGATGCGAATGCAACGGGCATGCACCGTCAGTCGGGGAAGGCGCATGCCCGTTGCACGGGGACGCGACCGGCGCCCCCGTGCGCGGCGAGTTTACAGCTTGGCGATGGCGTCGTCCACGTGCGAGACGTAGATGTCGTCGACCGCGACGTTCTGTCCCAGACCCTGGAGCAGGCACGTCACTTCGAAGCCGGCGGCCACGAACTTCGCAGCCCAGCTGTCGGGGTCGGTCTCGTCTGCCATGTCGTTGTTCGCGTGGTCGCCCGCGACCACCATGAACGGCGCGAGCACGGCCTTCTTGTAGCCTGCGGCGCTCGCGGCGGCGATAACATCCTCGCAGGTCGGTTCAGCCTCGACGGTGCCGACGAAGAACTGCGTCAAGCCCTCGTTCTTAAACACTTCCTGCATCTTGGCATAGTCGGCGTTGGAATCGGCTTCGGTGCCGTGGCCCATGAGGCACAGCGCCGTCTTGCCGTCGTCGAAGGACGCCATGTTCTCCTTAATGGCGGCGGCCACCTTCTTGTAGTCGTCGTCGGAGGTGAGCAGCGGGTCGCCGAGCGAGATCTTGTCGAACTTGTCGGCGTACTTGTCGAGCTCGTCTTTCACGTCGGCGTATTCCAGGCCAGCCATGAGATGCGTCGGCTGCACGACGATTTCCTTCACGCCGTCTTCCACGCAGCGGTCGAGCGCCTCGGTCATGTTGTCGATCGTGATGCCGTCGCGCTTCTTCAGCTTGTCGATGATGATCTGCGCGGTGAAGGCGCGGCGGATGTCGTAGTCCTGCCAGTACTTCTCGCGGATAGCGTCTTCGATGGCGCCGATGGTGATGTGGCGCGAGTCGTTGTAGCTCGTGCCGAAGCTCGTGACGAGGATGACCGGCTTCACGGCCTTCTCCTTTTCGCTCGATTTCTCGGAACTCGCGGAGGTGCTGGAGCAGCCCGCGAGCGCGACTCCGGCGAGCGCGAAGGCTCCGGTTGCTGCGGCGCCCATGAAGCCGCGGCGTGACATCTGGTCGGACATGGTTTTTCCTTTCCTCGGTTTGCCGGTCCCCCGGCGACAGTTGCTTGTCGGCACAAGCGAAAGAAAAGCGCACCCCTCGGGGTTCACAAGGAGCTAACGCCACGGCGATGCCGTGAGGAAAAGGCGAAGCAGTCTGGCTTGGGGCGCGAGGCGGTTCGCCCGTGCGTCCTATACAGTAATGTCCCTTGCCCAGGATTCCCACCTGGTTCCCTCCGCAAGCCAGCGCGGGCTGTGCGGGCGCCGCGCCGGTCATTTCCTTTTATCCGATTGTCATATGCTCGTTGCCGAATCTTTTACTATGATAGTGGGCACTTTTGAACGTGTCAAAGCCAGGGCGGGCGGCATTGCGCCTCCTGCCTGCGTATTTGCGCCGATTGCCGCTGCGGGCGCCGTGTTTTGGCCGCTGCGCGAATGGCAGCGTAAACGGTTGCGATGAGAAACGGGAAGGGAAGGCTCGGATGATTCATATCGTTGGCGCTGGCTCGGGCGCCGCCGACCTTATCACGCTGCGCGGGGCGCGCCTTTTGCGCGCGGCCGACGTGGTCGTTTGGGCGGGGAGCCTTGTGAACCCCGAGCTGCTCGCCGAGTGCAAGGAATCCTGCATCGTCTACGACAGCGCGCACATGACCTTGGAGGAAGTGCTCGACGTGATGTGCGCGGCAGATGCGCGGGGCGAGGAAGTGGTGCGCCTGCACACGGGCGACCCGTGCCTGTACGGCGCCATCCAGGAGCAGATGGACGCGCTCGACGCGCGCGGCGTGGACTACGAGGTGGTGCCCGGCGTGTCGAGCTTTTGCGGTGCCGCGGCGGCGCTTCGCCAGGAATATACGCTGCCGGGAATCAGCCAGTCGGTCGTGATCACGCGGCTTTCCGGGCGCACCCCCATGCCCGCGGGCGAGGGCATGCGCACCATGGCGGAAAGCGGCTCGACTATGGTCATCTTCCTGAGCTCGGGTATGCTCGCCGAGCTTTCCGCCGAGCTTTTGGCCGCGGGCCGCAGCTCCGATGAGCCGGCGGCGCTCGTGTACAAGGCGACCTGGCCTGAGGAGCGCGTGGTGCGATGCACAGTGGGCACGCTCGCCGATGCGGGCGCGCGAGAGGGCATCGACCGCACGGCGCTCGTGGTGGTGGGCCGCGTGCTCGGAGCTCGCGGCAGGCTTGCACACAACGGCGCGCAAGCGGAGTCGTACGAGCGCAGCAAGCTTTACGACCCTTCGTTTTCCACGGGGTATCGGAAGGCGAGCAGCTAGCGTGGCCTTCGAGCACTACATATATACCGGGACGACCCGCCTGCGCTGCGGCTACACCACGGGGAGCTGCGCCGCGCTCGCGGCGAAGGCGGCCTGCGAGATGCTCTTGTCACGAAAGCCCGTCGGCCTCGTGTCGATCGTCACCCCCGGCGGGCTGCCCGTCGAGGCGAACGTGGTCGACGCATGCATCGGCGAGGGGTGCGCCCAGTGTGCCGTGCGAAAGGACGCAGGCGACGATGCCGATGTGACCGACGGCGTGCTCGTGTACGCGCGCGTGGAACATGCGGGGTCGGGCACGGGCGCTGCGGGCAGCAAGGACGTACCCGCGCACGAATCGGAAGTTTCCGTCGACGGCGGCGTGGGCGTGGGGCGCGTGACGTTGCCCGGGCTCGAGCAGCCGGTGGGGGCGGCCGCCATCAACGCGACGCCGCGCGCGATGATCACTTCGGCGGTGCGCGAGGTGTGCGCCGTGCACGGCTTTTCTGGAGATATTGCTGTGACAATTTCGGTACCCGAGGGTGTTGCCCTTGCCGAAAAGACCTTCAACCCGCACCTGGGGATAAAGGACGGCATCTCCATCCTGGGCACGACGGGCATCGTCGAGCCGCGCAGCCTCGCTGCCTTGCGCGACAGTATCGAGCTCGAGATCCGGCAGCATGCGGCTATGGGGCGGTGCGGAGTCGTGCTCACGCCCGGCAACTACGGCGGGCAGTTCATCTCGGGGCATTTCCACCTAAACGGTGCGCCGGTGGTCTTCATCTCCAACTTCGTGGGCGATGCGATTGATTGCTGCATTCGCGAGGGATTTACCAATGTCCTTCTTGTGGGACACATCGGCAAGTTGGTGAAGGTCGCGGGCGGTATCATGGACACCCATTCGCGTACCGCCGACTGCCGCGCGGAGATTCTGGCCGCTCACGCGGCCATGGCCGGCGCGGGCGCGAAGACCGTGCGCGAGATCATGACGTCCGTCACGACCACGGCGGCACTCGAGGTAATCGAGGCCGCCGGCGTGGGGGACGCTGCGTGCGCCTCGCTCGCTGCGGCAATCGAGGACAGGTTGCGCCGCCGCGCGGCGGGCGCATGCGACATCGCCGCGGTCGTGTTCGACGCCGAGCGCCGCGAGCTTTTCCGCACGTCGGGCGCCGATGCAGTTATCGGGGTATTGGGGGCGACGTATGAGTAAAGGCGTGCTGTACGAGGTGGGCCGCGCAATCGGCTGGCCGGGGACGAAGGTGGTCATGAAGGCGCGCCGCTCGCTTGCGGACACGAAGCGCATTCTTCGCGAGGAGGGCGCCTTTGACGGTGCCGAGCTCGTAGAGGACTGTGGGCTTCCGGGCGAGCGCGTGTACCGCTCGCTTGACGATGTGCCCGATCGGGGCAGCTACTTCTCGACGATGGTGGTGCGCTAGATGAGGATTTCCTGCATAGCGTTCACTGAGAGGGGGTATGCGTTGGCGGAGCGCACCGCACGCGCGCTTTCCGATTGCGCGCGGACAGGTGAAGACGACCCTGGCTGGGACGTTTCCGTTTCGCGCGGGTTCGGCGAGGGGAAGGCCGACCTGCGCGCATGGACGGCGCTCGCGTGGGAAGCGTCGGACGCGCTTCTGTTCGTGGGCGCGGCGGGCATCGCCGTGCGGGCGATCGCGCCGCATGTCGCCTCGAAGGCAACCGATTCCGCGGTTGTGGTGATTGACGAGGCGGGGCGCTTTGCCGTCCCGCTTTTGTCGGGGCATTTGGGCGGTGCGAACGAGCTTGCGCAAACTGTGGCCCGCGCGGCAGGGGCCGTCCCCGTCATCACCACGGCGACCGACGTCCGCGGCGTGTGGGCGGTGGATACGTGGGCGCGCTGTGCGGGGCTCGCCGTTTCGAATCCCGAGGCCATCAAGCGAGTGTCGGCGCGGCTGCTTTCGGGCGGGCGCGTGGCACTCTATTCCGACATGCCGATTTCGGGACAGCCGCCTGAGGGGGTAGACATTGCGTCCGACCGCGCTCGGGCCGATATCGTCGTGTCGCCGTTCGCTGGCGCGAATGCAGGCGCGTTCGTTCGCGCGGTGGAGACAACGGACGAGGTCGTGCCCGCCGGTGAGACGGGGATGCCGGCGGGCATGCGGGTGCAGGCGCCTGCGCCCGAGCCGCTTCGCCTTGTCGTGCCCTGTATCGTTGCAGGCATAGGGTGCCGTCGCGGTGCGTGCGCCGAAGCGATCGGGGAGGCGTTTCTTCTCGCGTGCGGGCAGGCGGGCATCTCGCCTTTGGCCGTGCGCGAGGCGGCGACGATCGACGTGAAGGCGCACGAGGAGGGTCTGCTCGCCTTCTGCCGCGCGCGCAATATCCCGCTTGCGACGTATTCCGCAGAGGAGTTGTCGCAGGTCGAAGGCAGCGTTTCGCCATCTGATTTCGTGCGCGCGACGGTGGGGGTCGACAATGTGTGCGAGCGCGCGGCGCTCGCGGGCGGGGGCAAACTTATCTTCCCGAAGCTCGCTCACGGCGGCGTGACCGTCGCGTTTTCCAAAGTATCTATCGAACTTTCGTTTAAGGAGCGGTGATGGGAAAGCTCTTCGTGGTGGGGATCGGCCCGGGCGGCCCCGACGGCATGACGATTGCGGCTCGGCGCGCGCTCGAGGCGGCCGACATCGTTGTTGGGTACACGAAATACGTGGAGCTCGCGCTCGCCGCCGTGCCCGACGCGGCGCATCTCGCGACGCCGATGATGCACGAGGTCGAACGGTGCCGCCTGGCGCTTTCGCGCGCGCAGAGCGGAGAAGCCGTGGCGCTCGTGTGCAGCGGTGACGCGGGCGTGTACGGCATGGCGAGCCCCGTGTTGGATCTTGCGGAGGACTACCCCGATGTAGACGTGGAAGTTATCGCCGGGGCCACCGCGGCTCAGAGCGGGTCGGCGGTGCTCGGCGCCCCGCTTGCCCACGACTTTGCGGTCGTGTCGCTCTCTGACTTGCTCACGCCGTGGGAGATCATCGAGCGCAGGCTCGCCGCCGTCGCGAGCGCCGACTTCTGCATCTGTTTGTACAACCCGCGCAGCAGAAAGCGCGCCGACAGGCTCTCGCGCGCGGTGAAGATTATGCTTGAATGGAAGGCCCCCGACACGCTCTGCGGCTGGGTACGCAACATCGCGCGCGAGGGGCAGCAGTCGGGCATGTGCAGGCTCTCCGAGCTGGGGGAGATCGACGCCGACATGTTCACCACCGTGTTCGTCGGCAACGCGGACACGAAGCTCGTAGGCGGCCGTATGGTCACGCCGCGCGGGTATCGGGAGATTCCATGCGAAAGGTAACGATCATCGGGGCGGGGCCCGGAAACCCCGACTTGCTCTCGCGCGCGGCGCTCGACGCGATCGACATCGCCGACGTGGTCATCGGCGCTCATCGCGCGCTTGCCGGCATCGACGTGCCGCCCGACGTGGTGAGATGCGAGCTCGTGAAGACGGCGGACATCGTCGCCGCGCTCACCGATGCGGCGTCGTGGCGGCGCGCCGTGGTCGTGATGACGGGCGATGTGGGGCTGTTCAGCGGCGCGCGCCGCCTGGTGGAGGCGCTCTCCGGCGACGCGCAGGTGGACGTGCGCGTTGTTCCCGGCATAAGCTCAGCGTCGTATCTCGCCGCGCGCCTTGCGCGTCCATGGCAGGATTGGCGCTTCGCGAGCGCTCACGGCGTGGCGTGCGACATCGTGGCCGAGGCCGAGCGCGCAGGTGAGCTCTTCCTCGCCACGTCGGGCGGGGAAGACCCCTCGCGGCTTTCGTGCGAGCTTGCGCAAGCGGGCTTCGGGGACGCGCGCGTGACGGTGGCCGAGCGCCTGTCGTACCCCGACGAGCGCATCACCTGCGCGACCGCAAGTGAAATCGCAGGTCAGACGTTTGACGACTTGAACGTGATGCTTATCGAGTTCGCAGGCGGCGCCGGGTCGCCTGTGGGCTCTAGCGCATCCCGTGCCGCGAGCTCCCGCTGGCCGTACGCTTCCTCGGGCATTCCCGACGAGCTCTTCATCCGCGGCGACGTTCCCATGACCAAGCAGGAGGTGCGCGCCGTCGCGCTCGCGAAACTGCGCCTTACCGCGACCGACACCGTGTGGGACGTCGGCGCCGGCACGGGGAGCGTGTCGATCGAGGCGGCGCTCGTCGCGCGAGCGGGGTCGGTATGGGCGGTTGAGCGCAACGCGGCCGGCGTGCGGCTCATCCGGGAGAACGCGGATGCATTCGGGTGCGGCAACGTGCATGCGGTCCCCGGTGTCGCCCCCGAAGCGCTCGCGAAACTGCCCGTCCCCGACGCCGTGTTCGTCGGCGGGAGCGCGGGCGAGCTTCCCTCTATCGTGGAGGCGGCGCTCGAGAAGAACTCGCAGGTTCGCCTGTGCGTGCCATGCGTCACCGTTGAGACGCTCACCGAGGCGTGCGCGCTCCTCTCGGGTTCGCGCTTTAAGGGGTTCGAGGCGTGCCAGGTGTCGGCCGCCCGCGCCGAGGCTGTAGGCTCGCACCATCTCATGAAGGCGCAAAACCCCGTGTTCCTCGTCAGCGCGCGTGGTGCAGGTGGGGAAGGCGGCGCCCGGTGAGCACGACCATCCCGCGCTTCATGGTCGCTGCGCCCTCGAGCGGGAGCGGCAAGACGGTCGTTACGTGCGCGCTCCTGCGCGCGCTCGCGCGCCGCGGCCTTGCATGCGCGGCCTTCAAATGCGGCCCCGACTACATTGATCCGCTCTTTCATCGTCGCGTCGTGGGCGCGCGCTCGGGCAACTTAGACGGCTTCTTCACCGACGCCCCGACGCTGCGCGCCCTGCTCGCACGCGGCGCCGCGGGCGCGGATGTCGCGGTGCTCGAGGGGGTCATGGGCTTCTACGACGGCATGGCGCCCGGCGTGGCCGACGCGAGCAGCTACCAGGTTGCGTGCGACACGGAAACGCCGGTCGTTTTAGTGGTGAACGGGCGCGGGGCGTCTTTATCGCTCGCCGCCGTAATTCGCGGCATCGCCGAGTTCCTGCCTTGTGCGAACGTGCGCGGCGTCGTGCTGAACAAGACGAGCACCGCTGCCTGCGCCTACGCGGCGCCTGCGATCGAGAAGCACACGGGCGTCGCGGTTTTGGGTAATATTCCCGCCGACGAGGCGTTCTCGCTCGAAAGCCGTCATCTGGGACTTGTGACCGCCGACGAGGTCGAGCAGCTCTCCGCGCGCATCGACAAGATGGCCGAGCTGGTGGAAAAGAGCGTCGACGTCGACCGCTTGCTCGGAATAGCGGCGACGGCACCCGATATCCGCGAGGAACCTTACCGGTTGGAGCCGATCGCGGGAGCGCGGCCCATCGTTGCCGTCGCGCGTGACGAGGCGTTCTCGTTCTACTACGAGGAGAACCTGCGCGCGCTCGAGGACCTGGGTTGCGAGCTGGCCTTTTTCAGCCCCCTGTGTGATAGCGAGTTGCCCCGGGGGACAAGCGCCCTCTATCTGGGAGGCGGCTACCCGGAGCTCCATGTGCGGCAGCTCTCCGAGAACGCGCCGATGCGCGAGGCGGTGCGGCGCGCGGTGGAATCCGGCATGCCGACGGTCGCCGAATGCGGTGGGTTTCTGTACCTGCAGCGCGAAATCTCCGATAGCGAGGGGCGGCGCTGGCCTGTTGCGGGCGCCCTTGAGGGCGCAAGCGAGAACGGGGGAAGGCTTTCCCATTTCGGGTACGTGGAGCTCACTTCCCAACGCGACGGGCTCTACGGGCCGCGCGGCACACGCATCCGCGCGCACGAGTTCCACTACTGGCAGTCCACCTGCCCGGGCGGCGACTTCTGGGCGCAGAAGCCCCGGCGCGACAAGGGCTGGCCGTGCATGACGACCACCCCGTCCCTGGTTGCGGGCTTCCCGCATGTGTACTATCCTGCGAACCCCGACGTTGTGCGCGCGTTCGCGTCTGCCGCGGCGTCGTTCGCAGAGAGGAGACGGCATGGCTGAAGCAACCGAAACCGCGCTTGCCTGTATCCGCGAGGAAGTCGAGCGCGCGTTCTCGTCGGCGCCGGGCGCCGTTCTCGAAGCCGCGCTCTCCCGGATCGCGCCCGCAGACGAGTGTGCCCGCGCCGCCGCGTACGCCGCGTGGGACTCCATCGCGCACCCCTTGGGGGGATTGGGCGACTTTGAAGACGCCGTCGCGTGTATCGCCGCGGCTCAGGGGAGCGCCGAGGTGGCCGAGTTTCCCCGTGCGCTCGCGGTATTCTTCTCCGACAACGGGGTCGTTGCCGAAGGCGTGTCGCAAAGCGGGCAAGACGTGACGCGAGCCGTCGCGCGCAACATGTGCGAGGGGGCCACGAGCGCCTGCCGCATGGCGGCGTTCGCGGGTGCCGAGGTCGTGCCCGTCGACGTGGGTATGGCCCGGGGCATAGAAGACGCGCGCATGGTGCGCGCGAACGTGCGGCGGGGGAGCGGCAACATCGCGCACGGCTCCGCCATGTCTCGCGATGGGGCCGTGCGCGCGATCGAGGTTGGAATCGCCGTCGCGTGCGGGCTTGCCCGCGCCGGCGTGCGCCTTCTCGCTGCGGGCGAGATGGGCATCGGCAACACGACCACCTCGGTGGCGGTGGCCGCAGTGCTCATCCGGGCGGACGCGCGGAGCCTCGTCGGGCGCGGCGCGGGGCTCTCGGACGCCTCGCTCGCGCGCAAGCGCGACGTGGTCGAGCGCGCTATCGACGCGAACTCGCCCGATCCCGCCGACCCGATCGACGTGCTCTCGAAGGTGGGCGGCTTCGACATCGCGGCGATGTGCGGCTTCTACCTGGGGGCCGCGGCCTCGAAGGCGCCGGCGCTCCTCGACGGGGTCATATCCTGCACGGCGGCCCTGTGCGCGGTGCGCCTGTGCCCCAACGCCTTGGGCTACCTCGTGGGCACCCACGCATCTAGCGAACCCGCAAGCCAGGAGCTCCTTCGCGAGCTCGGCATAAAGGCACCCCTCGTCGCAGGCATGCACTTGGGCGAGGGCGCGGGCGCCATGGCGTATCTGCCCCTTCTGGATTCGGCGCTGCGCGTGTACCGGGATGGGAAGACGTTCACGGCGACTGGCATGGCTGCTTACGAGCATTTCGAGGCTGGGAAATGACGGTGACGTTCGTTATCGGCGCCGCAGCGAGCGGCAAGAGCGCCTATGCCGAGTCCCTGTGCCTCGGGCACGACGGCCCCCGCGTGTACCTGGCAACGATGGAGCCCTTCGGGGAAGAGGGCGCCCGCCGCATCGTGCGCCATCGGGCGCTGCGCGAGGGCAAGGGGTTTTCCACCCTCGAGCGCACGCGTGACGTGGGCGCCGCAGCGTCCGGGCTTCCGCGCGGCTGCACGCTTCTTTTGGAGGACGTGGGCAACCTGGTTGCGAACGAGCTCTTCGCGGAAGGCGGCTTGTCCCCACGTGACCCCGACGCTGCGGCGCGCGAGGTGCTCGGAGGCATCGAACGGCTCGCTCAGGCCGCTGCGTATACGGTGGTGGTCACCGTCGACGTGTTCGCCGATGGGATGCGCTACGATGAGGGGACCGAGGCATGGAGGCGCGCGCTCGCGCGCGTGAACGCGGGCGTGGCGGCGCTGTCCGACCGCGCAGTCGAAGTGGTATGCGGGATTCCCGTGTGGATGAAAGGCGAAGGACCTACAAGGTGAAGATAGCAGAGGCAATCGGCGCGGCGTTCGGAACGTTCTCGCGCATCCCCGTCCCGAAATCGGCTTGGACCGATTTCGGGTCAACCCATGCTCTTGCTGCGTTTCCCCTGGTGGGCCTTGCGGAAGGCTTACTCATGACGGCGTGGGGGCACGTGGCGAACCTGCTCGGCGTGCCCGCGACCATCGTCGCGGCTGTGCTCGTGGCGCTGCCTGTGGCGGTGACGGGAGGCATCCACCTAGACGGGCTCTGCGACACCTCCGATGCGCTTGCAAGTTGGGCCCCGCGCGAGCGAAAGCTCGAGATCATGCACGACCCGCGGGCGGGCGCCTTCGGGGTCATCGGTGTTGTCGTGTACCTTATTCTGCAGTTTTCCCTGTTCACCGCGCTGCCACTTACGGCGGGGACGTTCCTCGCGCTTCTGTGCTCGCTCGTGTTCTCCCGCGCGCTTTCGGGGCTTGCCGTTGAATGCTGGCCTGCCGCGCGGGCGGACGGCATGGCCGCGGGGCTCTCGCCTTCGAAGAAGCGCGCGGCGATCGTTGTGCCGCTTTGCGCTTTCGCTGCGGCTTCGGCTGCAGGGATGGTCGCGTGCGCTCAGGCCGTCGGCGCCCTTATGGCGGTGGCGGGGCTTTTGGCGCTCGCGTGGTACCGCCATGTTGCCCTGTCCCGCTTCGGCGGGGTGACGGGGGATTTGGCCGGATGGTTTCTGCAATGGGCCGAGCTCGCGATGCTTGCCATGCTGGTGGCGGGGGGTATGCTCCTATGATTCTCGTGGTAGGTGGCGCGCATTCGGGGAAGAGGACCTTCGTGCGCGAAAAGCTCGGGTTCGCGGCGGACAATTTCGTCGACGCGGCGCAGCTTGCGGAGGGCGGCGTGCCCGCGGCTTTTGCCGGCCGTGTCGCGTACCGTGCTGAGGAACTCGTACGCGCGCTCGACGCTGACCGGGCGCTCGAGCGGCTGATTGGCTTCGACGCAGTGATTCTGCCCTTGGTCGGCTCGGGGGTCGTCCCCATGCGTGCGGAAGACGCCCAATGGCGCGAGCGCGCGGGGCGCCTGGGATGCGCGCTTGCTGCGCGCGCCGACGTCGTCGTGTGCATGACGTGCGGGATTCCCCAGGTCATCAAAGGAAACCTTGCCGATGCGCCTCGAGGGACGCAGGGCGCGGGCGCGCCTTTGGAAGTCGTCTTCGTGCGCCATGGTGCCACGGCGGGCACGGAAGACCATCGCTACAGCGGGGCGGGCACCGACGAGCCCCTGTCGAGCGCGGGCGAGCGCGTTTTGCGCGAGCTCGCGTGCGATCGTGACGTGTTCCGTGTTATCACGAGCGGCATGGCCCGCACCGACCAGACGGCACGCATCCTCTTCCCGAATGCGGAGCTTATGGCATGCCCCGGTCTGCGCGAGATGGATTTCGGTGACTTCGAGGGGCGAAGCGCCGCCGAGCTTAAAGAGGATGCGCGCTACCGCGCCTGGGTAGACTCCTGGTGCGAGACGCGCTGCCCGCATGGCGAGGGCAAGAGCGATTTCACCCGCCGCGTCGTCGCGGCGTTTCGGGAGGCGTGCGAATCGGAGCGCGCCCAGGGGAGTGGGCGCGCCGTCTTCGTCGTTCACGCGGGTACCGTGAAAGCGCTGCTTTCCGAGCTTGCTGTCCCGAAAATGGAATACTTCGACGTGCATACCGAGCCGGGCGGCGCATGGGCCGCCACCTGGGATGGGCGCTGCCTTCGCGACGTTCGCCCCGCTTCGGGGGGCGATGCCCGGTGATGACGATTCTTGCCGTCGCCGCCGGGTTCGCGGCCGACCTTGCCTTCGGCGACCCGCGCTGGCTTCCCCATCCCGTCGTCGCCATGGGGCGCGCGATCACGTGGGCCGAAGGCCGCCTGCGGGGCGCATTCCCGCAAACGCCCGCGGGCACGCGCGCCGCAGGGCTTGTGCTCGCCGTGGCGCTTCCGCTTGCGTGTGGACTTTTGACCTGGGGAATCCTGCATCTTTGCGGCATGGTTCACTCCGGCTTGCGCTTCGTGGCCGAGGCATGGGCGAGCTATCAGATTCTCGCGGCATGCGAGCTGCGCCGCCAGAGCCTGGCCGTGGCCCGCGCGTTCTCGAAGGGCGGCCTTGTCGCGGCGCGCGAAGCCGTCGGGCTCATCGTGGGACGCGACACGTCTGTTCTCGACGAGCAGGGCGTCGCGCGCGCCGCTGTGGAAACGGTGGCGGAGAACGCGAGCGACGGCGTCATCGCGCCGCTGTTCTACCTTATGATCGGGGGTGCGCCCTTGGGCATGGCGTACAAGGCGGTGAACACGCTCGACAGCATGGTGGGCTACAAAAACGAGCGCTACATCGACTTCGGCTGTGCCTCGGCGCGCCTCGACGATGCGGTGAACTGGATTCCCTCGCGCTTATCGGCCCTGTTCATGATCGCCGTGTGCCCGATCGTCGGGCTCGACGCGTGCGGGGCGGCGCGCATCTGGCGCCGCGACAGGCGTCGCCATGCGAGCCCGAACGCGGCGCAGACCGAGTCAGCGTGCGCGGGCGCGCTCGGGCTGCGCCTGGCAGGACCCGCGGTGTATTTCGGCAAGCTCGTTGAGAAACCGACGATAGGCGACGCGTCCCGCGAAATCGAGTGGGGCGACATCGCCCGGGCGACAAGGCTCATGCTCGCCGCGTCCGTATGCGCGCTCGTCGTCTTCGGCGCCGCGCGCGCGGCGGTCGTGCTCGCCGTGGGGGCGATGGTATGAGGGAAGACCACGCCGCGCCCCGGGCTGCCGGGGGAATCCTGCGCGCCCGTACGCATGGGGGCAGCTCGCAATCGCTCGGCATCGCTTGCGAAGGGGGCGCATCCGACCTCATTGACTTCTCGGTGAACGTGAATCCGGCAGGCCCCTCACCGCGCGCCGTCGCCGCAGCTTGCAAGGCGCTTTCTCGAATCGACGCCTACCCCGATAGGGAAAGCCTCGCCCTCGTTCGTGCCCTAGCGCGCACCCAGGGCATTCCCGAAGATACTATCGTTTGCGGCGCGGGCGCGTCCGACATCATCTGGCGGTTCGCCGCGGCGGTGCACCCGAAACGCATCGTCGTGTGCGCGCCGACGTTCTCTGAATATGCGGAGGCGGCATCGTACTACGGCGCATGCGTGCAGGAGTTCCCGCTCTCCGAAGCGGATGACTTCGACGTGCCCGCCTCCTTCGCCCGCGCGATCGAGGGGCCGGGAGACGTGGCGTACCTCTGCAATCCGAACAACCCGACGGGGCGCCTCGTCGACCCCCGCGTGATCGATGCCGTGGCATGCCGCTGCGAGCAGGTGGGCGCGCTGCTCGTCGTGGACGAGTGCTTCCTCGGATTTGCGCCCGACGCCCGCGAAAGGAGCGTGGCCGCACGCGCCGCGTGTTCGCGCCATGTGGCCGTGCTCTCCGCGTTCACCAAGCTCTACGGAATGGCGGGGTTGCGGTTGGGATATCTGATCAGCGGAAACGCCCAACTCATCGAGGGGATTCGCCAGGCGGGGCAGGCGTGGCCCGTCTCCTCGGTCGCCGAGGCCGCGGGCATCGCCGCCCTGGAAGACGTCGAATACGTCTCTCGCACGCGCGATGTATTGGCGGGCGAGCGAGCGTGGCTTTCCCACGAGCTCTCCTCGCTCGGGCTTTCCGTCGTACCGTCGGATGCGAACTTCCTTTTAGTCCGCACGCCGGCGAAAGACATCCCCGAGCGCCTGTATAAACAGGGGGTTTTGGTCCGCACGTGCGACTCGTTTTCGGTACTGTCCCGTTTCTGGTGCCGCGTCGCGGTGCGCACGCGCAAGGAGAACGCCCGGCTTGCGATGGCGTTCAGCCGCGCGCTTCGGGCGGAAGGCGCATCGGGCGAAGGCGAACCCGACGAACGGGGCGGCACTTCTTGCAGCGACGCTATGGCGGGCGCGGATGGCCGAGGCTCGGCGAAGGAGGTCGATACCCGTGGGTAGGGCGAAGTCCATCATGATCCAGGGCACCATGTCGAACGCGGGGAAGAGCCTGCTTGCGGCGGGGCTGTGCCGTGTGCTTTCGCAGGACGGCCTGCGCGTGGCTCCCTTCAAGAGCCAGAACATGGCGCTCAACAGCGGTGTCACGGCCGATGGGCTCGAGATGGGGCGCGCCCAGATCATGCAGGCCGAGGCGTGCGGCATCGCGCCCGACGTGCGCATGAACCCCATCCTGCTCAAGCCCGAAAGCGACCAGCGAAGCCAGCTCATCGTGGCCGGCAAGGCGCAGGGAGCCTTCGCTGCGAGGGACTACTTCGCGCGAAAGAAGGCGCTCATGCCGCAGATTTTGGAGGCGTTCGATTCGCTCGCGGAGGAAAACGACGTCATCGTCATCGAGGGCGCCGGCAGCCCCGTCGAAATCAACCTTGCCGAAAACGACATCGTCAACATGGGGCTCGCGCGCGCCGCGTCCTCCCCCGTGCTGCTCGCGGGCGACATCGACCCAGGTGGGGTGTTTGCCCAGCTCTACGGCACGGTCGCGCTCCTTGCGCCCGAGGACCGCACGCTTTTGCGGGGGCTTGTGGTGAACAAGTTCCGCGGCGATGTGGAAATCCTGCGCCCGGGTTTGGCCCCGCTCGAGAAGATGTGCGGGGTTCCCGTCGTGGGGGTCGTGCCGTATCTTACGCTCGACCTGGACGACGAGGACTCGCTCGCGCCGCGCCTATCTGCCCGCGAGGCGCGCGGCGTCATCGACGTCGCCGTCGTGCGCCTTCCGCATCTGTCGAACTTCACCGACTTCGACCCGCTTTCGCGCGTGCCCGGCGTGGGCGTGCGCTACGTTTCCTCGACGACCGATCTGGGCCGGCCCGACCTGGTGGTGCTCCCCGGCTCGAAGACCACGCTCGACGACGCGCGCTGGCTTGCGGCTAGCGGCATCGGAGCCTGTGTACGCGCGCTTTCGGGCGCGGGCACGCCGGTGCTCGGCATATGTGGAGGCTACCAGCTTTTGGGAGACGAGCTTTCCGACCCGCACGGCAGGGAAGGCGCTGGCACCGCGCGCGGGCTCGGGCTCATCCCTGCAAGTACGGTGTTCAAGGAGGAAAAGCGCCTCGCCCAGTCGGAGCTTCGCATCACGGGCGCCCAAGGCGCGTTCTCGGTGTGGAACGGCATGACGGCTCGCGGGTACGAGATTCACGACGGCGAAACGACCGTCTCCTGCGCCCCTGCGGGCGCGATTGGCGGCAAACCAGAAGGCGCGGCCTGCGGAAACGTGTTCGGAACCTATCTCCACGGCCTGTTCGACGAACCGGGGGTGGCGCTCGCCCTCGCGCGCTCGCTTGCGCGCATGCGCGGCCTGCCCGAGAGCGTCGTGGGTGCTGCGGGCGCGACGTCCGCGGCCGATCACCGTGCGCGCGAGTTCGACCGCCTGGCCGACGGCGTGCGCGGGGCGCTCGACATGGAGTATGTCTACCGCATTATCGAGGAGGGCGTATGATCCACGTGTATCATGGCGACGGCAAAGGCAAGACCACGGCGGCGATGGGCCTCGCCCTTCGCATGCTCGCCGCAGGCCGCCGCGTCGTCGTCGTGCAGTTCCTGAAAGACGGCGAAAGCGGGGAGGCGCGCCTGCTCGGCGAGCATTTTGGCGTGCCCGTGTTCGCGGGGAAGGTGTCGGACAAGTTCACCTGGTCGATGACGTCGGAAGAACTTGCTGCGACGTGCGAGCTGCACAATGGGAACCTCGCTTCCGCGCTCGCCGAGTTCGAGGGCGCGCAGGAGGGGCTGCTCGTTCTCGACGAGGCGCTCGACGCGCTTTCGAAGGGGCTTGTCGACGAGTCGCTCGTGGACCGCGCGCTCGATATGTCCGCGCGCGGCGTCGAAGTAGCGCTCACCGGGCGCGCGCCTTCCCGCAAGATCGTGGAGAAGGCCGACTACATAACCGAGATGCGGTGCGAGAAACACCCCTACGAGCAGGGGATATGTGCAAGGGAAGGAGTGGAGTACTAGATGGATTCCAAGGAGATGGCGCCCGGCGACATCGAGCGGCGCAGCTTCGAGATCATCACCGAAGAGCTCGGCGGCCGCACGTTCCCGCCGCTCGAAGAGCCCGTCGTGAAGCGCGTTATCCACACCACTGCCGACTTCACGTACGCCGATTCCCTCGTGTTCACCCATGACGCCGCGCACTGTGCGCTCGACGCACTGCGCGCAGGGGCCACGGTGCTCACTGACACGAACATGGCGCTTGCAGGCATAAGCAAGCCCGCGCTCGCGAAGCTCGGCTGCAAGACCGTGTGCTACATGGCCGACCCTGATGTCGCCGCGGCTGCGCGCGCCGCGGGCACGACTCGCGCCGTTGCGAGCATGGACAAAGCTTGCGGCATCGAGGGTCCGCTCATCGTGGCCGTCGGTAACGCTCCCACAGCACTTCTGCGCCTCGCCGAGCTCATGGACGCGGGGAAGATCGCGCCCGCGCTCGTCGTTGGGGTGCCGGTCGGGTTTGTGAACGTGGTCGAGGCGAAAGAGGAGCTACTCGTGCGACGCGTGCCGGCCATCGTCGCGAGGGGTCGCAAGGGCGGCTCGACCGTGGCGGCCGCCATTATGAACGCGCTGCTCTACCAGATCACGCGCCCAGGCGGCCCGAAGTGACGGCGCCCGCATCCGCGCCGGCGCTGCGCATCTTCGCCGGCACCACCGAGGGCCGCCTTCTGTGCGAATGGGCGAGCGGGGCGGGCATCCCTGCCCGTGCTTACGCGGCAACCGAGTACGGAGGCGAGCTTTTGGGCGAGCTTCCGGGCATCGAGGTACATGCGGGCAGGCTCGACGAGGCCGACATGGAGCGCGAGCTTTCCGGCGTGCGCATCGTCGTCGACGCCACGCACCCCTTCGCTACGCTCGCAAGCGGCAACATCCGAGCCGCTTCGCTCGCCGTGGGTGCACGATGCCTGCGCCTTGCGCGTCCGGTCGAGGCGCTGCCCAAAGGCGTCGTCTCGGTCACGTCGATCGCCTGCGCGGCGCGCTTTCTCTCCGAGAACCCGGGTCGCGCGCTTCTCACGACGGGGAGCAAGGAGCTTGCTCCCTACACGCGCGTCGCCGATTACGCGGAGCGCTTCTTCGTGCGTGTGCTCCCGCTGCCCGGTGCTATAACGAAGTGCATCGACGCGGGGTTTTCGCCATCGCACATCATCGGCATGCAGGGGCCCTTCACCCGCGAGCTCAACGAGGCGATGCTTCGGCAGGTGGGCGCCCAGTGGCTTGTGACCAAGGACTCGGGAACCGTAGGCGGCACGGCCGAGAAGATTGCCTCCGCGCGCGACGTGGGAGCGCGCTGTATCGTGGTCGCCCGTCCCGCCGAGGGAGGCGGGGCCCTTTCGCTTATGGAAGTGGAAGACGCGCTCTTACGGGAGTTCGCGCGCTAGGCGCTCGCCGCGCCTGCGCGCCCTCCCGCCCGCGAAGAGGAGCGCCCCGAGCAAGCTCGACCCGTACAAGCCCGTCATCCGCCAATAGCTCGAGGACGACGCCCGGAACTGGCGCAAGCAGCCCTTCAATAAGTTGCGGTGAAATAGTGTCTGTTTTTGAAGCTAGATAGCATATCCAGTCCCTAATTCACCGCAACTTGTTGGTGGTGGCTTACTGGTAGCGTAGGCACTCCACCGGGTCGAGCTTTGCCGCGCGGCGAGCGGGATAGAAGCCAAAGATTACGCCGATGCCGACCGATACGGCAAACGCGATCAACACTGTCGTAATGGAGAAGCTTGGCGTGATCATCCCGGTAGCTCCAAACTCGCTCATGATGCCCGAGCTTGCGGCAAAGAACGTGAGTCCCCATGCCAGCAGATAGCCAATCAGGACACCCAACAGTCCGCCGGTGACGCACAGCGCCGAGGACTCGGCCAAAAACTGCGCGGTGATATCGCGACGACTGGCGCCCAGAGCGCGGCGGATGCCGATCTCGCGAATGCGCTCAGTAACGTTGGTGAGCATCATATTCATAATGCCGATACCGCCGACAAGCAGCGAGATGCTGGCGACAGCACCCATGATAAGCGAGAACGCGCCCATAAAGGAGTTGAGCGCATCGATGGCGCTTTTCATGGAGGTCGCCGATACGCTGTCGTACTCATCATCCTCCGCGATGCCCTTCATCGCGCGCACCTTGGACTCGATGGTCTTACAAAGCTCATCCATGTCCGTGCCCTCGGCGGCGAGTGCCGTCACGCTGGGGAATGAAGGATTCTCGTCGCCAAACAGCCCGGAGATGGTTTCGCGTGGCATATACAGCGTGAGCGAGCCCATGGAGTCGCTGCCACCATCTATCACGCCTACAATCTGCACCTCGCCGTTGGACACCTTGATGGTTTTCCCCAGCGCATCCTGTTCGTTGCCGTAAAGCTGATCGGCGCCGTTGCGGCTGATGAGCGCCACGCGTGATCCTGATTGGGACTCGGCCTGGGAATAGGTGCGCCCCGCAACGAGCTTGCTGGCCCCCACGGCGTCGAGCATGTCGCTATCGACACCCTGTGCCATGACGGTATAGCTTTTATCGCCGGTCTTATACTCGGTATACGCGCTGTCGACAATGCCGATCTGCTCTATCTGCGGCACCAGTTTTTGAAGCTTCTCGATGTCCGACTCGGTGAGTTCTTGCGACGAATAGATTTGCACCATGCGTGCCGCATTGAGGCCCAGACTGTTGACCAGGCTGTTTTGGATACCGCCGATGAGCGAAGTCATGGCGATAACCGAGGCGATGCCGATGACAATGCCCAGGATGGTGAGCAGGCTGCGCCCCTTGTTGGCTTCGAGCGAGTGAAGGGCTTCCTGGATGAGATCGCGGGCGCTCATGCCACCACTCCTTTCGGCGGGTTGGCGGAGACGGAAATCATGGGCAGGCTATCTACAGCGCTGCGTAGGGTCCGCGGTGCATGTGGAATATACGCGCCGTCGTGAATGCGACCGTCGCGGATGGTCACGGCACGGTCGGCCTCGGCGGCGATGCCGGGGTCATGTGTGATAAGCACGATGGTTTTGCCGCGCTTCTGGAGCTTATGGAAGGTCTCCATCACAAGCGCTCCGGTAGCGGAGTCCAGGTTTCCCGTCGGCTCGTCGGCCAGAATGATGGGCGGGTCATTGACGAGGGCGCGCGCGATTGCGACGCGCTGCATCTGGCCGCCCGAGAGCTCGGATATGCGGTGGTCCCAGTGGTCGACGGGCAGCGTGACAGCCTGCAGCGCGTGAACGGCGCGCATTTCGCGCTGGTTACGGGGCACATTGGTGTAGGCCAGCGGCAGCATCACGTTTTCGATAACCGACAGGCGCGGCAGCAGGTTGAAGCTCTGAAAGACAAAGCCAATACTCAGGGCGCGGACTTCGGTGAGCTCGTCATCATCGAGCTCGGCCACGTTGAGCCCTTGCAGGTAATAGTCGCCTGCCGTCGGCTTATCCAGGCAGCCTAGGATGTTCATGAGCGTTGATTTGCCCGAGCCCGAGGGGCCAGTGATAGCGACGAATTCGCCGGGATTTACCGCCAGGCTCACGTTGTGCAGGATGTGGGCGCACCCCGCCTCGCTCTCAAAGATGCGGTGCACGTTGCGGATGTCGATAACGGGACGCATTACATGCCCTCGTCGGCAGACATGCTGCCCGAATCCGCGCTGTAGCCGCCGTCAGCCGTTGCGTCCGCTCCGGTGTCCATGACGAGGGTGTCGCCATCGCGCAGCTTGGTAACCGGCACGTTGGGGTTGATCTCGTTGCCCTGGTCGTCGCGCTTGACCTGTGTCTTGCCGACTACGGCTTCGTTGTCGTTTTGCGTCACGACGGTCACCTTCACGCGACGGGTATGCTTGCCCTCGTCATCAGTCGCCACGTTGACGTAATAGTGTTCGCCGTCTTCGGTCATGAGCGCCATCGTCGGCACCATCACCACGTCGTCGAGCTGCTCGGTCACCACCGATACCTCGGCCGTCATGCCCGGCTTCAGGCGCGCTTCGGGCGCCTCGATGAGAATGTCGACGTTAAAGGTTACGCTGCCGCCGCCACCGTTGGCGGCGTCGGTGTTTGCCACCGACGCGATAGCCGTGACGGTGCCCTGGCTCACGATATCGGGAAACGCGGGATACGTGACGTTGGCGCTCTGCCCAACGGCGATCTTGGCGATGTCCTTTTCGCCCACCTGCACGGTCACCTTCATCTTAGATAGGTCGGCGATCTGCATGCACTGCTTGCCGCCGCTCGTATCGCTTTCGCCCATGATCATGCCGCCTGTTACCGTGGCGCCCACCTTGGCGTTGAGCTCCACGATGCTGCCCGAGCTCGGAGCCGTAACCGTACGGCTAGCGGCCTTGGCGTTCGCCTGTTCGAGGTTTGCCTGGGCCGAAGCGAGGCTGCGCTGCGCGGCCGATACGGCGTTCGTGTCCGCTGATGCCGCGGAGACACCAGCCGCTGCGGAAGCTCCATCGGCGTCCGTCGTTGGGGTGGCCTGCGCGGCAGCTGCGGCTTTCTGCGCGTTGGCGAGGTCTTCCTGGGCGGCTGCAACTGCACGCTGCGCCTCGGCAACGTTGCGATCGAGCTCGTCGTTTTTAATGGTCATAAGCACGTCGCCCTCGTTGACGGATTGGCCTGCCTGCACGTTGATCGAATCGACCGTACCGTCGACAGAAGGGGAGACCACTGAGGACGAAATGGGTTTGAGCTGGCCTTTCGCCTCGACCGTTGTGGTAAACGTGCCCTCGGTCACCATGTCGGTCACAGGCCCGCTAGCGCCCTGTGGCTGCGCATTGATAACCAGGGTTGCGACAATGGAAATGAGCACGATGGCACCTATGACGCCGGCGGCAATACCGCGTCGAATCAGCTTTTTGCGTCGACGTTCGGCACGTTTTGCCTTGAGCTTGGCATACGCCTCTTCATCGGAAATCTCGGCCGTATCGTTCGTGCGTTCGCTCTGCTTGTCGGCATGTACGTTTGTAATCAGAGGAATCGTTTCGGTGGCACCTTCGGGCGTGCGCTCGGTATCATCTGGGCCCGGGGTGATTGTGGGGACATTCGGCATTGCGTCTCCTTTATAGAAAGAACCTCGATAATTATATGCGCCCACCGGTTGGGGCGGGCGCATAGGACGGTTTCTTTCGGAACTGTTAGATTGGTCGCTGCAGTTCCACGTTGTAGGAATGCGCGCGTTGCACTACGAGTGGACAACCACGCACAGGCCGACTTTGATGCAGTCGTGAAGTGCCTTTGCATCGGCCAGGCGCAGGTTGATGCAGCCGTGGCTGCCGCACCACTTGTACGACTCGGCATTATCAAAGCTCTTGTCGTTTTGCCAGGTGGCATCGTGGAAGCCGATCATATTGCCCTCGAACGGCATCCAGTAGCTCACCGGGCTCTCGTATTTGGGCTTACCGGTCTCGGGGTCCTTGGCTCCGATCAGGGTACTGCCGCCGTCGTTGCTGTTGATCTGCCACACGCCCTCGGGGGTGGCGTCTTCGCCCGGTTTGCCGGAAATAAAGTTGGCCTCCCAAACGATATTGCCGTTCTCGTCATAGTAGCGCGCGTGCTGATCGGACAGGTCGACGTCGATATACGCCTTCCAGTCGGGCTCTCCCTTTGCGGTAAAGGTGTCAGCCTTCTGGGAGTACTTGATCTCGATTTCGCCGGTCTGCTTGTTGTTAATGGCGTCCTCGACCTGCTTGGCGAGCGAGCTGCTGTCGATGGACCAACCAAAGTCGCCGCCTTCGACGGCGCACTGCTTGCCATCGGCGCGCGTCCACCAGCGAGTGGAGCCCACGGTATTAAAGCCGTTGGCGAGCTCGGCTGCCCAGCTGCTGATCTGCGTCGTATCGAGTGTGGGGTTGGCCGGATCGGCAAAGCTGATCCACTGCAATACGGAACTGCCATCAACTTTGCCGGCATCCTCGCCGTTGAGCTTGAGGGTCACGTTGACGCCCAGGAAGTTGTTGGCGGCATCGCATGCGGCCTGAATCTGATCATCGGTCAGCGTTTCATTGAGCGGTTCATAGGCATCGTTGCCGAGCTTGGAAAGATCTACGGTCTCGGCCAGCGAGGCAAGCTCGAGCTCGGCATACTTAATGACATGCTCGCGGTTGATTTTTTCGTTGGAGCGCGCCTTCTCGACGGTAAATTTGCCGGCCTGCTCGTCATAGGAGCTATTGGCCTCGAACGTGCCCGAACGGCCCTCGTTAAACTCGTCGATGGCGGCGCCCAGATCCTTCTCAAACTTCTTTTGGTCAAAGGTGTCGGAGAGCATGGACAGGTCGACGTCTTGATCGAGATCGACTTCGTTAGAGGTAGCGGTAGTTTTGGTCTTGCCGCTTAAGGATTCCACAAGGCGGACCGGCCATACAAAGGCCTCGTTGTGGCTGATGATCTCTTTTGCAGCAGCTTCACCGTCGACGATGGGCTCATCGGACTCGGGCTGATAGGTCCAGCTAAAGTCATCGCCTGTCACGGTGAGCTTATAGTGCTTCCATGCCGAATTGACCTTGGTGGCGGCAGACGAAGCGTTGGAGAACGAGACGTCGACGCCGGCGATGGTGGTGTTGGGGTAGGCTACCTGCGAAAATGCTACGACGCCTACGATATAGACAATGACGATTAGACCCAGGACGACAAAGAGCGTCGTCTTTTTGCCCGGCTTATTGTTCTCGGCGGGTTTGCGCGCGGGGCCACGATCGCCTCGAGCGTGCGTGGGGGGCTGCTTGGGCGCATTGCCGTTTGCCTGACGCTGCTGTCGCTGTTGGTTCGGGCGTTGGGAAGCGTTTGCTGCACTACGCTGCTGACCGTGGCTCGGCGCGATAGGACGCGGCGACTGAACGCCGCCGGTGTGCCTGCTCGGCTGCTGCGGATCGGGAATCAGTTGAGTTCGATCGTTTTGCGACATCGTATGCATATCCTTCGATTTTCGCCTTGCGGTTCATCGTGTTTTTACTGGGCTTGCATTATAGCGATTGCCCTGCTGTTTGTGGTACGGAAACGGTGGCATTCAAAAGAGGTGGGACATTTGTCCCACCTTTGAGTCGTTCTTTGCCGCTATCCGCACACACCGCATTTTGCACAGGCCGAAAGTGCGGCCGGAGCCTGCGCGATGCCGCCCTTTGCCGTCTCGCGCAGCGTGGCCGGCAACGCGTGACCCACCGAGAGTATGACATGTGCCATCTGGTCAAACGGCACCAAGCTCTTAATGCCTGCGAGGGCGAGTTGTGCCGAGCTAAAGGCCGCTGCCACGCCAATGGCGTTGCGGTTTTGGCAGGGCACCTCCACGAGGCCACCGACGGGGTCACAAACGAGGCCCAGCAGGTTACTCAGCGCGATGGAACTGGCGTCGAGCGCCTGCTCGGGCGTGCCGCCGAGCATCTGCACCAACGCGGCGGCTGCCATGGCAGCGGCGCTTCCCACCTCGGCTTGGCAGCCGCCCTCGGCGCCGGCAACACAGGCGCTTGTGGTGAGGTTGAGGCCGATTGCGGCTGCGCAGTAGAGCGCGTCCATGACCTGCTCGTCGTCGAGCTGCAGGCGATCGGCGAGCGCCAGCACGCAGCCGGGCACAACACCCGCGGAGCCTGCCGTGGGGGCGGCGACAATCACGCCCATGGTAGCGGAGCGCTCGAGCACGGCCATGGCGCGGGCAACGGCGTCGGTCTGGACGGCGCCCATCAGGCTTGCACTCAAATCGTTGCGGCCGGTGGCTTCGACAAGCTTGGCCTCGCCGCCGATAAGCCCGCCAAGCGAACGCTGCGGATTGGCAATAGGGGCCGTGGTCTCCTCGCGCATGACGTCGAGCACGCGGCGCATGGCGGCGACGGCGTGGGCCTCGCCGGTCAGACGCGCCTCGCGGACGGCCATGACAGCGCCGATGCTGAGCCCCAGTTCCTCGCACGCATCGAGCAGCTGCTCGCCGTCGTCGAAGATTTCCTTGGCCGAGACGCCGGGGGAGAGCGACGAGGCAGAACCGGGGAGCTCGATAAAGGTCGCGTAATCGACATTGTCGAGTTTGCGCAGCATGGGGACGACGGTGTCGTCGGGTGCGCCGTCGGTCTCAAAGACGGAGTAGGCCTGGCCGCCCACCTCGGTGCGGTAGGTACGGCAAAACGCGATGTTTACATGGGCATAGGCGAGCAGGTTCGTGAGCGCGGCGAGCACGCCGGGAACGTCCTTGTGCGCCACGAAGAGCGTGGAATACATACCCGAGATGTCGACGCCGACGCCGTTAATGCGGCTGATGCGCATCTTGCCACCGCCCAGGCTCTCGCCGCGAACCTGTGCCGTGGCGCCCGTGTCGTCGACCATGTCGATGTCGACGGTGTTGGGGTGGATGGAGGCGTCGTCGCCCTTGATGTCAAAGTGATATTCGAGGCCCTGCTCGCGCGCGAGGTCGAAGGCCTGCTTGATGTTCTCGTCATCGGTGTCGAGGCCCAGAATGCCCGCGACGAGCGCACGATCGGTGCCGTGGCCGCGGTAGGTGTGGGCAAAGGAGTTCCACAGGCCAAAGGTGACCTTAGTGATGCGGCCTTCCAGCAGGCTGGCGGCAACTTGGGCGCACCGCAAGGCGCCGGCGGTGTGCGATGAGCTGGGGCCGACCATGACGGGGCCCAAGATCTCGAATGCCGAGGTCGTAGCTAGTGTTTGCGGCTTGCCTGCCATGGGTGCTCCTTATCTATCCCGTCGTCCCGAGGGGTGGGGCATACTCTGTCCCGCCGTTCCGAGGGCTTTAGTATTTGGTCGCCTGCTCGGACAGTCCTGCTCGCACGGAGGCCACATTAAGTGGCCTCCGGCTCGTGCGGAACTCGCGACCGACCAAATACTAAAGCCCTCGGAACTTAGGATACATGGTTGGAGTCGCTCTGCTGCGAAATATATCGGCCTGTGACCTATTCCATGTCCCAGGTCAGCTCATCTTCACCACCTTTAGATAAAAAAGAAGTACCAGTTGGGGGCGGTACTTCTTTTGGTGCGTTGTTTTTTTGACTGCAGCTTTTCGGGTGAGCTTACAGGCCGCAGGCTGCTTTGAGTTCTTCGACTCGGTCGGTCTTTTCCCAGGTGAAGTCGGGGTCTTCGCGGCCGAAGTGACCGTAGGCTGCCGTCTTTTCGTAGATGGGGCGACGCAGGTCTAGGTCGCGGATGATTGCGCCCGGGCGCAGGTCGAAGGTCTTCTCTACGGCTTCAACGATCTTGTCCTCGGCAACATGTGCGGTACCGAAGGTGTCGACCATGATTGAGAGGGGCTTGGAAACGCCGATGGCGTAGGCAAGCTCGACTTCGCAGCGGTCGGCCAGACCGGCGGCGACCACGTTCTTAGCGACCCAGCGCGCGGCATACGCGGCGGAGCGGTCGACCTTGGTGCAGTCCTTACCGCTAAAGGCACCGCCGCCGTGACGTCCGTAGCCGCCGTAGGTGTCGACGATGATCTTGCGGCCAGTGAGGCCCGTGTCGCCCATGGGGCCGCCCACGACAAAGCGACCGGTGGGGTTCACGTAGATGTCCGCGTTGTCCCACGGCATGTTTTCGGCGGCCATGACCGGGGTGATGACGTGCTCGATGAGGTCGGCCTTGATCTTGCCCATGTCCTCGATCTCGGCGGCGTGCTGCGTGGAGATGACGATGGTCGTGACCTCGACGGGCCTGCCTTCCTCGTAGCGCACGGTGACCTGGGTCTTGCCGTCGGGACGCAGATAGGCGAGGGTACCGTCGTGACGCACGGCGGCCAGGCGCTCGGCCAGGCGGCTTGCCAGGTAGTGCGGCATAGGCATGAGGGTCTTGGTCTCGTTGGAGGCATAACCGAACATCATACCCTGGTCGCCGGCGCCGATCAGGTCGATCGGGTCGGTGGTAGCGCCGGTCTGGGTCTCGTAGGACTCGTCGACGCCCTGGGCGATATCGGGCGACTGCTCGTGGATGAGGCTCATAACGCCGCAGGTGTCGCAGTCAAAACCGAACTTGGCGCGGTTGTAGCCAATGCGGCGGATAACGCCACGGGCGATTTCCTGTACGTCGACGTAGGCCTGGGTGCGAATCTCGCCGGCGACGATGACGGTGCCGGTGGTCACGAGGGTCTCGCAGGCGCAGCGGACGTTCTCCACGTTGGCAGGCACGCCGTTGGGGGCGATGTAGCCCTGCTCCTGCAGCTCTATTTCTTTGGCGAGGATTGCGTCGAGGACGGCGTCGCTGATCTGGTCAGCGATCTTATCGGGATGACCTTCGGTCACCGACTCCGACGTAAAGACAAAGGACCCGTGTTGGGGCGGGATGGAACGAAGTTCTTCCGACATGATTGTCCTTTCAAAAAACGTGTCCCGGCGACCGTTACCATTCCGCCGGGCTCTCTATGCAAGGGCACATCATAGCGCGTAAATCAAACATTCACACCCTTTCCGCACCTACTCATTGGGGACAGACTTAAATGACCAGCCTTAAACTAAGAACGTCTCCAACGACTGGTCATTTAAGTCTGTCCCCAATGAGTAGGTCGGTGCCCTTTGTGCGAAGGTTGCTCTGATGCTTTATACTGATGCGGTTAGACATCCATCCTGCAATCGAGGAGATTTCCATGGCATCAGACGTTCGCGTCCGCTTTGCACCCTCACCGACGGGCAAGCTGCACATCGGCGGCGCCCGCACCGCTATCTATAACTGGGCTTTCGCCCGCGCAAACGGCGGCACGTTCATCCTGCGCATCGACGACACCGATCCCACCCGCTCCACCGACGAGAACACGCAGATCATCCTGCGCGCCATGCGTTGGCTGGGCCTGGACTGGGACGAGGGTCCCGAGGTGGGCGGCGACTTTGGCCCCTACGCCCAGACCGAGCGCCTGGACCTGTACAAGCAGGCCGCCCAGAAGCTTTGGGACGAGGGCAAGGCCTATCCCTGCTTCTGCACCAAGGAGCAGCTCGATGCCGACCGCAAGGCCGCGCAGGAGCGCAAGGACCCCTTCCAGGGCTATCAGCGCCGTTGCCGCGATCTTGATCCCGAGGAGGCCCGCCGCCGCATCGAGGCCGGGGAGTCCTACGTCCTGCGCATCAAGGTGCCCGAGGACCGCGGCGATGTCGTCATCCACGACGCCGTTCACGGCGAGGTGACCTTCGACGCCAAGGAGCTCGACGACTTTGTCATCTTCCGCTCCGATGGCACGCCCACGTATAACTTCGCGACCGTCGTCGACGACGCCATGATGAAGATCACCCATGTCATCCGTGGCGACGACCATCTGTCCAACACCCCGCGTCAGGTCATGGTGTACGAGGCCCTCGGCGCTCCCGTGCCCACGTTCGCCCACATCTCCATGATCTTGGGTGCCGACGGCAAAAAACTCTCCAAGCGCCACGGCGCCACCTCGGTGGAGGAGTACCGCGACGCGGGATACCTGTCCGATGCCTTCGTCAACTACCTGGCGCTGCTCGGCTGGTCGCTCGACGGCGAGACCACGATCATCCCGCGCGACGTCCTGGCCAGCAAGTTCTCGCTCGATCGCATCTCCAAGAACCCCGCGACTTTCGACCCCAAGAAGCTCGACTGGGTCAATGCCGAGTACATCAACGGCATGTCCGACGCCCAGTTTGCCGACGAGATTATGGTCCCCGTGCTGCACGAGGCGGGCCTCATCGAGGGCAACGTCGAGTACGGCGAGGACTGGATCGACGCGCTTGCTTCTATCGTCAAGCCGCGCACTAAGATGCCGGCCGACGCCGTGACCGTCGCCGCCCCCATCTTTGCCACGGCCGAGACGCTCGAGTATGACGAGAAGTCCGTCAACAAGGGCCTGGCCAAGGAGGGCATGGGTGCCATTCTGGATGCCGCCAAGGCCGCGCTCGAGGGCGTGGACGAGTGGACGGCTGCCAACATCGACGCTGCGCTTGAGCCGTTGCCCGAGCAGATGGACCTTAAGAAGCGCGTGGTGTTCCAGGCCGTGCGCGTCGCCGTTTGCGGCAACATGGTGAGCCCTCCGTTGGGCGAGACCATGGCACTCGTCGGCCGCGACGATTGCTTGGCGCGCATCGACCGCGCCCGCACGATGGCGCTGTAATCGCTGCGCAAACGTATGTATCCGAGCCCCGTTCACCCGAGCGGGGCTCTTGTTTCTGTAGACGTATGGGATAGGAGGTGCTGGGGCCATGGTCGAGCAACTTTCGCTGTTTGGTTCGCCGGAACCGGAGGAAGCTCCGAAGTCCGCGGCTCCTGCCGCCGCCCCGGCGCAGCCCGAGCCCGCACCTGAGCCCATCGTCGCCTATGCGAGCGTGGTTCTCGACATCCCGACGCGTGCGCTGTCCGAGCCGTTTGCCTATGGCATTCCTCAACCCCTTGCTAGCGAAGCGCAGATCGGATCAACGGTCCTGGTCCACTTTGGTAACCGTGCCGCCGCAGGCTATATCGTCGATATTGCGCCCGAACTGGGCGACTTGCAAGGCAACATTACCCTCGACACCGCGCGCATCAAGCCCATCGAGACCATCCTCAGCAAACCGCTCTTTGGCGCCGAGTCCGCCCGTATTGCACGCTGGATGAGCTACGAGTATGTCGCGACGCTTTCCGAGTGCCTGCGCCTGTTCTTGCCACCGGGCGGAAGCCCGCGCGTGGTCAAGGGCGACGACGGCGTGTGGACTGTCGAGCGCCCCGCCGTCAAGCCTATCCAAAATCGCTGGGTCATGCTCACACCCGAGGGTTTCGACTACACGCCGCCCAAGACCGCGGCCCGCCAGCGTCAGCTCATCGAGGCACTGCAGTGCGGACCGGTCACGACGCGCGACCTCAACCTGCTCTATAACAGCATGTCGGCTACCATCAAGGCGCTCGAAAAACGCGGCGTCGTGGTGGTGGAGGAGCGCCGTGCGTGGCGTGGCTGCAATGAACAGACCACGCTCTCCTCGGCAAGCGGCAAGGCACCGGTCGCACTCACCAACGGTCAGCAGCAGGCGCTCGCGCAGATTGAGCGCGCCCGTCTGGACGCTCATGGCGACGTGGTGCTGGTCGACGGCGTCACCGGCTCCGGCAAAACCGAGGTTTATCTCTCCGCCATCGAGCGCGTGCTCGCGGCCGGTCGCTCGGCGTGCGTGCTTGTGCCCGAAATCTCGTTGACGGCCCAGACCGTCGGCCGCTTCCGCTCGCGCTTTGGCGAGACGGTCGCCGTGTTCCATTCCCGCCTTTCGGCCGGCGAGCGCCTGGACCAGTGGGATATGGTCGCCAGTGGTGCGGCCCGCGTGGTCGTCGGCGCCCGCTCGGCGCTCTTTTGCCCGCTCAGCGACTTGGGTCTCATCATTATCGACGAGGAGCACGAGACCAGCTACAAGCAGGGCTCCAGTCCGCGCTACCACGCGCGCGAGGTAGCGGCCGAGATGGCGCGCCGCTACCGCTGCCCGCTCGTGTTGGGCTCTGCCACGCCTTCTGCCGAGGCCCTCGATCGTTGCCGCCGTGGCACGTATAACGGTGCCACATGGACGCGCGTTGAGATGCCCGAGCGCCCGGGACACGCCGTGTTGCCTGCGGTTCGCATTGCCGATCTGCGCCGTGAGTTCGCACACGGCAGCCGCTCCATGTTCTCTAAACCGCTGATGGAAGGCCTGGAGCGTGTGGTCGAGCGTCGCGAAAAGGCCGTGTTGCTGCACAACCGCCGCGGCTTTGCGCCGTTTTTGATGTGCCGCGAGTGCGGCTGCGTGCCCACCTGTAACCACTGCTCCACCGCGCTCACGTACCACGAGCGCACGCACACGCTGCAGTGCCACACCTGCGGATCTTCCTGGCGTGTGCAGCCCTATCCGGCACCTACGAGTTGCTGTCCCAAGTGCGGCAGCCGCTACCTCGCAAAAATGGGGCTGGGCACGCAGCAGATCGAGGACGCACTGCACCAGATGCTGCCCGACGACGTCGCCATCATTCGCATGGACGCCGATTCCACGCGCGGCAAGGACGCGCACAAAAAGCTGCTCGAGCAGTTCGATGCCGCCGATTGCGCCGTGTTGCTGGGCACCCAGATGATTGCCAAGGGCCTCGACTTTCCCGAGGTCACGCTTGTGGGTGTGGTCAATGCCGACTTTGCGTTAAAGCTGCCCGATTTTAGAGCAGGGGAGCGCGCCTACGATCTGCTGGAGCAGGTTGCGGGCCGCGCCGGCCGCGGCAATCGCCCCGGCGAGGTCATCATCCAGACCTACCTACCCGAGGACCCGGTCATTCGCGCCGTCGCCGAGCACGACCGTTCGATCTTTACCGACTACGACCTGGACCAGCGCCGCGACGCCCTGTATCCGCCTTTCGTGCGCCTGGCCAACATCTTGGTATGGTCGGCGAACGCGGATGACGCGCGGGACTACATCGGTCGCATCGCGAAGCTCCTCAAGCGTCGCTGGCATGCCGCCGCGCCCGACTTTTTGCGGGCGGGGAGCGCCGTGCCCCAGGTGCTTGGTCCGGCTTCGTGTGTAATCGAGAGAGCCAAGGACCGTTACCGCTTCCATCTGCTTGTTAAGTCGCCGGTAGGGTACCATGTCTCTGATGATATTGACGCCTGCCTCAAAGAGGTGGGCTCCGTGCGCGGCGTGAGCGTGAGCGTTGACGTCGACGCCTATGATTTGATGTAACAACCCGAAAGGATGGCCATGGAAGCCAACGGAATCGTACTGTCGCCCGACCCTCGTCTGCGCCAGGAGTGCGCCGTCATCGAGGAGATCACCCCGGCGATCGAGGCGCTTGCCGAGAAGATGAAGAAGACGATGTTCGAGAACGGCGGCTGCGGCCTGGCTGCCCCGCAGATCGGCGAGCTCATTCAGCTCGTCACCATCGACTGCGACTACAGCGACAAAAACGACTACGACCCGTACGTGCTCATCAATCCCGTCATTGTTGAGCAGAGCGACCATCTGGTGCCCTTTAGCGAGGGCTGTCTTTCCATTCCTGGCATTAGCTGCGAAATCGAGCGTCCCGACCATGTCGTCGTCGAGGCGTACGATCTGGACGCTAACCTGATTCGCTATGAGGCCACGGGCGATCTGTTCTGCGTGTGCCTGCAGCACGAGATCGATCACCTGCACGGCAACACTATGTTCGAGCGACTGAAGCCCATGCAGAGGATCAAGGCAGTCAAGGAGTACCAGGACGCCCTGGCTCGCGGCGCTCGACCGGGCGAGACGGAGTAGGTCCCACCGTCCCCGGTGCTGAGCGCCCACATATCATCCCGTGCTCAAACATTCTCGCTTTGCTGCGAAACTGCGCGCGGGACGATATGTGGGCGCTCAGCACCGGGGACTGCGTTGTTCTGGCTCGGTTCGCCCGGGTGCCGTCGGGCCAGGGAGGGGCGTCTTCGCTGATAGTCTTTGTTGAGAGAGGGCTGCTTTTATGCGGCTCTTTCTTTGGCTTTGGGTATATTTGTTCTTGTTGAATTGTTCTTGCGGATAGGCTTGGTACTTGGCTTTCCGCTGTTCTTTGTAGCCGTCTCGGCTTTGGTTGAGAGGAGACGATCTTTATGCGTATTGTGTTTATGGGTACGCCTGATTTTGCTGTGCCTTCGCTGGTTTCGCTTGTCGAGGCTGGTAACGAGATTGCGCTTGTTGTTACTCGTCCTGATGCTGTTCGTGGGCGCGGTAAGAAGCTCGAGCCTTCTCCTGTTAAGGCCAAGGCGCTTGAGCTGGGGTTGCCGGTTGTTGAGGCTAATCGTATGACGCCTGAGGTTGTTGAGGCGCTCAAAGCCGCGCAGGCTGACATTTTCTGCGTGGCTGCCTATGGTTGCATTTTGCCTGATGAGGTGCTGCATATGGCGCCGCTCGGCATTGTGAATGTTCATGCGTCTTTGTTGCCTCGTTGGCGTGGGGCTGCTCCTATTCAGCGTGCGATTCTCGCTGGTGATGAGGTTGCTGGCGTTTCCATTATGCGCATCGGGCATGGCGTGGATACTGGTGCTTATTGTGCCCAGGCCTCCACGTCGGTTGCCGGTAAGCATGCTGAGGCGCTCACGATGGAGCTTGGTGAGCTTGGTGGCAAGTTGCTTGCCGATACGCTTCCCTCACTTGCCGATGGCTCGGCTGTTTGGACTGAGCAGGATGAGTCGCTCGTTACTCATGCTGCCAAGATTTCCAAGCAGGAGATGCGTCTGGATCCGCAGATGACGGCGCTCGATTGCGTGCGGCATGTGCTCGCTTCGTCCGATACCGCGCCTGCTCGATGCGTGATTGCCGGCAAGACCGTGCGCGTGCTCGATGTTGCGCCGGCCGATGTGTCGCTTGGCGAGGGTCAGGTTCTCGTTAAGGCCAAGCGTGTTTACCTGGGCCTTTCCGATGGCTCGGTTGAGTTTCTCGAGGTTAAGCCCGATGGCAAACGTGCTATGGCCGCTTCCGCTTGGGCTGCCGGCCTGCAGGGTGCCGATCTTATCTGGGGTGTTTTGTCATGAGCAAGCTGTCTCCCGCGCGCAAACTTGCGCTCGATGTGCTAATGGAGGCCGATCGCCGCGGCATGTACGCGCGCGACGTGCTCTCGTCCCGTGCTTCGGCCAAGGCCATTGACCAGCGCGATTCTGCTTTTGCCGCTCGCTTGGCGCTGGGTGTCGCCGCCACGCAGGGTATTTTAGACGAGCTGCTCGATCAGTTTCTCGATAAGCCTAAAAAGGTTGCGCCGCGTGTTCGCATGGCGCTTCGTATCTCGGCCTTCGAAATGCTCTATCTGCATACGCCTGGCCGCGTTGCCGTAAGTCAGGGCGTTGAGCTGGTGCGCAGCGGAGCTAAGTCTGCCGCCGGTTTGGCCAATGCCGTGCTGCATAAGGTCGCGGACAACGTTGAGGACTTTGCCACTGCGTCCGATGTAGATGAGTCTGAGCGACGCTTGGTTCGTCTGTCGCGCCTGATGGGTCTACCGCGTTGGCTGTGCGCTCGCATTATGGCATCGTTCGACACGCCTGAGGGTGCGCTTAACTTTGCCGGCAATCTGGCCCCCGCGCCGCTGGCCCTGCATGAGAACGCCTTTGCGAACAAGCCCGATCCGTTTATCTCCCAGCTTGTGGCACCAGTGTTCCCGGGTTGTCATGCGCCTGTCGATGCTCAGGTTACGGTTGCTTCGGGTGTGTTTGAGCGTGCTGCCGCGGTGGCCTCGGACCTTAACGCGCAGCTTATCGCCACAGCTGCCACGCGCTCTGGTAGCTGCCTTGAGATTGGTGCCGGTCGCGGTACCAAGACCTATGTGATGATGTGCCAGGCCAAGCGCGCGGGCTTTGAGCGTCAGCATACGGCGCTCGATCTGCATGATCGCAAATGTGATCTGAATCTCGCTCGCCTGCACAAGGCCGGTATTCAGGGCGTTCGTACGGTTTCGGGTGATGCCTGCGAGCTTGATGAAGTACTGACGTCGTTTGATGCCATGCTTGGCAAGCCGGTTAAGTTCGACACGGTCTTTATCGATGCGCCGTGCTCGGGCACCGGCACCATGCGCCGTCATCCTGAGATCCCGTGGCGCCTAACCGAGAATGATGTGACGACCGAGTTACCCAAGCTTCAGCTGACGATGCTTAAGGAGGCTTCTGCGCGCGTGGCCGCCGGCGGAGAACTCATCTATGCCACCTGCTCGGTTTTTGATGAAGAGAACACGCAGGTCGTGGATGCCTTCCTGGCCTCTTCCGAGGGCGCCGACTTTAGCGTCGCACCGCTCTCCGAGGCGCAGATTCTGCAACTCCCTGAGTTCGATCAGGCCAAGAAACTCGTATCCGTACGCCAGAACGATCGAGGCCTCTTCCAAAGCGTGCCGGTAAACGCCGATTCCTACGACGGCCACTTCTGTGCCAGACTGGTCCAAAAGTAATACGGGCCCAAGGGTAGCTAATTTGGGACGGGGCTTTTTTAACTACCCTGCAGGCCGGGTAGTAAAAAAGCCCCGTCCCAAATTAGCTACCCTTAGCGCAAAGAAATAGCCCCGCGATCGGCGTTGATCGCGGGGCCGCGTTGTTTCTAGTGGTTGTGCGGGCAATTGGCGCAGCAGCCGCTGGTGGCGTTGGTGCTGGAGCCGCCGCTTCGCTGGTCGGTGTTGTAGAAACCGCTGCCCTCAAATTTTATGCCGCTGGCTGAGAACGTCTTGGCCGCCGGGGCACCGCAGCTGGGGCACACGACCTCGGGGGTCTCGGACATGGGATGCTCAACCTCAAACACGTTGCCGCAGCTCGAGCACTTGTAATCGTAGCGCGCCATAAATACTTCCTTTTCAGCACAAAGCGGGCAGATTACTCTGCCCGCAAAAATTCAAACGTCTGTAACTGTACCCTATATCGGGGGTTTTATCACGCTTCGCCCCAGAATCTATGGGTGTTGCGCAGGAGCTGTTCAGTTTTATCCTCAGCTGCCTCAATATCGGCCTCATCGGCCTGCCACGTCCAGTTGCCCGTGGCCACGCCCGGCACGTTCATGCGCGCGTCGTCGCCAAGCCCCAGGATATCCTGCAGCGGCATCATCACCAGGGGAGCGTCGCTTGCTAGCGCGTCGCCCATCAGCTTGGCCGCCACCTCAACACCGCTCGGCTCGTCGCCGCCCGCAAAGGAGCGCGTGCACCAACCGGCGAGCGTCGACGTGTCGTGCGTCGAGGTGTACAGAATCTTGCCAGGCGTGGGATACACGCCGTTTCGGACGTCGTAGTCGCTAAACTCCAGCACGTCCATGCCGGGGAAGCCGCAGGTCGAAGCCATGGCGCGAACGCCGGGCGTCAGGTAGCCCAAGTCCTCGGCGATAAAGTTGAGCGGCCCCAGCTCGTCATAGGCAGTCTGGAACAGATCCTTGCCCGGACCCGCCAGCCAGCGGCCGTCGGCGCAGGCCTTACCTGCGGGAATGCTAAAGTAGCTGTGGAATCCCAGGAAGTGGTCCAGGCGCACGCGGTCGTAGAGCGAGAACGCGCGACGCAGACGGTCCATCCACCAGCGGTAGCCGTTCTCCTTCATGTGATCCCAACGGAAGGTGGGGTTGCCCCACACCTGGCCCTCGGGCGCAAAATTGTCGGGCGGCGCGCCAGAGATCTCAATCGCTTTGCCGGTATCGGACAGCCAGAAGTTCTCGGGCTCGCTCCACGCATCGGCCGAATCGTCCGAAACGTACATGGGAATATCGCCGATGACCTCGATGCCTTTCTTGTGCGCGTAGTTCATGAGCTCGCACCAAGCCAGGTCAAAGCGGTACTGCATGTACGCCTGCAGCTCTGCCTCGTCGTGGAAACGCTTGTCGTCAATCAGATGCTCGTTGTAGCGCGCGACATCGGCCGGCCAATCGTGACGTGATTCGCCTTCAAAGTACTTCTTGACGGCCATGTAGACGCAGTACTTCTCGAGCCAGTCGGCGTTGCGATGCTTAAACGCCGTGTACAGCGGGTCTGCATCCTCGCCGCCACGGGCCTTCCAAGTCTCAAAGTCGGCCGCCAGCTCCTTTTGGCTTTCGGGCAGCAGGTCAATATTGCCCGCAAAGGCCGAAGGCCCAGCGTAAGGGGAGCGGAAGAAATCCGTCGGGTTGACGGGCAGAACCTGCCAGTAGCGCATGCCCATGGCGGCCAGATGGTCGATAAAGCGACGCGTTGGCGCGCCAATCGCACCGGGCTTGCCGTCGTCAGTGGGCACCGAGGTGATATGGCACACGACGCCCGCGCCGTGATCGAGCGGCTCCTGCAGGCGCTGCTCGGCATGGTGATAGATGATCGACGAGCCCAGCGGATACAGATCGAGCGTGACCGTACCGTTGTGGATCTCGCACTCGTGACCGCTGATCACGTCACTCGCACATTCGTCGAGCGCCGGAATCGTCACGCGGTGCGAATTGCGCAGGCTGCGGTTGATGATAATCGTCGCGGACTCGCCATCCTTGCCCGTGCGGTTGTAGGCCAGCACCTCGTCGTTGAGCGCAAAGGCCTTGATCTCGCCGTCGATCATAAATGGCAATGCACGGCGTACGGCGGAGGCGTTCTTGACAATAGCCAGCGTGTCGAAGTCGTGCAGTTGGTCCTTGGTCGGCAGTGTGCGGCGGTTGCCCGGATCGGTCAGGCCCTCCAGGCCGTATTCGTCGCCGTAGTAGATCGAAGGCACGCCTGGGAAGGTCATCTGCATGAGCGTGGCGAGCCAAAAGCGGCTCTTGGCCAGGCCCATCGAGTTCTCGTCCAGGCGCCACTTGCTGCGCTCGCACTCGGGCAGCTGTGACTCGTCGGGGCCGCCCCCGAGCACCGAGATGATGCGCGGACGGTCGTGGCTCGACAACAGGTTGAGCGCGCAGGACAGAGCCTCGCGCGGATAATTCTCGCGCAGGGTTTCGATATCCTCGGCTGCCTGGTAGGCATTCTTGTAGCCCATCAAAAAACCGATGACCATGTCACGGAAGGGATAATCCATAGCAGAGTCCAGCTCGGAGCCCTGTAGGTAGCGGCGCAGATGGCCGTAGCTAATCTTGTTGGAGGCGTCTTCCCAGACTTCGCCGAGCAACAGTGCGTCGGGCTTTTCGGCAAGTACGGCCTTCTTGATCTGGGCCAGGAAGTCGTCGGAAAGCTCGTCGGCGACGTCAAGGCGCCAACCATGGGCTCCGGCGCGCAGCCATTTGCGGATCACGCCGTCCTTGCCCAGGAGCCTCTCGCGCACCAGCTCGGACTTCTCGTTGATGGCCGGCATGTTGCCCACGCCCCACCAGCAGTCGTACGAGCCGTCCTCGTGGAAGGTAAACGCATCGCGCCACGGAGAATCCTCGCTCTGCCAGGCACCCACGCCGGGGTAGTTGCCGTAGCGGTTGAAATAGATTGAGTCGTCGCCCGTGTGGTTGAAGACGCCGTCAAGGATGATGGAGATGCCGAGCTTCTCGGCCGCCTCGCACAGCTCGGTAAAGTCCTGCTCGGTGCCCAGGATCGGGTCGATCTTGGTGTAGTCGGCCGTGTCGTAGCGGTGGTTGCTCGCGGCTTCAAAGATGGGGTTGAGGTAGATGGCCGTAAAGCCCAGCTCGGCGATGCGGGGCAGGTCTTCCTGGATGCCCTTGAGCGAGCCGCCGTAGAAGTCCCAGGTCTTGATGGAGCCGTCCTCGGCGCGCTCGTACACGGGCGGCTCGTTCCAGTCCTCGACCATCCGGCGCTGAATGCCCTTGCGCGGTTTTTCGAGTTGGGCCATTGTGCGCTCGCGCCAATGCTCGTCACGGGCGTAGCGGTCGGGGAAGATCTGGTAGACCATGCCACGCTCGTACCAGGTGGGGCGGTTCTCGCGGTGCTTGTAGACGGTAATCTGGAAGGACGGCACCTCGGCGTAGTCGTAGGTTACGCCCTCGCCGCCGGTGCGGCCCTGGGGCGCGCCCAGGCGAACCTCGGGCTGGCCCTCGATATTGCATATAAAGCTGTACCACACAAGACACGGTTCAGTGCATTTGAGCTCGCCGGTAAAAATGCCATCGCCTTCGTGCTCCATCGGAATCAGGGTCTCGCCGACTTCATCGACCCAGGTACGTAGGGTGAGTGTTGCCTGGTTGGGATCGGCATCCTCCAAAATAACCGAGAGTGCAACGGTAGTTCCTGTGGTCACAGCGCCAAACGGAGTGCGAAACTGCGGTAGGCGGCTGTTGTGTATCAATCTCATAGTACGGTCCAGTTCAATAGAATCACGGCCTGCGGGCCATGGGCTTTACGCACAAGATATAAGTATATCGTTGGGCTTTAGTTGTATAAACTACAGCCGCTCACTATCGGCGAACGGTTGTCCTAGAAAATCGTTTTACCAACTATCTACAGAGAAGGGGCGCCCGGTTGGAGCGCCCCTTTTTTAGGGTTTTGATTAGGTTTTAGATCGTCTGTGGGC
This sequence comes from Collinsella aerofaciens, assembly GCF_015553355.1. Taxonomy (GTDB): domain Bacteria; phylum Actinomycetota; class Coriobacteriia; order Coriobacteriales; family Coriobacteriaceae; genus Collinsella; species Collinsella aerofaciens_V. The sequence goes on from NZ_JADNGN010000008.1 coordinate 50,548, forward strand.
TAGCGGCGCTTGCGGGTGGCCGTTGCCTTGCGGACGGACGTCTTCTTGGACGGGGCCTTTTCCGCTGCCGGAGCAGCGGGGGAGACTGGGGTCTCCTTGGCGGGTTCGGGCTTGGCCTTTACCTCGGCCTTGGGCCCCTCTTTGGCGGCAGCGGGCTTGGCCTCGACCTTAGCCTCCGCCTTGGGAGCAGCAGCCTTGGTCGTGGTCTTCTTGGCCGTCGTCGTGGCGTGCTTGCGCGTGGTGGTCTTGGCGGCCGGCTTGGCCTCGACAGTTGCCTCCGCCTTGGACTCGGCAGGCGTCTCCTCGACCTTGGCGGCCGACTTTGCGGCCGCCTTGGGGGCAGCCTTCGCTGTCGTCGACTTCGTTGCCGTGGTTTTCTTCGCAGCTGTTGCCTTCTTTGCAGCGGCGGTCGTGCGCTTGCGCGTGGTCGTTGCCTTGGCGGCAGTCGTCTTTGCTGCGGCTGTCTTGGTGGTAGCGGCCTTGGTCGTCGTAGCCTTCTTGGTCGTTGTCTTGCGCGTCGTGGCCTTCTTGGCGGCAGGCTTTGCAGCCGGCTTAGCCTCAGCCTCGGGCTCGGCCGCAGCCTTCTCAGCCACAGTCACAGGCTCGTCGGTAACCGCCGCCGGCCTCTCAATCTCCGGATGCATAAAGAAGTACAGGTCCAGATACTTGTCGGCCGAGCGCGTCCAGCTAAAGTCCTGGCTCATGGCCTGCGTGACCAGCTGGTTCCAGGCATCGCGGTTGTCCCAGAAAAGACGCGCCGCGCGGAACACCGCGTCGCCCATCTCGTCACCGTTAAAGTTGCTAAACGAGAAGCCCGTGCCCTCGCCGGTAAACTCGTTATACGGGATCACCGTGTCCTTCAGACCACCGGTCTCGCGCACAATGGGCAGGGTGCCGTAGCGCATGGCGATGATCTGCGACAGGCCGCAGGGCTCAAACTTCGAAGGCATCAGGAACATATCGGCGGCGGCATACATACGCTGCGACAGCGCCGGATCGAACTCGATGCGCGCGGCCATGGTGCCGGGGTACTTGTCCTGGAAGTAGCGCAAGCCGTCCTCGTAGTCGCGGTCGCCGGTGCCCAGCACCGCCACCTGCACGCCGCCGGACAGGATGCGGTCGAGCGCGTACATGACCAGGTCCATGCCCTTCTGGCGCGTCAGGCGCGTGACCATCACCATAAGCGGACGGTCGTCGCGAACCTCGAGCCCCAGCTCTTCCTGCAGCTTGGCCTTGCACACGGCCTTGCCGGAACGGTCCTCGACCGTGTAGTTTGCGGCAATGCGCTTGTCGGTCGCCGGGTCAAAGCCCGCCACGTCAATGCCGTTCAAAATGCCCTGCAGCGCATAGGAGCGCTCGCGCAGCACACCGTCCAAGCCTTCGCCAAACTCGGGCGTCTGGATCTCGTTGGCATAGGTGGGGCTCACCGTGGTGATGGCATCGGCATAGCGCAGTGCGCCCAGCATGTAGTTGATGCTGCAGGCGTCGCAACGCAGCTGTGAGGCGGCCGCCGGAATGTGCGCCACACCCAGGATATCCTCCATCACGGTGTCGCTAAACTGGCCCTGGAACGCCACGTTGTGGATCGAGAACACGGTCTTGACGCGGTCGTACAGCGGCAGGCCCTGGTAGAACTCGCGCAAGAACACGGGCGCCAGTGCCGTCTGCCAGTCGTTGCAGTGCAGGATGTCGCACTCAAAACCGGCCGGCAGGTGCTGCAGACTCTCGGTGATGGCCTTGGAGAAGAACGCAAAGCGCTCGCCGTCATCAAAGAAGCCGTACGGATAGTCGCGCGCAAAGTAGCGCTCGTTGTCGATGAACATATACGTGACGCCGTCGTGCTCGAGCTTCTCGAGCCCGCAGTACTCGTTGCGCCAGCCCAGGCTCACGTAAAAGTCGGAGAAGTGCTCCATCTGGGATTTGTACTCGTCCTTGATGGTGGCGTACTTGGGCACCATCACGATGACTTCGGCGCCGGCGCGCACAAGCGCCGCAGGCAGCGAGCCCGCCACGTCGCCCAGGCCACCGGTCTTTACAAACGGTGCGCACTCGGCCGAGGCAAACACGATCTGCATCTTTTTGCTGGAATCTGCCATATTGTCTCCCTGTTGCAATTCGAGAATAGCCGCCTGGCACAAACCGGGCGGCTATTCTACATGTTACGAGCGATGTTGCGATGCCTACGTTAATGCACGATGGTGGTATCGGGAGTTAACGGGGCCTTGCCCAGCACCAGGATGTTCTCGGGCGTGCCGCGAAGCTCGGTGTTGGTGGGAACCACGTTGTTCTTGTCCAGGATGGCATTCTCAACGCGGGCGCCGCTCTTGATGATGCAGCTCTGGTTGATGACCGAGTTGGTCACCGAAGCGCCTTCCTCAACCACAACGCCGCGCGACAGGATCGAGTTGCGCACGGTGCCCTTGATGATGCAGCCGGCCGAGATGATCGAGTTGCACGCGTGGCTGCCGGTCGCATAGCGCGAAGGCGGCACGTCGTGAGCCTTGGTCAGGATCGGGCGCTCGGGATCGAAGAGCTGGTCGGCCACGGTCTGGTCGAGCAGGTCCATGCTGCGGCGATACAGCGACTTCTCGCTAAACACGCCCACGACCTCGCCCTTGTACTCGTAGCTGCACACGTCGATGTTGCCAAAGTCGCCCTGGAGTGCCTCGAGCAGGTCCAGATAGTCGGCGGCCTGGTAGTGGTCGATGATCTCGAGCAACGTATCGCGGTTGACGATGCAGCAGTCCATAGAGGCGTTGTCGCCGTACACGACGCCGGCGCTCACGCCCGTCAGGCGGCCGTTCTCGTTGATCTCGAGCTTGGTCTCGTCATCGACGTTGCGCGTGGCCTTGCAGTACACCACGGTCATCTGGGCGCCGGAGTTCTCGTGCGCGTCGATGATGGTGTTGAGGTCCATGTTAAAGATGATGTTGGTGCCCATCATCACAACATAGGGCTTGTCCGAGCGCTGGAACAGCGTCTTGTTGGAGATGATGTCGCGCAGCAAGAAACGCATGCCGCCCTTGGTGGTGCCATACGCGTTGCCGGGCACCATGAACAGGCCGCCCTTCTTGCGGTCCAGGCCCCAGTCCTTGCCCGAGCCCACGTGGTCGATCAGCGAGCGGTAGTTGCCCGGCATGACGACGCCAACGGTCTTAATGCCGGCATTCATCATGTTGGACAGCGGGAAGTCGATCAGGCGGTAGCGGCCCAAAAACGGGACGGACGCGATGGGGCGGTCCTTGAGCAGCACGCTGCCGTAGGTCGAAGAGTAGTTAGCGGTGATATAACCGATGGCCTTGCGATTGATCATCGGATCATTCCCCCTTCCCGATAACGACGTCATTTCCAACGACGGCCGTATCCTTGGTGGTATCGACAGAGCCGAGCTTCACGCCCTCTTCGACCGTGGAGTTCTCGCCCAAAATAGCGCGGCAGATGTGCGCGCCGCTCTTAACGTGCGCACCCGGCAGCAGCACGGAGTCCTCGACCACGGCGCGCTCCTCGATGATGACATCGGTCGAAAGGATCGAGTGGCGAGCGGTGCCGTAGATCTTGCAGCCGTTGGAGACCAGGCAGTCGTCCAGGCGGCCGTCCGGGCCAATGTAGTGCGGCGGACGCGTGGTGATGTTGGACATGATGGGGAAGTTCTTGTCAAACAGATCGAACTCGGGGTTGTTGCCCAGCAGGTCCATCGAGGTCTCGTGGAAGCTGGCGATGGTGCCGACGTCCTTCCAAAAGCCGTGGAACTCGTAGCTGTACAGGCGCTTGCCCTCGCCGAGCAGCTTGGGGATGATGTCCTTGCCAAAGTCGTGGCTCGAGCGCTGGTCCAGGGCGTCCGCCTCGAGTGCCTCGATCAGGACGTCAGCCGAGAAGATGTAGATGCCCATGGACGCGAGGTTCGAATCGGGCTTCTCGGGCTTCTCGGTGAACTTAGTGATGCGGCCGTCCTCGGGGTCGGTGGTCAGGATGCCAAAACGGCTGGCCTCCTCCCACGGCACGGGCATAACGCTCACCGTGAGGTCGGCGTTGTTCTCAATGTGCGTCTTGAGCATCTTGCGGTAGTCCATGCGATACAGATGGTCGCCCGAAAGAATCAGGACGTACTTGGGGTCGTTGGCCTTGATGTAGTCGAGGTTCTGCGTAATGGCGTCGGCCGTGCCCGCATACCAGGCGCCACCGGTCTGTGTCTCGTACGGCGGCAGGATCGACACGCCGCCGTCACGGCTGTCCAGATCCCAGGCCTCGCCGGAGCCCACATAGGCATGCAGCAGGTAGGGACGGTACTGCGTCAGAACGCCCACCGTGTCGATGCCCGAGTTGGAGCAGTTGGACAGCGAAAAGTCGATAATGCGGAACTTGCCACCAAAGCTAACCGCCGGCTTGGCGATCTTTTGGGTGAGTGCCCCCAATCGGCTGCCCTGTCCTCCTGCGAGGAGCATCGCGATGCATTCTTTCTTACTCATCGATTTCTCCTTCTGTCATCGATGTTCTTAAACCCATTAGCGACGGGCGCGGCGCTCGGTCGCGCCCGTCGAGTAATGCCGTGCTGGCAAAGGGGAGCTCGCGCGCCTTTACGCGTGCCAGATCTCGTCGCGGTACTCGCGAATGGTGCGGTCGCTCGAGAACCAGCCGGAGGAGGCGGTGTTGAGCAGAGCCTTGCGGTTCCAAGTCTCCTGGTCGTCGTAGCTGTTCGTGAGCGCCTCCCACGCATCCACGTAGCTGCGGAAGTCTGCCATGACCAGGTCGGGGTCGTTGTTGTTCATGAGCTCGTTGTAGATGCTCTCGAAGTTGCCCGAAAGACCCGCAAAGGTGTTGTCCTTGAGCTCGTCCATCACACGGCCCAGACGCTCGCGATCGTTGTTGAGCGTATCCCACGCAAAGTAGCTGTTAGATGCCCAGAGCTGTTCGACCTCGGGAGCGGTCAGGCCAAAGATGGCCTCGTTCTCGCGGCCGGCCAGGTCGGCGATCTCGATGTTGGCGCCATCGAGGGTGCCCAGCGTAATGGCGCCGTTCATCATGAGCTTCATGTTGGACGTACCCGAGGCCTCCTTGCCGGCCGTGGAGATCTGCTCCGAGATCTCGGCGGCGGGGTAGATGAGCTGGGCGTTGCTCACGCGGAAGTTCGGGATAAAGCAGACCTTCATGACCTCGTTGACGCGCGGGTCGTTGTTGATGACGTCGGCCACGGAGTTAATGAGGCGGATGGTCTCCTTGGCGAAGGTGTAGCTCGAGGCAGCCTTGCCGCTAAAGATGAAGGTCGTCGGCGTCACGTGGAAGTTGGGATCGGCGATGCGACGGTTGTAGATGTCCATCACCTTCATGATGTTCATGAGCTGACGCTTGTAGGCGTGGAAGCGCTTAACCTGAACATCGAAGACGGTGTTGGGGTCAATGACCAGACCAGTCTCGGCCTTAACGTAGGCGGCCAGGCGCTCCTTGTTGGCGCGCTTGGAGGCACCCACGGCCTTCAGGAACTCGGTGTCGTCCTTAAACTCCTTGAGCTTCTCCAGCTCAAAGGCGTCCTTGAGCCAGCCATCGCCAATGGCCTCGGTCACGAGCTTGGCATAGGTGGGGTTGGCCTCGGCAAAGAAGCGACGGTGCGAGATGCCGTTTGTCTTGTTGTTGAACTTCTCGGGCGTCAGGGCATAGAAGTCCTTGAGCACGATGTTCTTGATGATGTCGGAGTGGATCTTGGCCACGCCGTTGACGCTGTGGCTGCAGATCACGGACAGGTTGGCCATGCGAATCTCGCCGTCCCACAGGATGGCGGTCTGGCGCAGACGCTCCTGCCAGCCCTCCTGCGTGGTGTCGAACGACTCGTGCCAACGACGGCTAATCTCGTCGATGATCTGGTACACGCGGGGGAGGAGCTTGGAGAACGTGCCGATGGGCCATTTCTCCAAAGCCTCGGGCAGGATGGTGTGGTTGGTGTAGCTCACGACCTGCGTCACGATGTTCCAGGCGTCGTCCCACTCGAGCTTCTTCTCGTCGATGAGGATACGCATGAGCTCGGGGCCGCACATGGCGGGATGGGTGTCGTTGGTGTGGATGGCCACAAACTGCGGCAGCAGCTCCCAGTTCTCGCCGTGCTCCTTCTCAAAGGTGTCGAGCAGGCTGTAGATGCCGGCGGAAACAAACAGGTACTCCTGCTTCAGGCGCAGCAGACGGCCGTGCTCGCCGGCGTCGTTGGGGTAGAGGATGGCGCTGATGGCCTCGGCCTCGGCGCGCTCGGCATCGGCCAGGGCGTAGTCGCCGCGGTTGAAGGCCTCCAGGTCAAAGTGCTCCTCGACCGGCTCAGCGGCCCAGACGCGCAGCTTGTTGACGGTCTCGCCGGCATAGCCCACCACGGGGATGTCATAAGGGACGGCCAGGATGTCCTGCGTGTCCACCGTGCGGTAGAACGTGCGGCCGTTCTCCTCAAAGCCCTCGACGTGGCCACCAAACTTGATGGTCACGGCCTTGTCCTGACGACGGACCTCCCAGGGATAGCCGTGGGTGAGCCACTCGTCGGTGGCCTCGACCTGGCTACCGTTGACGATTTCCTGCTTAAACAGGCCGTAGCGGTAGAGCATACCGTTGCCGTAGCCGGCGATGCCCTCGGCTGCCATCGAATCAAGGAAGCATGCGGCAAGACGGCCCAGGCCACCGTTGCCCAGCGCCGGATCGGGCTCCTGGTTCTCGATGACGGACAGGTCGAAGCCCATGTCGTCGAGCGCCTCGGCGACCATGTCGCGCACGCCAAAGTTGAGCAGGTAGTTGTCGAGCAGGCGGCCGATCAAAAACTCGATCGAGAAGTAGTACACGCGCTTCTTGCCCTCGGCGGTGGCGCGGGCGTCACTCTTGGTGGCAACGGTGCGGGCCTTCTCGGCCACGAGCTTGGCCAGGGCGTTAAAGCGGTCCAGGTCGCTGGCGGCCTCGACGCTCTTGCCGCTGATGCTCATGACGGCATCGCGATAGAGCTCGGTAAACTCCTGCTTGTTGTCGAAGATCTTATTCATACGTTCCTTTCCCCCGGGATGTTTCTCCCGGAACGGTTATGACTTGTATCCTACGCCTCGGCGAGGCGGGTAATTACAGCTGTAACGGCTTTGTTACGCATCCTTGGCAGACGGCTTAGCAGAAGCAGACTTGGCCTTGGTAGCGCCTTTTTTGGCAGCCGGCTTCTTGGCTGCGGCCTTAGCAGCGGGCTTTGCGTTGGTCTTGGCTTTGGCCTTGGTCGTCGTAGCCTTTGCCTTGGCCGGAGCCTTCTTAGCGGCCGCAGGCTTGGGCTTTACCGTGGACGTGCGCTTCTTGGGCGCAGCCTTGGGCTCCTCAACCACCGGCGGCTTGTAGCTGCTGGGACCGCGGCGCTTAAGCACCACACCAGCCAGACCGGGCACCTTAATCTCAATGGAGTCCATCTGTCCGTTCCAGGGATAGGGCTCGCTCGAGCAGGTGTAGGGCTCCTCGCCGGCATAGCCGCTGCCACCAAACTCGGGACGATCGGAGTCAAAGATGACCTCCCAGTCACCCTCGCGCGGCACGCCCACACGGAAGCTCTCGTAGCTCGCCGGGTCAAAGTTGATCAGGATCACCAGGTCGTCATCGACGTCCTCGCCCTGACGTACAAAGCTCACGATGGACTGCTTGGAGTTGTCCGCATCGATCCAGGTAAATCCGTCGTCGGTGTAGCCGCGCTCGTACAGTGCGGGCTCGGCGGTGTACAGGTGGTTGAGCGCCTTGATAAACGCCTGATGATGACGGTGGGTCTCGTACTCCTCGGTCAAGAACCACTGGATGGACTCGTAGTAGCGCCATTCAATAAACTGGCCGATCTCGTTGCCCATAAAGTTGAGCTTGGCACCGGGGTGCGTCATCTGGTAGAAGGCCAGCGTGCGCAGGCCGGCAAACTGGCGCCACCAGTCGCCCGGCATGCGGCCGATCAGCGAGCACTTGCCGTGCACGACCTCGTCGTGACTCAGCGGACAAATGAAGTTCTCGGTAAAAGCGTACATGATGGAGAACGTGAGCAGGCCGTGGTTGCCGGGGCGCCACGGAAAATCGGTCTGCATGTAGTGCAGGGTGTCGTTCATCCAACCCATGTCCCACTTGTAGTGGAAGCCCAGGCCGCCGTCCTGCGGCGGATAAGTCACGAGCGGCCACGCGGTGGACTCCTCGGCCATCATCATCACGTCGGGGTAGTGCGCCTCCACGGCGCAGTTGACCTGGCGGATAAACGCGCTGGCGTCCAGATCCTCCTCTGTGCCGTATTTGTTGAACTTCTTTTGGCCGGGATCGTCGATGCCAAAGTTGAGGTACAGCATGCTGGACACGCCGTCCATGCGAATGCCGTCCACGTGGAAGTTCTCGAGCCAGTACAGCACGTTGGAGACCAGGAAGGATCGGACCTCACCGCGGGCGAAGTCGAACTTGTGCGTGCCCCAGTTGGGGTGAATTTCGTGCTCAAACAGCATGTGGCCGTTAAAGGTGGCAAGTCCGTGGGAGTCGGCGCAAAAACCGCCGGGTACCCAGTCCATGATCACGCCGATGCCCGCCTCGTGGCACGCATCGATAAAGTGCATGAGCTGTTGCGGGTTGCCGTAACGCGACGTGGCGGCATAGTAGCCGGTCGTCTGGTAGCCCCAGGAGCCATCGAAGGGATGCTCCATAAGCGGCATGACCTCGATATGCGTATAGCCCATGTCGCGCACGTAGTCCACGAGCTCCACCGACAGATCGTCGTAGGTGTAGAACTCGCCGCGCTGCGCGGGGAAGGGGTCCATGGGGCCGGGGTAGTTGCCGTACTCGTCGGGCTCGCCCTGCGGCGCGTCGCCGTGGCGCTTCCACGAGCCAATATGCACCTCGTAGATGTTGAGCGGCTGCGACATGTGGTTGTGGCCGGCACGGCGCTTGAGCCACGCGGCGTCGTTCCACTGGTAGCCATCGAGGGTCCACAGCACGCTGGCGGTACCCGGAGGGCACTCGGCCTTAAAGGCGTACGGATCGGCCTTGTAGAGCTTCTCGCCCTCGTTGGTCTCGATAAGGTACTTATACAGCTGGCCCTGCTCGGCGCCAGGAATAAAGCCTTCCCAAATAGCGCTCGTATGCACGGGCACCAGCGGGTTGGCTTCCTCATCCCAGTCGTTAAATTCGCCAATGACATGGACGCTTTTTACATCGGGCGCCCAAACGCAAAAGCGCCAGCCGCGCGTACGGTTCTGCGTGTCGGGGTGAGCGCCCATCTTTTCCCAGCTGCGCTCCCACATGCCAATGCCAAACAGGTAGACATCGTCCTTGGAGAGCTCCGGTGCGTGCGGGGCGGCTTTGCGGGTAGCAGGCTTTTTGGTTGCTGGCTTTAGCTTTGTATCGCTCACGTTTGATCCCATCATGACGCGGCAGCGTGTTGCCTTGGTGACTAGATGCGAAAGGTCCAAGGCTGCACGAATCGAAGGGACGGCGATAGTTCTATGATTCGTTCCACCTCGCGTGCTCGGTGGAACTTTCGGCAGAAACTACGATAACACCTGTACGTTAGTTTTATGGACGAAAGCGGATTTGCGAGGGCGTTTAATCGGTAAGCGACATGTTTATACCACTGGCAGAATTGCCGTGGTAAAACCCTTGACAGTTTTACCAATTAGGGTTTCAAAACTGATAGGCTTACGTTTGGTAAAACGTTTTTAGCAGGTTGTTTACCATTTGACATCGAAAGGTTCGTATATGTCCCATACCGCCGCTCCCAAGGTTGCTTTTATTTTCGATTGCGATGGCACGTTGGTTAACAGCACCCCCGTCTGGGGCTATGCGCAGCTCGAGTTATTGCGCCGTCATGGCATTGATGGAACGGTCGACGATTTTGCCCAGTTTGAACATCTTTCGCTGGAGGACGAGTGCCAGGCCTACCACGACACGTGGGGCATTGGCACGAATGGCGAGGAAGTTTATCGCGAGCTGGGCGAGATTTTGATTGATGGGTACTCCAAGGTGCCGCCGCGCGAGGGGCTCCTGGCATTTTTGGAGCAGGCGAAGGCGGCAGACATCGCCATGTGCGTTGCCACGTCCACGCCGGTCGAGCTGGTGCAGCCCGCGCTCGCCGGTGCCGGGCTCGATGCTTACATGGAGTTTGTTACCACGACGGGCGAGGCGGGACGCTCCAAACAGTTCCCCGATGTGTACGAGCTGGCGCTGCGCCGCCTGGAGGAGCGACATGGGCACAAGTTTGAGCGCGCTTGGGTATTTGAGGACGCCGTTTTTGGCCTAAAAAGCTCTGGCTCCGCCGGCTTTAAGCGTGTAGGCATCTATGACCCGCACGGCCGCATGAAGCGCGACGATGTGCGCGACAACTGCGATATCTTTATCGACAGCTATGAGGACCTGGATCTGGCTCGCGTGCTTTCGTTTGAGGGATAGGCGAGGGCTGTGGCTTGCAAGGTATTAGTTGTCTGCGGCTCGCCCGTGGTGGCGAGCACGGATTTGTTGAGTAGGCTAGCAGGGGAGTGCGACCACGTTGTCGCCGTGGACCGCGGACTCGACGCGCTGCTGGGCGCCGGCTTGAGCTGCGACGTATATGTGGGGGATGCCGACACGGTGAGCGATGCAGGTCGCGCGTTAGTCGATGCCGCCACCAACTTTGAAGTTGAACGCCACGACCCCTACAAGGACTATACCGATCTGGCGTTGGCGCTCGATTCCGTCCGCCGTCGCTGGCCAGGTGTCGAAGTGGTTGCGACTTGCGCCACGGGCGGCCGTCCCGATATGGCCCTGTCTGTGTTAGGACTACTGGCTGGATATGCGGATGCCCCTGTCTGGATTGCCGAGGACAAGGTGGTCGCCCGCATCCTTCGCGCAGGCGAATCGTGGACCATCGAAGGCGCCGAAGGCAAGACGTTCTCCATCATCGCCATAGCCCCTAACACCGAGATAAGCGAACACGGCCTAGAATGGGAGCTAGATCACAGCCCCCTGGGCCTGTTGGCTGACACGGGCATTAGCAACGTCGTCAGGTCAACCGCAACGATCCAAGTCCACGCCGGTACTGCAATAGCGTATTTGCTGCATCAGGGTTTTATCGGGACGGCGGATAAAAATAACCGCTCGTAGAGTGATTATTTTTGCCCCGTCCCAGGAAAACCCGTAAGTGCGAGGATCAATTGCAAAAAACTTCTTGCACAACTAAGAATCTTCCCCTATAGTATCTCCTCGTCACGGGGGCGTAGCTCAGCTGGGAGAGCGCTTGACTGGCAGTCAAGAGGTCAGGGGTTCGATCCCCCTCGTCTCCACCATCGTGAATGCAAAGGCCTTCGGAATTCCGAAGGCCTTTTTTCATGCCAAAACACCACGCGCTGCAAACCCCACCTACGCCAACAAAAAGTTGCACAATTAATTTCCCATGTCTGTACATAGTTTGTTGGACAAACGCGATTACCAGCACACCTCGCTGGTCAATTCGGGCTTCAGGAACGTCTCTAATCATCGCTTGCACCCTAATAACCTGCATCAACGTGAACAACATCCCAAAACAACCCCCTTAAGCACGTCAAATGAACGATATGTTGTTCAACGCAGCCCAAATCAGTTTCACTAACAGTTTGTGCTAGGATACCTAACGTTACATGAGTTCAACTGCGTTTTGCGGCTCCAGCAAGTCGCAAAACGCAGGGTCGATCAGCATCCGGCCGTAACGGCGGTGCCAGAAACACCACGAGCTCCAATAAAGAAGTCATGCGTCGTTGTTTATTTGTGTTGAGTTAATTTCCTGGTGCAAATAATTAGTAGATTGCATGCCAAAGCGAAATAGCTATGCAGCTGGCTACGTGCGGTCCAGTTTTGTACCCGCTTGACTGGGTCGCACGCAGCCAGCTGGAGTCGCGGTCATTTTGCGATACACGTCCGCGTCTCCAGCAACTGCGCTTATACATACCGTTCACGGTGGGGCAGAGCCACGTGCTTGTCTAACTGGGCTCAGGGTTTGAATATGGAGCGCCTTCGCGCACAAGCGCCCTAGCGAAGCCATACACAAACCTCGTGAGCCACACGTAAGACAGCAAGGGGGTGGTGCTCGTGTGGTATGTGATCCAGGTCATTAACGGTCGCGAAGACGTAATGCGTGAGCGCATCGAGCGCATGGTACCGGCGAGCGCCATGCAGGAGCTCTTTTATCCCCAATTTCAAACCGAGATTAAAGTTCACGGCGAATGGGTCAATACGACCAAGCCTCTCTTTCCCGGTTATCTTATCTGCGACACGGCAGATCCCCGTACCGTGCAACAGTATCTGCTACGCATGGACGACTTTGCCCGGGTGCTTTCCCAGGACGGTCAGTTTGTGCCGCTGGCAAAAGAAGAGACCCAGCTCATTGGCAGCTTTACGCATAGGGGAGACCGCGTAGTACCCATGAGCGAGGCCCTAAAAGACGGCGACCAGGTCGTAGTTACGGCTGGTCCGCTGCTGGGACACGAAGGCCTTATCAAAACCATTAACAGACGCAAGAGCACTGCTTATTTAGAGCTCGACCTGTGCGGCCGACGCGTAACTACGCGCGTTGGCCTTGCCGTGCTTTCGACCGAGCAGCGTGTAATGCGCAACCTTAAAAAGGCGATCGCCTAGCTGCAGGCGACTGCTTAACGGAACAGGGAGGAGCCCCGACCAGGGGACGAAGTGTTGGAAGAGAACGTGTCGGATAAAACTCAATATACAACGGATGCACCCGCGGGGGCGGCGCTGATTTCTCAGGCCATGGACCGGCGTGAGGGCGCCGGCCGCTACAGGGCCATGCAATCCATCATGGACTGGGATCGCTCGCGCCTAGCCTACCGCACCGTCAAGCGCGCGTTCGACATCGTGTTCAGCGGTGCCGTGCTCCTCGTTATCGCGATCCCTAGCTTAGTGCTGGCGGCGGCCATCCGCATGGAGAGCGAGGGCAGCCCCTTCTACAGCCAGATCCGCGTTGGTCAGACCCGCCCCGACGGCAGCCTGTCAACCTTCCGCATGTGGAAGTTCCGCTCCATGTACAAGGACGCCGACGAGCGCCTCGCCGAGCTCAAGGAGCAAAACGAGATCGCCGGCGCCATGTTCAAGATGAGGGAGGACCCCCGCGTCACCAAGATCGGGAAGTTCATCCGCAAGCACTCCATCGACGAGTTCCCGCAGTTCATTAACGTATTCCTGGGCCAGATGTCCGTCGTGGGTCCGCGCCCGCCGCTGCCTAATGAGGTTGCGGAGTACACCGAGTACGACCTGCAGAGGCTAGCAGTGAAACCAGGCATTACGGGGCTCTGGCAGGTTACGGAGCGCAACTCCACCGGTTTCGACGGCATGGTCCGCCGGGACCTCGAATACATAGCCAAGCGCGGAGTCATCACGGACTTCAAGATCATCCTCCTAACGGTTCTGGAGGTCTTTAACGGGAGCGATGCGTACTAATGCAGCATGTTTTCATCATCGGATCCAAGGGAATTCCGGCAAACTACGGCGGTTACGAGACGTTCGTGGAGAAACTGACCGAGAATCAGGTATCGCCCGACATCAAGTACCACGTGGCGTGCGCTGTGGACTCCGCCGAGGTGGTCGGCGAGTTCGAGCACAACGGAGCGCATTGCTTCAAGGTACTACGCAGGCCCGTCGGAGCCGCTAGGGCGATCTTCTACGATATAGACGCCCTCAAGTGGTGCACCGCCTATATCGAGAATAACCGTGTCGAGCACCCCATCGTCTACGTGCTGGCCTGTCGCATCGGACCGTTTTTCGGAAAGTACGTAAAGAGGATCCACGCCCTTGGTGGCAAGGTCTTCGTGAACCCCGACGGCCACGAGTGGAAGCGCGCCAAGTGGAGCGCGCCCGTCCGCAGGTACTGGAAAGTCTCGGAGCGCGGGATGGTCAAGCACGCCGACCTGATGGTGTGCGACTCCAAGAACATCGAGAAGTACATTCGAGGGGAGTATGCCGACCTGCACCCCGAGACGACCTTCATCGCCTACGGGGCCGACATCAGGCACTCAGCGCTCGCGGACGACGACCCCAAGTTCACTGGATGGCTCTCCGAGAAGGGCCTCGAGCCCTTCGGCTACTACCTGGTCGTGGGACGCTTCGTGCCTGAGAACAACTACGAGACCATGATCCGGGAGTTCATGGCTTCCGACTCCAAGCGGGATTTCGCGCTCGTGACGGGAGTGGACGACTCCTTCCTCGCGGAGCTCGAGCGGAAGACACACTTCAAGTCCGACCCACGCATCAAGTTCGTCGGGACCGTCTACGACCAGGAGCTCCTGAAGAAGATCCGTGAGCAGGCTTATGGCTACTTCCACGGCCATGAGGTCGGGGGTACCAATCCGAGCCTCCTGGAGGCGCTGGCGTCCACGCGCCTCAACCTCCTTCTCGACGTCGGTTTCAACCGCGAGGTCGCTGAGGACTCGGCCCTGTATTGGAGCAAGGAATCCGGAGACTTGGCTGAACTTATCAATAGCGCCGACGTGATGGATTGGAAGTCGATCGAGGAGCTCGATACGGCATCGACCTCCGTTATCCGCGACCGGTATTCGTGGCGGTCCATCACTGACAGCTACGAAGACCTTTTCCTCGGAAGGAGATAACCAGTGAAAGGCATCATCCTCGCCGGCGGGTCCGGCACCCGCCTGTACCCGCTCACGCTCGTGACCTCCAAGCAGCTGCTGCCGGTCTACGACAAGCCCATGATCTACTATCCGCTTAGCACCCTCATGCTGGCGGGCATCCGGGACATCCTGGTCATCTCCACCCCGACCGACCTGCCCAACTTCGAGCGCCTGCTCGGGGACGGCTCGCGCTACGGCGTGAACCTCTCCTACGCCGAGCAGCCCTCGCCGGACGGCCTGGCGCAGGCCTTCACCATCGGCGAGGAGTTCATCGCCGGCGAGCCGTGCGCCCTGGTGCTGGGCGACAACATCTTCTACGGCAACGGCCTGTCCCGCCACCTGACGCGCGCCGTCCAGAACTCCGAGTCGGGCCGCGCCACGGTCTTCGGCTACCACGTGGACGACCCCGAGCGCTTCGGCGTCGTGGAGTTCGACCGCGAGGGCAGGGCCGTCTCCATCGAGGAGAAGCCCGAGTGCCCCAAGAGCTCCTATGCCGTCACCGGCCTGTACTTCTACCCGGGCGACGTGGCCGCCAAGGCACATGGGGTGGAGCCGTCCGCGCGCGGCGAGCTGGAGATCACCACGCTCAACCAGATGTACCTGGAGGAGGGGACGCTGTCCGTCGTCACCCTCGGCCGAGGCTACGCGTGGCTGGACACCGGCACCATGGAGAGCCTGCACGAGGCCGCGGAGTTCGTCCGCGCCGTGGAGCACTCCCAGGACCTGCCGGTCTCGGTCCCCGAGGAGATCGCCTGGGAGAACGGCTGGATCACGACCGCCGAGCTCGAGGAGGCCGCGAAGGCCTACGGCAAGTCGGTCTACGGCCAGCACCTCAAGAAGGTCGCCGCCGGCGAGATCGTCAACAGCCCGCGCGAGTACTAGGAACCGAGGAGATACGAACATGGCAGAGGAGACCTTCTCCCCGAAGAACATCATCGTCACGGGCGGCTGCGGCTTCATCGGCAGCAACTTCGTGCACTACGTCGTGAACAACCACCCGGACGTCCACGTCACCGTCCTGGACAAGCTGACCTACGCCGGCAACCCCGAGAACATCGCCGGGCTGCCGTCGGACCGCGTGGAGCTCGTCGTCGGTGACATCTGCGACGCCGAGCTGCTCGACAGGCTCGTCCCCGGCCACGACGCCATCGTGCACTACGCCGCCGAGAGCCACAACGACAACTCCATCGCCGACCCGGAGCCCTT
>NZ_JADNGN010000009.1 GCF_015553355.1 Collinsella aerofaciens
GCCTGACCCCATATCGTTGGGGCCAGGCCCGATTTTGCCTCTTGACAATGTCCTGCTCATATTAAAAGGAACGTCCCCAGGTGCCGGGTTTCCGCAGTCATTGGGGACAGACTTAAATGACTAGTCGTTTAAGAACGTCCAATGACTACCCACAGAATGAGGGTCTCATCGGGGACTAGGTAAATAACAAAAGCCCCCGCGGCCGAAGCGGACCGCGGGGGCAACAGACCTGCAAGAGTTAACTCAAGTCCTCGCCATTTGATGCAATGACCTTTTGGTACCAGCAGAAGCTGTCCTTTCGGTAGCGATCGAACGTGCCTTTGCCCATATCATCGGCATCAACATAAACAAGGCCATAGCGCTTCTTCATCTGCCCCGTCGAGGCCGACACCAAATCGATACAGCCCCACGGCGTGTATCCCATCAGGTCAACACCGTCCTCGACAATTGCATCGCGCAGCGCAAGAATATGCCTTCGCAGGTAATCAATATGATACGCATCGTGGACTTTGCCGTCTTCCAGCGCATCGAGTCCGCCCACACCGTTCTCGGCGATAAAGAGCGGAAGATGGTAACGATCGTGGTAGCCGGCAAGCGTCACGCGCAAACCCAGCGCATCGATCTGCCACTTCCAGGCAGTCTCTTTATCCTTGAGGTACGGATTGCGCAACGTCGGGAACACGTTGCCCTCCGCCTTCTCGGCGATCACCTGATCATCGGCGCACACCAAGCGCGAGCAATAGTACGAGAACGAGATGAAGTCGACCGTATGCTCTGCCAGATACTCCGTATCGCCCGGCTCAAAGGGCACGTGAACACCCTCTTTCTCGAGTGCACGCAGCTTCCAAGCAGGATAGGCGCCCGCAGCCATCACGTCTGTGTAGAAGTAGCGGCCGCGGTCCTCCTCATACGCAAGCCATACGTCCTCGGGCGCACAACGGTACGGATAGGTCGCACCGGCAGCGACCATGCAACCCACCTTGTTTGCGGGATCGATCTTGTGCAGAATCTCGACAGCGCGAGCGCTCGCCATAAACATATGGTGCGAGAACGCCGCGGTCACGGCTGCACGGTCACGCTCATCCTCGAGCGTGACACCCGCGTTGAGATAGGACAGCGCCACGCTGTTGATCTCGTTGAACGTAAGCCAATAACGCACGAGGCCCTGGTACGCGCGTCCGACGGTCTCGACGTAGTGCGCATACCGCTCGATCATCTCTCGGCTTTGCCAGCCACCATAGCGCTCGACCAGAGCCAACGGATAGTCGTAGTGCGACAGCGTCACAAGCGGCTCGATTCCATGCTCGCGCAGCGCCTCGAATACCTGACGGTAAAACTCCAAGCCCTCGCCGTTGGGCTCGGTCTCCATCCCTGTGGGAAAAATACGGCTCCAGCAAATTGAAAGACGCAGGCACTTAAAGCCCATCTCGGCAAAGAGCTCGACATCCTCGTGCCAATGATGGAAGAAGTCGTTGCCCCAGCGGCATGGATACAGCCTGTCCGGATCGTCCACGGGCTTTTGCCTGCCAAACATTACATCCCAGCGGTCGGAACCCTGTGGGATCAGGTCGGAGTGCGACATGCCGCGGCCGCCCTCGTTCCAGCCCCCTTCGGCCTGGTTGGCGGCGAGGGCACCACCCCACAAAAAGCCCTCGGGCATACCGGCGGCAGACGTTCTGTCAAAGTAACTCATGCTACTCAGCATCCTCGGCAGAAGCTGCCGCGGCGTTCTCCTGCTCCTGAGCCAGGAGCTGGTTATCGTACACCTTAAAGAACGGGTACCAGACCACAGCCATGACCACGATCAAAACGATCGTAAACACCCAGATGCGCGGGTCGAGGCACTGGACAAAGCCCTGAACGAAGATGGGGAACGTGCCGCTCACCAAGATGTAGAAGTTAGAGACAAGACCCAGTGAGACCGCACCCCAATACAGCAGGGCCGAGATCATGCCGCCTAGCACAAACGGAATCATGAGGATCGGGTTGAAGATGATGGGCGCGCCGAAGATCGCGGGCTCGGAGATACGGAAGAAGCTCGGCACGATCGATGCCCTGCCAAATGCCTTGAGCTGCTGCGACTTTGCCCTAAACGCGCAGAGCGCCACAAAAGAGAACGTATTACCCGTGCCGCCGATGAGGTTGATGGCCAACGACATGAGCGCCGGGTGGAACTCAAGCGGCTGCCCGGCAGCATAGAGCGAGGCGTTGGCGGCAAAGGCGGCAAGCGTGACCGGGGCGGTGATGGGCATTACGATCATGTTGCCGTGGACGCCAAAGCACCAAAACAGCAGCGTCATGAAGCAGATAAGCAGTGCGCCGGGCACAGAGTCAACTGCGACGGAAAGCGGGGCAGCGAGCAGCTTCTCGATAACCGAGGGGATGGACAGCGCGGGATCGATCATCTGGATCAGCAGGTTGCCGCCAAAGAAGATGAGGATGTTGGCGAGCATAGGTACGATGGCGCCAAAGGTTTCGGACAAAAACGGCGGCACGCCATCGGGCATCTTGATGGTGATGCCCTTGGTCTGGCAGAAGCGCGTGACCTCGACGGAGACCAAGGCAACGATGATGGCGGTAAACAGGCCCTGCGCACCCAGATAGGTGCAGGGGACCGCCTGGAGCACGGACTCGTCAGCAAGCTGGTAGTAGGACGACGGCGCCGCGGCGATCAGGAACATCACCAGCGAGGTCATGCCGGCGTTAAGCTTGGGCATCTTGTAGGTGCCCGCCAGGTTATAGGCGATTGCGAACGTCACGATCACCGACAGTATGCCCATCGTCATGTTGAAGGGAATGAGCAGCGTGAGCTTATTGGCCGTGGCAAAATCGAGCCAAGGGCCAAAGACGGACCAGAACCCGCCCTGCGCCACCAGGTCGGCCGTGACCGGCGGGTTGGCGAGGATCATAAAGACGGCAGATACCAAGATGAAGCTGATCGCGCTCATAAAGCCCTTTTGCATGGAGGCAAAGTGGCGCTCGGTGCCGCAGAAATTGGCGATAGGGGTCAGTTTTTCCTGAAGCAGGGTCATGAACTTCTCCATGGTTGCCTCCTAACCCAACAGCGACTGGGCGAGTGCCAGCACGTTGGCGGCGTTGCCCATGCCGTAGTCCTGTGCGGGGATGACCGCGGTCGGCTTACCGCTCCCCTGCTTGACGGTGTTGAGCTGGTAGGACACCTGCGGCCCCAAGAGCAGCACGTCATAATTGGCGCACGTCTCCTGATACTCGCCGATACCCACCGCATCGATATCGAGCTCGATGCCGTTTTGCTCCGCATATTTCTCGAGTTTCTTCATCAGAATGCTTGTAGACAGACCAGCTGCGCAAACAAGAAGGATCTTCATAAGGGATTCCCTTCGCATTGATTGGTTGGATAGTCACCGCACGCCGCTAGGCGTTCTTGGTTGCAGTGCGCTCATACAGGCAGATCAGCTCCTGCACGAGCTCCTGAGCAAGCATGGAGCACATGAGGTGGTCCTGAGCATGGACCAGCAACACATCCACCGACAGATGCTCGCCCGCTGCCTCAGTCGAAAGCAGCTGCGTTTGGATGTGGTGAGCCTTGATTCCCGCATCCTTTGACTGCTTCATGAGTTTGGCGGCGGCGTCAAAATCCCCCGCCTTTGCCTTTTCAAGGGCTTCGAAGGCAAGGCTGCGTGCCTCTCCCGCTGCAGCGACCAGCTGAAACGAAACCATCTCGGTTCCCTGATCGTCCATAACGGTCTCCTCTCCCGTGATGTTTGGTTTGTACTTGAATATTCGAAACGCCTATCTCCCGCCCGCAATCCTCGAGGTTTATTGCAGGTAGACTGACAGGGTCATCGACAAAAGAAGTCTTAAGCCGTATGCGCTTGCACAAGCGCCATCAGCTCATGCCAGGACCGGCGCTCGCGTAGGCGCTCGACCCCCTGGCGGTCCATAAAGATCTCGGCGAGCAGTGAGCTCAAGATCCGCGCCTCATCGCCGCCCGACCGGGCAAACGACACCATAAAGACGATATCGACCTCATGGCCGTATTCGTCCCAAAGAATGGGATGTTCGAGCAGGCCCACGGTAACAAAGGCCTCGGCGCTCAAGGGATGCATCCCATGGGGCATGGCTACCCCATTGCCAAACGAGGTGGCGCTCGCGCTCTCGCGCTCGGCGACCTCTTGGGCAAACTGGGCATCGACACGGCCGCTCTCGACGGCGCGCTCGGAGAGATATCGGAGAACGGCCTGCTTCGACGACGCCTCAACGCGGTTGAAGAACAGGACACGGCTAAAGAAAGAGCTCACGGAGTCCGATTGCGCAGTGTCGTCGCTCAGCACCTTGCGGATAGCGTTGACATCGCTCGTCTCCAAGAAGAAATCGGCCTCGCGGACGGGCACGGGCAACTTGACGTTGAGCGGCACCGTTGTGAACACGTAGTCGATATGCGAAAAATCGAACGTTCCCACGCGGGCGACATCGCATGTCTCAATCGAATCGATATACATGCCAAACTGCTTGCGGTACTGGTGCTCGAGCATACGGGCGCTTCCCGCTCCCGAGGCGCACACGATCAGGATGCGTTTGCGACGCGGCTGGTCGGCTTGCTGCTCGAGGGCCAGGGCAAATGCCATGGCGATGTAGCCGAGCTCTTCATCAGAGGGCTGGCTGCCAAAATGACGCTCGAGTACCTGCGAGGTGCCAGCTGCCATCGAATAGGCCAACGGAAACCTCGTCTTGATATCGGACAGCATGGGGTTATCCATATGCATGTGATATTCAAGGCGATAGCCCAGAGGGCCGATATGCCGAGCAAGGTTCATGCGAAGTTCAAGATCGCCGCTAAAGTCAAACCTAAACTCATCGTTGACCGCACGTACCATCTCGGAAGCAATCTCCCACATCTCGTCCGAGATAACGGCAGAGCCCTTCTCGGGCACGCCCGTGCCCCTGCCGAGCAAATGGATTGCGATAAAGGCAACCTCTTCTCGGGGCATGCTCACGCCCAGGGCATCCTTGATGTTTGCGGCAATCTGGAAAGCCGCGGCGTATTCGCGCGTTCCCTCCAGTTTTTGAACGTCCGATTCTGCAGCTGGGACATAGCAGCCCTGCTCGATGCGGCCAAGAGCAATGTAAAGATGCATGATGAGATTGCGGGATGCCAGCGAGCTCACCGTGACGGGCGAGGCCGTCAGAGCATCGTCCACACATGCGGCGATGGCCCGCAGGCGCTCGGCGAGCTTTGCATCGTCGGTGTCGGGCAACACGGGCCTCACCAGCGAGGCCAGGCACAGGCGCCGCTGCGACTCCCCGCCCGCAACGCGGATTCCGTAGCGTGGGCGCTTTTCGAGCGTTAAGTCAAATTGGGCGAGTTTCTGCTCTACCAGACGCATGTCATTGGACAGAGTTCGCGCCGAAACGTAGAGTAAATCCGCATACTCCTCAATCGTCACCCACTGGGACCGCATGAGGAGGTCGTTAAGAAGGAAGGACACACGGCCGTCGCGCGTATCAGGAATGCCCGGATGGGCCAGAGCCGCACCGTCTAGCAAGCGAGCAAGCTCATCTGCACGTGCAACATCGATACGATACTGCCCCTTGCTGCCAACGATGCGTGCAACCCCTGCAAGGTTGTCGTTTGCGCGATGGATATAGTTTCTCACGGCGCGCTCGCTTACCTCGAGACGCTTGGCAAGTACCGCGACAGCGACAGGCTGAGCGTCCTCGATCATATTTACAAGCTGCTTGACGCGAGCATCCATGTCCTCCTCCTTTCCCTGCGTCTAGTCTAACGCGGTAAAGAATGACACTCCACGTCGCGCTCGTTCCGCCAACTCGGAACAGGTTGCGGGGAGTCCAGCTGAGCTATGGAGAGCCTGGGGAGAGGGCCCGAAGGCAATGCGTCGGTGTGGGATGCGCCTTCCCAGCCATTGGGCAGTCATTGGGGACAGACTTAAATGAGTAGTCGTTGGGTGTTCCTATAGTTTTGTCAACCGTCGGGGCTACTCCCGGTAGGGCACCCGGTCGCGCATCACGGCGTATATCGCCCTGAGCCGCTTCCTCGCGACGGCCTTGAGCGCCCGCCCGTGCCCCATGCCCCGTGCCCTGCAGGCCCGGTAGTACTCGCCGTAGCGCCCCGAGGACCTCACCAGGCTGTTGCACGAGAAGATCAGCAGGGACTTGAGCCTCGCGTCGCCGCGCCTGGACGCCCCGACCGACCTCACCGACGTGCCGGAGCTCCTCACCCTCGGGGCTATGCCGCAGTACGAGGCCAGGTGGTCGTGGTCCGGGAACCTCCCGATGTCGACCGACACCGCGAGCTGCGCCGCGGTCCTCGGGCCGATGCCGGGCACGGTGAGCAGCTCCAGCCACCGCCGGTCCGACAGGTCGACCGCGGCCTCGAGGGCCGGGCAGGACTCGAGCAGCACCGCGCGCAGGCGGTTCTTGTCCTGCGGAACTGGTCGACGACGACGAGCGTGCCGGCGGGCGCGGAGGCGAACAGCGCGTCGAGCTCGGCCTCCCTGTTGCGGACGGGGGCGCTGGCCAGCACCTCCCCGTCGCGGTCGATCAGGCAGGCCCAGTGCGACGACTTGCCGACGTCCAGGCCGAGCACGGCCGCGGGCCTGGTCGATGGCGCTTTCACGGTGGTATCCTTCCGGTAGTCGTTCGACCGGATGGCCTCCCCCTCGGCACTCACATTACCAGCCGCGGCACCTGCCCGGCACTTTCCTATCAGCCGTCGGGGGCGGCGCGCCCCGCGCCGGCAGCACCCAACGGGCCCTCTCGGGGGCAGGGACGTTCGGCCGTGCGCGGGCGCCCGGTCGGCGGCCCGTTCTGGGCGCGCCTCAATCGTAGCCCGAGATGGTCCCGGGCTGACAATTTCGACTGTAATGGACGTTCTTGTTTGGCTAGTCGTTTAAGAACGTCCCCAATGACTATTAAGGACTGTCCCAAGCTGCCGGCAGGAAAGGACCGTCCCCAAGTGCCGGGTTTGTCTCCAATGACTAGGTGAATAGCAAAAGCCCCGCAGCCGGAGCGGACTGCGGGGCTCAGGAAGAGAGGCTAGTTTGTGGGCGCTTTGCCTGGCGCCCACGAGAGAGGCAACAGAGTAGAGACTACTCGTGGATGCGGGTACCGGAGAGGCCGGCCATGGTCTCGGCGGCCTTGTCCAGAGCGCCGATGATGCAGGTGCGGCCCTTGCGGGAACGGGCGAACTTGATGGCAGCGCGGACCTTGGGCTCCATGGAACCCTTGCCGAACTGGCCCTCGTCGGCCAGGCGCTCGGCCTCGTCGGCGGTGAGGTCCTCGAGCTCCTCCTGGTTGGGCTTGCCGAAGTTGATGGCGACATGCTCAACGGCGGTCAGCAGGAACAGAACGTCGGCGTCGCAGTCCTCGGCCAGCAGCTCGCCGCCCAGGTCCTTGTCGATGACGGCGGGAACGCCCTTGTAGCAGCCCTTGTTCTCGTAGTCGCGGACGACGGGGATGCCGCCGCCACCGCAGGCGATGACGATGAACTCGTTGTCGAGCAGGTTGAGGATGGAGTCAGCCTCGACGATCTTCTTGGGATCGGGGGAAGCGACGACGCGACGCCAGCCGCGGCCGGAATCCTCGACGAAGACCTTGGAGGGATCCTCGGCCATGAACTCCTTGGCCTGCTCCTCGGTGTAGAAGGGGCCGATCGGCTTGGTCGGGTTCTTGAACGCGGGATCGTCGGGGTCGCACTCGATCTGGGTGACGACGGTGGCGGCGTGCCAACGCTTATAGCGCTTGTGCATCTCGCGGCCGATGCCCTGCTGCAGGTGATAACCAATGTAGCCCTGGGACATGGCGCCGCACTCGGGCAGCGGCATCTCGGGGGTACCGATGGCATCGTGGGCAGCGGCGAAGGCGTTCTGGATCATGCCGACCTGCGGGCCGTTGCCGTGGGTGATGATGATCTCGTTGCCCTGCTCGATGAGACCGAGGAGAGCGTGGGCGGTGTTGCTCACGGCCTCGATCTGCTCGACGGGGTTGTTGCCGAGGGCGTTGCCGCCAAGGGCGACGACAATACGATCGGGCTTGCCAAGAGGCTTAGACATTGCTGGAATCCTTTCTGTAAAAGGCCTACAACCCATTAATAACCCGCGTCCGTGCGATACGCGAGCTTATTAAGGTTTATATTCTCTTTATCGCTCATTTTATTCATTTTGAAAATAGCGGAACGGTGAACGGTCGTTTTTATCCGCTCAGCGTACAGAACCCCAGCTCAAGCATATCTACGCCATTTACGTGCAACTTTATTTTAATAGAGCAGGGATTAGACCAGATTATGCAAACTATATCTTTGCTAAACACAAAACAGACAGCGCAATATCTTACTCGCACTATACGAGATTCTATGCACTTATAAGTCGAGTATGCACCCCTGCAAAAACAAGGGGCTTTTCATCCAGCATAAGGAATAAAGAAGGGCTCCGAAAAGGCGGCAACAGCCAAGTCCCCCATCCATCCCCAAAGTGGCGCGAGGTTTCGCGGCAAAACCACGAAACGGCGAAGGAGACGGAATACCCGACCAACCACATCCGTCATCCGCCCACACAATCCGAGGACGTAGCCGTAGCAGGATCTGAGGGCTAACCTTCGCGGACACTCCGCAGGACGAAAGAACCCCCGCCGCACGTAATGCGCAGCAGGGGTTCTTTCATGTCCGAGGACGTCCGCGAAGGTTAGCCCTCAGGTCCTGCGGTGGGAGACTTAGGCCTCGTTGTACACCGTCTTGAGCTTCAGCAGGTGCTGATAGCGGTCCATAGCGGCCTGCTCGTTCTCCTTGAAGAGCTCCTCGGCGCGCTCGGGGAAGGAACGCGTCAGCGAAGCGTAACGGGCCTCGTTCATCAGGAACTCCTGATAACCGCCCGCGGGCTCCTTGGAATCGAGCGAGAACTTCTTGCCGGCAGCAGCCTCGGGGTTGAAGCGGAAGAGGTTCCAGTAACCGCACTCGACAGCCTTCTTCATCTCGGCCTGGCAGTTCTGCATGCCACCCTTCTTGATGGAGTGCATCTCGCAGGGGCTGTAGCCGATGATGAGGGACGGACCGTCGTAGGCCTCGGCCTCGTGGATGGCCTTGAGGGTCTGAGCCGGGTTGGCGCCCATGGCGACCTGCGCCACGTAGACGTAGCCGTAGCTCATGGCAATCTCGGCCAGGGACTTCTTCTTGGTCACCTTACCGGCAGCGGCGAACTGAGCAACCTGGCCCAGGTTCGAGGCCTTGGAGGCCTGACCACCGGTGTTGGAGTAAACCTCGGTGTCGAAGACGAAGACGTTGACGTTGTGGCCGGAAGCCAGGACGTGGTCCAGGCCACCGAAGCCAATGTCGTAGGCCCAACCGTCGCCACCGAAGATCCAGAAGGACTTCTTGGTGAGGTAAGCCTTGTCGGCGAGGATCGCCTTGGAGGCGTCGCAGCCGCACTTCTCGAGCTCGGCAACGTAGGCGGCGGCAGCGGTCTTAGAGGCCTCGGCGTCGTTGACGGAGTCGATCCAAGCCTGACCGGCGGCCTTGAGCTCGTCGGACGGACCGTCAGCGGCGATGATCTCCTGCGTAGCAGCGATCAGCTTCTTCTGAACGGCCTCGTAGCCAACGGCCATGCCCAGACCGTGCTCGGCATTGTCCTCGAACAGGGAGTTGTTCCACGCCGGGCCGTGACCGTCCTTGTCCTTGCAGTAAGGAGCGGTGGCAGCGGGGTTGCCCCAAATGGAGGAGCAGCCGGTGGCGTTGGAAATGAACATGCGGTCGCCGGCGACCTGGGTCACCAGACGTGCATAGGCGGTCTCGGCGCAGCCGGCGCAGGAGCCGGAGAACTCCAGGTAGGGCTGCTTAAACTGGCTGCCCTTGACGTTGGCCGCGATGAGCTCCTTCTTCTCGGAGACGTTCTCGACCATGTAGTCCCAAACGGGCTGCTGGTCCATCTCCTGCTCGGTGGGAACCATCTCGAGGGCGCCCTTGGGGCAAACCTTGACGCAGTTGGTGCAACCCATGCAGTCGAGCGGGGACACAGCCATGGTGAACTTCATGCCCTTGGCCTTGGGGCCCATGGCGTCGAGCGTGCGGGTAGCCTCGGGCGCGGCGGCAGCCTCGTCCTCGGTCATCGCGAACGGACGGATGGTGGCATGCGGACACACATAGGCGCACTGGTTGCACTGGATGCACTTGGTCTCGTCCCAGTGGGGAACGACCACGGCGACGCCGCGCTTCTCGTATGCGGAGGCGCCCAGCTCAAACTGGCCGTCGGCGCAATCGACGAAGGCGGAAACAGGCAGGCTGTCGCCGTCCATGCGATCGATGGGCTCGAGCAGGTTCTTGACCTGCTGGGCGATAGCGGACTTGGTCTCCTCGGAGAGCTCGACGGGAGCGGCATCCTCGGCGGTAGCCCAGTCGGCCGGAACCTCGAACTTACGGAAGGCGGTAGCGCCGGCATCGATGGCCTTGTGGTTGGCGTCGACGATAGCCTGGCCCTTCTTCATGTAGGACTTGGTAGCCGCGTCCTTCATGTACTGCAGGGCGTCCTCGGCGGGCAGGACCTTGGCCAGCGCGAAGAAGGCGGACTGGAGCACCGTGTTGGTGCGCTTGCCCATGCCGACCTTAGCGGCCAGGTCGATAGCGTCGATCAGGTAGACGTTGACGTTGTTGTTCGCGATGTAGCGCTTGGCCACGGCGGGCATGTGCTCGGCGAACTCCTCGTCGCTCCACTGGCAGTTGACCAGGAAGGTGCCGCCCGGCTTGACGTCGCGGACCATCTTGAAGCCCTTAACGATGTAGCTGGGGTTATGGCAGGCGACAAAGTCGGCCTTGGTCACGTAGTACGGCGAGCGAATCGGGGAATCACCAAAGCGCAGGTGCGAGACGGTGACGCCGCCGGTCTTCTTGGAGTCGTACTGGAAGTAGGCCTGGACGTACTTGTCGGTGTGGTCGCCGATGATCTTGATCGAGTTCTTGTTGGCGCCGACGGTACCGTCGCCACCCAGACCCCAGAACTTGCACTCGATGGTGCCGGGGGCTGCGGTGTTGGGCGCATCCTCGGCCTCGGGCAGGCTCAGGTTGGTCACGTCGTCGACAATGCCGATGGTGAACTCGCGCTTGGGCTCGTCCTTCTTGAGCTCCTCGAAGACAGCGAACGCGGACGCGGGAGGCGTGTCCTTGCTGCCCAGACCGTAACGGCCGCCGACGACCTTGATACCCGTCTTGCCGGCCTCGTAGAGAGCGGAGACGACGTCCTGGTAGAGCGGCTCGCCGATGGAACCCGGCTCCTTGGTACGGTCCATGACGGCGATCTTCTGGACGGTCTCGGGGAGAACGTCGACGAAGTGCTTGATGGAGAACGGACGGAACAGACGAACCTTGACCAGGCCGACCTTCTCGCCGTGGGCGTTGAGGTAGTCGATGACTTCCTCGAGCACGTCGCAGAAGGAGCCCATGCACACGACGACGCGGTCGGCATCGGGAGCGCCGTAGTAGTTGAACAGGCCGTAATCGGTGCCGAGCTTCTCGTTGATCTTCTTCATGTAGCCCTCGACGACGGCGGGAAGCTCGTCGTAGACCTTGTTGCAGGCCTCACGGTTCTGGAAGAAGATGTCGCCGTTCTCGTGGCTGCCGCGGGTGTGCGGGTGCTCAGGGTTGAGCGCGTGGTCGCGGAAAGCCTGGACGGCGTCCATGTCGCACATCTCGGCCAGATCCTTGTAGTCCCACATGGCGACCTTCTGGATCTCGTGGCTGGTGCGGAAGCCGTCGAAGAAGTTAAGGAACGGGGTCTTACCCTCGATGGCGGCAAGGTGAGCCACCGGCGAGAGGTCCATGACCTCCTGGACGTTGCCCTCGGCGAGCATGGCGAAACCGGTCTGGCGGCAGGCCATGACGTCGGAGTGATCGCCAAAGATGTTCAGGGCGTGGGAAGCGACGCAACGCGCGGAGACGTGGAAGACGCCCGGGAGCTGCTCGCCCGCGATCTTGTACATGTTCGGGATCATCAGGAGCAGACCCTGAGAAGCCGTGTAGGTGGTGGTCAGAGCACCGGCGCCCAGCGAACCGTGAACGGTACCGGCTGCACCTGCCTCGGACTCCATCTCGACGACCTTGACCGGGGTGCCGAAGATATTCTTGCGACCCTGGGCCGCCCACTGGTCGACATGGTCGGCCATCGGGCTGGACGGCGTAATGGGATAGATTCCCGCTACCTCGGTGTACGCATACGAAACATATGCGGCCGCCTCGTTGCCGTCCATAGACTTAAACTTACGCGCCATATACCCCTCTCCTCTCATATAGGTATACAGGCCCCGGCGATCGCCGGGATGTTGGCGTGATGGGATTTTCGCTGTTGCTTCCAATCATCTGGCAGGCAGGCTCAGCAGCAGGTACATGGCGTGGAGAGAAGGCATGCCGAGGCGAGGAGGGCTGCACGCGCTCCACAAGCCCAGCTACCCGTCTTGCACATGACCGAGCGCCGCAAAGGCCGCATGCCGGATGCTCCCGGGCACGCCCCGGCGATGGGAAGCGCCCGCAACGGAAATCCGCATGCGGGTTTATTGTACCCCGCCGTCAAGTGTAATTTCGGCAAATATAGGCGGGCGGTAAAGGTTTACCTTGGGTGACTGCCAAGGGCCAAAATGGCCCCTCCATCCCTGGGCGACCGGCTCTGGTGCGCCAAGGAGTGTCCCCAAGTGCCGGCAGAAAAGGAACGTCCCTATCTGCCGGCTAGAGGGCACCGAAGAGAATGGCGTAGGTAGTGGATTCGCCGAGCTTGAGCTCGTCGCCGGGATTGAGTTGGGCGGAACGGCCGGGTTCGACCTGAATGCAGACGCGCGTGGCCCCGTTTACCACCACGGTTCCGTTGGTGGACGACAAGTCCTCGACGTGCCAGATATTTTGAGCATCGCACCAGATATGGGCATGGCGGGCCGAGACATCGTCGCCGACGTCGGTAATATCGCCCTCGCCAGTGGCCAGCGCGCCAATCTCAACACCCTGCTCACTCGGCTGAATCCAGCGCGGGGCGCTCACGACAAAACTGTTTTGTACGCGCAGCAAGCCCAAGGGGTGCGCCGGGGCGGGTTCGCGTTCGCCCGCGGTCATCGACATGCCAAGCGAACGCGGCGTGGATGTGCCTCCGCCACAGGTCGCGTGCGCGTAGTCGATGGCATAGTTCACCGAGGACCGCACATCCGCCGAACAACCGACGGCGACAAACAGCACCAGCACGGCCTCGGCGCGCTCGGCGGGCATGAGTTCCGCCGCCTGGGACAGGCGATCGAGCGCGTTGCGATAGAGATTCGTGTCCTGGTGGCACTCTTCGAGCGCGCGTACCATCGGTTCACCTGCAGGACCGCACACCATATTGATCACAGCCGTGGAGTCCATGGGATTGCGCTGGCGCAGGGCCAGTTGCGACATAATACGCGCAGCCGAGGTACCGTATTCGGCAAAGTAGCGATGCTGAAGCGTGCCGACCGGCGCGCGAACGATAAAGCGGGAAACCCAAGAGCGATCGGCGGCTCGGCTCTGCGGGCTGCGGCCGTCGGCGAGCGGACGGGACGAAAGCACCAAGCCGCACAGCTCGATATGGCTCAGATGCGCCGCGCGCTTAAAGATGTCAAACATGGCCCCGCATGGGGTGAGCTCAACTTGAGATGCCATGACCTAGGCCTCCTTAGTCGTAGAAATAGAATCGGACGATACTTCGACAGGTCCGCCAAAAGTACGGGCAGCTGCGGCTCCACCGGCAAGCGGAGTCGCCATCTGGGCTTTTGTGCGTCGCGGTGCCGAAACGGGAAGTTCAAAGGCAAAGCCCATCGCAAGCAAAAACCACGTAAGCGTATAGGTTGCAACCAGAGCGGCAACAAGGCCGCCCATCACGGCGCGTTGGGAAAATACGCTACATGCAGCCACAACCAGCACCGGAACCTCGCAGGCAGAAAGCGCAAGCACACCCTGCAGGAAGCCCGAGCGCCGATCGCGCGCAAGCGCCCCCGCGGCAACGCCGGCTATGCCTGGCAGCGCCAACGCCAGTGCGGCAATAATACCCGGTAGCGACCCAGACCACACGAGCGATCCCAAAGTCGCCGTCACGCGAGCGCCCGACGCCAGCAGCGCGGCCGAAACCACGATCACAGCCCAAACCACGCCACAGACGACCGTCGCGCCGACCATCAGCGCGCGACGAACCGCGCGGCCAGACGCATCCATGGGGCACGGCGTGAGCGGCTCGCCGCGGAGCGAACGGCCGACATTTTGCGCATAGTGGTCACAAAACGCTGAGAGCGCCGCCTCGACCGCCGCCGGCTCGGGACGATCTTTTTGATGCCTGGACAGACAGGCCATCACCACGTCGAACAGCTGGGCATCGACAAACGCCAGCGCATCGCGTAGCTCTTCGGAATCCGGCTCAAGCCCTAGCTGCTGGGCCTGCTCGGCCGCGGCGAGCGCCACATCGGGCTCACGACGAAGCAGCTGAGTCAAATCACAACCGGGCGCATGGGCACCAATGGGATAGTCGGGCCGCGTGTCCATCTTGAGACGGTAGGGGCTCGCGATGTCGCGCGTCTTTTTGCGCGAACCCGAGGTGCCCGAAGTGCTCGGCGCGGCTTCGTATGGCGCGACGCCGGCAATGAGCTCGTAAACCGTGCTTGCCGCGGCATAGACGTCGATCGCCGGCGACATACGCAAAGCGCGCAGATCGGGAATATCGTCGGTGAGCATCTCGGGCGGGGCATAGGCAACCGTCGCGCGACGCAGCGTGGCATAGCGCTCGGTAAAGGATGCCTTGCCGCCGGTACCGGCCACGGCCGACGCAGGCTCAAGCGCCAGCGACGAGCCAAAGTCGATCAGGCACAGGTCAAAGGTGCCCTCGGCAAGCTGCCGGTCAAGCGGTAGACGCGCCGTGCGCACCATAATATTAGCGGGCGAGATATCGCGATGGACAAAGCCCTCACCCACCAGGCTCATACGGCAGAGCAGATCGAACAGGTCGCGACCCAGACGCGCCGCCACAAGCGGCGACAGGCGTCCGGCATCGTCCACGGCGAGTCGCGAACGCAAGCGGGCAAGCGTCTCGCCCTCGACCCATTCCATGACAATTGCAGGCACACCGTCGACCTCGCCCCAGCCATAGAGGCGGGGAAAGCCCTTAAGGCCCGAAAGGGCGCGATGGCATTCGTATTCCTCGCGAAACGCCGCCTTGAACTTGGCGACCAGCGCCTCGTGAGCGGCATCGTCGTCAAACTCATCGCGCGTCGGCAAGATGAGCTGCTTGAGTGCCACGGCCTCGCCTTGGGCGTTGACGGCACGCGTCACGCGGCCGATACCGCCACGGCGCATGGTGGCATCGTCGGCAAACAGCATCGTAAAACGACGCAGATAGGCAGGCAGTTCGTCCTGACCGAGCGCAATGGCCGGCTCAAACCCGTCGACATGCGCCAGGCGCAGGCCGACCATGGGATCGCGACCGAGCGATTGTGGTGTGGTGGATGCAAGATCGGTCATCATAGGGCAAGCGCCGCCACGTTATTGTTGAAGTTACCGAGCGCGACGTCATCATCGCCGTAATGGCCGACCCATTGACATAGGTTGGTGTAACAGCCCCACAGATTGGCATACTGCTGATACCACTTTGACCGGGGCGAGAATGTCTGACGACCGAACTCAGCTCGAATAACAAACATCTCCCCGACCAGGCTGTCGCACGGTCTGGGATCTCCCGTAGAGTTATAGGTCGAGACCACGTCATTGGCACGAGAAACATAACCGTCGAGCATGTTGTACTTGGTCACAAGCCAACTGTGAATGCTCTCTTCTTCAGCAGCGGAAAGGCCACCGGAGTTTGCATCGTTGTCAGTGTTACCGCCCGTCGAGCCGCCGTTTCCAGACCCTCCGGTAGAGGAACCCGGCCCAGAGCCGCCGCCCGAACTCGATGAATCCGAGCCGGAGCCAGAAGTATCCGAGCTACCGGGCTTTCCGGACTGCTGGGCGTCCTGCTCCTTTTGCTGCTCGACCTTATTCACCGTTGCCGCCACGCTATTGTTGGACAACCGATCGATGATCTTGGTGTTGGTGAGCACGATGGTTTTGCCATTGGCAAGCGTGACTTCGTTGTCCGGGGCCTCGGCGCCGTCCGCATCGTCGGTGCCAAAAACAATATGCGCGACCACACTTGCCCAAGCATATCCAGTCGTGGTGCCCAGATCACTTTTGACCTCATGCCCAACGCGCGGCTCGCGTGCGGCATGCGCCTGCATCATGGACGGCACGGTCATGCCATAGGCAGAAACGCCAGCTATGACCAGCACCAGCGAGCACGACAGCAGTGCGTGCGCCCGCGGTGCCAAGCCCAGTCGGCGTCGCATGCGCACCGCGGCGCCGCGCTTTATCTGAGTGCCACCGGGCCGCATGCGTTCTCCTCCAACAAAAACACGCCGCTCGGGAGCGGCGCATTCATTCGAATCCATATTTGAGTGTATCAGCGAACCCAAAAGGTTGCGCAACGAATGGGCAAATTAAGGATGCGAGCGGAAGCATCCATGCGATAAGCGGATACGAAGCATCTTTGTTGCACAACAAACTCACAGTCGCACGGGGAAATTATGACTACCCCGTGCGTCGCGAGGAAAACATACGGCAGGAGCAGGCTCGCCACCTAAATCGCGCGACGGGCCTCGATGGCGCGCCCAAGCGTAAGCTCGTCGGCATACTCCAGGTCGCCGCCCACGGGAAGGCCGCTTGCCAGACGCGATACCTCGACGCCCAGCGGCTTGATAGTGCGGGCCAGGTAGCTCGCCGTGGTCTCGCCCTCAATATTGGGGTTGGTGGCGATGATGACCTCGTGGATGTCCTCGTGGCCCAAGCGTGCCAGCAGCTCGCGGATGTGCAACTGCTCGGGACCAATCTTGTCCATGGGGCTGATCACACCGCCCAATACGTGGTAGAGGCCGTGGTAGCTGCCCGTGCGCTCGATCGCCTGGACGTCGCGCGGCTCGCCCACAACGCAAATGCGAGTGGTGTCGCGCATCGGGTCCTGGCAGATGGAGCACTCATCGGCCGTGGCGTAGTTAAAGCAACGACTGCAAAAGTGGACCTCCTGCTTGACCTCCAGGATGGCCTCGGCCAGGCGGCGGGCCTCCTCGGCATCGGCCTCGAGCAGGTAATAGGCGATACGCTGGGCCGACTTGGGACCAATGCCCGGCAGACGGCCCAGCTCATCGAGCAGTTTTTGCAGACTGTGATTCGCACTCATGTATATGCGTGTCTTAGAACGGCATGCCCGGGATGTTGAGGCCGCCGGTGATGGCGCCCATCTGCTTGTTGGCGAGCTCGTTGACGCCGCGGACGGCCTCGTTGACGGCAGCCATGATCATGTCCTGCAGCATGTCGACGTCCTCGGGATCGAGCGCATCGGGGTCAATAGTGAGGTTGACGAGCTCCATCTCGCCGTTAACGGTCACCTTGACCATGCCGCCGCCGGCAGAGGCGTCGACGGTCTGGGACTTGAGGTTCTCCTGCGCGGCGGCAAGCTGCTCCTGCATCTTGCGAGCCTGCTTCATCATCTGCTGCATGTTCATACCGGCCATGATGGCTCCTTTACGTGCGGCCGCACGCCGAGCTGCAAGGGCAGCCGGAGCACGGCGGGACTTTCAAACTCAAAAATCGTACCACGGCGCGGGGCAAGCAAGCGGGGCGGACACACTACCTCAGTCGATATACATGTCCTGGAGCGTGATGCGCCCCCAAGATTATGCAAAGTTGAATAATTCGCATCTGCATAATATTGAAAGCTAAATCTCGTAGAGCCGGAATCCGACATTTAATGCGTACCACTAAATGGCTAAATGCCGAGCCACTACTCGAGGCGGCACGCATGACGGCGGGGTATAATTTGATTGCCATAGACAGCAATTTGGAGGTGCCCCATGAACGCCCCCGACGCGCTTCAAAACATCCGCTCAAAACACCCCGTTGCATATTTGGTTCTCTATCTCTTTGTCGGCTGGGCATTGCTGGTTGTCATCACCCATGCTATAGCCTTTGGAGCAGAACTGCTGATAGCCAGCTCGGATCAGCCCATCGTCAAATGGGAGACGACCGATAAGTGCACCGACGGAACCCGAACCGTTTACTACAACAGCCCGTCCCTCTACCAAGAGTTCAAGGTCGAGATTAATAACTCCAAGATTGTCGATGCCGAGCTAGGCGACTATTCGACAATCGGAGCAACCGTCGACGCCGAGCAAGTCGAGCACACAGACAGCCATGCGACGTATCGTATCGACCTCAACATCCTAGGCCGGCCGTCGCGCACCTGTTTGCTCGAATGCGACATACGTGGCACCACGCTATACATGTCCGAAATACAGATGCGCCCGGACAAGGGGCCCTCTTCTTGAACGGTATACCCGCCCACGCAGCTACTCCACCGGCTTGAAGATGGTGGCCTGACCGAAGACGCTGCGGATGAGGTCTTTGGCCTCGTCCTCGGTCTGCGGGATGCTCGGGGCTGCACCCTGATGGCCGAAGGGGCTGCCCGCACCGGGGTTGGACTCCCAAGGAGCTGCAGGAGCGTCCTCCTCTTTGGGGGCAGTTGCAGCGGACTTGGGCGCGGACGCCGCACCCGGCACGTCGAACGGAGGCAGATCGTCCCCGCTCGCATCGCCGGCAAAGCCGCCGACCATAGCGTCGTCGTAGGGCACCTGCTCGGATTCCCACGGCGCGGGCTGCGCGACAGGCTGAGCCTTGGGAGCGGACGCGCGCTCGGGCGCTCGGGGTGCGGGCTCGGTCGGGAGCTTACCCGTGACAGGAGCGCCGGCGGGGTTGTCGGAGCGTAGCCAGGGGGCTTTGCCCAGGTCAGACGACTTGGGCGCGGGTGAGACGGGCTTGGGCGCGGGTGTCGGAGCAGCCGGTTTGGGCGCTGCGGGCTTAGGCGCCGACGGGGTCGATGCCGCTACCGGCGCCGCTTGCTGCTGCGGCGCGCTGGCGCTCGAGGATACAGGGGCCGCCGAGGACACGGGTTGCGGGTCCGCAGATGCCGCAGCCCGTGCAGATGGAGAATGCTCCTCATGTTGAGGAGCCGGCGTGCCACCCCCATCCAGGACATAGTCGACGGTACGACGACCGAAGACCGCGCAGACCGTCGGCAGGACCACCGACTGCGTATCGGCGCGACCGAGCATCTTAATGGCAAAAGTCGAACCCGCGGGGAACGAGACCGTGAGCTTGGAGCCGTCGTCGGCCGTGGCGCGGGCGTTGAGCAAAAGCCCTGCGTAGGAAGCCTGACGCGCCTTGACACGCTCGACGACCTCGGCCCATTTGCGCTGCAGCTCTCCGGCATCCTCGACCGCGGGCGTCTCGGCAGCACCGGCGGCGGCAACCTGGGCGGCATTGTTGGACTGGGGCTTAGGTGCCGGAGCGGTGGCAGGCGCGGGGGCAGCAACGGGCTGAGGCGTCGACGTCGGCGCAGGCTGAGGTGCAGGCGCTGCAGACTTGGAAGCTGACACGGACGCAGAACGGGGAGCAGGCTGGGCAGCCGGAACAGCAGCGCCGCGGTCCCAAGGCATGCCACCCTGATGCGCGGACGTAGCAGCGGGGGCAGCGGATGCCGCCGGAGCGGCAGCACGGGCGCCCGAAATGAGCGTCGGCTGTTGGGCAGCAGCGGGTACGGATGCTGCAGGCGCGGCGGCCTGAGCAGCGGCCACGCTCGCCGGCACGGCGCCGTTGGCAACCATGGCCTCCAGACGTGCCACGCGCTCGGCCAATGCCTCAATCGTTAAATCAGCCTCGGGACGTGCCAGACGCGTGCAGGCAATCTCAAGCACCAGGCGCACGTCGCTCGCGCCCCTCATCTCCAGCGCGGCATCGTCGAGCACTGTCAGCACACGGGCCAGGCGGTCGGCAGGATGCTCGCCAAAGGCAGCGGCCTCGGCAGCAAGCGCCTCGGCCTGCTCGGAGCCGCCCTCAAACAGCTCGGCACGGGCACCGGCAACGCAGGCAACGTACACGTCACGCACATGCGCCACCAGGTCGCGCGTCAGCTCCAGCAGGTCGTTTCCTTCCTCGACCTGCGCACGGATCAGTCCATATAGCTCGGCAACATCGCGATCGGCAATGGCGCGGGCAAACTCGCCCAGGATCTGGTCCGAAACCTCGCCCAAAAGCGAGCGGGCATCGTCCGCATGCACGGCGCCGTTGCCAAAAACGCTCAGCTGCTCCAGCGTGGACAACGCGTCGCGCATGCCGCCCTTGGCATGGCGTGCCACGATAGCCAGCGCCTCGTCGTCGTAATCGAAGCCCTCCTGCTCGCACACGTATGCCAGGCGATGCTCAATATCCTCGTTGCCGATACGATGGAAATCGAAGCGCTGGCAGCGCGAGAGGATGGTCTCCAGAATCTTTTGCGGGTCGGTGGTGCACAGCACAAAGATCACGTGTGCCGGCGGCTCCTCAAGCGTCTTGAGCAGCGCGTTGAACGCCGCCGTCGTGAGCATGTGGACCTCGTCGATGATATAAATCTTGTACTTGCCGCGCACCGGGGCAAAGTTGACGGAGTTGATGATCTCCTCGCGCACGTTGTCCACGCCAGTACGGCTTGCGGCATCGAGCTCGTAGACATCCGGGTGGTTGCCCTCGGCGATGAGCTCGCACTCCTCGCAAGTACCGTCGGGCATGCAGCCGCTTGCACCCTCGGCGCGCGCCGCCTCGGCATTGCGGCACAGCAGCGCCTTGGCCAGAATGCGCGCCATGGTGGTCTTGCCCGTGCCGCGCGGTCCGCAGAATAGGTACGCGTGGGACAGGCGCCCCTCGGTGATGGCGTGCTCGAGCGTCGAGACGATATGCTGCTGGCCCACCACGGAGTCGAAGGTGAGCGGGCGATACTTTCGGTACAACGATTCCATGGGTGCTCCCCCGGGTATACTGAGTCTTGTTGCCGCGGCGGCCATGCGGTCGCACGGCATACTGCATTCCATAATACCCGTACGGCGAGCCCGCCGCGATAGGAGTCCAAAGAGCATGGCAGACGCAGAGAGCAACCTCGTCCCCTCCGAAGCAGCCGACCAGGTCGAGGTCGCGCTCGAGGAGCAGGCCGCAGCCGACGACGGTATCCTGTACCTCAACGAGTACCAGTACGAAAACGACCTGGTCACCGACTTCGCCCGCCTGGTCGCCTCGCCTAGGCGTCGCGGCTCGCTGTATGTCGCCGCGGCAATTGCCGCGCTCATCGGCATCGGCATGTTGGTGGCCGGCGGCAACTGGATCAAGTTTGGCGTCGTGCTGATCGTATTCGGCGCCTTTTTGGCCTGGTGGAGCAAGAACCTGCACCACACCCTCGCCCGCGACTTTATCGACGCCGTCGAGGCCGACGAGTCCATGGGTGGCCGCTATCGCCGCGTCGCCGCCAACGAGGACGGCCTGATGGTTTGGGGCAAGAGCGGCAAGTCACAGTTCTTCCCGTTTGAAAAGCTCGACCACGTGCTCGACGGCGAGCGCATCTTTGTGGCCATGTTCGCCGACCAGGGCGTGACGATCCCTAAGGACACCTTTGTCCGCGGCGATGCCGAGCAGTTCGGTCCCTTCCTTAAGGCGCGCATCAACAAAAAACTCCGCATCGAGACCAAGAAGAAGAAAATGAAGGCCGAGAAGGCCGCCGCCGAGGCCAAGCAGGGCGACAAGCCCCAGGTGACCAAGCGCAAGCAGAAGAAGAACAAGAAGAAGCGCTAAGGCCAAGCCAGACAGGCAGCCTCGCATCCCGCTATCCTCCCCATGCACCCGAGCGTGCTACACTAGCAGCATCTATGCCACCGCGAACGGCTCGGCCCCGCGCCCGCCGCTCGCAAACGAACTTTAAACGCACGAGGGTTGGCCATGCCGCTTTTCTCGCAACATACCGCCCGGTTCTCGCCGGACGTTCCTTTGGAGGGCACCAGCTCTCGCGAGCTGCTCAAGCGGTACCAGCCGCTCGAGACACTTGCGACCGGCGGTTTTGGCTCCATCGAGATCTGCCGCGACACGCACCTGCGCCGCCGCGTCGCCATTAAGCGCATCCCCCTTATTAACGGTGTCGGCATGCCCGCCAGCGACATCATGGATGTCCTGCGCGAGGCGCACACTGCCGCCATGCTTCAACATCCCAACATCGTGCAGGTCATCGACTTTACGCACGACACAGCCTATGCCTACCTGGTTATGGAATATGTCGATGGCATGTCGCTGGCCGAGTTTTTGCACCGCGTGGACGGTCACTCACTTACCTTTGACGAGGCCGCGGCCATTGCCGATGCCCTAGGCCAGGCGCTCACCTTCGCCCATAGTAATGGCGTACTCCACCTGGACATTAAGCCCGCCAACGTGCTCATCGACCACTCGGGCAATGTAAAGCTCACCGACTTTGGCATGGCGCGACTGTCGTCCGCCGGTGGCTTTGGCGGCTCGCGCGGCGGCACCATCGGCTACATGCCGCCCGAGCAGCTCGATATCGAGACCGGCACGGTCGATGAGCGCGCCGATGTCTTTGCCCTCGCCTGTGTAATCTATGAGGGCCTGTGCGGCAGCGCCCCCTTTATGGCGGCCACGCCCGCCGACTCGCTCGACCGCATCATCGGCGGCGCCACCTATCCCAGCGAGCTGATACCACACTTTCCCCCGGGAGCCGAGGCCGCGCTCATGAGCGCGCTCTCCCCCATGCCGCAGGACCGCCCCAGCAGCATCGAGGCATTTTGCGACCAGCTCCTTGCCGGTCTGGGCAGCGTGCGCGAGGGCCGTCGCAGCCTAGAGCAAATGGTTGGCGAACTTTCGGATGACGAGCAGGAGCTCGACGATATCGAGCCGTCGCACTACGAGGACGACGCCATCGAGGTCGACCCCGCACTTGGCTGGGCGGGCACGCGCTGGAGCCATGCGCGCGACTACACCATGCGCACTATCTCGGCGCTAACGTGCGGCACCTTTAGCTTTTTGCTGATGCAAACGGCCGGGGTCGCGGCGCTTCCCGGCCTGGTCATTGCGGCCATCGCGATCGGAGCGGCGGCTGGCCTGGCCCCCCAGATTGGCTCGGCCATCTCGGCTGTGGGCTTTTTGGTGCTCATGGCCAACGCCACCATGCAGGCACAGGGCATCCTGTCGATGCTGCCCGTCGCGGTGATCTTTGCCGCCGCCATGTCCGGTTGGTGGATCGCCTGGGGTCGCACCGAGACTGCCGCGAGCGCCACGCTCACCTGTGCACTCGCGCTTGGCTGTCTGACCGGCAATACCTTTCTGGCAGCTGGGGTCGCCGCCGGCGTCGCGTCATTTTGGCTCGGCCCGGCAAGCGCCGCCGCGGCAACGGGCATGGGCGCGCTTTTTGCCCGTCTGGCCACGGTCGCGCTTTCAGCCGGAGGCGTGCTGGGGCTCGGTAACGTTGCCGCAGCGCTGGGAGACCCGCTCCTTTGGGCTGCCTTTGTGCTGGTAGCGGCAACTGCCGCGGCGTCATCTGCGCTGCTCAATGCCCATGCCAAGCGTGCCGATCAGGGCTCAAACCTTGCCGCAATCGCCGCCATCGCTGTCACCGGCATCGGCTGCGCAGCGGCGTCCTGTCTTGCACACCATATGGAAATTGCCAGCCTTGCAGCCGCGGTCGTCGCCAAGGCGGCGGTTGCGGGAACCCTATCCTCTATAATCGTTGGGATATGCCTATATTTGCTCGGATACCAAAGAACTTATACGGAGAGTGATCTTTCGTGAACTTCCTGAACATCTTCGAGGACCACGTGGCCGGCATCTTCGGTGCCACCCGTGCCCCGTTCTCCTTTAAGAAGCTTGCCAAGCAGGCCGCTCGCGACATGGAGGATCAGACTCTGGTGATCAACGGCGTCAACACGGCGCCGGCACTCTATACCATCCTGATCGCCGCCGACGACGATCCCATGCTCGCCCCGTTCTACCCCGAGCTTTCGCGCGAGGTCCGCGAGTTTGTGAAGGCGCAGGCCGAAAAGCGCCGCTATGTCTTTGTCGGCGAGCCCCTCGTGCGCTTTATGATCGATCCGCAGCTGCGCGCCGGCAAGTTCTCGGTCTTTGCCGAGAACGTCGATGCCCCCACGCTCGGCCGCCTGTACGAAGAAGAGCGCGCCTATCAGAACGGCCTGGGCCAGAACAACTCCGCGGCAAGCCGTGCCGCCAGCGCCCCGCGCGCCGGCCAGCAGCAGTTTGCTGCCCCGCAGCAGCAGCGCCCCGCCGCCATGCCCCAGCAACAGCCGACGCCTCGCACCGCCGCTCCCGACCCGCTTGCCGTGGCAGGCCCCTTCGCGCCTAGCGTCCCCGACCCCGCCGCCGCACCCATCCCGGTGCCTCAGACCGTCTCGCGCGACGCGCTTGCCGGCATGGGCGGAGCCGCCGCGACCGGTGCCGCCGTGGGCCTAGGCGCCGCAGCCGGCATCGCCTCCAACATGGCGAGCACTCGCGCCCCGCAGCGCCCGCTCGCCCAGCTCGTCGACGTCGTGAGCGGCGAGAGCCATAGCATCACCTCCGCACAGGTGACCATCGGTCGCGAGCGCTCAGTTTCCGACATTGCCCTGCGCGACCCCAACGTGTCGCGCCGCCACGCCCAGCTCACCTTTACGGGCTCGGATTGGTCGATCGAGGACCTCAATTCCACCAACGGCACGCTCGTCAACAACCGCCGCATTACGCGCTGCCCGCTGCGCAACGGCGATCTGCTGACGTTTGGCCTGAGCACCTTTGAATTTAGGGGATAGTCGCTTATGAACATCGATATCGTCCTTTTTGCAGGCCGCATCGTCCTGGTCGCCCTGCTCTATATCTTCCTGTTCGCCGTCATGAAGACCGGCGTGGGACTTGTGCGCGGGCAGCGCCGCGACTCGGCTATCTGGACGATTGATGTGGACAAGGGTCCGCGCGGTATCCGCGGCATCCACGTAGACATGCTCGGCCCCGTCATCGTCGGTCGCTCGCCATCTTCGGACATCTGCATCAACGAACCGTTCGTCTCGGCCTCGCATGCGCGCTTTTCGCTGCAGGGCCCGGCGCTCATCATCGAGGACCTCAACTCGCTTAACGGCACGCTCGTCAACGGCCGCCAGCTCGTGGAGCCCGCGACGCTGCGTGAGGGCGACGAAGTCCAGATTGGCGACGTGGTCATGAAGGTGAACCGTCGATGATCGACGAGGAGAACAAGTCCGCAACTATGACCGAGGCACCGGCTGCCGCCGTAGCTGCACCGGCCCACGCCGCTCCGGCGGACTCCACACCCGTGGAGCCCGAGGACACCGTGTTCTCCCTGCCTCTTTCGCATGTAACGCATGATATTTCGGATCTCGCCGATAACGAGGGCGAAGAGGATGCCGCAGCAGCGCCCATCGGCGCACATGCTGCGGAACAGCCCACAGCGCCCGAAGCAACCCCGGCGCCGGCTCACTTTGCAGAGCCCGTCGCCGCGGCAATCAACGAGAGCGCTGCGGTGTTTGCGGCACCCGAGCCCGCCGCGCCGGCGTTTCCCATGGCCCCGGCGTCCGAGGTTGCGCCCGCGTCTACGCCGGCGCCCGAGCCTATAGACGTCAGCCCGCAAGACGACGAGTCGACCGCCCGCGTTTCCGAGGAGCCCGACTCCCCGGACACCGGAGATTCCGAATCAAACGCCGAGACCGACACCGTCTCTCCCGGTGACACAGCAGAGATCGACGTTGCCGCCGTTGAGGCCAAGCTCAAAGACCCCGGCTCGACCATGAGCTTTGAGCCCCTGACCGAGGAGCGCATCGAGACCGACTCGACCTATGATGCCGGCACCACCACGCAACTCATGTGGGGCGCCCGCTCCGACGTTGGCTGTGTGCGCCCGCACAATGAGGATTCCTACCTGGTGCAGTCGCCGCTCTTTTGCGTATGCGACGGCATGGGTGGTCACGCTGCCGGCGAGGTAGCCTCTTCCATCGCCGTCGAGACTATTGCCAAGACGGCCCCACAGTCCGCCGACGCAGCACGCCTGGCCGCAGCCGTCGAGGCAGCCAACGCCGCCGTAATCGAGGCGGCCCTGAACGGCCTGGGCAAGCCTGGCATGGGCTGCACAGCCACTTGCGCCTATATCGAAAACGACACGCTCGCCATCGCCCACGTAGGCGACTCGCGCGCCTACCTGCTCCACGAGGGCACGCTCATCCGCGTGACCCGCGACCACTCCTATGTGGAAGAACTCGTGGACGCCGGCGAGATTACGGCAGACGAGGCTCGCGTCCACCCCAACCGTTCGGTCATCACCCGTGCGCTGGGCTCGGACCCCGCCATGTATGCCGACCACTTCACTCTGCATATCGAGGAAGGCGACCGTCTGATCCTGTGCTCTGACGGCCTTTCGAGCATGATTCCCGATAGCGATATCGAGAACATCACCACGCAGTCCTCAACCGCGCAAATCTGCGTCGACAACCTAGTGGACGCGGCGCTTGCCGCCGGCGGCCACGACAACGTGACCGTAGTAGTCGTTGACCTGGTTGACGATGGCGTCATGCGCGAGGCGCAACGCGTGCGTCGCCGCAACGTTACTATCGCCGCCATCCTGGCCCTCGTCTTTGTGCTGGCAGCTGGCATCTGGGCCTACACGGGTGTCACCGGCTCGTACTACCTGGGTACCTACCAGGGCAATGTCGCCGTCTGGCGCGGCCTGCCCGGCAAGCCACTCGGACTCAAGCTCCACTGGCTCGAAAGCGAAACCAGCATCAAGCTGTCCGACCTGCCCGAAGACACGCAAAACCGCCTCAAGGCGGGCATTCCGCAAACAAGTGTCGACGATGCGCAGGACACGATATCCAAGTACCGCCACCAGATCGACGAGGAGCAGACCCGCCAGGTGATCGACGCGCAAACGATTCGCGACAACACCAATCAGGGATCGACCTCCGAATCAGATTCCGAGAAAACCGCCGAACAGTCCGCCGAGGCCGAAGCCTCCGATAAGAATTAGAAAGGGAGTGCCGCTTATGAGTCGCCGCAACACCGAGCTGCTCTTGCTCATCGCCTCGGCGTTCCCCGTCATCCTGCTGTATGCGATGTACGTCCTCACCGCGGGCGCTGCCATCTCCTTTGAGACGCTCGCTGTACCGATCGGCCTCTTTGCCGCCTTTGCCGCGGCCCACATTGCCGTGCGCATCTTGGCACCCGGTGCCGACCCCGCCATCCTGCCCATCGTATTTATACTTTCGGGCATCGGCATCACGTTCGTGACGCGTCTCGCCCCCGCTCTCGCCATCTCACAGCTCATCATCCTGTTTGTCTCGGTGGCGCTCATGGTGGGAACGCTTGCACTAGTCAAAAACCTCGACGTGGTCATGCGCTACAAGTACACCTTTGGCATCATCGGCATCATCCTGCTGATGCTGCCTATCTTTATCGGCACCACGATCTCGGGCTCCAAACTGTGGATTCGCATCGCGGGCTTTACCATCCAGCCCGGCGAGTTCGCCAAGGTCTTTATCGTCCTGTTCCTGGCCGGGTACCTGGCCGAGAACCGCGAGCTGCTCTCCATCTCCAACCGCAAGATCTTGGGCTTTAAGATCCCTCGCCTGCGACTGCTGCTGCCGTTGTTTGCCGTGTGGGGTGTGTGCCTGCTCGTCGTCGTCTTCGAACGCGACCTGGGTTCGGCCGTGCTGTTCTACACCATCTTCTTGCTGATGCTCTACGTTGCCACGGGGCGCTTTTCGTATGTCGTTATCGGCCTTGCGCTCTTAGCCGTTGGAGCCGTGGGCGCCTACAAGTTCCTGTCGCACGTTCAGGTGCGTTTCCAGGTTTGGGTCGATCCGTTTAAGGACGCCCAGGGCCAGGGCTACCAGATCGTCCAGTCGCTCTTCTCGCTTGCCGATGGCGGTCTGGTCGGTGTTGGCATCGGCAACGGCATGGCCAACAACATCCCTGTCGTCGAGTCCGACTTTATCTTCTCGGCTATCGGCGAGGAGATGGGCCTTTTGGGCGGCGGCGCCGTGCTCATCCTGTTTATGCTCTTTGCCGTGCGTGGCCTCACCACGGCTGCCCGCGCTAAATCCGACCTCGCCGCCTTTAGCGCCACGGGCCTTACGGCCGCCATCAGCTTCCAGGCCTTCTTGATCGTTGGCGGCGTAACCCGCCTGATCCCGCTGACCGGCGTCACCCTGCCCTTTATGAGCCAAGGCGGCTCCTCGCTGCTGGCGAGCTTTATCATCGTCGCGCTCCTGCTGCGCGCCGGTGACGAGGCGACCGGACGCGAGGCCGAGCTTACCGGCACCGGCACCATGGCCGCCATCACCGATGATCAGGTCGCATCTGCCGCCGCCCCGACGGGCACGCGCTTTGCCACCTCGTCTTCCTACGGCAGCGGCAGCCATTCCGTCGGCTCGCGTATGCGCCGTCGCCTGCTCGACACGCCTGAATCCGGTGTGCTCGGCCGCGTTGCGCTCGCCAACCGTCTAACCCGTGCGGTGCTCGCCTTTACGGCGCTGTTCGCCATCCTTATCGGCAACCTCACCTATGTCCAGGTCATCAAGGCCAAGGACTATCAGGACATGCCGACCAACAACCACACCATCGCCCGCTCCAAGTACATCCAGCGCGGTTCCATCATCACGTCCGACGGCGTGACGCTGGCCGAGTCGCTGCAGCAGGAGGACGGCACCTACGTACGCTCCTACCCCAACGGCAACCTGGCAGCGCACGTGGTTGGCTACGTGAGCCAGCAGTATGGCACCACCGCCATCGAGAGCGTCATGAACGATACGCTCACCGGTTCTAAGGACTACTCCAGCTGGAACAACGCCATCGCGTCGCTCGCGGGCCAGACCCAGCCGGGCAACACCGCCAAGCTCACCATCGACTCGCGCATCCAGACGGCTGCTGAGCAGGCGCTCAAGGGCTTTAAGGGCGCTGTAGTGGTCATC
The DNA here is from genome assembly GCF_015553355.1 of Collinsella aerofaciens. Lineage (GTDB taxonomy): Bacteria > Actinomycetota > Coriobacteriia > Coriobacteriales > Coriobacteriaceae > Collinsella > Collinsella aerofaciens_V. The sequence continues at coordinate 28,870 of NZ_JADNGN010000009.1, forward strand.
GACCCGCGTACCGGCGCGGTGCTCGCATGTGCCAGCTCGCCCACCTACGACAATACCAACATCGATGCCCTGCTGCAGACGGGCGGCGGCGAGGACGGCTCCATGTACAATCGCGCCATGGACGCGCTGTACACGCCGGGCTCAACGTTTAAGGTCGTTACGCTTTCCGCGGCACTCGAGACCGGTACCGCCAGCCTTACCAGCACCTACCAGGCGCCCGGCTCCATGGACATCGGCAACGCACCGGTCACCAACTATGCCAACGAGAGCTACGGCACCATCAGCCTGCAGCAGGCCTTTGCCGTGTCCTCCAACGTCGTCTTTGGCCAGGTGGCAAACGAAGTTGGCGCAAACACGCTCGTGCAGTTTGCCAACGCCTTTGGCTACGGCCAAAAGCTCGGCCAGGACCTGACCTCCGCGGCCTCCATCATGGCCGACCCGTCGCTCATGACCGAATGGGAGACTGCCTGGGCCGGCGCCGGCCAGCCTGTCGGCATGGACCATACGCCCGGCCCGCAGACCACCGTCATGCAAAACGCCGTGATTGCCGCCGCCATCGCTAACAGCGGCGTGGTCATGGACCCGTACTTTGTAGCCCAGGTACTCGCCCCGGACGGAACCGTGGTCAAGACCACGCAGTCCCGCTCGCTTGGTCAGGCCGTCAGCTCCGCCACGGCCGACCAGGTCAAGCAGGCCATGCTTGCCGTCGTCCAGTCCGGCACCGGCACCGATGCCCAAATCCCCGGCGTCAAGGTCGCCGGCAAGACCGGCTCGGCCGAGACTGGCGGCACCAACGTCAACTCGATGTTCGTTGGCTTTGCACCTTACGATTCACCCACAGTCGCCATCTCGGTGGCCTTAGAGGATTACGACAAGCATGACGTCGAGGCCGCCAAGATTGCCGGTATCGTCCTGACCGCGGCGCTTGCCGCACAGGGAGCGTGATGCCCATGATCGAATCGGACACCCGAGGCGCGCCGCGGCCGAAGAGTTAGCGGCAACGCGCCACACGGCCCCAGCGGCCACATCGTAGGTACTACACACATCGTTGAGCGAATAGTTATGTTAGGAGCAGGAATGGAACAGAGGGTCCTCGGGGGAAGATACCTCCTCAAGGATAAGGTGGGAACAGGCGGCATGGCGACCGTCTACCGCGCACAGGACCAGGTCCTCGACCGCACGGTAGCCGTCAAGATCATGCTGCCGCAGTATGCTGGCGACGCAACCTTCGCCGCACGCTTTAAGCAGGAGGCCCAGGCAGCAGCCGGTCTCTCCTCCCCTTATATCGTGGGCGTCTACGATTGGGGCAAGGACGGCGACACCTATTACATCGTCATGGAGTACCTGCGCGGTACCGACCTTAAGAGCGGCATCAAGAGCCACGGCGCCCTCGACCCCAAGAAGGTCGCCCAGATCGGCTCGCAGATCAGCTCCGCGCTTTCGGTCGCCCACAAGCACGAGATCATCCACCGCGACATTAAGCCGCAGAACATCATGGTGCTGCCCGACGGCAACATCAAGGTGATGGACTTTGGCATCGCGCGCGCCAAGAACAGCCACCTCACGCAAGACAACAACGTGCTGGGAACCGCCCACTACGTCAGCCCCGAGCAGACCCGTGGTCAGGACCTCGGCCCCACCTCGGATATCTACTCGCTGGGCGTCGTGATGTACGAGTGCGCCACCGGCCGCGTGCCCTTTGACGGTGACGACGCTATCTCGGTCGCACTCAAGCAGGTCAACGAGCTGCCTATTCCGCCGAGCCAGATCAACTCCGGTGTCGACGCCGACCTTGAGCGCATCATCCTCAAGTGCATGGAGAAGGACCCGGCAAACCGCTTCCAGACCGCCGACGAGCTGCGTCAGGTGCTCAACAGCTACCTGTCGGGCCGTGCCGTCAACGTCTCGGAGCCCACGCGCATCATCGGTGCCCCCGGCGAGCTGGGCGCCACCAAGACTCGCGAGCTTTCCGATCAGACGCGCGCCATGGTGCGTCCCGTCTCGGGCGTGAGCGGGCAGAATACCACCCGTAGCTCGGTTTCGGGCTCCACCGGCTCCTACGAGGTCGAAGAGCCCAAATCCAACAAAAACAAGATCATCGCCGCCGTGGTGGCAGCGGTTGCCGTCATCGGCATCGTGGTGGCCTTTGCCACAGGACTCTTTGGCGGCGAGCAGGTCACCGTGCCCGATGTGCTGGGCAAGGACCAGCAGACTGCCGTCGAGCTGATCAAGGAAGCCGGCCTCGAGGTCGGCACCATCGACCAAAGCTACAACGACGATGTCGACGAGGGCAAGGTCGCCGAGCAGACGCCCAACGGCAACACCAAGAAGGCCAAGGGCACCAAGGTGAACCTGGTAATCTCCAAGGGTCCCAAGCCCTCCGAGAAGGTTGAGGTTCCCCAGCTTCTCGGCCTGACCAAGGACCAGGCCGAGGCCGCGCTGGCAAGCGTTGGCCTGAAGGGCAACGCCTCCGAGGAGGCCAACGAGGCCGATGAGGGCCAGGTCTTTGAGCAGGGCACCGAAGCCGGTAAGGAAGTCGCGAAGGGCACGACCATCTCGTACAAGGTCTCGAGCGGCCCGGATACCACGTCCGTCCCCGACCTGACCGACATGACCGAGGCCCAGGCGCGCAACGCCCTCGATATGGCAGGCTTTGGCGTCGACGTGAGCTACCAGGAGAACGACTCGGTTACCGAGGGCACCGTGATCAGCTGGAACCCCAGCGGTAAGCAGAAGCCCGGCGCCACGATTACCGTCGTCATTGCCAAGAAGTCCGGCAAGGCCACCGTCCCGGGCAACCTGTACGGCAAGAGCATTTCCGCTGCCGTTACCGCGCTCAACAACGCCGGTTTCTATAACATTGGCTTCTGTGACCAGAACGGCAATCCCGTGAGCGGTAACGAGGATGCCACCGTTACGGGCGTCTCCCCCACCGGCAAGCAGTCCACCGACAGCACGATTACGCTGACGGTCGCACTTTCTGGCTCGGGTTCGGGCTCTGGCTCGGGCACGGGTGACGATTCCGGTACGACGACTAACTAGTCGACAACCCATCACCTGCAGCGGCTATGGCCGCAAACATATTCGCTCAGAAGCGCCCGCTTGCTCCCCGGCAAGCGGGCGCTTTGTTTATCGACAGGCCAGGGCTCCATAGCAACACAAAGAGGCCCGCAAAAACAAGCCTCCCAGGTGACAACAGAATATGTAATGCAGTAATTACTAGCCGCAGAACTTCACCATGGTCTCGACCACGAGCTTCTCGGAGTTGAACTGCTGTATCATGATGCCCTGCTGGAACAGCGGGATGTTGGCGCGCGTGCGCTCCGGATCGGAGTGCTCGACGAACTCCTTCTTATCCAAGGTGCAGACCGAGCGCGACAAAACGACTTCGAAGCGACCCATTACGGCATCGCGCATGCGCTACAATCTCGGTTAATCTGTTAACCACCCGAAAGCAGCAGGAGGCCCCATGCCCACACCAGGCAAGCGCCCATCCATGCGCCAGATTGCCGTCGCGGCCGGCGTATCCGTCGCCACGGTCTCCCACGTCATCAACGGCAGCGGCCGTTTTTCCGAAGACACCCGCAAACGCGTGGAAGCCGCCCTAAAGGAATACGGCTACGTCACGAACATGGCGGCGAAGAGCCTCCGTATGGCCCAGTCCCGGACCATCGGCATGATCGTGCCGGACATCTCCAACGACTTCTTTTCCAAGATCGCCCTGCATGTGGAGCGCGAGCTGGCAACCGAGGACTACTCGGTCTTTGTTTGCAACAGCGCCAATGACCCCGCCCGCGAGCGTGACTACTTCCGCACGCTGGCAAGCAAGCAGGCCGACGGTATCATCTGTATCTCCGGCCTGCGCAGGCTCGACGGCGAGTTCGTCCCCCACGGAATCCCCGTGGTCTGCATCGACCGTGCGCCCGAAAACGACCTCGGTTTCCCACACGTGGGCTCCGACAACATCGGCGGTGGCTACATGGCGACCGAGCACCTCATCGAGCGCGGCTGCAAGGACATCCTGAGCATCTCGAGTTTTACCGCCAACTACCCCGGCAACGAGCGCCAGATGGGCTACGAGCGGGCGCTCGCCGCGCACGGAATGCCGCTACGCCGCGACTACCAGCTGTTTGTCTCGGGTAAGCAGCCGAGCATCATCGAGTCGGAAGAGCTCGTGACCGACTTCCTCTCCACGGGCTACCCCGTCGACGGCGTCTTCGCCCATAGCGACCACGCAGCCGTGGGCGCGCTGCGTGCGCTCGTTGCCGCCGGCAAGCGCGTACCCGAAGACGTCCGTCTCATCGGCTTCGACGATTCCGTTTACGCGCAGCTTCCGACGCCGCAAATCAGCACCATCCGCCGCTTCCCCGAGCGCCTCGCGCACGAGGGATGTCAGGCCCTGCTCGCCCTGCTGCGCGGCGAAGAGCCCGAGATGGAGACGCTTGTCCCCGTTAAGCTCGTGCAACGCGCGAGCAGCTAGACAGCGGGCAGCGAATAGCCGCGTTTTTCTCTCGCATGTGCTCTATCCCACGCGCGACATGCAAAAAGCCCGCCACCACACGGGTGACGGGCTTTTCCGCTACCAGCCGCGTGCTTCCTCCGCACGTACGAGCTGACGAGCCTCGATCTGGCGAATCATATCGATGCGTCGCTGGTGACGGCCGCCCTCGAACTCGCCGGTGAGCCAGGCGTCGACAATCATTTTGGCCAGCTCGATGCCTACCACACGAGCACCAAATGCGAGCATGTTGGTGTTGTTGTGCTCGCGCGACAGGCGAGCGGAATACGGCTCAGAGCAGGTGCAGCAACGGATACCGCGCACCTTGTTGGCGGCAAGCGAGATGCCCACACCCGTACCGCAGATAACGATACCGCGATCAACCTCGCCGGACATGACAGCGTCCGCCACGGCCTCACCCGCGATGGGATAGTCAAAGCGCTCGGTGCTGTCCGTACCGAAGTTCACGACTTCGTAGCCGTACTTCTCCTGGATATACGCCGTGATGGCTTCCTTGTACTCGACTGCGACGTGGTCGTTTCCAATACCGATCTTCACAAGAGACCCCTTTCCATAAGAACCATTCGCGCATGCCGCGCGCTCAATCCGTCCTAATTCGCCGTTCCGCTTCTAATACACCTCGCCGGCGCGCAAACGGCGCAGACACTCCTCGTAACCAGCGTCCTTGCCAAACAGCGCACTGGTGCCCAGGATAAATCCGTCCGCGCCAATGGCGGACAGGTCGCGCACGCGCTCGGGCGAGCAGGCGCCGTCGATCATGAGCTTGAAGCCAAAGCGCTCCTTCAGCGCGGCAAGGCGACGCACCTTGTCGTTCGTGAACTCGATAAAGCTCTGACCGGCAAAACCCGGATTCACCGTCATGACCATCACGTAATCGCAGAGGTTCAACATCTCCTCGATCTCGGAGATAGAGGTGTCGGGGTTCACGGCGATACCGGCGCTCTTGCCGAGGGACTTAATCGCGGCGAGTGTCTTGACCACGTAACGCTCGGACTCCGGATGGATATAGATGATGTCCGCGCCGGCGGAGGCGAAAAGTTCAACCTTGCTGGCAGGATTCTCGACCATAAGGTGCACGTCGACGAGCTTGTTGGTGGCAGCTCGCACGGCCTTGATGTCTTCGAGACCCATGGCGAAATTGGGAACGAAACTGCCGTCCATCACGTCGCAATGGAAGATGTCGATGCCGGCGGCGTCGAGATCCTCGACGGTCGCACGCAGATTGCCGTAGTCGGCGCACATGAGACTGGGGCAGAGCAGCATAGTGAACTCCTTATCTGCTCGGTGATTATCTACTCGGTGGTAATTAATCGTTTAACCTTTATCTACAGTCTGGCTGATTAATCGTTTAACCACGTTGTTAACCTGCAGGCTTTTCCAGATTCACAACGTTGCCATATTTGCCTATCTAGCTGGTATCATGCAGGAGCCCGCACCGCGAAACGCTGTCGTATTCCCTAGGAAGAAATCCCGCTACGCGGACAGCAGCAGCCAGGGGCCGCAATCCGCAGACCTGAGCCCGGACCCCCTACGCTCCAGGCGTGATCAGGCGCGCGCACTGGGCGATCTTCTCGTCATAGGACTCCGCGATAATCGACACACCATCGAACCCAAACGCACGAACATTCGAGAACTGATGGAACTTCGAGCTGTCGCACAGCACGTACGCCTTATTCGAATTCTCGCGCACGATGCGCTTCTTCGCCGCCTCAACGTAGGAGGGCGTCATGACGCCGCGGTCCTCGTCAATCGCGTTGGTCCCGATAAACGCCTTATCGAAGTACAGATCGCGCAGGATCGATTCGGTCATAGAACCGCAGAACGAGGAGTTCACATAGTTGAACTCGCCACCCACCACGATGAGCTGGGCGCGCGTCTCGCTCTTAATCAGGCACGCCGAGGCATCCGTCGTGTAAATTGTCACGTCGCGGTCGAGCAGCAGACGCAGCAGCGCCGTGCAGGTGGAACCCGAGTCCAAGTAGAGCGTGTCCCCGTCCTCAACAAAACGCAAGGCGACTTGGGCAATCTGTTCCTTCTCACTCCCGTGTAGGCCCGAACGCGTCGAGATACTCACCTCGTGGACAGCCGAGAGGAGCCTCACCGCGCCGCCCGAAAGATGCTCAACCTTGCCAAGCGCCTCCAGCTCCTTGAGGTCGCGACGTAGCGTCGAAATAGAGACGCCCGGCAGCTCCTCCTGCAGCTCGGAAATCCTCGCGAGGCCCGACTTCTGCAGGCACTCTACAATTCGCTCCTGGCGCTCATACGGAATCATATTGGGAACCTCTCCAAACCACTCTGCTTCACGCTCGTTCATTTCTTTTCGAAAAGTGTAACGCACAAGCAGAATAGCGGCCGCCACCTGTTGCGATGACGACCGCTTAATCGATTGACCTACCCTCTCGTTCACAATTTGAACGAGGTTGACACACCTCGCGTAAGCGCGACGCTCTTCAAGCGAAGAGAACGACCCTAGGAGAGGCGGCGCATCCGGGGGCTCTTAGGCGAGCTGATCCTCCTTGCCGGTGAAGGCGAAGGCAAGAACACCGGCCACGACGGCGGAAATGAGCATGCCGACCATAGCCCAAGCGAAGTTCATGGGGTCGGAACTCACGAAAGCCGGAAACGTAGTGACGGAACCGAAGGTGAAGGCAGTCGTGACGACCTTCATGATGCCGAGGAACGCACCGCCGACGGCACCACCGATGATCTGCGCAAGCCAGACCTTCTTGTTCTTCACGAGCATGCCGAACAGCGTGGGCTCGATGATGGCGGACAGGGCGATCGACACGACGCCGGTCATGGCAAAGCTCTTGAGCTTCTGGTCGCGGGCCTTGAGGAACACGCCGAAGGCGCAGCCGATAACGGCGAAGTTGCAGGCGAAGGTGAAGGGGCAGATGTAGTCGAAGCCGTTCTGGGCGATGTTGTTGATCATAATGGGGTTCACGGCCCAGTGGATACCCATGGACACCAGCACGGACCAGCCGCCGCCAACCAGCACGCCGGCAAGCAAGGAGCTGCGCTCGATCAGCCAGTTGACCACGAAGGCGATACCCTCGCCGGCGTAGACGCCCAGGGGACCGATGACGAGCATCGTGAGCGGAACCATAACGATCAGGGAGATGGCGGGCAGCACGACGAGCTTGAGCATCTCGGAGACGTGCTCATCGAGCCACTTGTACAGGAACGAGTAGACCCAGACGGACAGGATGGCGGGGATAACCGTGGAGTTGTAGCTCATGAGAACAACGGGGATGCCGAAGAAATCCGTCATGGCGCCGTTGCCCGCGTCGCCCATGAGGGCGATGAAGTCCGGGTAGAGCAGGCACGCGCCGAGCAGCGCCGACAGGTACGGGCTCGCGCCGAAGCGCTTACCGGCCGAGAAGCCGAGCAGCACGGGCAGGAAGTAGAACACGCTCATGGCCAGGGTGTACAGGATGGTGTAGGTACCCGTACCCTCGGCGATGATGCCGAGCTGGGCAGCCAGGATGACGAAGCCGCGCAGGATACCGAAGCCGGCCATGGCGGGCAGCAGCGGGGCAAAGATGCCGGAGATCGCAGAGAAGATCTGGCTGACGATGCTCTCGCCCTCGTCCTTGGTAGCAGCGGAGATCTCCACGCCCGAGCCCTTGACCAGCGGCTCAAACTTCTCGTACAGCTTCGGGACCTCAGTGCCGATGAGAACCTGATACTGACCAGCCTTGTTCAGCGTGTTCACAACGCCTTCGACTTCCTTGACCGCAGCGTCGTCACAAGCCGCGTCGTCCTTGAGATTGAGGCGCAGGCGCGTCGCGCAGTGCGTCATGCCCGAGATGTTCTCGGGACCACCGACGGCGTCCAGAATCCCCTGAGCCATCGCGTTCCAGTCGCGTTTCATTGGTTACCTCCCCATTGCGCAGAAGAGCTCGCGGACAAGCTCGGCTGCCTTAATCGCGTCGTTTGCATCGATAACGGATTGGATCTTCTCCATGCCTACGGCCTCGATGGCGTCGTTGAGCAGATGGATCATCTGGTCGTTCTGTGCAGCCTCGCCGGCAGCGGGCTCGATGACCGGGAACGTGTCGAAGTAGATCGCGCTGTCGTAACCGTGCTTCTTCACGTAGTAGAGGAACTCGAGGGTCTTCACCGGCGTGGACGTACCAATCATAAGGCCATCGTCGAAGCGACCGTTGCCGTCGTTTAGGTGAATGCCGTAGAGCTTGCCCTCGCGGCCGAATAGGTCGGCGGCCATGGCAGGGTTCTCGTGCTTCATGAGCATGTGGCAGTAGTCCAGCGTGACGCCCAGGTTCGGGCGGTCTGCAGCGTTGAGAATCATGCCGGTCATACCCATGGAGTCGATGAACGCGTACGCGCGCTCCTCGTAGGGTTTGTACTCAATCGAGATCTTGAGGTCGGGCGCGTAGTCGCAAACCTTCTGGAATGCGGCTACGAGCTGGTCGAAGACGCGAGCGTAGGCGATCTGGAAGCTGTAGTCAAAGCCGTCGTGGCCGAGCCAGATGGTCACCGTGTTGCCACCGGCAGTGCGGCAGTAGTCGCACGCCTCGTAGCAGAGCTCAAGGGCTTCCGCGGCAAGGGCATCATCGGCATTGCCCAGGTCACCGTTGAGGAAGGCGTTGCGGAAGCGCAGCGCGCAGCCGTTCAGCTGCAGGTCGTGAGCTGCGAGCTTGGCGGCCATGTCCTCAGCCGTGACACCTGTGCAGTGCTCGGGGTAGTTGAGGTCGACGTGCGTGAGGCCCACGCTCTGGAACTCCGCGAACACGCGATCAAGATTCTTGTCGCCATCGCGAAAATAGGAGTTGATACGAGTTGCAAGCTTCATGCTTCTACGTCCTTTACCTTCGTCCTTGATCGTTTCTGCCCGTTCGAGCACCTGATCTATATCCGTAATTCGATAAGGGCCGCCGCCTGCGCGCCGGGGCTTACCCTGTGACATGTAGATTACTGCCACATAAGTTCATTTTCAATCAGTATTTTTCACTCTTTTTCTCATTGTGTCAGAGTTTTTCACCGTATAAAGCCATCTACCTTGTGGTTTTGCTGTTAATCAAGTTTGACCATTCTTGAAATTACCTGATTTTTTCTGAATTAATTTGCCGTTTATCGGTAAAAATCGACCGCTCACGGCTGACGGCGACGCAAGATGGAAGATACTTGCATGAGGAAAAGCACTGAATTCCCAGCGCCGATTCGAATGACGCGATTGGTGACGCGAGCGTCGACGGCCCGAATCTGCCGTCGGCCCCCACTAACCAAAAACGGCGCCGCTCACGCGACGCCGTCATATTCCCTGGTGCCCCCGGGCGGATTCGAAAACTCCCCCCCCCGCGGGGAAATTGGTGACGCGGGTGTCGACGGCGCTGAGCGCTCCGTGTTTTGGTATGTGGATATGGCAGCCATCAACCTTTCTCGGCATGTGAAACTCTAGGCACATATGAGCATACCTGAGCGACGCAACACATGCGCTCCATCTATCCCAACAAGCTCCAGCGGTACCCGCACTTCCCATTTCGTGTATTGAATCAGGTAACCACACTTCCCATTTCGTGTATACAGCAGCTAGATTGGGCAATCATGTCAGTATTCAGACGTACGGCCTACAATAAACTCCTCGATTGGAAAGCGAGCAATGGATCCCGAGCCATCATGCTCGAGGGGGCCCGCCGCGTTGGAAAAAGCACCCTTGCCCAAGAGTTTGCGCAGTCCAAATACAAATCCCACCTCGTGATCGACGAATCTGTTGCGAGTGAAAAAAGAAGACCGGAGACTCAACTGGTCTCCGGCCTCATTTCTAAAAAACGTCTCGTGGTTCTACTCGTGCTGTCGGGCTTCTACCAGCCTGCAGAAGTCGTTGACGCTCATGAGCCATTCCCTTTGCGCGGGCGTGTAGGTTTCGAACAGCGATGAGGGCACAACGAGGCTGAGCCTGTCCTTAGCCATAGCTCGTGTGTAATCCTCACTTACGGCGGGCTCAAGTGTTACAAGATGCTTGTCCTCGATTCTGTCAGCCTCATCAAGCACCTGACGCCAACGCTCCTTGATGGTTGTCTTGGCACCGAGCATCGTCAGTCGAGCGACAGGGAACTTGGGGTCGTGGTAATCGTCAATAGAGGGAAAGATGAAATCCGGCTTTGATTTGCCCTCGGTGTATTTCTGCGCCGAGTAGCGTATGCCCCTAGCATCGAATAGCATCGAGAGTTGATTCTCGAACGCCGTCCCCGCACGGGACTTGCGGCGCTGGAAGGCCGACATAGTGGTGCGCAGCACGCCATCAACATCAAGCGCCGAGCCAAGGTATGGCGCGAGGTCGCGCTCCAAGAGATGCCGCTCGAAGACGCGGAACAGCATCTCTTCGCGTTCGTAACAAGCGACCAAGCAGCCATCCGGGTCGCCCGTCCAATCGAGCTTTCCAAGGGTGGAAGCTGAGTAGGCTGAGAAGTCTGCCCCTTTGGGGAAGGACTCGCCGAATTTCTCGATCATACCGTCGAGGAAGTTCTCCGCTGCGATCGGCATGCTAACTTCGATGCCGATGGACTCCAAAATCCTTGCGGCGATCGACGTGATGCGCGTATCCTCCCGAGCAGAGGGCGTAAAACCCTTCTCGCCAACCCCGTCGAGCGCGAAGAGCCAGCGAACTTGAGATTCCGCCGTACTCCCCGCTCGGGCAAATAGGATTACGACCTCCTTGGCTTCGTGTAGGGCCAAAACCATGAGGTCGCCCGGACGGGCCATGCCCATGGCAGCATTATCGTTGTAGTAGAGCCTATACTCAGTTCTAGTTGGATGCTTCCTGCGGGCGTCGTACCAAGTGGTATAACCATGGTCGAATATAGGGTCTGCACCATCATCGAGATATGCGAAGGTAGTTCGCATCCCCTTTATGTCATCGTCTCCGAAAAGCGCGCGCAAAGGCCCCACGCCGTTGAATTCGTGCTGGTGGCTTTTATTGGCCCCCATGATGTCAACGCCCGCGAGGGTTTTCGCGACAGCACCGTCAAAATACGCGCCAAGTACTCCATAGTCCATCCTAGAACACCTCCATCATCAACTTCGCGACCGAGCGCACGACCGGCACGGTCACGGAGTTGCCGAACTGCCTGTATGCCTGAGTATCCGACACCGGGATGATGAACTCATCGGGAAATCCTTGCAGGCGCGCGCATTCGCGGGGAGTGAGTTTACGAGGGTTTTTTCCTTCCTGCCCGACCAGAATCTCGCTGCCATCCTTGTGGTACCGGGCGGAAAGCGTCCTTGTCGTGTCCTCTGGGCCGACCATCGAGTATCCAAAGCCGTGGCCCGCCGCCTCATGCTTTTCGCGATAGGCGCGCAGATAGGCCCATAGCTTATCCGAAATGGTGTAGCGTTCGTTTGGTTGCTCTTCGAGGATTTCCCCTAGCGTATGTCCCGGTCCCGGCACCTCAAGGTCATCCCACGAGAAGGGAACTTCCTCCCTGAACCCCACGATGTAGATGCGCTCCCTGTGCTGGCACGTCCAGTTTTTTGAATCAAGCACTTTCCAGAAAATATGGTATCCAAGGTCCTCCTCAAGCGTCTGTCGTATGACCTTGAAGGTCTTCCCGCCGTCGTGACTCGTAAGGTTCTTAACGTTCTCAAGCAAGAAGGCCTTCGGGCGCTTGTCGCGTATGATGCGAGCGACCTCGAAAAAGAGGGTTCCCTGCGTTTTATCCTCAAAGCCGGTGGGTCTCCCCAAAGATTGCTTCTTCGAAACGCCTGCAAGGGAGAATGGCTGACAAGGAAAGCCTGCGAGCAGGACATCGAAGTCCGGTATATCGTTTGATGCGACCTGACGGATGTCGCCCGCCGGGGTCTCTCCATAGTTCATCCGGTAGGTTTTCTGGGCGAACTTATCCCACTCGCAAGAGAAGACGCACCTACCGCCAAGCTCCTGGAACGGCATTCGTATACCGCCGATGCCCGCGAAGAGATCGCAGAAGGTAAAAGGCGCGTCGCTGCGCTCCCCTTGGTCAAATGGAGCCCCCGCATCGAGCGATGCGATAAAGGCGCATTCAGCCGCCGTTGGACTAGTATCCCCAGACTCCCAGCGCCGAACGGTGCGTTCGCCAGACGAGCCCATACCAAGGGCGGCGGCGAACTCCTTTTGGGTGAGGCCGAGGTCAATTCTCTTTTGCGCTATATCAGCTGCATTTAGTTGCATGGGACGCCTATCTTGGTTGAAAAACGGTCAAACTGTCCTGTATTTACCACAGCGTTAGTCTATCACCCCGAGCGGACATGTCTTCCCCTTGCTTCAGTCCGCCTCTAAACCCCGTAGCATCAACTGGGCTTTAGGGCTTGGACACTCTACCGGAGGGCTCTAGACGCAATTGGTGACGCGGGTGTCGACGGCCCGAATCCGCCGGCGGCCCCCGCAAACCAGAAACGGCGCCGCTCCCGCGACGCCGTCATATTCCCTGGTGCCCCCGGGCGGATTCGAACCGTCGACACCCGCTTTAGGAGAGCGGTGCTCTATCCCCTGAGCTACGGAGGCATGTTGTACTAGTGTAGCAGATTTGCCCCTTGGCCATGTAGCGCATGGCCACTCATCAAGAAGGCTCTGCAGCGAATTATCGCCGTAGAGCCTTCTCAATAACGGAAAATTACCCAGAATAACGCAAAATAATGGGATGGGGTTTCCTCTAACCACATGTAAGGGAAATTCCATCCCGGTATTCGGCTAAAAAATGGGACAAGCTTTCCCAACTGGCGCTCAAAAGGAAAATGCATCCCGGAATGAGAACGAATTCCGGGATGCATTTTCCGCCATCTATCGCAGACGACTAGTCGCCTTTGTGAAAGAGGCTTTTGATGGCAGCAGGGATGCTCTTGGCGCCCTTGGTCGTTACGTCGATAAAGTCGGGCGAACGCACGAGTCTATCCTCGTCCACGTACTTGCGCACAGCGCGCAGCGTCTCTTTGTCGTCGCGCGTCGAAAACGTAAAGTGACCGTTGTCCTTGGTGAAGATGGCAAAACGCGTAATCTTCTTGGTGCCGCGCAAGACCTCGGCGGCAATATAGTCGACCTCGTCCCACGGGATTTGAATATAATCCTCGGGATTGCGCTCGTTATAGTACTCAAACGCCTTATTGCCCACCATCACGTTACCGTGGCTGGTAAGCCCCATCAGGCAGGTTGCCGGCGTTGCCAGATCGACCGTGCTGTTCTGAGATTGCGCCATACGCGCCTCGCCCTCCAATAAAAACAATCGGACCGCATCCAGTGTACCCACCGGGTGCGGTCCGTTTCAATGGCTCAAAAGCCCTTACCTAGCAACTCTCGGTCTTAAGCCGAAGCGTGCTTACATGAAGCCGCAGAAGCGACCGATGATGCCGACGGCGAAGAGAGCCAGGATGATGACGATCGGGCTGACCTTCTTCTTGAGGAGCTTGCAGACCAGCAGGGTCAGGCACACGGCGGCAAGGCCGGGGATGAGCTGATCGAGGTTGGCCTGAAGCGTGGTGACCTTCATCTGATCAAGGGCGGTAGCACCGACGGAGTTGTACATCGTCAGCGCTTCCTTGATACCCTCGGAACCGGAGGGCAGGCTAGCCCAGTCGATAAAGGCGCCAGCAGACTGCTTGACCGTGGAGACGATCGGGGTGAAGGAAATGGACACCCAGCGCTCGACCAGGGCGCCGATGATGAACATACCCAGGATGGAAGCGCCCTCGGTGACCTTGCCCATCAGACCACCGGAGAGGTCCTTGGCGATGGAGGAGCCGACCTTGTAGCCAAACTCCTGCGTGTACCACAGGAAAGCGTAACGGATGATGTTCCACGCGAAGAAGAACAGCAGCGGACCGACGATGCTGCCGGACATGGCCAGGGAAGCGCCCAGAGCGCCCAGAATCGGGCGAAGGGTGAACCAGAAGACGGGGTCACCGACGCCGGCGAGCGGGCCCATCATACCGACCTTGACGCCCTGGATGGCGACGTCGTCAATCGGGGCACCGTTGGCGCGCTCCTCCTCGAGAGCGAGGGTAACGCCAATGACGGGGGCGGAAACATAGGGGTGGGTGTTATAGAACTCCAGGTGGCGCTTAAGAGCGGCAATCTGGTCATCCTTGCTGGTGTAGAGCTTCTTGATCGCAGGGATCATTGCGAAGCACCAGCCGCCGTTCTGCATACGCTCGTAGTTCCACGAGCCCTGAAGGAACTGATGACGGAAGCAAACCTTCTTGCGGTCAGCCTTGGTGAGCTGAATCTTGTTCTCTGCCATATGTATCACTCCCCTCCTACTCGTAATCGTTCAGAATGTCGCCGAGCGGGTCGCCGGAGCCACCGCCCATGCCGCCACCCTGCTTGGCCAGATCCTTAAGGCCAAGGTAGATGAGGGCAAGGGAGATGCCGATGAGACCAAGGGCGATCAGCGTGAGCTGAGGGATGGCAGCAAGGACAAAGCCGAGGACGAAGAACGGCCAGGTCTCCTTGGTGGCCATCATGTTGATGACCATGGCGTAACCGACGGAAGCGACCATGCCGCCGCCGACAGCCATGCCGCCGGACAGCCAGTCGGGCATAGCGTTAAGCGCGTTGGTAACGGCCTCGGCCGGGATGACGCACAGAAGCACTGCCGGGATGGCGATACGAAGGCCCTGCATGAGGATGGCAGCATACTGCCAGCGCTCGATGCCGGAGAAGTCGCCCTTCTCGGCGCAACCGTCCATGGCGTGAGCGATAGCGGTAGCAATGGTACGGCAGATCATGGTCAGGAACAGACCAGCGACCGACAGCGGGACGGCGACGGCGATAGCGGTGGTAACGGCCTTGGCCGAATCGGTGGCGCCACCGTTGAGGGCGAGCACCATGATGATCGAAGAAGCGACCGAGGCCAGAGCGGCGTCAGGCGCGACAGCGGCGCCGACGTTAGCCCAGCCAAGGGCCATCATCTGGAGCGAACCGCCCAGGAGGATGCCCTCCTGAAGGTGACCGGTTACGAGACCGATAAGCGTGCATGCCACGAGCGGCTGATGGAACTGGAACTCATCCAGAATGCCTTCCATACCGGCAAGCAACGCGACAATCGCAACAAGCAGAATAGTGATTGCAGACATGTATCGGACCCTCCTTTACTATGCTTGAGCGGCCAGTTCGGCCTTAGCTTTCTTCAACATGGCGTCGAGATCCTCGGAGGAATCCGAAGGAACCTTGCGGACCTCGAACTTGACGCCCTTGGCCTTGAGGGCCTCGAGAGTCTTAACGTCATCATCGCCCATAGCGACGGCGTTGGTGACGACGACCTTGCCCTTGGAGTGAGCCATGGAACCGATGTTGACTTCCTTGATGTCGACACCGGCCTCGATGGCCTTGAGCAGATCCTGCGGGTTCTCAAAGAGCAGCATGGCCTTGGTGTCACCAAAGCGCGTGTCCTTGACGACCTCGGCCATCTTCTTGATGGGCACGACGTTGGCATGGACTCCCGGAGGGGCAGCCTGCTCGATCATGGTCTTGCGGAGCTCGTCGTGAGCAACGCCGTCGGAAACCACGATGATGCGGTTGGGGTTGATCTGCTTGGTCCACGTGGTGGCCACCTGACCATGAAGCAGACGGGTGTCGATACGGACGTGGGCAATCTTGATGTGCCCGTCGCCGATGACCGTTCCCGGAGGGATGGCGCCTGCAGGAGCAGCGGCGGCCGCAGCCGGCTTCTTCTCCTCGGGCTCCAGAGACTCGGGCTTGACGCGCACGCCAGCCTTAGCCTCAGTCACGAGATGTTTTGCGATCGCATGTGCAGTGTTCTTTGCGTCAAAGCGCTGCGAATATGCCTCGATGAGCATAGGCAGGTTGACACCGGTGACGATAGCCCAGGAATCATGGCCCTCGATGAGCCCGCTGATCTGGTTGAACGGCGTGCCGCCCCACAGATCAACGAGGAAGAGCACCTGCTCCTGGTCCTCGAAGGAAGCGATTGCTTCCTCGACCTTGGCACGGAAGTCGTCGGGGCCCATGCTCGGCTCGAGCGAGACCACGGCAACAGACGGCTGATCGCCAAAGACCATCGAGCCCGTCTGCTTGATTCCAGCTGCCAAGTCCCCGTGGCTAGCAAGAACAATACTTACCATCACATAACCTCCTTTTTGTCTACGTATTTCCTACACGACATGAAAGGAGTATACCTGTTTGGATTGTGGAATTATAGCTAAATTCGCAAAAGGTTGGATTATTTGTTTAAACGTCTAAGTTTGTTGCAAATTGATTACATTACTGTTTTTCGACTCATTACCTGATAAAGCGTCGCTCATCAATCTATGTATTTTATAGATACAAGCAAGCTGTTCATTAATATCGATATTAAGCAAATGCGAATGTGCTCGTACTGTCACTATTTTGTTTAAACAGACGTGGCTTGACTATTTGCACGACTTATGCTCAACAAAACTACTCAAAAAAGTTGCGGTGAAATAGTTCTTGTTTAAGAGTCAGAAGGGGGATTTAGGAACTATTTCACCGCAACTTATAGGGGATCCTAGGCGATGTGGAGGGGGTTGGCGGCGTCGACGGCGTCGGGGACGTCGCAAGGGCCGTCGGGGACAGCGTCTGCCGGATCCTCGTCGGGGGTCTCGATCTGTTTGATCATGACCTCCTGGCCCTGCAGCAGGTATGTCTCGCCGCTGCCGCAATGGGGACAGGTCTTGCCGTGCTCGACCGTCGCGTAGTCGCAGCCACACGCCTCGCAATGTGTCACGGCCTCGACGGGCTCCACGATAAGCTCCGCGCCCTCGGTGATAGGCTTTTTATCTGCTGCCCAGCGCCAAGCGTCGAGCAGCAAGTCGGGAACGACGCCCGAGACCTCGCCCAGTAGCAACGTCACGCTCGAAACGCGACGCACGCCATGAGCGCGCGCCACATTCTCGACATCGCGAATGATGTGATAGACGATTCCGAGCTCGTGCACTTTTAATTCCTTCCGCCGTTCTAACGAACGGCGGTCGGCTTGACGCTGCGCGAGTCCCAGACGGGCGATCTGCCTTTCAATCGTCGGGCATGGGCAAAAGCCCTATGCCCTCCTCTTTCAAGGCACCTCGCCACGCCTGGGACCCGCTCGCTGTCCAACCGCCCTCTGCGCCGTTCACTTACTTGTTAGGTCTCTTACTTCTTCCCAAATTTGATCTTAATTGCACGTTTCAATGCGTACTTGCCCAGGCTCGGGAGCTTTTGCTCGTATTTGACCATCGTTGAGCACTCGGGGCGGTCGCGATCCAGATGGATGGCGTCGAACGCGCACTTGGTGGTGCACAGGCCGCAGCCGATGCACTTGTTAGGGTCGACGATCGAGGCGCCGCAGCCCAGGCAGCGGGCGGTCTCGGCGCGCACCTGCTCCTCGGTAAAGGTCTCAACATACTCGCTAAACGGCGTAGCCTTCTCGCGTTCGCGGTCCACATGCGCAACCTCGCGGCTCGCGTTGTCGTAGCTCTCGAGCACAACGTCGTCGCGGTCGAGCGCGGTGTAGCGGCGCTGATTGCGGCCGATGGTGAGCGTGGAGCCCGGCTGCACAAAGCGATGGATGGACACCGCGGCCTCGTGGCCGGCGGCGATAGCGTCGATGGCAAAGCTGGGGCCGGTGTAGACGTCGCCGCCCACAAAGATGTCTGGCTCGGCGGTCTGGTAGGTCTGGGGGTCGGCAAGGGCACCCTGGCCGCGGCCGAGCTCCACCTTGGAGCCAGCCAGCAGGTCGCCCCACACAATGGACTGGCCAATCGACATGACGACACGGTCGGCATCGACACGGCGCAGATCGTTCTCGTCGTACTCGGGCGCAAAACGGCCCTCGTCGTCAAAGACACGCGTGCAGCGCTTGAAGGTGATGCCGCACACACGACCGGCCTCGTCCAGGTGAACCTCCTTGGGACCCCAGCCGCAGCTGATGTGCGCGCCGTCCTCAACGGCCTCGCGACGCTCCTCCTCGCTGGCGGGCATCTGCGCCTCGCTCTCCAGGCAGAACATCTCAACGTGCTCGGAGCCCAGACGGCAGGCGTTTCGGGCCACGTCGATGGCCACGTTGCCGCCGCCCACCACGATGGTGCGGCCGGGCAGCGCGTCGATCTTGCCGCTGTTAACCTCGCGAAGGAAGTCGACGGCCACGGTCACGTCCTCGGCATCCTCGCCCGGAATACCGGCAAGGCGGCCGCCCTGGCAGCCAATAGCCACGTAGAAGGCCTTAAAGCCCTGCTCGCGCAGCTCGTCGAGCGTCACATCGCGGCCGACCTCCACGCCATAGCGGAACTCGGCACCCATCAGGCGAATGATCTCGACCTCGGCCTCGATAACGTCCTTCTCCAGCTTAAAGCTGGGAATACCGTAGGTAAGCATGCCGCCCGGGCGCTCGTTCTTCTCGAACACGACAGGCTTGTAGCCCTTCTCGGCCAGGTAGAAAGCGCAGGACAGGCCGGCGGGACCGGCACCGATGATGGCGATCTTCTGATCGAAGCCGCCAGCGCGCGTCGGCGTCACCACGGGCGGGACATAGCGGGTCGCGGCATCAAGATCGCGCTGGGCGATGAACTTCTTGACCTCGTCGATAGCCACGGCGGCGTCCACACGGCCGCGGGTGCAGGCGTCCTCGCAGCGGCGGTTGCACACACGGCCGCAGATAGCGGGGAGCGGGTTCTCGCGCTTAATGAGTGCTAGGGCCTCGTCATAGCGGCCCTGAGCCGCGAGCTTCAGATAGCCCTGAACGGCAACGTGCGCGGGGCAGGCCGTCTTGCAGGGCGCGGTGCCGGACTCGTGCGTCTCGATGCGGTTGTCGTTGCGGTAGTTGGGCGACCACTTGGTGTGGTCCCACTTGGTGGCATCGGGCAACTCCTGGCGCGGATACTCGGGCACCTGTCCGCCCGCCTTCTTGCTGCAGAGCTTTTGGCCCAGCTTGGCGGCGCCGGCCGGACACACCTCAACGCAGCGACCGCAGGCCACGCACTTATCCTTCTCGACCTTGGCGACATAGGCCGAGCGCGACAGGTTGGGCGTGTTGAACAGCTGCGAGGTGCGCAGGGCGTAGCACACGTTGACGTTGCAGTTGCAGATGGCGAAGATCTTGTTCTCGCCGTCGATGTTGGTGATCTGGTGCACAAAGCCGTTGTCCTCGGCCTGGCGCAGGATGTCGTAAACCTCGTCGCGCGTCACGTAATGGCCGCGGTCGGTCTCGACCACGTAGTCGGCCATATCGCCCACGGCGATGCACCAATCGGCCGGGTCGTCGGCGCAGCCCTCGCCCATAACGCGACGGCTTGCACGGCAGCTGCAGGTGCTAGCGGCATACTTACCCTCGTATTTGTCGAGCCAGTGCTCGATATGCTCAATAGGCACCGACGTGCTCGCGGCATCGATGGCCTTCTCGACCGGAATGACATGCATGCCGATGCCGGCACCACCGGGCGGCACCATCGGCGTGGCCTTGGACAGCGGTCCCTTAGACGCCTGCTCAAAGAACTTAGCATAGACCGGATGCTCCTCGAGCTGGCTCACGCGCATGTTGAGGAACTCGGCGGAACCCGGCACCAGCATGGGCAGCACCCATTGCTTGGCGCGCTCGGGATTTTCCCAGTTGTACTCGAGCAGGCCCGTGTAGCTCATGTCGTCGAGCATCTTTTCGATATCGGCCTCGGGCATGCCGGTGAGCTTGACCATCTCGGGCAGCGTATAGGGACGGCGCATCTTCATCTTGCAGAGTACCTCGGCCTGCTCGTCAGTCGCGGCCTCGGCAAACGACCAGTACTCGTAGCCCAGCAGCTCGTCGCGATGCAGCAGGCGGTTAGTGCAGTGCTCGCACAGTTTGACGATGGCCTCGCGCGGATGCTCCGGCAGCGGCGGCACAAACTCCGCACCGATATCGGGCTCGGTGTAGCTAATCCCCGGTCCGTTGAGAATCATAGTCGTCCCTTCTCTTGCCACAGCCCGGCGAGACCGCGGCACCCCTCTTTTTGCAGGCCAGGCATGCCCCCATGCCGTTCACCCGCCATTAGTTGACATTGTGTCAAAAATAGTATTGACGAACCGTCAACAATATTCAAGACTGTTAGGCGAACGGTCAGGCAAAAGAGGACGAAAGGCGGCAAACGTATGGGCAACAACACAGCAGATACCTCTGTAGTCGATGCCGTCCCCGCGTCCGATAGCGCGGCAAAGCGCTTGACGGGCGACGAACGCCGTCGCGAGATCCTCGCCGCCGTGCGCACCGTGAGTTCCGAGCTGGGCGTGTCCCACCTATCGGTATCGGCCGTGACCAAGCGAGCCGGCTGTACGCGCTCATTGTTCTACCACTACTTTGCCGACATGGACGCCGCTGTCACCGCCGTCATGGACGAGGCGATCGACGGTTTTATCTCCGAGCTCGAGCAGTGGAATGCCAACCGCACCGTCGGTGATATCGAGGGCGCACTCGACACCGTCGCCCCGCTCTTTAAGCGCCTGGTCGTCAGCGGCCACGAGCTGCCGAGTACGCTCACCTCAAGCAGCGGCGCGCTCTACGGCGGCTTTTTGCACAACGTGGTCCAGCGTGTGGCGCAGTATATCTGCGACACCACCGTGGTGGATTTTGCCGCCCATCATGAGCTACGCATCGACCATGTCTACGAGACGTTCTACACCCTCATCATGGGGTTGTTGATGTATATCCGCACGCACCCCGATGTGCCCGACGAGACGGTCAAGGAAATCATCGCCTCGACACTCCACATCGAGGGCTATACCGCCAAGTATCCGGAGCGCAAGCCCCAGAACTGACGACATTTGGCCAAACTGCCCGCGATCAGAAGAGGGGCCGCGGGCGTGTGAAAGGAGAGCAGCATGCTGTTCGATGTTTGGGGTAGCGATACCCTTATCCACTGGGCCGGCTGGGCCATGGTCTTTATTGGCCTGATCGTGCTCAACGAGGTCGGCCGCCGCACCAAGCTGGGCGCGGCAATCATCTTTGGCGTGGCTCCGCTGGCCATGACCATCTACTGCGTCGCCATCGCCGTCGGCGTTTCGCAGGGTGCCGAGTGGGCGCTCACCAACCCCACCCATGTGTACCAGAACAGCTGGTTCCACTACGCCAAGGTGTACGCGGCGCTGGCCGGTTGCTGGGGCTTCATTGCCATTAAGTACCAGTGGGGCAAGATCGGCAAGGCGCATTGGTTCCGCGCGTGGCCGTTTGTGATCGTCGCCATCAACATCATGATCGCCGTCGTGTCTGACTTTGAGAGCGCCTATCACTTCTTTGTCCTGGGCGAGTCCACCTGGGTCACCTCCGAGGGCGCCACGCAGCTGGCCGGCTGGAACAACGTGTTCAACGGTATCGCGGGCATCATCAACATCTTCTGCATGACCGGTTGGTGGAGCGTCTACGCCTCCGAGGACAAGACCGACATGCTGTGGCCCGACATGACCTGGGTCTACATCATCGCCTACGATATCTGGAACTTCTGCTACACCTACAACTGCCTGCCCACCCACTCCTGGTTCTGCGGCTTTGCGCTGCTGCTGGCGCCCACCGTCGCCGCCTTTATCTGGAATAAGGGCGGCTGGATTCAGAACCGCGCCTTTACGCTTGCTATTTGGTGCATGTTTGCCCAGGTGTTCCCGTACTTCCAGGAGGAGTCCATCTTTGTGACCCACTCCACGCTCGACCCCGGCGCCGCCACCGCGGTCTCGGTCGCCGCGCTGGTCGCCAACGTTGCCGCGATCACCTACATCGCCTACCGTGCCAAGAAGCTCGGCCGCAATCCCTACAAGCAGGATGTCTTTGAGGGCACCAGCGACTGGGAGAAGGCCACCGCTCGCCGCGCCAAGGTTGATTACGCGCACGCTGAGTAACATGTTGGTCGCTGTTGGCACTTGGGCATAGGCCCACCTGCCAGGCTTTTCAATCCAATGTCTCGCAGAGCCCCCGGAAAGCGTTTCGCTCGCTTTTCGGGGGCTTTTGTCGTTGCGTCTCTATTCATCTATTCAAAAACATGCGCATATATAAAATCGGATTTCAAATCATGCGGCGGCTCTATGGGGTCCCGTTTTTGGGTACATTGTTGTCCCGATATTGAGCTTGGGGGATATATGAAAGATGAGACGACGGGCCAAGAGGATGCGGCCCAAGATGCAGAAGCTTGCGCTGAGGCCCTGGAGAGCCTAGACCGGATTGCGCTGGCCGAGATTGCGTTTGACGATCCGAGCGTTGATGTGCGGGATGAGCCGGAAATCGAGGCGCAGCCCGATGATCAGGATGCAAAAGACGATGGCGCCGCGCCCACCGAAGACGAGGCGGGGCACGAGGAATCCGAATGCGAGGTCAACGACCAGCCCGAATCCGACACGAGCGAGGAAACCATCTTACTCGACAGCTTGCCGGCCGAAGATTCGCTGACCCGCGAGCTTCCCGGCCTGGGCTCCGCGCCTGCCGTGGACGAGACCATCGCCATGGGCGATATTCCCCTACCGTCCGTTCCTTCGGCACGCGAAGCCGAGGTTCGTCATCGTAAGATGCCGCCCAAGCGCCGCAACCTGATGGTTGCCGGCGTTGTGGCCGTCGCGCTCGTCGCCGGCGGCGCAGGCTATGCTGCCTGGAACGGATATCAGCAAGAGCAGGCTGCCGCTGTCGCCGCCAGTGCACACACGATGATGTCGGTGCAGATTGGCGTGCATGCCGCAGGGCTCGACTGCTCAACTGGTTCCAAGATTCCCGTGCAGGTGAGCGGCCAGGATTCCGACGGTTCTTCCGTGAGCGAAACGCTCTACGTTGACGAACACGGTCGCGGCATTAAGCTGCTGCCCGGCGACTATACGCTCTCCATCGCTGGGTCCCCCATCGCAGCCGACGGTACCATTTACACCGTGCCGACCACCAAGGCGCAGGTCACCATTAAGAGCGATGGGCAGGATTTGAGTGCCCAGGCCACCTTTAAGCTCAAGGTGCCTTCGGCCGACACGGTGACTGACGACCAGATCGATGCCGCCGCCAAGTATGCCGAGGAAGGCGGGGTGAACTCCGCCGCGGTCGCAAAGGTGCTCCAGCAGGCGGCAACCGCGCGCCGTGACGCCGCCGTCAACGCCGTGAGCTCCCGCGAGGCACAGGCGGCCCGCGACGCCGATGCTCGACATAAGGCAACGGACCTGTATCAGCTCGATATTCCCGTTGAGTGGTACGGCAAAGTCGCGACTTGGCAAAACGGCAGCACGCTGTGCATTTATCTGGACGGCGACACCAACACACCGCTCGTGACGCTCGTCGCGGTGCGCGAGGGCGAGAGCTTTACGCCCGATGAGGGCGACGCGGTTTTGGGTGCCGCAAACCTCGGCAACGGCTACACCGTCTACGCCAGCGGCCCCGTCTATCCGTACGTGGTGCCCCAGACCATCAACGGACGGACGCAAGACCCCGTGTCGACCTACCCCATGGATACGGCGATTGAGCTTGTCGAGCTCACGACCGGCAACCGCTACACCTATAGCCAGATCAAGAACGTGCTGGTCGGCAAAGACGGCAAGGCCGACGCCGCCACCAAACTCGAGACCGACTACCTCGCCCAGATTCTCCTGCCGAGCATCAAGGCCCAGGACTAGCCGGGCGCATCATGGTGCTCCCCAACCGTGATAAAGGGGCCAGGAGGTCCTGGCCCCACAGATCCGTAGATGATTAGGCAAGGAGCCACTTCCATGCGGGCACAACGTGTACCGCACCGTGCTCGCATGGAATATCGGCCTGCTCATCCATGGTAACGATTGCCGACTCGCCAAGATCGAACTGGGCCATCGAGGCATCAAGCGCGGCAATTTCGCGCTCGCGCGTTTTCTCACTTGCCATATCCACACTCACCTGAATCAGGCTATAAGCCCGCATGAGAAGTGCGTCCCCAGCCACAAAGTCCACCTCATGGCTTTTGCTCTTCTCTTTGATCAGCAGGCGGCAGACCGAGCCGGTCCTCACCGCGGGAGTCCTTCTTCTTAGCGCATTGAACACTGCGGTCTCGAGCCTCTGGCCCTGGTCCAATGCCGATGCGGGAGAGAATGCTCCAAACATCGCAGGGTCGACAGCGTAGACCTTAGACGCAGACCGCATGTTATTTGCCAATGAACGCGTGAACTCCGGCACAGAAAATAACAGGTAGGCATCCTCATAATACTCAAGTAAATCGCTGAGCGAATTACGGCTGACGGGTATCTGTCTGCTCTTGAACTCGTTGTACACCTTGTTCACTGACAGCTCTCGTCCAGAAGATGCCATAGACCGCGTCAGGAACAGTGAGGCCAGGCGAGGGTTCTTGACGTCGTAGCGCTCAACGACATCCATGGCGACCGTTCGCGAAGCATATTCCTGTAGCAGCTGAATCGCGTCCGCGGGCGTCTGCTCAAGCGTCGCGATGAATCCCCCTCGTTCAAGATATCCGATCAGATGATGTCGAAGCAGCGCTGCATCGCTTGGGGAAAAGGTCGCATCTGGCTCGAAAACGCTCCCCGTCTTATACCGAACGTATTCCGAAAAACTCAACGGAAAAAGCTCCCGTATAAGAGAACGACCCCTGAACTCGCTCTTAAGCTCTGAGGACAGCATCTTGGAAGAAGATCCCGTCACATAGACGGTCGCTTTCTCCGTATCGACTACACGCCGCAGAAACGCACCCCATTCGGGAATTTCCTGGATCTCGTCAAAGAAAATGTAAGCGCCCTCGGTTCGAGCAGCAGGATACAGCGCATAGAACGTGTCGAGCACGTCCGCCAGCAGCGATGACTCATACGGGCGCAAGCGCTCGTCCTCAAAATTAAAGTAAAGCATCCGGTCAAGCTCGACGCCCCGGCCCTGAAGCCGCTGCATCTCCTGATACAGGCGATACGTCTTTCCACAACGGCGGGCCCCCACAACCACATTTACGATGTTGTCGCGCTTTGGCTCCTGTGGGTTTTCCAGATCAAGGTCTCGCTCAAAGACCTGCGGAACCCCCTGCTGTTCAAAGTCCTTTATTTTCTGGGCGATCAAGTCGTTGAATGCCATGATTCTCCAATCTTGCTCTCTAGCTAATCAAAATTATACTGATTCTTGATTAGCTAGAGAGCAAGATTGTGTGTAGTTTGATTAGCACTTAAGCAAGTTTTATCACCGTTATTGCTCCGAAGGATATCGAGTGGCTAAGAGGACAACCGAGCTCGAATGCGACTCCCCGAGCAGTCAATTTGGGACGGGGCTTTTTTGACTACCCTCCCCTGCAGAAAAATCCCTAACGCAGTTGCGGTGAAATAGGGACTGTTTTTGCTGGTCAAACTGCAAAACAGTCCCTATTTCACCGCAACTTATTGGTGGCCTTTTGGGTGGCACTCAGCGCCACGGATCGGCTTCGAACATCGGCTCACGCTCGGGGCGGCGATCGCTGTAGGGATCGTAGCCGTCATCGTCCTCGTTCTCGGCGCGAATGTAGGGATCGCGCGGCTTGGGCGCCGGCTTAGGTGCAGGCTTGGGTGCGGCGGGTGCAGCATCGGTCGCCGACGTGTTCGTCTTGTTCTTGTCTATCATCTGCATATCTCCTTGCCATGCAATCGTGCTCGACATCATCGATTGTCGCACGAAAAAGGGCGGCGGACCCAATTGGATCCGCCGCCCTTGGCGTTTAGAAACGGCTGGCAGATTTTAAGGCATGTCCCAAAAATCTACTCGGCATCGGGGACCTCGTAGGTGGCCGCCGGCGTGTTATCGCACACGACGGTAAAGCCGCCGTCCTTATCGACATCGACCGTCACCTGATCGCCCTCGCGCACCGTGCCGTCGATGATGGCGGCGGCGATGGCATCCACGACCTCGCGCTGGACCAGACGCTTGAGCGGACGGGCGCCAAAGACCGGGTCCAGGCCGCCCACGGCGAGCATCTGCTTGGCCGCCGGGGTGATGGCAAGCGTCATGCGCTCCTTGGCCAGACGCGCGCGGACGTCGGCAAGCTGGATGTCGACGATCTTCTCGATCTGCGCCATGCCGAGCGGATGGAACACCACGATGTCGTCGATACGGTTGAGGAACTCGGGGCGGAAGGTCTGAGCCATGGCGGCGTCGACCTGATGGCGCATCTCCTCCTCGTCCTTGCCCGAAAGCTCGGCGATAGCCTTGGAGCCCACGTTAGACGTCATGATGATAATCGTGTTCTTGAAGGACACCTGGCGACCCTGGCCATCGGTCAGACGGCCGTCGTCGAGCACCTGCAACAGCACGTTAAAGACATCCGGATGGGCCTTCTCCATCTCGTCGAGCAAGATCACGGAGTAGGGACGACGGCGCACGGCCTCGGTGAGCTGGCCGCCCTCGTCGTAACCCACGTATCCCGGGGGCGCACCGATCAGACGCTGGACGCTGAACTTCTCCATGTACTCGGACATGTCGATACGCACGAGTGCGCGCTCGTCGTCGAACAGGCACTCGGCAAGCGCCTTGGCGAGCTCGGTCTTACCCACGCCGGTGGGGCCCAGGAAGAAGAAGCTGCCGATGGGCTTGTCCGGATCGGAGAGACCCGCACGGCTGCGGCGCACGGCCGCGGCAACGGCGGAGACGGCCTCGTCCTGACCGATGACGCGCTTATGCAGCTCGCCCTCCAGGCCCTTCAACTTGTCGAGCTCGCCCTGCATCATCTTGGACACAGGCACGCCGGTCCAGGCGCTCACGACCTCGGCGATCTCATCGGAGGTCACCTGTTCGTTGAGGCCCTCGCCGTCCTGCTGCTTTTGTGCCTCGAGCGCGGCCTCGGAATCCTGAATCTGCTGCTGCAGGCCCGGAATCACGGAGAAGCGCAGCTCGGACGCACGGCCCAGGTCGCCGTTGCGCGTCGCGCGCTCCTCTTCGCTCTTGGCCTCGTCGAGCCGGCCCTTGAGCTCCTGCACGTGGTCGATGGCGTTCTTTTGGTTGAGCCAGCCGGCCTTTTGCACGTTGAGCTTTTCCTGGACCTCGGCGATCTCCTGACGTAGGGCCTCCAGACGCTCCTTGGAGGCGTCATCGGTCTCCTTCATGAGTGCCTGCTCCTCGATCTGCAGCTGGGTGAGCTGACGCGTGGTGGCGTCGATCTCGACCGGCATGCTGTCGAGCTCCATGCGCAGGCGGCTTGCGGCCTCATCGACCAGGTCGATGGCCTTGTCGGGCAGGAAACGGTCGGCGATGTAGCGATCGGAGAGGTCGGCAGCCGCCACGAGCGCGCTATCGGTGATATGCACGCCGTGGAAGATCTCGTACTTCTCCTTGAGGCCACGCAGGATCGAGATGGTGTCCTCGACGGTAGGCTCGCTCACCATAACGGTCTGGAAACGACGCGCGAGCGCCGCGTCCTTCTCGATGTACTTGCGGTACTCGTCAAGCGTGGTCGCGCCGATCGCGTGCAGGTCGCCACGGGCGAGCGCCGGCTTGAGGATGTTGCCGGCGTCCATGGAGCCCTCGGTGGCACCCGCGCCCACGATGGTGTGGAGCTCATCGATGAACAGGATGACCTTGCCTTCGGACTTTTGGACTTCCTTGAGCACGGCCTTCAAGCGGTCCTCGAACTCGCCGCGGTACTTGGCGCCGGCGACCAGCGCGCTCATGTCGAGCTCGATGAGGTCGCGATCGCGCAGCGTGCTCGGCACGTCGCCGGCTACGATACGCTGGGCGATGCCCTCGACGATGGCCGTCTTGCCGACGCCCGGCTCACCGATGAGCACGGGGTTGTTCTTGGTGCGACGGGACAGGACCTGGATGGTACGACGGATCTCGTCGGTACGGCCGATGACCGGGTCGAGCTTGCCGGCGCGGGCGAGGTCGCAGATGTTGCGTCCGTACTGCTCCAGCGCCTCAAACTGCGTCTTGTCCTCGGCAGACGTCACGCGATCATCGCCACGTAGCTCCTCGTAGACTTGCTCGATGCGCTCCTTGGTCACGCCGGCGTCGCACAGAACGCGGCCGGCCTCGCCCTTGTCCTCGGCAAGCGCCATCAGCAGATGCTCGGTCACCACAAAGCTGTCGCCCATCTTGGTGGCCTTCTTCTCGGCCTTTTCGATGACGCGGACGAGCTCGTTGGACAGGCCTATCTGCTGGCCCTCGCCCGAAACCTTGGGCGCGTGGTCGATGGCATCCTGCGTGGAGCGTGCGAGCTGAGCCGGGTCGGCACCGATGCGCTCGATAATCACGGAGATATTGCGCTCGCCGGCACCAAGCAGGGCGGACAGCAGGTGAATCGGCTCCACCGCGCCGGCCTGCGCGTCAGCAGCCGTGCTCATGGCGGTCTGCAGCGCCTCGCGCGACGTCATTGCTAGCTTATCGATTCTCATGGAATCACCTCTCTTGGGGTGGCCGCCCTACGGGGCGGCTTCACGTTGTTCGAGAAGTATTGTTGCCAGCTTTGCGCGATCTTATACATAAATCTAAGTCTCTATATATAAGATTTTCTGAGTGATTGATGGATAGGGTACTGAGATGTCAGCCCGCCGCTGCCCAGGCGTACTACCGTCTCGATCTGTAACATCTAGCAGCCATTTTTGATCCTAGATGTTACAGATCGAGAGAAAATGACCAGCGGCAACCGTTTGTCTCAATCTGTAACATCTACTCGGCAAATTAGGGTCTAACTGTTACAGATCGAGACAAACCGAGAAGCACCGCAAAGGGGACAGGCACCTTTGTGGTGGTTTTCGACGCTAACGGTCGACCATCTCGCGCCATGAGATTAAACTTGAATTGTTCTCTGAACATATCCATTTCTGCCTATCCTCAAC
Source organism: Collinsella aerofaciens (assembly GCF_015553355.1). Classification (GTDB taxonomy): domain Bacteria; phylum Actinomycetota; class Coriobacteriia; order Coriobacteriales; family Coriobacteriaceae; genus Collinsella; species Collinsella aerofaciens_V. Next base: position 58,080 of record NZ_JADNGN010000009.1, read on the forward strand.
AGATCTTTGTCTCGAGGAGCGCATATGAAGCCGCCTCATTCCACCGGTCGCAACGTCATCGCCATTCTAGCCATACCCATCGTGATGCTCTTCCTTATCGCCATCACGCCCTTTTCCCTTGGTATCGCCTCGCCCTTCGATTTATGCGGAATGGTCGACGCCGGCTCGCGTGCCACCTCGCTCTCCTTTATCTGTCGCGGCGTGTTCTACGAAGATGGAATTCCCACCGGAATTTGGCGGTCAAAGTTACCGCTGCTCGGAACGATTGATGGATGCTTCCCCCATTTCAGCCTTGAACCTCAGACGATGAATTATTTGATCGACGACCAGCCCCTCGACTCCATCACCCTCGCCTACGACTACGCACCAAACACCGATGAGCGCCACATGAACCAAGTCCTCGACAAGATGCTTGGACAGTGCGGACTCACCGAGGAGGCCGGTCGAACTATCTATAGCAACCAGAAATTAAAGCGAACAGAACTCCGCCGTGTCGGAAAAATCAAAGGGCGAAACGGGGCCGCCTACTGGGATGCCTGGGCAACACGCGACAAGGGCGAATTCGGACACAGCACCTATATGGTCACCGTCTACACCAGAGACGGAATCAAGGACAATGTTGACGATTTCGCGTCATCCAAACTCGGCATCCCCAAAACAACCAAGCCCGCCAGCCCAGATGAAATCCTGTAGAGACGCTCATTAGAATGTCGTTCAGCGAGCACGGCAGCATCGAGCTCGCCCACCACCACCACGAAAGGGGCAGGCCCCTTTGTGGCGGTTTTCGAAAAAAGAAACCGCCCCGATAACAGGGGCGGCATCAAGCAAGTCTATTTATTAGCGTCCCTCAAGACCCAACGAGAACGTCGCGGTAGCCCCGGACACACCTTTCCCTCGGGCGACCCTCGCGAAGCGCGTGAGCACGAGGGAAAGGTGTGTCCGGGGCGTACAGCAACGTTACTCGGCAGCGGCCTTGAACTTGTTGTAGTTGATCAGGCAGCCGGCCTTGACGATGGCACGCTCCTCTGCCGTCATATCGGCAATGTAGAGCTCAATCTGCTCAACCGCACCGTCGGCACGCACCACGTAGGCAGCGATGTTCTTCAGGTCGCCATCGAGCGCGGCACGGATACCCGGCACAAAGACGTAGTCGCCCACCTCAAAGTTGGGCTCGGCCTCCATCTGGAAGGGCACCATGCCCCAGTTCATCACGTTGGAGCGATAGCGCTTGGTGGCGTACTCGTGGACGATGTTTGCCAGGCCGCCGATGACGCGCTGGCAGCTCGCAGCCTGCTCGCGAGCAGAACCGTCACCGGACTTCTTGGCATAGAGCATGGAGCCGTACTCGGTCGCCTTGGCATCGGCCGCGACGCCCGCGCCGGCCAGCGCCTCAAACACGCCCGCAAGCTCGGCATCGAGTGCCGCCAGGTCGCCCGCGGCCTCGCCGGCCACGCGACGCTTCTCCACGGCGTCGACTTCCTTGGAGCGACCCACGTAGGCAGGGTCGCGGCGGCTGAGCGTAAACTCGGCCAGGCCCAGCGGGTTGGAGCGGAAGGAGCTCGTCTCGCCCGAAGGAATAAGCTCGTCGGTCGTGGTGACCGGGTCCATGATCTTGGAGCACACCTTAAGCAGGATGTCGTCGCCGAGGGGCTCCATCGCGGGCCACGGCTTGATGTTGGGACCCTCGACCAGCTCGTCGGCAGGCTCCGCCTTGCCAAAGCCCCAGTACACGCGCTTCTTGTACGGTGCATCGTCAAAGGTGTACTCGCAGGCCTCGTCCCAAGTTTCCTCGGGCAGGTCGGTCGCTGGCGTCAGGATGCCGCCGTTGGCAGCCGTCGCCGCAATGGAGCGGGCGTCCATCAGGGCCACGGCGCTCAGCTGGCCATTACCCGGCTTGGAACCCTCGCGGTTGGGGAAGTTGCGCGTGGTGTGGCGGATGGACAGGCCGTTGTTGGCAGGCGTGTCGCCGGCACCGAAACACGGGCCGCAGAACGCCGTGCGCACGATCGCGCCAGCCTCCATGAGATCGTAGATATAGCCGCGGCGTGTAAGCTCGAGTGCCACGGGCTGGCTCGTGGGATAGACCGACAGCGAGAACTCGCCGCAGCCGGTGTTGGCGCCCTTGAGCACGCGGGCGGCCTGGACCACGGAGTCGTAGTTGCCGCCCGAGCAGCCGGCGATAACGCCCTGCTGCACGTGCAGCTTTCCGTCGACGATCTTATCGAGCAGGCTAAAGTGCGTCTTGCCTTCGCCGATCTTGGCAGCCTCGAGCTCCACCTCATGCAGGATGTCCCCGAGGTTCTCGTTGAGCTCGTCGATCTCAAAGCCGTTGGAAGGATGGAACGGCAGCGCGATCATGGGCTTGATGCTCGACAGATCGACCTCGACGCAGCCGTCGTAGTAGGCAACATCGGCGGGCTTGAGCTCGCGGTAGTCGTCGCCGCGGCCGTGCATGGTCAAAAACGCGTGCGTGTCCTCGTCGGTGGCCCAGATGCTCGACAGGCAGGTGGTCTCGGTGGTCATGACATCGATGCCGTTGCGGTAGTCGGTCGTCATGCTCGCGATGCCGGGGCCCACAAACTCCATGACCTTGTTCTTAACGTAGCCCTTGGCAAAGACGGCTCGGATGATGGCGAGCGCCACATCGTGCGGGCCGACGCCGGGACGCGGGGCGCCCGTGAGGTAGATGGCGACGACGCCGGGATAGGCGACGTCGTAGGTGTCACGCAGCAGCTGCTTTGCCAGCTCGCCGCCGCCCTCGCCCACGGCCATGGTGCCCAGGGCGCCGTAGCGGGTGTGCGAGTCGGAGCCCAAAATCATCTTGCCGCAGCCGGCGAAGTTCTCGCGCATAAAGGAATGGATGACCGCGATATGGGGCGGAACGAAGATGCCGCCGTACTTTTTGGCAGCCGAGAGACCGAAGACGTGGTCGTCCTCGTTGATAGTGCCGCCCACGGCGCACAGCGAGTTGTGACAGTTGGTGAGCACGTAGGGCAGTGGGAACTGCTCCATGCCCGAGGCGCGCGCCGTCTGGATGATGCCGACAAAGGTGATGTCGTGGCTCGCCATGGCATCGAAACGAATCTTGAGCGCCTCGGGGTCGCCGGACGTGTTGTGTGCCTGAAGGATCGAATACGCGATGGTGCCACGCTTGGCGTCCTCGGGCGTCTGCGTAATACCGCGCTCGGCAGCCTCGGCCGCAGGCACAACCTCGCTGCCGCCGCGCAGGTAGATGCCGTCCTCGTACAGCTTGACCATACTGTCTCCCACTCTGCCCAAAAGATTTGGGCTCATAGCATACATTCGTTCAATATCGTGCCATAGAACGGTTGCAAGTGGGTTACGAATCTGCACGTTCACTTTATCTCGGTAAAGCATGGGACGAGTCCGGTGTGGGCCGGCAGACTTGGCGCAAGGAGTGTCCCAAAGTGCCGGCACAGACGATATGAGCAGGACATAAAAACATTGAGAGCCCCTGCTGCATGAAAGACCGCGGATTAGGCCGACAATGGTGAGTGTCTAATTCAGCCGCGGCGGCCACGCCGCATTCATGGAAGGGGCTCCCATGCTCGATACTACCACCTTCGTCGGCCTCGACGTCCACGCCCGCTCGATAAAGGCAGTCTCCCTCGACGTCATGACCGGGGAGGTGCGCTGCGCGACCTTCGGCTACGACGCCGGGGCAGTCGCGGAGTGGGTGCGGTCCGTGGACCCCAGGGCCAGGTGCGTGTACGAGTCCGGGGTCACGGGGTTCGACCTGCAGAAGAGGCTCTCCGGCCTGGGGGTCGACTGCGTGGTCGGCGCCGTCTCGAAGATGATCAAGCCCAG